>NZ_JAOBTQ010000001.1:0-600530 GCF_033366695.1 Streptomyces sp. SCL15-4
CCCTCGGCGATCCGGATCGGGTCGACCGACTCCAGTGGCACGAACGCGTCGATCTCGATCGCCTTCGCGGTCGGCAGGGGCAGGTTCGCGAGGTCGTCGTCCGTGACCGGGATGAGCTGCGTCTTCGTCAGCTCGTATCCCTTGCCGATCTCGTCCTGGGGGACCTCGCGGTCCTCCAGCTCGCACACCTTGCGGTAGCGGACCCGGCCCTGGTCGGGCAAGTGGTACTGGTGGAAGTGGATGCTGTGGTCCTCCGACGCACCGACCACGTTGATCGGCACCGTGACCAGGCCGAAGGTAATCGCGCCGGACCAGATCGTACGGGGCATGGCACACCTCTCCCACTCACCCCGAGCACCACCAGGCTATGAACCCACCCAGGGGCCCCGCACCCGCGCCCAGGCAACCACTGGCCGGGGTCGCGGCGTACTCCCGCTCCGCATCCGTGAACTGTCCCCCCGGAGACGAGCCCGCAAGAAGGACCTCCGGGCGCGCGCCAAGTACGCCGCGAACGGTCTGGCCTCCTCACGGGTTCCCACCGTTCTACCGGCGCAGTGAGGTCGCCGCAGCGGTTGCGTCCATCGGCAGCCGCGACGTCGACCACGACAAGCCCCGGCTCTCTGATGTGCGTCTCGTTGATCGGGTTCACGTACAACACCACGCCGCGACCCCCGCGAGGGTTCCGCCAGCCCGACGCCGCCCACCACGGGGCCATCCCCGCGGGCGCGGGGAGCAGCGGTCATCTCAGGTTCCTCTCGCTGGTGGTCGGGGGCCATCCCCGCAGGCGCGGGGAGCAGTGGGCGATGCTGTTCTCATTCGGGTTGTAGGCGGGACCATCCCCGCAGGCGCGGGGAGCAGCGCGAGCTCGCCCGCCGGGCGCCCGATGGGACGGGACCATCCCTGCGGGCGCGGGGAGCAGGCTACGGCAGCCGTGATGCGTCGCACCGTGGAGGGGCCATCCCCGCGGGAGCGGGGAGCAGGAGCACCTGACCGAGAAGTACGGGTCCGTGTCGGGACCATCCCCGCGGGCGCGGGGAGCAGTCGGGGTCGTCGGCTGCTGGTCTGGGTGCCTGGGGACCATCCCCGCGGGCGCGGGGAGCAGTCCACATCAAGCCGAAAACCTGCAACAGTGGCGGGACCATCCCCGCGGGCGCGGGGAGCAGTGGGGCGTTTGCCCGGTGTGTGGGTGATTGGGGGGACCATCCCCGCGGGCGCGGGGAGCAGATCGCGTCGGTCACCTCGGCCTGCAAAGGCAAGGGACCATCCCCGCGGGCGCGGGGAGCAGTCCACGGGCCCGAAGACGGAGGAATGGGTGGCGGGACCATCCCCGCGGGCGCGGGGAGCAGCAGCGCGGCGTCGAAAGCGTCCTCTTCAGGGAGGGACCATCCCCGCGGGCGCGGGGAGCAGATCGACGGCGAGAAGGTGCCGCTCGGCGGGGTGGGACCATCCCCGCGGGCGCGGGGAGCAGACTGAATGACCTGCGGTTTTACTGGCGCTGGGGCCGGTTTCCGAGCACTTTCTCCAACTCCGGCAAATGGGGCAAATGGCTTCTGGTGTGCATCAGCCTCTCCCGAACCTTCGGCGTTTGGCGGCTCTGCTCCAGCCGGATGGCGGGCCCCTCCGGGGAGCCGGAGCGGTGGGGGGTGCGTTCGGGTCGGGGCGGCGGATCAGGGTGATGCCTTCGTGGTCGGCTGGATGCCAGGCGTGGTCGTGGGTGCGGAAGGTGAAGCCCTGTTCGTTGTTGGTGGTGTGGGCGAGCAGGGCGCGGCCTTGCCCCGCGTACTGCTGGATTTCAGCCCAGAGCGCGTCGCGGATGCGGGCTGAGGGGTTGCCCACGAACACGCCGGCGGAGATTTCCAGCATCCAGCGTGTGAGGAAGCCGCGTAGTCCGGCGGGGCAGTTGGTGAGGACGATGACGGTCACCAGAGTTCGTCCCCGTAATCAGGCCCGTCGTAGTTGACGCCGGAGGCGACCTGGTGGTTGTGGTCGCTCTGGAGCGTGACGATGTCCCGGTCGTCGCCGGGGTCCGGGGTTGTGACCGTCTGCGGTAGCAGGAGGCGTTTGATGTCGTCGACGCACCGGCCCAGCAAGGATGTCTCGTTGATGCGGTCTCGCAGCGCGCGGCGGGTGCGGGAGCCGACGTCCTCCTCGCCGTGTGCGGCCACGTCGAAGGCGACCGGAATGCCGATGTCCGTCTTGTAGAGGTCGGCGATGTCCAGGACGAAGGACAGTTCGTGGCCGGAGTGGACGAAACCGAGAGCCGGGCTGCATCCCAGGGAGGTGACGACGGCATGGGCGATGCCGTACATGCACTGGGCGGCGGCGGTGATGGCCTGGTTGACGGCGTCGCCGCTGGCGAAGTCGCCGGGGGTGTAGCGGCGGCCCCGCCAGGGCACGCCGGTGCGGGCGGCCTGGGCACGGTAGCAGGCCTTGAGCCGTCGTCCCTCGCGGCCGAGCAATTCGTTCCTGGTGAGGCCGGCCGGGTCCTCGTCCGGGAACCGCAGCCGGTACATCTCGCGCGCGACGGCGAGGCGGCTGCGCGGGTTGGCCCATTGCCGGGCCTGGGCCTCCATGAGGGCGGAGGAGCGGCTGAGGGCGCGGCCGGAGGCGTAGTAGCGCACGCCGTGTTCGCCGACCCAGCAGACTGCCGCGCCGGTCTCGCCGAGCACGCTCATGGCCTGGTGGGTGACGCGTGTTCCGGGGCCGAGGAGGAGGGTGTTGATGGTCGCCGAGGGGATGTGGGTGGTGCCTTCGGCGTCCTGGGCGGTGATGGCGTTGGCGTCGCGGTGGACCGTGCAGCGTTCCAGGTAGACGAAGGAGAGGCGTTCGTCGGTGCGGGTGAGCTGGCGGGGGGTCAGTGCGGGGCGCTGGGAGGGTGTGCTCATGGTGTCTTCGGGGTGGGCGGGGTGAGGGGGGCGAGGGTGAGGAGGCCGCAGCCGTAGGCGCGGGCCCGGCCGATGCCCTGGGTGAGGGTGCGGCGCAGGGCGTCGGGGTCGGTGATCTCCAGGCGTCCTTCGAAGGTGACGGTGACGACGGTGACCGGCTTGTCCCGGCGGCCGCCGGCGCTGCGGGTCTTGTCGAAGGCGAGGGACCGTGTGTCTCGTATGGCCAGTTCGTAGCGGTCGCCGGGGTGGGGGCGCTGTTGGTGGGTGGTGCCTTCGGGCAGGAGCCGGCGGCCGGCCGGTTTCTCGCAGACGCGGAAGCCGAGGCGTTCTTGGCGTTTTTCGTCGAGCAGCCAGCCCATCTGGTGGATGGGTGTGAGGTGGGCGGTGATCTTGCGGGGTTCGCCTTCTGTGCGGCGGATGGTGTGCACGGGGTTCGCGGTCAGGCGGAACGCCCAGCGGTCACCGGCGGTCAGCCGGTCCAGGAGCGGGGCGTAGGGGCGGGTCTGCCAGCCGGGGTTGTCGGGGCCGGCGGCGGCGGGCCATCCGGCCTGCTCGACCAGGTGGGTCAGGTCGGGGCGCTCGGGGCTGACGATGTAGAGCAGTACCTCGGCGCGGGCTTGCTGGTCCAGGCGCCACAGGACGCGTGGTGCGCCGGGCTGTGGGGTGTCGGAGGGCAGGATGTGCGGGAAGGAGGACATGACGGCCGCGTGCATGGCCTGGGGTGAGGACAGCAGGCGGCGGGCGCCGGGCCGCGCGGTGTTGACGCGGAAGCGGGTGATGAACATCAGGCGCTGTCATCCTCCAGGACATCGAGGGCGGCGAACGGATCGTGCGTATCCCGCGGGCCGCCGCCGGCCGGGACAGGGGTGGGCACGGGGGTGGTGACGATGGTGCGCAGTGTGTGCCGCCGGTGTGCGGCGTCGAAGCTGACCGGCTGGTCGCGCAGGACGTCTGCCGCTGTGACGGGCTCGCCGGGTGCCCTCTCGCGCAGCACGGTCAGGGTGTGCGGGGTGGGGTGGCGCCTTTGGTACCAGTCGGAGGCCTGCCAGGGCACACGGATCAGTACGTCCTCCAGGCGGGTGTCGGCGTACAGTCCGAGGCCGACCGGTTCGGTGGGCGGGCAGGAGCGCCGTCCGAGGTAGGGCGGGTACGCCGGGGTGCGCAGGGCGTCGTGCAGGGTGGTGAGCAGGGTGTGGTCGCCTTCGAGTGCGGCGACGAAGACGGCGTCGGCGAGGTAGAAGCGTTCGGACAGGGGCATGGACGCGCCGGTGACGCCGTGGTGGGCGGTGTGGAAGTCCCGGATGCGGGTGCCGGGCTGGTCGACGCGGACGCCGAAGCGGAGCGCCGCCAGAGGGGCCAGGCTCGTGTCGTCGCCGCGTTCGATGCCGGCGGCCGCGGCGAGCAGGCCGACGACGCCGCTCTTGGTCGGGGCCGATTCGGTGGTGCGGCGGGTGAAGCGGGAGGCGGCGCCCCAGGACTGCAAGGGGCCTGCCAGGCGGAGGGCGAGGACGCCCGTGCGGCTCATGCGGGCTTCTCCAGGCGCTCGGCAACGGCCCGGGCGACGGCGGCGGCGAGTTCGCGCTGGCTGCCGGTCTCGGTGCCGAGCTCGGCGAGTTTGTGCGTGGCGGGGCCGACGCGCAGGACCCAGGTGAGGGTGGTGTCGGGGTCGCCGTAGGCACGCTCGACCTCGGCGGCGTAGGCGGCGAGCCGGTCTGCGGCCTCGCGCAGGTGGCCGCCGCCGTCGCTGCGGACCGGGTCCTCGAAGGCGGCGACATAGCTGATCGGCCGC
The DNA here is from genome assembly GCF_033366695.1 of Streptomyces sp. SCL15-4. Classification (NCBI taxonomy): domain Bacteria; kingdom Bacillati; phylum Actinomycetota; class Actinomycetes; order Kitasatosporales; family Streptomycetaceae; genus Streptomyces; species Streptomyces sp. SCL15-4. Next base: position 4,675 of record NZ_JAOBTQ010000001.1, read on the forward strand.
GTGGTACGCAGCCTGACGACGACGGCGTCGGGCTGGGTGTGGTGCCCGAAGGTGTTGATCTTCCCGGTGGGCAGGGAGGAGACGAAGGCATGCACGAACGCCTCGACGGCGCGGCGTACCGGCTCGGTGCGCGGTTCGTCCTCGCGCAGGCCCTGGCCGAGGTTGCCGGCGAGCTGGTGCACGCCGAGCGCGGCGTAGCGGTAGAGGGTCGCGGAGTTGAAGTCGACGGTGCCGATCATTCCGGCGCCGGTCTCCTCGTCGGTGTTCTCGTCGTCGACGGCTGTGTAGTAGTCGGACTCGTTGTCCACCCGGTGGACGCTGAGAGCGTGTGCGACCTGCACGGCGGCGTCGACGTTGATGTCGGCGACGTCGGCGACCATACGGCCGAACAGGGCGATGTCCACGGAGTGGCGCAGGTCCGCGAGTTCCTTGGCCCGGGCCTTGTTCTCCTTGGTCTTCAGAAAGGCCGTGATGTCGGCTGCGCCTTCGAGGGCGTGGCGGGCCAGGCCGTCGAGTTGCCGGGAGCTGAGGAAGACCAGGTATTTGCTCTCAGGAGCGGGGGCGGGGACAGGGTTTGCGTCCTTCTTCGCCTGATCGGCTTTCCGCTTGGGGACCTCGGTCTTGATGCCCGCTGCCTTGATGATCTCGTCGGCGAGCGTGAGCGCGGTCTCCTGTCCGACGGACGGGTCGAGGGCGGTGATCCGGTCGGCCAGGAGTTCCACGACCTTCTTGGTTCGCACGCCCAGCTCGGCGGGGTCCAGGAGGTGCTCGTCCTTGAAGTAGGTGCGGATGGCACGCTTCCATGCCTGGCTGGAGACACGGGCGCGGGGGACGCCACCGTAGACGGCCGTCTTGGGCGCGCCCGTGTCGTCCCGGTTGAGATTGCTGGGCGGGACGGTCTGCAGGGCGTGCACGTCCAGGAAGATGCGGTTCACGAGGTGTCCTTATTCGCTGTCCGGGGTGGTGTTCTCGTCCGAGGCCTGCTGGGTCTGTCGCTGCTCGTGGAAGGAGCGGCCCCACGCGCGGCGGACGGTGGCGGGCCCCTCGGGCCACTGCCAGAGGTAGAGCTGGCCGGCCAGGAGGGCGTAGTCGAGCGGGATGTCGTCGCGGCGCAGCAGGGTGACGATGTCGCGCAGCCGCTGGGCGAGCGTGACGAGGTCGGGGGCGGTGCCCGCGCGGACCAGACGCTTGCGGACGGGCTCGTCGATGCCGTCGGCCGGCATCAGGCGCCTCACCGCCGCGCCCAGGCCGCCGGGCCGTTCCCAGGCGTGCCGGCGGTGCATGGGCGTGCCGCGGGACTGCTGGTGGAACGCCCACAGGGTGCAGGCGGCGTGCAGCGCGTTCTCAGCGCGCACCAGCTCCAGCTCGCCCAGCGGCCGCGTCCCCTCAATCTGAGTGTGCAGCGGGTCGGTGTCGATCAAGCTCCACAGGTCGGGGGTCTCGCCTGCCTCACGGCCCGCACCACGGCGCAGGCGGGCCAAGGCCGCGACGGCCTGGGGCCTGTCCTGGAGGTATCCCTGCTGCCAGGCGCCGATGTGCGTGGCGGCGAGGTCCGCGACCCGCCGGTGCACCGGGACCGCGACGGGCGCAGCCGGTGCGGGTACGGGTGTTGCGGGGGTCATACGGGCACCTCCGGGTCGGTCGCGGCGTGATCGGTTTCCGGCAGACGGGCGGGCCCCGGCCGGGGCGAACCGTCGTCGCCCGGGACGGCGGTACTCCCGCCGGGGCCCGCGGAGGCGGGGGCGTCGGGGTTTCCGAGCGCTCGGGCCAGGCGTCCGCGGAACCACACGTCGGCCAGGCCCGCGTTCAGCCAGTAGGTGCCGCCCTTGTCGCCGGTGTGGAGTCGCCCCTGCCAGGCCGCGTCGCCCGCGGCGGCGATGAGACGGTCACCGAGACGGCCCACCGTCTGCCGTACCAGGCGCTGCCAGGTCTCACGGTGCTCGAACGGGTCCTCGGCTTCGCCGAGTTCGGACAGCCAGCGGCGGTAGGGGTGGTCCAGTGCGTCGAACCCTTCGGCACGGGCGGTGGTCTTCGGTCCGTCCTGCTCGGCCCCGGTCGCCCGGGCCAGGTCGGCCGCGAGGTCCCCCAGGGCCCGCACCGCCCGGTCGGCGTCCTCGGCCGCGGCGATGGCCTGCCGGGCGTATGTGGGGTCCTGCTCGTGGAGCAGGACGACCGGCATGACCAGGCGGTCGTCGACAACCTCGTCGATCACAGACTGCTGGGTCCCGTACCCGACCCCGGCCACCCGGGCCCGGATCAGAAAACGACGGGGCAGGTGGCCCTCGGTCACCAGACGGGCGACCCAGTCCAGGATCCGCGGCCGCAGACGCGCCGGCCCCCCGGCACCACCGGTCTCCTCCAGCCGGTCGGCCAGGAGCGCGCTGATCCCCCGCCACGCCGAACGGGCCGGATCGTGCTCCAGGGGCAGGTACACAGGTGACTGCCCCAGCTTCTTCTCCTGCGCGGGGCTGCGCCGCCACGCAGTCATCGGCTCACTACGGTGCATGTTCCGCCAGGCGAGCGGGTCGCCGTAGCCGAGGACGACACCGTGGACGCCGTCCGCGTCGTGATGCAGCCGCACCCGGCGCGACTGCCAGGTGTACAGGTCGCGCAGGCCGCTCGCGGCACGGCCGGCCGAGCCTGGCCCGCACGGCTCCCGGCGCCAGGCCGGCCGGTCACCGTCCGAGAAGTCGAGTGCTTCGGTGTCCGCCGCCACCAGGTTGAGCAGCAGCGTCTGGCGCAGCGTCGCACCCTCCACGAAGACGCCGCCGAGCCCGCCCGCCCAGCCGGTGCCGAGCGGATACACCTTGCCGCCCTTGACCCGGTCGTCGCCCACCATGCCGGTCTTGATGCCGGAGGTGTCACAGGCGTGGACGTGCACGACCCAGCGCGCGGCCTCGGCGAAGGACAGCCGCTCCACGTCCGGCATCCGCGCGGTGAAGAACGGCTCCCCGGCGGGCACGTCGGCCACGATCCGGTTCAGTGAGAACACCTCGTCCTTCGCGGTACGCAGCCCGGCGCTCTGCAGGAACGGCGTGAGCGGGTGCAGAAGGTCGAACCGCTCGCGGTGCTCTTCCAGATAAGCCTGGACGGGGGCGAAGCAGTCGGGGTCCTCCCACAGCTCCGCCCACTCCTCGATGTCGGCCGGACCGTCCAGGGCATCGTGCGCGACGGCCAGCAGGAGGCGGACAAGGGCGAATTCCTGCGTGGCCAGGTCGCCCACGATCCGTCGCAGATCACTGGCGTGGGCGAAGACCTGACTCAGCGATAACTCCTGCTGAAAACCGTTGCTGTGCAGCACCGGGATCCACGGTCGGCGGGTCAGGTCGAAGGACAGTGCCTCGCCCGCACCGGCACCGGGTAATTCAGTCGTCTGCATCCTGGGTCACCTTCAGACCGTCGCTGGGGCTGTACTGGAGCGAGAATCCTGCCAGCCGGGTCTGACAATCCTCATCGAGCGCGAGAATGAGCTGGTCGGAGAGCCACGGGCTGTCCTTGCCCTGCCACTTGCGTACGTACAGCTGCTCCAGCTCCTGGATGGCCCGGTCCATGGTCTCGCCGGAGAACTGCATGGGCAGCCGCAGGGCGCAGCTCGCGGCCGTACGGGCCGCGAACCGTGTCGGCGTGGCGTCCTGCGGCAGGGCGAGGCCAGCTCGTTGCCGCTTCTTGCTGTCCGGCTTGAGCCACGGCAGGGTGGCAAGAGTTCCGTCGCCGCGGCGCTGGACGACGACGACCTCCAGGCTGTCGCGGCTGTCGCGGACCTGGGCACGCCCGGTGGGGGTGTCGTCCGTGTCCCCCACCCCGGCGGCGACCCAGCCGAACAGCGGACGCCCCGGTTTGCCGACACCCCCCAGACGGAACACGGCGGCACGCGCGGCCTGGTCGTCGCGGTGATGCTCGAACTGTTCGCGTGCCCTCTTCAGCGCGTCCTGCCAGTGCTCCGGGCCGACCGGTGCCTGGCCGTAGGCGCTCTGTACGAGAGGGCTGATGTCCGCCGGGAGCCGCACCGGCCGCCCGGGCTCCCCGTCGAGGTGGGGAAGGAGTACCGCGGCCGATCGCAGCAGGGTGTACTGCCCGTACACGGCGACCGACCCCCGCACCGGGGTCGGCACTTCTGCCGTCCAGTCGGCTCCCGTCACCAGGCAGCGTGCCGTCCGCAGCCGTTCGGGCCGCTCCCCCTGTCTTGGGCCGCGCTGGTGGCGGTGCAGGCGCCCCATGCGTTGCAGCAGCAGGTCGACGGGGCACAGGTCGCTGACCAGCAGGTCGAAATCGACGTCCAAAGACTGCTCGGCGACCTGGCTGGCCACCACGATGTGTCGGCCCGTGGGCCTGTCGTCCGTCTTCTCCGGCGGTCCGAACAGGCGCAGCAGCGTGCTGTCCTTGTCGGCCCGGTCGAGGTCGACGAAGCACGAGTGGGCCACGGTCACGTTCCCGGCCCCGAACCTGTCACGCAGCGCACCAGCGGTCTCGAGCACCCGCCTGACCGTGTTCCGGATCACCAGGGCGCACCCGCCGTCGGCCAGCTCGCTGGCCAGCCGATCACCGAGGACATCCAGGTCGTCGTCGAGGCGTTCCAAGCGGACGGCTGTCGACCGGGCCGACGCCTGCGGGCGGCGGCACAGCGCGGTGCCGCCCGGGGCCACTGCCGTCAGCAGCGGGTACGCGTCCGGTGCGGCCGTCTCCGGCTCGGCATCCGTCCGGCCGGAGTACGCCGCAACGAGTTCGCGTCTGCGGGAGGCCGGCAATGTCGCGGACAGCACCACCACTGGCACCCGGTAGGCCCCCAGCCAGGACAACACCCGGTCCAGGTACACGCTCATGTACGTGTCATAGGCGTGCGCCTCGTCGATGACGATGACCTTCCCCTCCACGGCGAGGTGCCGCAGCGCCAGGTGCCTGCTCTTCAGCCCGGCGAACAGCAACTGGTCGACGGTGCCCGCGACGAACGAGGCCAGCATGGCCTTCTTGTGGCCACGCAGCCAGGCATGCGCCACGAGTTCGGCAGCCGCACGGCGCCGCTCGTCGTGCCGCTGCCGGGATGCAGGCGGCGCTTCGTCCACTCCGACAGCCACGACCCGCCCGGCACGGGCCATCAGGCCGGCGAAGTCCTCGTTCAGAGCAGCCTTGGAATGCGCCAGATGCACCGAGCGCCGCTCACCGGCCACCCCCGGCAACCGCTCCAGCCAGTCCAGCAGGCGCGGGAACATGGCGTTGCCGGTGGCCATGGTCGGCAGGGCGAAGAACACGCCTCCCGCGCCCGAGCGCGCCGCGAAGATCTCGGCCACGGCGAGCGCTGCCTCCGTCTTCCCCTCCCCCATCGGCGCCTCGACGATCATCAGCCCGGGCGCCTCCATCTCCCGGACGAGTTCCACGGCCGCTTCCTGCACCGGCCGTATCCGCGCCTGCGTCGGCAGTGCAAACCGGGAGGCGAACAACTCCTGTGCGCTCTGGGCTGTTTCCTCGGCCCTCCAGGGTTCCGGCAGGTCCAGTCCCTGCCAGGCCGCGGCGAGACGCTCCTGGTCACCGCGGGACGCGCCGTCGGGGAAGTACGGGAAGAGATCGGGGTTGCTGGCGATCCAGTCGGAGACGATGACCAACGCGGTGAGCAGCACCTGCACCGGCTGCGGCAGCTTCACCGTCCGCCATGCCACCAACCGTTGCGCCACACCGAAACGCTCGGCGCAGGCGTCGAGCAGCTCGGTCTGCACCTGCCGCCACACGCGCCCGCTCGCACCAGGAGTACGCAGCAGCTCCTCGTGCTCGTACAGGGCGGTGATCTGGGCGTGTTCGGGCGGCACCCCGTGATGTCCGCCCACGGCCACCGTGAACTGCCCGGTCCGGGCAGGCGCCCACCCGTGCCGTTCCTCCAGCCACTCCCCCAGCAGCACCTGCCCGGCCAGGCCGTGCGGCGCGACCCGGCGGTCCGGCCCCATCGCCTTCGCCGAGCGCATCTCCAGCCCGTGGCCACGCATCGTGTCGGCGAGCTGATCGACCTGGCAGGCGAACGCCGGGGTGGCCTTGCCGATGTCGTGCACACCGGCAAGCCACACGGCGAGGACACGGGCGTCCGCATCACCCTGCGGCAGCGCCTCGGCCACCAGCCTGCGCACCCCTACCGGCAGCCACCGGTCCCACAACAGACTCGCCACCGCGGCGGCATCCTCCATGTGCCGCCACAACGGCAACCAACCCTCGGTGTCACGGTCATACTTCGCCCACACCGACCGGGCCGGCCCCCCAAGCCGGCCCAACAGGCCGGAACAAGCACTCCCCACACCACTCATGAGCGATAGATACAGGCAGCGACCACCACCTCACACCAAAACAAGCCAACCGGAGCATCTGCAGGGCAAACAGCCACCCCCGTCACGTAGGATCATCCGCTTGCCCCGAGCCCACGGAACACACCTACGAGACCAAATGCCACCAATGCCCCATTGGCCGGAATCCACGATAGTTACTGAAAACGTGTCCCCGCGGCAATAAACCCGCAGGTCAGCAAGTCTGCTCCCCGCACCCGCGGGGATGGTCCGACCTCGACCACCCGGTGTCCGACGCCGCCAAGCTGCTCCCCGCACCCGCGGGGATGGTCCCCTGTGCAGCTTCGCCATGGCGGGCACCACCCACTGCTCCCCGCACCCGCGGGGATGGTCCCGGCACCGCCCGCTAGGAGACGAGATGGCCACCCTGCTCCCCGCACCCGCGGGGATGGTCCGCCCTCTGGGGGGCTCCGAAGCTCGACGCCAACTGCTCCCCGCACCCGCGGGGATGGTCCCTGCACTCCGTCCAGGCCCGCGAGGCGCTGGGCCTGCTCCCCGCACCCGCGGGGATGGTCCCCAACGTGGCCAAGGCCATGGCGAACACCAGCACTGCTCCCCGCACCCGCGGGGATGGTCCCTGATCGCCGACAAGGGCGCCGACGGCAAGGAACTGCTCCCCGCACCCGCGGGGATGGTCCCGCCTCCCCGAGCCTCCAGGAATACGGCACGATCTGCTCCCCGCACCCGCGGGGATGGTCCCGAGCCCGGTGAGTGGTGACGTACCAGCCGTCACTGCTCCCCGCACCCGCGGGGATGGTCCCGAGAACGTGCCGTTCAGCGAGAACGAGCACAGCTGCTCCCCACACCCGCGGGGATGGTCCCTCGGCGGTTACCGCCCCGATTTCCCGGAGCGCCTGCTCCCCGCACCCGCGGGGATGGTCCCGCACCGGATATACGGCCGTGTACCGCCCAGACCTGCTCCCCGCACCCGCGGGGATGGTCCCCCCCAGACGTTGAGTGCGGCGCGCAGCTCCGCCTGCTCCCCGCACCCGCGGGGATGGTCCCTGAGGCATGGCTCCACGGTGGCGCCAACTCGTCTGCTCCCCGCACCCGCGGGGATGGTCCCGGCTGGGCGCAGCGCCGGGTCGCCATCTTCGCCTGCTCCCCGCACCCGCGGGGATGGTCCCATCGCGCAGGTCGGCATCCACACGTTCCGGCGCTGCTCCCCGCACCCGCGGGGATGGTCCCCGCGCCCTGAGCTGCGCGAACGGTGGTGTCCGCTGCTCCCCGCACCCGCGGGGATGGTCCCTATCGCAGCCGGGTCGATAGTGGCCGGGTCGACTGCTCCCCGCACCCGCGGGGATGGTCCCGCCGGCTACCTCGCCAAGTCCTACTCGGACGGCTGCTCCCCGCACCCGCGGGGATGGTCCCCGGGCACGCCTGTGCAGGTGCGGCGCCGGGTCCTGCTCCCCGCACCCGCGGGGATGGTCCCGGGGGTTGCCCATGGTGGCAGGATCGTCCCCACTGCTCCCCGTATCCGCGGGGATGGCCCCTGCTCGAAACGCAGGATCGGCATGGACTGGAACTGCTCCCCGCACCCGCAGGGATAGCCCCTCTGGAGACCGCCGTGTCCGCCCTGCCGTCGGCGAACCTCACCTCCCGGTCAGCCGAGATCCGCGAGGCGGCACTCGAACGCATTTACCAGCACATGACGGTTCTGCCGCTCAAGCCCGCCGAGACGACGACCCCGGGGCTCGCCCGTCCCCTGGCCGGCGTAGTGCAGGCCGAGGGCTTGCGCCGGGCGCTCGCCTTCCGGTGCGACGTACGTGAGTGGTCCACGGATGTGGCCGCGTGGACGACGGAGGTAGTCACAGACTCGATCCGGGCCGTGACGGGAGTCTCAGGGCACATCCTCATCACGGTCTCCGTACAGGCCTGACCGCGCGCTCAGCCGGTATAGCGCACCCAGCCCCCGCCCGGACCGGCGGGCCCACTCGAGCCAGGCACCCACCGGGTCGCCAAGCGCCATGACGGGTCGGCAGCCACGCGGCGGCCGGCCTCGGCCTGCAAGGAAGAAGCGCGTACAGCTCGCCGTGGTCGGCGGCAGCGCGGGACGGGAGGGTGCACGCCCGATCGCGGCGGCGATGGCTGTGTTCACGAGTTGCGAGTTGCGGTTCTGGCTCAGCCTGTGTGATGTTGCCGCCGCTGGGTGATCGGCGGGTGCCTGGGGCGCTGGGTGTCCCTGAGTCAGAACGGTGGGTCTTCGCAGTAGCCGCCTGTCCGGGAATCACGTGCCGCCTTGAGACGGGTGTAACGCTCGCGGGCTGCGATGTCGGCCGCGTTCTTCAGACCGCTGGTGTCGTGGCCCCATGCCTTCATCGCGTTCAGGACGCGGTCTCGGTTGTAGCGGTCGGTGCTGGTGGCCAGCAGATGACGGGCATGGCCGACCAGCTCAGCCCGGTGCGCGGTGAGCATGGGGTGCTCTGCGAGGGGGATCGCGGCGACGAGTGCCGCGTCGCGCACCTCCGCGTTGTCGTGGCCGAGAAAGGGATGGACAGCGCAGAAGATCGCCGGGCGCAGGTCCCGGAACGCGCGCATCTCCTCGTACTCGTTGAGGAACTCCTTGCCGCAGTGGCGTTCGCCGATGGCGACGCACTCGTCGTCGGCGTCGTAGGCGGTGGCGCTGAGCCGCTCAAGCAGTCTCACGAGGGTGGGGCGGCGCGGTGGCATGCCGGCATCGTGGCCGAAGTCGCCTGCCTCGATGGCAGGGGGTGGAGGATGGACGCGACGTAGAGCGCCACGGGCACGGTGGCTTCGTAAATGGTGTTCTGGTGGGTTACTTCCCTGAGCGCGTCATCGGTGGCGGCCGACCTGACGACGGGGTCAGGGCTGAGCATGCGTGCCAGCGCCGTCGGCAGGGATTCGCCCGTCCCGCGCGGGGTGGCGAGCGATGCCCAATCTGTGCCGTCCAGGAGCGCTTGGTAGTGAGGTAGCTCGTGGGGGCGAGGATTCTCGATCCGGCTCGGGCTGTTGGTCACAGGCGGAGGCTATAACGCGCCGGGCCCCGGGCGTGCCAGGGCAGCCAGGACCGCGGGAACGTTCGTGGTCCAAGCGTCGGGATCGGCCGCCGCCAGGCGCTGCAGCGCGGTCACATAGCCGACGGCGCCCGCCTTTGGGGGCGCCGGTGAAACCGGCCGCGACCGCGAGCGGGCTGGCCACAGCGACCAGTTCACACACTTCCAGCTCGATTGCAGTGTGACAGCGCGGCCGCGGGCGCGGCGGCCCGCGGGTCGGCTGGCCCCGGCGCACCCGGTCAGCAGCGGACCGAAGCCGGCCAGCAGTGGTGCGGGCAGAACCGGCGACCACGTCCACATCCGCAGCCAGGACGCGAGCGGCTCCACGGCCCCGTCGGCCCGGCCAACCGGCCGGCGCCGGTGGCACCGACAATGGCGGCTTTGGGGTTCGTGGAGGCCGGCCGCCCGCGGGGCCGCGCCTGTGAAGTGCGAGCACCCCCGTGCTCGGCCGTCATGTCCAGGCACCTGTCCAGCTTCTCCAGTGCTGCCCGCTGCGGCAATCCGGCAGACGGGGCAGGGGGCGACAGGGCGGGCAGTTGCGGCGTGGGCGTTGCTCGTTCATCGTCCGCTATGACCACAAGCTATTCACCCGCTTCGACTCCGAGACAGGTGGACCGGTGGTTTCGTCTCGTCGCGGCTTCTCTGCGATCGCCGTTGCCACCATCCTCACAGGGCGGGGGGAAGCTGTTTGGGCTCGAAGACGTTCTGCGGTTCACTCGGCCGGGGAGTGGACGCTTGGCCCATTACCTGTGCCAGGGTGCGGCGTATCCGGTCGGCTTCACCGCGGACCTGGACGGGGATGTCGCCGCGTTCGGCGACGAGGCGGTCGTAGACGGGAGTCTGCTGGAACACGGGACAGTTTCCCTTCAACGGGCGGCTCGCTGGACGGGTTGCAGCATACGGGCTGCCTGATCATGACCCCGCGGCATGGGGCACGAGTCGTGAGCCGTAGGCAGCGAGCGGGTCCAGCAGAGCGGTGCTCGCAACGCGCGTGGGGCGGCCGGCCCGGTGGCCCCGGGGCGGGCACGCCTGCTCCGACGAGCAGGCGCGCGAGATCGCCTGGCTGCGCTCCCGGCTCGCGGCCGCCGGCCCAGCCGTCCGATCAGGCCCCGTCACCGCAGTCCTGCCCTGTCTCCTGGGAGGAGCTCGTCGAGCGGGTCGAGGCCGAGCTGGACCGCCTCGTGCTTGGTGACGTGTTGGCGACCGTCCGGCCTTTGCGCGGCCACGCCTTGGAGACGACTTGGCGCCAGCGCACCTGGGAAGCCTTTCGTGCCCTGCAGGCGTACGCCCGCGCGAAGGCGCGGCAGCGAGCCGGGCGGCGCGGTCTCACGCCGGGACGGCGGCAGCGGGCAGCGGGGACCGTTACGGCGGCCACCGGAAGGTTCTCCGGCCTGTCGGCGCCCGTCGGTGCGGTCGGTCAGGAACAATTCGGACTGGAGCCCGTCCGTGCCCTTCGCACGTTGCCCGGACGGGCCGCCCGCCCCTCCCCTGCCACAAGCCCACCGTGCGGCAGGGGCACGGCGTCACCGCCCGCCGGCGAGACCTCCGTTGTTCCGGTCTGCCCTCGTACCCGCCCGGTCCCGCGCAGCTCGCCGGCCCCGAGTACGACACCACCGCCCCGCACGGCCCCGCACGGCGAGCCGGGACCGCGCGTCCAGGAAGGTACTGCCGCCCGCTACCCGCGTCGGCCATCTACGGCTGGATCCGGTTCGCCGCAGCGCCCGTGCGGACCCGTCGGCCGCCCGGGGCTGGGGCACACGAGTGCCGGGGCGAGCAGCAGTTCGCCTGCGCGACGGCGTCGATGTTCGGGACGACGGAGGCGGGGGCCGCGCAGCACGATGCGGGCCGGGGCTGGGGCGGCCCTACCGAGCCGGACTCTGAGGCGGTCAAGCCGAGAGCGAGACTGCGCGGTGACCGGCGGCGGGGTGAGCAGAGTCGGGGCCGGGGCCGCGCCGCGCGAGACCATGAAAGAAGGACCGCTCGGGGAACACCGGTGTCGTGCTGGACGACCATGGCGAGTGCGGCGACGGGGGGAAGGTGGTGCGTGGGCCGGGAGCCGGGCGGCGGCCGAGCGGCACCGGAGGCGAGCGTCCCGGGCGGCCGCGAAGACGCAGTCGGCGGGCGGAAGACCGTCCCCCGGGACGCCCGGAACGAGCGCCGGGAGGGCTCCTCCGTCCTCGAGCAGCACGTCAGGACGTATCGCGTGGTGTCTTCGACGACACTTATCTGGCTGTCCGTCTCCGACTGTCCCTGCACCGGCCTGTTGCGGTCGATCGCAAACGTGGGTGAACTCCGACCTGCTCACGGCGTCCTTCGCTCGTCGCCATGCGGTCACCAGCCGAAGAACGGGGCCTTCGACCGACGGGCAGACGGCCCACAGAGGGGACACGACAGACACATAAAGCAACTGCATTCACACGAAAGGTGACGTTGACTGGAAAGTGGCTCGCTGTTCCAACCGGAAGTACCGACAATCCAGTGGTTCCGTCCTACCGGACCCAGGAGGAGAAGGATGACCCCAAGGATTGCCCTGCGCGTTCAGTCGGACGGTGACGGTGACGGTCACCCGGGCACGCCGTGGACCCCGCCCGAAGAGCCCCCGAGCCCTGACGGCTCCAGCCCGGAGGGGGATGGAAAGCACAGGAAGTGACATCTGCCGCCCCGCATACGGACCGGCCCGGCCGCATAGAGCTGGGGCGGGTGCTGCTGGAATCCGGTGCGCTGTCGTCGGACTGGATGCCCTCGTTCTCGGCCGTGGACCGGGCCGCCTTCCTCCCGGATCTGATGTGGCCTTACGACCTGTCGACCCGTACGAGCGCCTGCGTCGACAAGCGCGCCGACCCGGTTGCCTGGTATGCGGCGGCCGACAGCAACGTCCCCATCGTCACCCAGTGGGATGACGGCACGCACCTCGGTCCCGGTCCGGGGAAGCTGTCCACCAGTTCGTCGTCCATGCCCTCGACCGTCTTCTCCCTGCTCCAGGACCTGGAGGTGGACGCGGGTATGCGGGTACTGGACGTGGGCACAGGAACCGGTGAAACGGCCGCTCTGCTCAGTCACCGGCTCGGCGAGCGGAACGTGACGAGCATCGACGTGGACGCCGTGGTGGCCGCGACGGCGCGTGACCGCCTGCTCAAGCTGGGTCTGCGTCCCGAGGTGATCACCGGCGACGGGTTCAAGGGGTACGCCGACGCCGCCCCCTACGACCGGATCCTGGCCACTGTCGGCCTGCGCCAACTGCCCATGGAGTGGATCGAGCAGACCCGGCGCGGCGGTGTGATCCAGGTTCCCTGGGGCACGCCCTACACAAATGGCGACGCCGTAGTCCGGCTGCTGGTGAACGGCGAGGAAGCCACAGGGCCTTTCACCAGACTGGTGGAGTTCATGAAGCTGCGCGCGCAACGGGGTCCCGCGGTCCGTCCCGCGGACTACCTGTCCGCGGGCCCGCTGGAGGACGCCGACCAGACCATCGTGGCCCTCGCCGAAGAAGACTTCTTGACAGGTCAGTTCACCACTCTTCCGTTCGTCCTGAGCCTGCGGGTTCCTCACTGCCGCCAGGCAGTGGCAGAACGGCGAGGTCGTGACCGCCCCGTCTGGTTCTACAGCCTGACCGACACCTCATGGGCCTGCGTGATGTTCCGCGACGGCCAGGACCACGCCCGCGTGTGGCAGTCCGGATCCAGGCGTCTGTGGGACGAAGTCCGTGAGGCCTACGACTGGTGGAAGGAGCGCGGGTCCCCGGACGTGACGCGGTTCGGACTCACCATCAGCGCATCCGGCCAGAGAGCCTGGCTGGACGATCCGGCGAAGGAGTCCTGGACCATTCCCGCGCCGCCCCGCTGACACGGCGGTGGAACAGAACGGTCCGCATAAGTGGAGGGGCTCCAGGAATCCTGGAGCCCCTCCAACCGCTGGACGGCGGGCCAGCGGCATCGCCCGCCCACCCTACGTCGTCACCGGAGGTTGTCGTCCCTCAGCGCCTCGAACCGGGCCTCTTGTCCAGGCCCGTCAGGACCCGCCTCCATGACCGGTGCACGTCGGCACCGTCTGGCGCGGTCGGAATCGTCACCCGCACCATCGCCTCGTGCTCCACCAAGCGTTTGGCTGGCGAGCAGGGCGGCAGCTGGGGCCTGTTGGACGGTGTCGACGGACAAGTCCGGTGCAGCGCGCTCGCGCAGACGGCGAGTTGCACGGCGGCGGCCGGTTCGGGGACGAGTTGGGCGGGCGAAGCGCTGACACGGCGGCCGGAGCGGCCGATAACCAGGAAGGCCACAGGTGGATGGCGGGCAGTGGCCGATCCCTGCGGGCGGTGATACGGCGGCGCAGGCCCGCGTGGCGGGGCGAGGCGGGCCGGGCGGGCTGGGATTGGCAGCAGTTCCTCCTCCGGGCGCCTTGGAGCGAGTGCCGAGCATGATCGGAGACTCGGGCAGTACGCGGACGCGGGCAGCCACCGGCGTGGCGGCGGTCGGGCGCGGTGGTCTGGGGCGCGGTTCCGGCGGTCGGGCGAGGCCGCGCCGGACCAGGCCGGTACGGGGCCGGCCAGACCACCAGAGGCGGGGTCGACGCGAGCGCGTGTGGGCGGGGCAGGTGCCATCACGGACCAGTACAGGCGGTGGCCAGCATCGGGGACGGCGGGCCAGGTGCGCCGAGGAGAACGCGCCGGGGCGCGTCACAGCAGTCTGTCGATGAGATGGATGTGTCGCTGCTTCAACTCACCTCTTCGGTGGTTTCGGTGGTGAAGGGCGCCGCATCCGCGGCAGTGTCGGTGCCGGCAATTTGCCCTGGGCGTGCCCGGGCGTGGCATGCGAGTGCGGGAGGGCTTGATGGGTGTGGGTGAGCGGGAGTCGTGGACGACGGAGGAGTTCGGTGCTTCGCACGAGGGTGCGGTGGGTGTGCTGCTGGCCGACGGCAGCGTGCCGGACCCTGTCTTCATCGCGATGACCTCTGCGGGCGTCGGGGAGGAAGTGTCGCAGTGGAGCGTCTACGACGGGGGTGACGGTTTCGTGCGGGCACCGCGGGCTGCAGCGCTGCGGGCTGTGTGCTCGTGCGGCTGGAACGGTCCGCCCCACACCCTGCAGTGGGAGGAGTTCGGTGAGCAGAGCCTGGCCGAAGCGGCCGGGGACATCGCGGATACGTGCACCCGGGAATGGGACGTGCACACCGTGGAGGTGGAGCGGTCGGCCATCCCCGTGCCGGAACCACTGGCCGGCCTGCTCACGCGGGTGGAGTCGGAGATCGAGAAGCTGGCGAGGACCTCACCGCTCGCGGCCCTGCGGGCCGCACGCCGGCTGGAGGTGATCGCCGTGCAGACGGCGTACTGGCCGGCCCTGGACGTCAGCCGCGACGCCACCGGTGAGCAGACGGCCGCGGCCCTGGGACTGAACGAGGACGCGGCGCAGGACCTGCTGGCCCGCTTCGGCCGCCTGAACCGGTACCGCTGAGCACCCGCCCTCGCCGTGGAGGAGCGCCTCGCGCACGCTACCGAGCTCGACGGTCGTGCACGAGGCGGGCCGGGGCTCCTGCCACTCCGCACACGCAGGACCTGGCCCCTGCGTGTGCGGAGTGGCAGGCTGCGGTCTGTGCACATCGTGGGGGACGTTCTGCCCAGACCGCTCGTGCCGTGCCGGCGTCCTGGGCTGCCATACCGACGGGGGACCAAGCGGGTTCATGACTGCCTTGGGCCTTGCACGCCCCGCGGGGCATCGGTGTTCTCGCTGACACCCCCGCCACTGACCGTCCGTTCCCGGTGGTCCAATAGGTCCATGTACCGAGCAGTTTTCACGTCCCTGGCCACCGCCGCGCTCTTTGTCGCGGCCGGGCCGGCGCCCTTGGCCAACGCGGCCGGCGCGGCGCCCCGGCAGTGGTACCTCGACGCCATGGGCGCTGACGACATATGGAAGGCCAGTACCGGCAAGGGCATCAAGGTCGCCGTCATCGGCACGGGGGTGAACCCCGACACGCCCTCACTGCGCGGGCAGGTGCTGCCGGGGAAAGACGCCTTGGTCGCCGACGGGCTGGTCAGCGGTGACGTCACGGACACGCGCGACACCACCGGCGCTGGCACCACGGCCGCCGAACTCATCGCCGGCACGGGCCGCGGCGGCGGGCTGAAGGGCCTCGCCCCCGGCGTGAAGGTCATCCCGGTCCGGGTGCCTCCGGTCGGTCACGACGAACTCCCCGATCCGAACTACCCGTTGTCCACCGCCATCAAGGTCGCCGTCGACGCGGGCGCGCAGGTCATCGACATCACCGTCGGCAACCAGTACGTGATCGGCAGCGACTACGACCATCAGGCCCTGGAGTACGCGGTCAAAAAGGGCGTGCTGATGTTCGCCGGTGTCGGGGACAACGCGAAGGAGGGCAACAAGCCGCAGTACCCGGCAGCGTATGACGAGGTCGTCGGGGTGACCGCCATCGACCGCACCGGCACGGTCGCCCCGACCGCCCAGTACGGTGATCACGTCGACATCGCCGCACCAGGAGTGGACATACCCCGCTGGTGTGACACCAGCTTTAGCCGGTACTGCGCGCACGGCGGCGGTACCGCGGCGGCCTCTGCCCTGGTTTCGGCCCAGGCGGCGCTGGTGTGGTCCAAGCACCGCGACTGGACTGCCGCGCAGGTCTGGCGCGTCCTGGAGGACACCGCGGTCCGGGACTGGCCCGTCGACAACCTGAGCAAATACCTCGGCTATGGTGCCGCCCGTGTCCGGCAGGTCGTGTTCCTCGGCCGGGGCCGCCCCGGCCTCCCCGACCCGAACACGTCGCCGGCATACGTCCGCCCCCTGCCCGCGGCCCCCAGCAGCACCCCCGTCCCCAAGCCGTCGAAGAAAAGCATCCCGGCCGCCAAGGCCGACCCCCAGCACGATTCCGGTCTGCCACTGACGGGTATCGCCATCGGCGCGGCCGCGATCCTCGTCCTCGGCGGCGCACTGTGGGCCGCGCTGCGCCGCCGCCCCCGATGACCCGGGCACGCAACGCACGGCTACAGGGAAGGACCATGGCCGAGTTGCGTCGCGAAGGCTCCGAGTACCGCTGGGATGTGCTCCATCGCGTGCAGCTCGCATCTGAGGCAGATCCATGCCCACGGCCGCGGGGCCCTGTCACCGGTGCCGGCTACGGCCCGCGGCCGCGGTGAGCGGTGAGAGGTCGCGTGACGGCGCCGGTCTGGCATTCTCGCCTTGGCTGGTTCTCGATGGCTACTCTGTTCGTGTTGACGACCCCTGACCGGCATTTCGCCGCCTGAGGATGAGCACCCTGGTGACGCAGGAGACGAACGGCCCCGCCCCGATCGGACGTCACCTGGCCGAGTGGCGAATACGCCGTGGCCTCACCGCCTCTCGCCTGGCAGCACGTTGTGGCCTTCCGGAACAGTCGATCACGGACCTGGAGTCGGGCAGAGACTGGGTGGACCGGCGGCGGGTAGTGAACTCCCTCGCGGCCGGCCTGCGGCTGGACCCCATCGAACTGACCGGTCAGCCGTACCTGCCCTACGGGGCGAGCCATGCTGTCGTGCACGCGACCGCGTGGCACGTACGCCGGCATCTGGCGCGCGTGGTCGCCGGGGGTGCCGGGATGCAGGATCCCGTTCACGCGGAGGAGGTGGCGGCGCTGGTTGCGGCCGTACGGTCGGCCGATGAGGGCGGGGACCTGCACTCGGCGGCGGATGGTCTTCCACGGCTGCTGGAGATGACTGCTTCGCCGGTCACCGACGCGAGCCTGCGCTCGGAGGCGTCCGTGGCCGCGGCTCGGTTGCTGCGCCGCCTCGGGTACCGTGACTTGGCCTACAGCGTGCTCCATCGCGCCCGCCCACCAGGCGGGGCCCCGACGCCATTGGAGATGGCGGAGGAGGTCTGGCTCCTGCTGGATATGGGCCGTCCGGCCCTCGCTGTGAGCAGAGCGCCGGGCCCGGAGGCCGTGCTGCCTGTTGACGTGCTACTGCCGCTGGCCTTGGCGCATGCTTGTCTCGGGCAGTGGGTGCACAGCGCGCGGCTCCTCGAACGCGCACAGACGATCGCCCACGCCCCCAAGGAGGTGTCCGCGGTCGCGTCCGCCAGGGCCTTCGCCGAGGCGGAACGGGGCGCCTTCGAGCAGGTGCTCGCCCATGCCGGAGAGGCCGGGTATCTTCCGCCCGGCGAGCGTGCCGGTCTGTTCCTGCTCACTGCGTCCGCGCGGGCGCGGCTCGGCCGCGTCGGCGAAGCCGTCACGGACCTGGTGACGGCGGAGTCCGTGGCGCCGCTGCACACCCGGCTGAACCCGCTGGCCCGCGAACTGGTGCACGTCCTCTCTTCTTGCCCGGGTGTTCACGGCGATGGGCCGAAGGAAATGGCAGCGCGATTCGGCATGAAGTGATCAGTGTTCAGTGCGGGGACGCCCGGTGACAACCGGCGATGATGGCCTAGCCTACGGTGATCGAAGAGTTGGTGGAGCGGTGATGGACGAGCAGCAGCAGGAAACGGCCAGGCTGATCGGGAAAAGGATCCGGACGCTTCGCGGTGAACGGAGACTGTCGTTACGAGTGCTGGCGGAGCTGGCGGGCGTCTCGCACAGCTACCTGTCGATGGTGGAGAGCGGCAAACGGCTTCTGAAGGACGCCGCGTATATCAACGCGATCGCCGAGGCGCTGAGGGTGGCGCCGTCGGAACTGCTGGGGCAGCCCTTCTTGCCCGTGGATCCGTACGCCGCGGAGGTCCATGCTGCGATCGCTGACCTGCGGCTCACGCTGATGGGGATGAGCGTGGACAGTGCGCCGGACCGGCGGCCGCCCGACGAGCCCGTGACGCGCCTGGCGGCGCGGGTACGGCGGGCGAACCGGCTGTACCACGCGGCCGAGTACGAAGCCCTGGCGGTCAGACTGCCGGCGCTGCTGGCCGATCTGCATGCGAAGGCTGCGGCGAGCGAGGGCCGGACGCGGCTGAGAGTGCTCAGGCTGCTGGCCGGCGCCTACCATCCGGCCTGCGCTCTCATGCTGAAAGCGCTGGGCTACACGGATCTGGCATTCATCGCGGTCACCCGGGCCGGCGAAGCGATCGCCGAACTCGAGGACCCGCTCTACACCGCTCTGAGCGGTTTCTTCACTGCACACATCCTCATGGCCGCCGGCAGCCCGGAACAGGCACTGACCAAGGCGAGCGCCATGGTCGACCTGCTGGAGCAGCATCTGTCCCTGCCGGGTGCCGAGGCGCTGCTCGGTGAACTTCACCTGATCTCCGCGACGACCATCACGAAGGACCAGCGCCGACCGGCTGGTGACCGTAGCGCCGACGTACGCGCGCATCTGGCCGAGGCGGAGCGTCTGGCCGAGCGTGCGGCGGAGACCAAGGTCTTCCACCTGAACTTCGGGCCGACGAACGTCAAAATCCACCGGGTGAGCCTCAACACCGATCTCGGACGCCACAGCGACGCGCTCCAGGCAGGCGCCGACGTCTACCCGGAGGTCATCAACGCGCCCGGCCGGCAGGCGGCTTACCACGCCGACCTTGGCCGGGCCCTCACCCACTTCCGCGGCAGGGAAGCGGCCGCCGCCGCGCGATTCCTGCGCGCAGAGCTCATCGCCCCCCAGAGAGTCCAGGCCGACCCCTTGGTCGCCGATTCCGTCAGCTACCTCCTGGGGAAGCGACTCCCCCCTCACGTTCAGCGCGACCTCGTCGGCCTGGCGCACCGCATGGGTCTCGGCCGGTAGCCCTGAAGCCGCACACCCGCCCTCCCGTCTCCACCATGCCCCGACTGCCGCGAAGTCGGGCATTCCCGGCACGTTCACAGCTGTGACCAAAACGGGTGGCCCGTGCTCTACCGTCTGTCCTCGGTACCACGCGGCGCGCCGGGCCATTGCACGCACACGTCGATGACCCAGGGGTGAGAGAGGGACGCCCATGCCCGGATCCGTCAGCTCCCCGAAGAGGGCGGGGATGGTGGAACCGCCCGCTCGGGTGGTGATCGGCTTCCTGACGCAGGGCCTCGCGCGACGGACACGGACACAGACCGGCGCCTGCCCCGACGGAGTTGGCCTGCGCTGCGGGTACCGGAACGACACCTCAACAGTGGATAGGACGAGGAAGTTGGCATCAGCGAAGGCCCGCAGGGGACTGGTCGCCCTGACCGTGGCGGCCGGTCTGGCCGTCGCGCACGCCACCCGGGTCCGCGTCTTCGGCTTCACCGACAGCCTCGGCACCACCACCCACGGCGTCGCCCTCTCCAAGCGGCGCGCCGACGCCGTACAGGCCGTGCTGGACCAGGACCTGAACACGCCGTCCATCACCTTCGACGTCCGCGGCTACGGCGAGCAGTACCCGATCGCCGACAACTCCACCGAGGCCGGCCGGAAGAAGAACCGCCGGGTCGAGGTGTCCTTCCCCCGCACCAGGCAGTGACCGAACCGGGCGAAAACGCTTTGCCCCCCATGAACGCATCCGGGCAGACACAGGTCTGCCCGGCGAAGAAGAGGAGCAGGTGATGGCGCAACCCCGCATCGCCGTTATGGGAGCTGGGTCGTGGGGCACCGCGTTCTCCGTGGTGCTTGCCGACGCCGGCTGTGACGTGACGCTCTGGGCCCGCCGCCCCGACATCGTCCAAGCCGTCAACGACACTCGTGGCAACCCTGAGTACATGCCGGGTGTGCGTCTGCTGGCCGCCGTACGGGCAGAGCACGACCCGGCCAGGGCGTTGGCCGGCGCCGATGTCACCGTGCTCGCGGTCAGTTCGCAAAGCGTCCGGCTGCTGCTGGCGGACTGGGCGCGGCACTTGGCGCCCGGCACGGTGCTGGTGTCCCTGATGAAGGGGATGGAGCAGTCCACGGGCATGCTGATGAGTCAGGTCATCGCCGAGGTGACCGGCGCCTCTTCGGACCGGGTCGCCGTGGTGTCCGGGCCGAACCTGGCACGAGAGGTCGCGCTGCGGCAGCCGGCCGCGACCGTCATCGCCTGCGCGGACGAACCCACGGCGGCGACACTGCAAGGCGTGTGCCGGACGCCGTACTTCCGTCCCTACACGAGCACCGATGTCATCGGGGTCGAGATCGGCGGTGTCGTCAAGAACGTGATCGCTGTGGCGGCCGGGATCGCGGACGGCATGGGGCTCGGCGACAACACGAAGTCGGCCCTGATCACCCGCGGGCTCACCGAGGCGATGCAGCTCGCTGCCGTCATGGGTGCCGATCCGCGCACCCTGAGCGGACTGGCCGGCATGGGCGACCTGGTGGCGACCTGCACGTCCACCGCGTCACGCAATCACAGCCTCGGCTACTGGCTCGGGCGCGGCCTGCCGCTCCGGGAGGCGCAAGCGCACATCACTCAGACCGCCGAAGGCGTCTTCTCCTGCACGGCAGTCCAGGCCCTCGGCCAGCGGTACGCCGTCCAGATGCCCATCGCCGAAACGGTGGCCGGCATCATCCACGACGGCCGCAACCCACGCGAGGCCCTTGCCGCACTGCTGTCCCGTCCCGTCAAGTGTGAGACTGCCGGCGGGCCCGGCCCGGCCGTGAAGGACGTGCGATGACACGAGCGCCGGCTGGCCCGGCCGACCCGCGGCCGCTGGAAGGACAGGACGAGATGGAGGCGCTCGCCGGCAACCCCACGCTCTGGCAGCCCGTCACCAGCAGACCGGGCTGCCAGGTGTGGCGGGTGTCCGGACCTCAGGGCGCATGGGCATACAAGATCGGCCGGCTGCAGGGTGCGGCGGTCGTCGCGCGGGAGACCGCCGCCGTCCGCCGTATCGCCGGGACGGCTTCGGCCGCCGCGCACGCCCAGCGTGCCCGGTTCGGCCGGGGTGAGTGCTACGCCTGGCTCGCCACGCCGTGGCTGGACGGATCGTCCCTCTGGGATGCCTTCCAGCCCGTGCGGGACCACGCCGGCGACCGCGGCAAAGCACTGGACGCTGCAGTCGAAGCCGCCACGGCACTAGGCAGCCTTCACCAGGCCCGGTGGATACACGGCAGCCTGGAGCCCCGGCACATCATCGTGACCCGGGAGGGCGCCCGGTTCGTGGACTGGGCCTGGGCCTGGTCGTGGAATAGCCTGCCGCCCTCCACCCACTTCACCGGTGGACTGGTACACCTCAGCGCCCCGGAACTGCTGGCCCAAGCCGCGTCGGGGCAGCGCCCGGTGACCACGTCCCAGCCGGACGAGGTCTGGACACTGGCCGCCTCCCTCTGGTGGGCAGCGACCGGCCAGTGGCCGCGCGACTACGCAGCAATAGGCGTCGACCCGGCCGAGCACACCACAGCCGAACTGACAGCCCTCCTGCTGCACACCCCGGCTCCACTCGGCCGCATCACCTGCTGGCCTGACCTGGAAGACGCCCTGCGCACCGTGCTCACCACCGTCCCGGCGAGACGGCCGACCGCACTGCAACTGGCCGACATGCTGCGGCAGATTCGCTGCTGACCGGCCAAAGAGAACGTACTTCCCGGCCTGCCGCCTGGCGTACAGGGCGTCGGACCCGCCTGCGCTCTCAGCCGCCCGAAGGGCGAGTTACTCGTGCAGACACTTCGTTCGGCGGCCCTTGGGGAGATGTGGTCGCCAAGGGCGTCCTGCCCCGCCAAGCCCGCCGGTCCTGGCGGGGTTGTTATGTACGCACAGGAAGACACGATGGGAGCTGACTGACGGTCATGCTGGAGTTCCGCGTTCTCGGGCCCGTTGGACTGTGGTCCGACGGTGCGGAGGTTCCACTGGGCGGCTGCAAGCAACGGACCACACTGGCAGCCCTGCTACTCGCCGACGGCGCGGTCGTCTCCGACTCCGACCTCGGCGGGGTGCTGTGGGAACAGCGGCCGCCCGCTACGTATCAGGCACAGATCTACACCTACGCCTCCCGGCTGCGAGGGCTTTTCCGCGCCGGCGCGACGATCACGCGGCGCGGCCGCGGATACCGCATCGAGAGGGGGGATGCTCGCTTCGACCTGGACGAGTTCCACCGTCTGGCCGAAGAGGGCCAGGCGCTGCGGCGTTCGGGACGGACCGGCGACGCGGCGGACCGGTTGCGGGCGGCGCTCGACCTGTGGAGCGGCCCCACCCTGACCGGGGTGACGGACGCGCTGGTCGACAACGAGCGGTCCCGGATCGAGATGGCCCGGATGGAGGCGTTGGAGAGCCGGATCGATGCCGATCTCCACCTGGGCCGGCACCGGCAACTGATCATCGAGCTCACGCAACTGGTGGGAGCCCACCCGTTGCGGGAGACGTTCCGGGCGAAGCTGATGATCGCCCTGCACCGCAGCGACCGGCAGGCCGAGGCCTTCGAGACGTTCCACGCGGGCTGCGCCCTGCTGCGGGAACAGCTCGGGGTCGACCCCGGGCCGACGCTGCACAGCGCCCACCGGGCTATCCTGGCGGGCGTTTTCGCACCGGCGCTCTCCGGGCGGGGGGATCTGGTGGCCGGTCCGACCGGGTGACGGCGGGCGGACGACATGGGCAGGGGGCCCCGGTCGGGTGGGCCGCAGAACGGGGGGCGGCTCGGCGGCAGCGCCGACGTCAGCCGGACCGTCCGGGGCGGAAAGAGGCCCCGGTGTGCTCACGAGGGCGGGCGGCACCTTGGCATCACCGTGCCGAGCAGCCGAGGCTCCGGCCGACGGGCGCAGGCCCGAAGCAGGCGGGCGGGGTCGCGTGGCGCAGCGGACGATCTGGGCCGACGCGGGCAGGGATGCGGACGTACGAGCGGCGAGCAGCAGTACCTCTCTGGACGCGCACGCCCGGCTCGACGGGGCGCGCGGGCGGGACGGCGCGTGCGACGGGCCGGGCAGGGGGGCCGGCTTCGACGTCACCGACGACGTTGACAGCGCCCGCGCGCTGCTGGAGGCCGAGACCCACGCCCAGGCGTTCGGCTGACCCGCGCCCCATCCCGCCACGTAATCGTCCCTGAGAGACCCCGAGATGACCGCCACGGCCAACTCCGCCGCCGCCCCGGAGTCGTGCGAGAAGAGAAGGCCAGGCGGGTCAGCAGCCACATTGTGTCCTCGCGGGCGGCCGGTGGTCCGGCCACCGCGGTCCGGGCCAGGAACGGCACCGCGTGCGCGGAGGCCTGGTAGCGCGAGCCTTGGTGGAAGCGAACCGCCCTTCTAGGGGAGCGGCTTGTGCACTGGAATCCGTTGTCCAACGTCTTGTCCCGAGCCGGAGGCCCGAGGGCACCGGTTCAGCGTCGTGGTGGTGCGGTCAGTCGGGCACCGGCAGGTCGGTGGTGTAGTCCGCGAGGAGGGCGGACCGGTTCGCGGCGTACTCGGCGCGCGCCTGGAGGTCTTCCTCGCTGGCCGTGGGGTGGACGGGTGGTGTGGCCGGTGCGGGCCAGAGCTGGATCAGGTGCCGTTCACCGTGGTCGCCGATGGCGGCTTCGGGGTCGTCAGCGTGGCAGGACAGACGCATCCGTATCCAGCGGTCCGGGCCGGGAGCAGGGGGCAGATGCAGGGGCGGTTCCTCATGCGGCCATGCGTCGATGACGTCGCCGGGATCGACCGTGGCAAGGTGCACACGGTCGGTCTCGGCCAGCAGGCTGATCTCTTCCGCCGGTTCCCAGCCGCTGTCCGTCTCGGGGGCGGGCTGGCTGTCATGGATCTGGAGGGTGAGCTGCAGGGGTCCGGTGTCGGTGGTCGTCAGGACGATGGCGCTGGAGGCGCCGGCAGGTCCGCAGCGCCAGCCGTAGGGCATCTCGTCGGGGTAGTCGTCGTGTTCGGCGAAGCCGATGAGGTATCCGCTCTCGCCGAGGTCGACGGTGAACTCCGCTTCGTGGACCAGCATGAACAAGCTCCCGTTTCACACCTAAGGGGCGCTCCTTCCCGAGGCGGCCGGGAAGGAGCATCCTTTGGTCTAGCACAAGGTGGTGCGGCAGTTGGGACGATCATTTCGCCGCAGGCCGCGCCTGCGCGGCCCGGGTCCTGGGCCTCGCTCGGCCGCCTGGCTGCCACCGACCTGGTCCCGCCCGCTGTGTTGCCGGACCCTTCGGTTGGCGCCGTTGCGTCCGTCACCGTCACTG
The DNA here is from genome assembly GCF_033366695.1 of Streptomyces sp. SCL15-4. Classification (NCBI taxonomy): domain Bacteria; kingdom Bacillati; phylum Actinomycetota; class Actinomycetes; order Kitasatosporales; family Streptomycetaceae; genus Streptomyces; species Streptomyces sp. SCL15-4. The sequence continues at coordinate 28,964 of NZ_JAOBTQ010000001.1, forward strand.
CCGCGATTGTCTAGGGCTCGGCCATCGCCTGTGCCGTTGCAGACAGTTCCGTACGACTCGGTGCCGAGGCCATGTCCGCCTCGAGCGCCAGCGGTGCCTTTGGTCGAGGATCCTCCATCACCGCGTTACCGCCGCCGCTGTACCCGGCCTCGCCGGCACCCGCGGCACCGTCGGTGCCGGGACGGCCGGGGCTCTCGCCGCCTCCGCCGCCACCACCTCCGTAGGCGGTGGCCAACTCGTTTCCGGCAGAGTCTTGGATCCTGGCCAGACCGCCCGTGCGCGCCGCTGCCGGTGATCCGCCCGTGCCGTCAAGGGCACCGTTCGCCCCTCCGCCGCCGCCCGGGGAGCCAGACCGGCTCCCCGGGCGCTCTCGCGTTCCGTCACAGCTTAGATTTTCCGTGCCCAAGTGGCGCGGGCGCTGTACCCGTCTTGCTGAGCCGGTTCCCAGTCGAACTCGACTTGATCTTCGGGGAGAAGGGCATCCGCTGTGGAGGACGGCGGCTGACCGAAGCGGCGTGACGACCGCCTCGCCGGGATCGCTCACCCAGTGGAGCCGTCGAGCACCTCGAAGCCCATCTCCACGGTGCCACGGAACGCCAGCGCCCGGCGGTCGAGGCCGAGGGCCTTGAGAAGGATGTCCAGCGCCCATTCCACGTCCTCCGCCGAGCGGCTCACCCAGACAAACGTATTGGGGACGGCTGCCCCTTCAAGCCTGCTCAGGGCAAAGTCGACCCGCTCGATTCGGAACATGGCGACGTCTACGGGCCCGAGGTCTTCCCAACCTCGTTCGAGCGTCAGACGCAACCGTGCCGCAAGTGCTTCCAGCGGCGGCTGCAACCCGGCCACCAGTTGGAAGGAGCTGGCAGCGAACTCCCACATGCTCTCCTGGAAGGCAGGATTGCGCTTCCCACGCTGGTACGACGGAGCTGTCTCCCACTCCGGCTCGGGACCCGGAACCTCGATCACCGCCATGCCGCCCTCCCCACTCGAACACCACCGCTGAATTCGGCGATCACCGTAGCCCACGGCGAACGCCGGGCGAGCCACTGCCGGAGACCGGCCGGCCCCGGTCGACCACAGCGTGTTCCCGCGCGGCGGTGCCGTTGTAGGGGATGGCGGAGGCCGAGCGACAGCGGGGGCCAGAACTGGGGCGGCGAGCGAGCCGGATGGGGCAGCGGCCGAGGGCCAGCGAGACGAGGCGGCGGGTCGGATCCAGCCGGTGGACGGCCGAGGGCCGGCCCGGACGGCCCGAGCGCCGAGCGGGATCGCAGCCTCGGACTGCATGCGGACGCGCGCGGCCAGCGGAACGGCGGAGACCGGGCGCACGCCACGCCACCGCACGGGCCGGCGCGGTGGCCGACTCCGTGCGGTCCTGACAGCCGGGCGGCGGCCGAGCGGGGCGATGGTGTCGCACGCGGGGCCAGCGAGCCGCGCGGGGCCGGTACAGGGCCGGCCGGGACGCCGGAGGCGGGATCGGCGCGAGCTCGGGCAGGCGTACGGGCCACGCCCACAGGCAGCCGGGGCCCGGCAGGGACGCGGTGGCCCGGTGCGCGGGCAGACGGCGGCCGGGCGGCGGGTGGTGGCCCGGCGGGCGCCAGGCGGCGCGGCCGAAATTCGGTGCCAGGCAGGGAACCGGAGGCAGCGGCCGGGCGCCGGACGGCACAAACCCAGGCGGACGGCAGGACGGCGGACCAGGCGGGAATCGGGCGGCACGCCCCCGGTAGCGGCCGGACAACGACATGGCAGCGGACGGTGCTGACGCGCGGCAGCGGACCGGCGAACGGGCGGCGTGGCCAGTGCCCGGCGCGCGACGGCGGGAGACGGACGGCGAACAGCGGGCGAACGCCAGCCGGGTGAGGTCGGACCGCACCGCCGGGTAGGGCGGGGTCCGAGCGGCGTGGCGGGAGGCGGGTGGCCGGCGGCAAGAGCCCGACCGCAGGCGGACGGCGACGACGAACCGATCAAGGCCAGGCAGTGGCCGGGCGGCGGGGAGGGCGGACCGATACCGACGGAGGCGAAGGCCTGCGGGACGCCCAGGTCGTCGTTCCTCGCCTCGGCGGTGATCGGTGGCCGCAACCCGGTGGCGGAGGCGCTGCGCGGGGCCGCCACCGCCTCCGCACTTTCCGTCCAGCAGTTCATCGACAACGACGAGCGCGTCCACCGCCTTCACCCGCAGTGTGCTGGCCCGTGGCGTCTTGAGCGCCGGAGCAACTCGCCTTCCGCGTGCCGGGGCTGTTTCAGTCCATGAATGATTCGGTGTCGGTCCGCTGCATGCTGTCGGCCCCGAAGCCTTGCCAGTCCACCGTCATGACGGATGTCCTGGACCTGTAGATCTTGCCCAAAGCTCGGTCGGTATTCCCGTCATCACACTTCAGTCTGATCACGTGCCTGCCGTCCTCCTTGCCCAGAGTTCCTCGACAGTGGCTTTCGCCCAGCAACTCCACGCGGAAGCCTTCGATGCGCAGGACGACCGGGGGGCCGGCCGAAAAGGACGCCCAGGTGCCGGTGAGGGGGGCATCGGCTTTGTCATCGGCGCCCTGAGCCGAGGGCGTGCCGCTTACAGCGCCGCCGGTCGGCGTGGACACCGGTGACGCGGACGGCTTCGCCTTCCCCGATTCCGCGGCGCCGCATCCGCTGAGGGCGACGACTGCCGCCGCGACCGCCACGGCCGGGTGCACCTGTTTGATCACGTCAACCCTTCGAAGGAGCGGCCGGGCGGGGACCGGCGTTCATGCCGGCCGGCGCGCCGAGATTATCAGGCCGACAACGCACGTGCTCTGCGCAGAGTCCGGTGCCTGGAGCCATGCTCGAAGCCCATCGTCGTCTGCCACTACAACCGCACACCTCAGCTGGATACCCGCTGTCGGTCCCGTACCGCGCGAGTCCGGGACGAGCCGGAAGTGGCTGGTTGTCCGGGGTCAGCCAGATCGGCGTCGCGGTGACCCGCCCTGGTGCACGGTCGGGGAATCCCCGGACCGCACCGACCGCCCCCCTCCCCGGGTACCTGCACGGCCGGTGCGGCCGCCGCGGCGGACACCGCCCCGGCCACCCAGTGGCCGACGACGGGTAGTAGAGAACGGTGCTCCAACGGGGCCCGACGGTCCCGGCTCTCGGGCACCCGCTGCGAGAACGGCTGGCCGCGCTGCGCATGCGGGTGCTCTCGACGGCGGGCCGGCAGTCGGACGCGCTGGCCGTGTTCGAGGACGTATGGGGCGGGCTCGCCAAGGAGTTGGGTGCCGATCCTTCGACGGAGCTGCGCGCGGCAGGAGACCGGGGCGCACACCGGACGGCCGCAGGTTCGGCTACCGGCATAGGGTCAGACCCGGTGTATGAGCCGCTCCGGTACCGGTTGCGGTTCCCGGCGATGGCGGTGACGATGGCCAGCGGCGAAGGGACACGCATGGAACTGGTCCGCACTGTCACGCTGCTCACCCGGTGGCTCGAAGAGTACGGTCCAGGTGATTACCGGCAACTGGCTCCACCCGCAGGCCGCGAGGCCATCGACACGGTGACGGAGGGGAAGTTCCCGCTCCACCCTGACGTACAGGCCTGGCTTGCCCTGCACGATGGGTCGGCCTATGAACGGCCCTCACCGGCCGGAGCGTTCGTGCCCATCGACTACGCCTTGCTCGACACTGCCCGTATGCGTCAGGGGCTGCGAGACATGGAGGAGGAGGTCGCCCGCGCCATGTCGGAGGGCGACGAGGAGTATGTCGTCGGGACGATGGCCGACGTCTGCTGGGTGCCCGTGGCGGCGAACCACACGGGGGGCCTGCTCGTCGTCGACCATCGTGACGGTCCCGGCCACGGAGCCGTGTTGGAGGTTGACCCGTCCATCGGCTTGGAAGGGGTGCGGCGCTGGGACAGTCTGAGCCACCTCTTCGACTCCGTGCTGGACGCCCTCGTGCACTCCCGCCCCCTTCTCTCGGGATCCGGGGTCCCGGCCGTGCCTCGTGTGCACGCTACGGGACCGGTCCCACCACACGTCGTGTGGGAGTTGCACCGCGGCTGAGTGCGCCGCGGTGAGATCGCCGATGCGATCAACCGGACCCACCGCAACCCTGGATACTTCCCGGACGTCGAGCTGCCGCACACGGTGTCTGCGACGACCGATCCAGCCGCCGCGCTGGACGGCGCGGACGTCCTCGTGCTGTCCCTCCCCACGCAGTGCCTGCACGCCAGCCTGGCGGCCTGGGCCCCGCACATCCGCCCGCACACCGTGATCGTGTCGCTGATGAAGGGCATCGAGATCGGTTCGGGGCCGCGGGCGAGCCAGGCCATCACCGAGGTGACCGGTATCGGCGCCGACCGGGTCGCCGTGCTGTCGGGCCCGAACCTGGCCCGCGAGATCACGAGCGGCCAGCCCGCCGCCGCCACCATCGCCTGCCCCGACGAGGCCACCGCCCACCGCGTCCAGCGTGCATGCCACACCCCGCACTTCCGGCCCTACAGCTCCACCGACGTGACCGGATGCGAGCTCGGCGGCGCGGTGAAGAACGTCAGCGCCCTCGCCGTCGGCATTGCCTCCGGCATGGGGCTCGGTCACACGCGCAGGCCATGCTCCGCGGGCCGGACCAGGGGCGCCGACGTCGCACGGGTCCGGTGGGTGTGTGCGCCGCTGCCGGGCGGCCGGCGGTGCCTCCGGTGCGTGGCGTGGGCGTGCGGGGTGAGCGTCGCGTTTCTAGCCTGGTGGTGCTCGGGATGATGAGGAAAGGGTGGTCATGCCCCGCACTATCTGGTCCGGCGCGATCTCGTTCGGCCTGACCAGTTGACTGAACTAAAAGCTGTAGACCAGCAGGTCAGAGGCTCTTGCTGCTAGCTTCCCGGTCGTGCTCGGACAAGGTGGTTCGGAAAGAGACCTCGCGGGCTTCGTGCTGCCGGAGGTAGGGCGGCTGGTGGAAACCGCGGACCCGTGGATGCCGTATCGGCTGCTGGACGGCCACGGCCTGGTGGTCGAGCCTGTGGAGGCGTTCTTCGCTGAACAGCAGGCCCAGGCGAAGCCTGCCTCGACGATCCGGTCGTACGGGATGGATTTGCTGCGATGGTGGCGATTCCTTACGGCCTGGAAGGTCGAGTGGGACCGTGCGGAGCGGGTGGATGCCCGGGACTTCGTGCGGTGGATGCAGATCGCGGACAAGCCGTTGCGGGTGCACTGGCGACATCGACGGGCGGGGCTGACCGCAGAGACAGCGCCGGCCCCGCAGCGCAAGAGGCCGCTGCCGCCGGGGGCGCCGAATCCGGTGACGGGGAAGGCGGCGCCGGGTCCGAAGTACTCGGTGCGTACACGGGTGCACTGCGAGACGGTTCTGCGTACGTTCTACGACTTCCACCGCGAGGAGGGCACGGGACCGGTTCTCAACCCGTTCCCGCTGGACCGTGCGCGCAGATCGGGCCGGGCGAACGCCGCTCGCCGGCCCGGGCAGCCGTTTCACGCGGAGCGGCAGGGGCGTTACCGGCCCAGTGTGCCGGCCCGGGCGCCGCGGCGGATCCCGGACGAGATGTTCAACGCGTTGTTCGCCGCGCTGCGGTATCACCGGGACCGGGCACTGGTCGCTTTCTGGGTGTCCAACGGGGCGCGTGCGGAGGAGTTGTTGACCAGTTGCGGGCGGGATGCGCTGCCCGGGGAGCAGGTGCTCGGCGTGGTACGCAAGGGCAGTCGGGCGTATCAGGAGGTGCCGAGTTCGACGGATGCGTTCGTGTGGCTGCGGCTGTATCAGGAGGAGAGCGAGCGGTCGGGGGTTCCGCAGGGGGCTGATGAGGTGCTGTGGTGGACGTTGCGCCGTCCGTGGCGGCCACTGGTCTATCACGCGGCCCGGGCCATGTTCGTGCGGGCCAATGACCTGCTCGGGGCCAACTGGACGCTGCACGATCTGCGTCATACGGCGGCGTACCGGATGGCGCGGGACCCGCAGGTGTCGTTGACGGATGTGCAGTGGGTGCTCGATCACGCGCATCTGTCCACGACGCAGATCTATCTGGAGGCGGGGGCCGACGAGGTGATCGCGACGCTTCGGGCGCATCATGCCCGGCAGAGCAGGGCCGCCCAGCGCCCGGCGGTTCCCGCGCCGGGCTACCGTCCCGAGAGCCTGCGTACGCTCTTCGGGAGTACCGGGTGAGCGCCCCGTCTACGGCGGCAGCTGTTGCGGTGCGGAGTGCGAGAACCAAGCGGTTGTCGGGTGCGGCGCTGAAGGCGGTCAGGGAGCGGTTCGTGCCGCGGGCCGTGGCCGAGGTGTGGCCGGCCACAACAGCCGGGTATGCGACAGTGCCGTCATGCTGATCGTGATGGCCGGTCTGCCCGCAGCGGGAAAGAGCTCGGTTGCCGAGGGACTGGGACGGGCGCTGCCTGCTGCGGTGGTGCCGGTCGACCCTGTCGAGGCGGCGATGTGGCGTGCTGGGGTGGACCGAGGTCAGCCAACTGGGCTGGCGGCCTACCTCGTTGCCGAGGCAGTGGCCGACGGTGTGCTGGCGCTGGGCCAAAGCGCGATCATCGACGCGGTCAACGCGGTGGAGGCGGCTCGCCGGCAGTGGCGGACGCTGGCCGCCCGCCACCGGGTGCCCGTGGCGTTCATCGAGGTGGTGTGCTCAGACTCGCGGGTGCATCGGCAGCGATTGGAGCGTCGATCCCGCGGCATCGTGGGCTTCGAGGAGCCGACCTGGCAAGCAGTGCAGAAGCGACGGGCTGAGTACGAGCCCTGGACCGATCAGCGGCTGGTGCTCGATTCGATCGCGGACCTGCCCTCGAACGTGGCGAAGGCCCAGGAGTACGTGGTCATAGCGGCACAGCCCCCACAGGCCGCCCCCTGAGAAGGCCGCAACCACACACCTGCTGCAAGGCACAGCGAGTGCAACCGCCACGAGGCGAACGTTGCCTGATGCCGCACTAGCTAGGGTCCGTCTTCAAAGGGATCTTGCCCAGAGCAGGAGTGACGCGAGTGTGACCGCTGCCTCGTAGGAAGTAGCGGTCTTGTCGTACCGGGTGGCGATGCCGCGGAAGCCCTTGAGCTTGTTGAAGCAGCGTTCGACGACGTTCCGTCGGCGGTAGATCTCCCGGTTGAAGCCCGGCGGCCGACCACCGCCGCTCCCGCGATTGTGCCGGTGCCGCAGTTGGTCGGCCTTTTCGGGAATCGTGTGCGGGATGCCGCGTTGCCGGAGGTAGCTGCGGAAGCCGCGCGAGCTGTATGCCTTGTCCGCGATCACATGGTCAGGTCGGCGGCGTGGCCGGCCCGGGCCGGTGCGAGGAACACGGATCCTGTCCAGCAGGGCTTGTGCGCAGAGCTGTCGTGGCGCTGGCCTGGTGTGATCAGGAGCGCGAGAGGGCGGCCCCTTCCGTCGCAGGCGAGGTGGACCTTGGTTGTCAGTCCTCCTCGGGATCGGCCGAGGGCGTGATCGTCCGGTTCGTCCGGCCGGTACCTCCCCCTTTTCGGCCGGTGGCGGCAGCGTGCTGGTGAGCGCGGACGATGGTGGAGTCGATCTGGACCAGCCAGTCGATGTCACCGGTGGCGTCGGCCCGGGCCTGTATCTGCTGCAGGGCCCGGGTGAACACGCCGTCCAGGGCGTAGCGGCGGAAGCGGGTGTAGACCGTCTGCCACGGCCCGTAGCGTTCGGGCAGGTCACGCCAGGAGATCCCGGTACGGATCTTGTAGACCATCCCGTTGATGACCTGCCGGTCTGCCACCCGGGGCCGGCCTGTCGCGGCCCGCGGTATCAGCGGAGCGACCAACTCCCACTCCTGATCAGTAAGTTCATGGCGGCGAATCACCCCACCATGATCCACCACCAGATGATCTTTGAAGACGGACCCTAGTTCACCGAGGACCACAGCATCCATTTCCACCAGTTCCATCTGCGCGACCAGGGCAGGGTCCGCTATCGCAAGGTGTGCGAGCTGGAGGACCGCGAGGTCTCTCAGGACGAGATCGGCAAGGGCTACGAGGTGTCCAAGGACCAGGTCGTCCCGATCACGGACGAGGATCTGAGCAACCTGCCGCTGCCGACCGCGAAGGCGATCGAGATCGACGCGTTCGTGCCGCTGGGATCGGTCAACCCGATCCGGATCGGCGAGGGCTAGGGTCCGTCTTCAAACGGATCTTGCCCAGAGCAGGAACGACGCGAGACTGACCGCTGCCTCGTATGAGGTGGCGGTCTTTTCGTATCTGGTAGCGATGCCGCGGAAGCCCTTGAGTCGATTGAAGCAGCGCTCGATCGTGTTGCGCCGTCGGTAGGTCTCCCGGTCAAACCCTGGCGGTCGGCCGCCGTGGCCACCGCGCTTCAGCCGGTGCCGCCGCTGGTCAGTCTTCTCGGGGATGGTGTGTGCAATGCCGCGTTGTCGCAGGTAGGCACGGAAGCCTCGGGAGCTGTAAGCCTTGTCTGCGATGACCCGGTCGGGCCTGCAGCGCGGTCGGCCAGTGCCGGTGCGCGGAACCCGGATCCGTTCCAGCAGAGGACGTGCACAGACACTGTCGTGGCGTTGGCCGGGTGTCACCAGGATCGCCAGCGGGCGGCCCTTGCCGTCGCAGGCAAGGTGGATCTTGGTCGTTAGTCCGCCTCGGGATCGGCCGAGGGCGTGATCGTCCGGTTCGTCCGGCCGGTGCCGCCCCCTTTTCGGCCGGTGGCGGCGGCGTGCTGGTGAGCGCGGACGATGGTGGAGTCGATCTGGACCAGCCAGTCGATGTCGCCGGCCGCGTCGGCATGGGCCTGGATCTGCTGCAGGGCCCGGGTGAACACGCCGTCCAGGGCGTAGCGGCGGAAGCGGGTGTAGACGCTCTTCCATGGCCCGTAGCGTTCGGGCAGGTCACGCCAGGAGATCCCGGTACGGATCTTGTAGACCATCCCGTTGATGACCTGCCGGTCTGCCACCCGGGGCCGGCCTGTCGCGGCCCGCGGTATCAGCGGAGCGAGCAACTCCCACTCCTGATCAGTAAGTTCATGGCGGCGAATCACCCCACCATGATCCACCACCCGATGATCTTTGAAGACGGACCCTAGTTGGCAGTTGTGCTGGACATGGGGAGTGGACGGTGGGGATGGATCGTTCCGGACGGTTTGTGGGAGATTGCGAAGCCGTTGCTGCCGCCGGCGCGGGCCCGGCCGCAAGGGGGCGGGGTCGCGAACATCGATGATGAGGCGGTCTTCGCCGCGATCATTTACGTGCTGGTCAGCGGCTGCGCCTGGCGGGCACTGCCGCCGTGCTTCGGAGCGTCGAAGTCGACCGTGCATCGCCGCTTCGCCATCTGGTCTCGTGCGGGAGTCTGGGGACGCCTGCATCAGCAGGTGCTGCAGCTCCTGGACGAGCAGAACTTGGTCGACCTGTCCCGCGCGGTCCTCGACTCCGCGCATGTGAGGGCCAAAAAAGGGGCGAACTTGCAGGTCCGAGCCCCGTGGACCGGGGTAAGCCCGGTTCCAAGATGCACGTCCTGTCCGACGCGCACGGACTGCCGCTACGCGTCGGGATCTCTGCGGCCAACACTGAGCGTTTTCAGCGTTGCCTCTCCAGGGTGAGGATGGCTTTGGCGATGACGGTCATGCGGTTCGGGCTGATGCGGGATCTGCGGAAGATCTGCCAGGACTTCAGCCGTGCCATGCCGTGTTCGACCGGTGCCCGGGCTGCGGCCAGGGCCCGGTTGACGGTGCGCTGGGTGAGGGTGAGCTCGCCGCCCGGTGGCCGTTTGAGTCCAGTGGTGACCCAGGGGCCGGCGCCGGTGTAGGCACGGTCGGCGAGGACAGGGACACCCTGGCGTTCGCAGATCCGGATGATGCGATGGGTGCGGGCTGCCGTCAGATCGTGGGTGCGACCCGACAGGGCGGGCGAGATCCACAGCAGCTCGCCGGCCGGATCAGTGAGGACCTGGACGTTCACGCCGTGCCGGCGGTGCTTGGCCGAGTAGTCAGCCCGGCTGTCACCGACGCGGTCGCACTCGGCGAGAGGGCCGTCCAGGAGGACGAAGTCCGGATCGTGCTCGCGCAGCGTCTTGAGTAGGCCAGGGGCTCGCTCGGCGAGCAGGTCGGTCACGCTGATGACGTACGCGTGGACGGTGCCGACGGATATCCCGAACCCGGCCGCGATCCGGGCGAGGGTGTCGTGGCGGCGCAGGTACACCAGAGCGACGAGCGCACGCTGGTGCGGCGGGAGTTTGCACCGTCGGTCACCCTCGCGGGTGACGATGAGCATGGTGACCCACAGGACCAGGGCGTGGGGCAGGTCGAGTGCGGCAGGATGGGGAACCAACAGGGCTCCTGTGCCGGTGGGTTGAGACGTCGAACACCTCTCTCAACGGCACGGGGGCTTTGTGCGTTGCGGCCCTCACCTCGACCTGACCGGCGTCACCCGACCAGTGGCCACGCTGAAAACGCTCACTCACGACAGCCAGGCCCTGAAGTCGATGCTGTCCCATTTCCACATGGGACACGAATCCCACGCGGCCGATTCCAAGCCTCAGCGCCTCCATGCCGACAAGGCATACGACGTGCCTCACCTGCGGCGATGGTTATGGGGTAAGCGCATCGGGGTCTGCATCGCCCGCAAGGGCATCGACTCCAGTGAACGGCTCGGCCGACGTAGGTGGGTCATCGAGCGCACCATGTCCTGGTTGACCGGCTACCGCCGACTCAACCATCGCTACGAACGGAAACCAGGCAACTACCTGGCCTTTCTCGGACTCGCAGCCGCCCTGTGCTGCTACAAACGACTCCTCAAACTGACCATGTAGGACACGGTCTAACTACGGCTCCATGCTCGCCGCGTGGATACGCAGTCACACCCACGTGTTCTGTCTGACCCCGCCCAGAGCCACGAAGACCTCCTCCTCGCCACTCGCCCGGCCACCGGACTTCTCCCTCCCCGCCCGGCCGCGACTGCGCCTGCGGCTTTCGCATGGTGACGTATCAGCCCAGCAGCCCAAACCCCCACCCGGGCCGCCCCTGTCCGGCTCGAAGCCGCCTACGGCACGGACGAAGCCGTACGCCTCCTGCACAACTACCACCACCACAACACCCGCGACCCCGCCGCCCTGCGAGACGCCTGGACCGACACGGTCCTGACCCTGTGGCCGGTGTGGTGGCAGCGCCTCGGCCAGCCCATCGCCGCCCACACCCCTCGATCCAGCCGTCGAAGCACGCCTGACCCGCCTCGAAAACGCCCGCGGCGTCGCCGGCGGGGACTCCTGCTGCCGGCAGCGCAATTACCGGACGGCAGCCGGACAGCCAGGACATCGTGCGTTCGATGACCCAGCGGCGGTGGCTCAATTGTTCACTGGATTCGATGCCTTTGCGCGCAATCCGTACTCCGATGCGTTGGCCACGTAACCATTTCCGCAGGTCGGCGCGACCGTAGGCTTAATCCGCGTGGAAGCGCTGGGGCTTGAAGTACCGGCCGCGGTGAGGGTCGTGTCTCGTTTGGTGACCCTCCACCATCGGCTTCAGCCCTTCGCTGTCGTGGGTGTCGCCAGCGGAAGACGCCGACGAGGAGGGGCAGGCCGTTCGCGTCCGACAGGACATGCATCCTGGAACCCGGCTTGCCCCGGTCCACGGGCGCGCACAGGGGGAAGCGCGGCATCGTCCCCATCGATGTCATCCAACGTCCACCCCCGCGGAGTCCACTTGCTGCAGTGGAGACCGGGCATCACCGCTTGTGCACCACGGCATCGGAGACGCGGCGTCCGATACACGGCATCGGGTGCGCTCGATGGTCGGCCTCCCGGTCCCGGTGCGGGTTCGGGCTCCTGCAGGCGATGCGCCTGCAGGTCATCTGGGCGCTCCAGGTGCGCTGCTTCGACATCGTCCTGTGCCGCCTAGCGGTCCGCGGCGGCGCGGAAGTGTCGGCCGCCCTGGTAGAGGCACAGCCCCTCGGCCATGAGAGGGCGGGCTTCCACTCGGCGGACATCACGCATACAAGCTCAACTAGTCAGAGCGAGGTGCCCGCTCATTGCGGCGCCACAGAAGGCCAATGCCGCGACAGCTGCTACGGTCTGTGACACTACACTCACCCGGTATCCCATTCGGAACAAGCCGATCGCCGAGAGGAGTACCAAGCCCCCGAATCCTCCCGTGCAGACGAAAACAGGCGTCAGCGACGCGTGGGGGTCCGGCTCGAAAGGGTTGAAGTCGGTCCGCGCCAGTCCGGTCAGCAAGGCAACGATTCCGATGATGGCGTCCAGTAACCACAGCAGGACAGCGAAGAGCACGTCTTCACCTATGCTGCGGCGGGATGGTGAATGATGGTTCATGAGCCAATCTTCTCCGTGCACGACAGGCTGGGGCCTGAGTACGCATACTCAGGCCCCGCCCTTGATTCAGTGGTTCCTTACCTGAGGGCACGCTCCAGCACGTTCGCATACAGCCGTGCACCGGCGATCTTCGGGTGGAAAGACGCCATACCTACTTCGAGTAGGCCGGTCTTGTCCGCTTGGGACAGGCCAGTCTTGACGATGCCGTGCACATCTTCTGGGTCACCGCGCACGGCCTTGCCCTCGAACTCGTCGCGTGGGTCGGCGAAAACGACGTTCGCGCCCGACTGGGTTCCCGCATCTGCCGCAGCACCCTTCATCTCCTCGTCTAGGGTGTCCGCAACCGAGTTCAACCAGGGCGCTTCCTCCGTGCCGATTCCGGGGACGCACTGTCCGCCAGCGGACAGCAGCTGCGGGTATCCCATGAGGATGATGCGGGCTTGCGGAGCACGCTTGTGTATTTCGGAGAGGACGTTGGCGATGCGCGGACGGACCTGTTCGTGTAGCCACTTGGGGGCCCAGTCCTTGAGCGGCCCGGTGTCTCCGGAAGCGTCCTTGCCCGTGTCCGGGTCCTTGTTCCCGATTGCGGTGTCCTGGCACAGATCCAGCCCGGCCTTCAGTGCACACTGCATGAACACATCGGTGAACCGGGCGTCGTTACCGCCGACCGACAGAGTGACCCGGGTGGTGTTGTTGTCGAGGTAACCCGCGTCCGTCTGCGCCACTTCGCTGTTCTGGCCGTCACGAAGCATGTTGAAGGTACGTGCTCCGGAGCAGGCCACGAACTGGTAGTCCATCTTGGGGTCGAGGGCGTCGGCCATGGTCCCGATGAAGACCGACTCCCCAGGCAGAACGGCCTGCCTAGACCAGGCGAGCGTGGAACGGTGGCAGCTGTCCCACGCGTTGTCGCTGTTCTTGTCGTAGTGGTCGGTCTCCGGATAGAAGTCGCCGCCTCCTGGCGCGCTGGCGCCCTCGCCGGAGGAGTACGGGTCGCCCATCGCGACGATGGAGTCGGCCGGCTTACCCGGCAGAGGCTGGAAGGCCACAGCGCCCCAGGCGATGTCCTCGTCTGCGGTTCCGTCGCCGGCCGCGTTCGACAATTCGACTCGCGGGGTGCCGGTGAAGTGGAACGCACCCAGGCTGACCCATCGGCATGCGCGCTGGAGCACGTAACGCTGGGGGCTGGTGCTGTCCGTGCCCAGCACCTTGTAGGCGGCCTGCCGGGTCTGTGCGCCAGTGTCGGGCAGGTGGACCAGGACGCGTGCCCAGTTGAGGTTCTAGTGTGGGAGCAGCACGGGCCCCGGATACTGGCCGAGGCGCACCGGATCGGCAGGACAGTACGCAGTTGCTGCCGGTAAGCCTCACCACCATGGACCGCCCGGCTCGTGCGACAGCAGGCCGCCCTCCGCCTGAGATGGCCGGCCTGCGGAGGCGCGGCTCGGCCGCCCGGGTAGCCGATACACCGGCGGCCGGCCGCCGCACCGGGCGGGCCGGGGCTCGCGGGAGCAGTCATGCTGGGGTCCACCCACATGGCTGGCCGGTGATTGCCTCCTGGCGGCCCGGGCAGTTCCGGCCGGCGCCGGCAGCACTCGTCGTCTCCTCGTCCTTGGGGATGAGCGGAGCAACAAGTTGCCGCACCGCTCAGGAACGCCGTTGCGGCAGTCGGCCCGCCGCGGCACGGATGCGCAGCACGCGGAGCTGGCCGAGTCGTTGCTGCAGGAGGTACTGGGCGGTGCGGTGCCGGGCCTGTTCGGCGGCTTCCTGGGCGGCCTGGTGTGCGGTGGGGTGGCGGCGCAGGACCATCTCGTACACCGCCTCTGCCTCCGTGTCGGCTTCATCGCTGCGCAGCAGCCGCTTGAGGGCGCTGGTGCGGCGTTCGGCCAGGATGCGGTCGGCCGCTTCCCGTTCGGTGAGGGACTGAAGTTCCGGCCGGCTGTCGTCGAGCCGGCTGGCCTTGGTGAGCAGGGACTGGGTGTCGGCCGTGCACCGGTCGGTGAGCCGGGCGACTTCGTCAGGGTCGTCGAGGTCTGCGCGGACGGTGACGGCCAGGTCGACCGCTTCCTTCAGGATGTCCTGGATGCGCTGCCGGTGGGTGCACTGCGGGCACACGCCGGTCGCGTCCGGCAGACCGCACTCCGCGTAGGGGGCAGACCGGCGCGCCTGCGCGGCGGCTTCCTGCTGTGCACGGCGGCAGGCTGCCACCGCCCGCCGCTCCTGGACCGCGGCGGCGCCTGTGGTCCAGGCGCCAGGTGCCCGACGGCTGGAGGTACGAGGTGGGCCTACCGGCGTACCGAAACGGCCCCGGGGACTGCCTGCCGAGTACCGGGTCTGGGTGCGCGCTCCGGACCATGTGCGGCCCGTGGACGGCGTCGCATACGACCGGGTGCCCACGAAGTACCTGCCGAAGCCGTCGCTCGTGGAGCAGGCCCTCGGGCCGAGCCGTCCGTCGGGCTGGGTGATGGCCAAGGCCGGCGGTCGCGGCCGGGGCGGTGTCGTGCACGCCGTCGACTGCGACGAGGCCCCGGCCGGGGCGCCGGTGCTGCCGCTGGAGCGGGCCCTGGACGTGGCACAGCAGCCGGACGTCCGGCTGTGCTCACTGTGCGGCGCCGCCGCCGAACTGGACCCCGTCCTCAAGGGCTTCGGCGAGGGCTTGGGCGAGCAGTAAGTCGCCGTGGCGTCCTGTCCGTCCCGCGCTCGTTAGCGGCGGGTGACGGTGTAGCCCGCGTCGTTGACGGCGCGGGTCCACACGTCGCGGTTGAACCACTTGGTGATGTCCGGCTGCATCTCGGTGATGGTGCGCATCCGGGCCTGCCAGTCGTGTCCGGCCGGGCCGCGGCTGCCGTCGCACCCGGCGCAGCCGTCCTCGCCGTGGATGTGGCCAGCCATCCAGGCGTTGACCGCCACGTTGAAGATGACCGCGTACAGGTCGCCGCCGGTCTGGGCCAGGGAGTCCGGCACCCCGGCGAGGACCAAGGCGAGCTCCGGATTGTCGATCGGCGGCATCGGGGCCTGCCCGGCGTCCTTCTCGCTGCTGCTCTCCTCGTAGGAGGCCTGGCTCTGCGCAAGCCGGTCGGCCAGGACGGAGGCGTCGAAGTACCGCCAGGCGGAACGCACCTGGATCCCGAGCCGTTCCGCCACGGTGCTGATGTTCTTCTCGATCGTGTCCTCGACCGTCGACGGCGCGAACGTCACCCCCCGGTGAGCCAGTTCCGCGAGCGTCTGGGCAACGGCTTCTTTACCGGTCCTGAGTAGTCGGCGTACAGAAAATCCCGGTGAGAACGTTACACATCCAGCCCCACCCACCCGCGGCCCAGCCGGGTGACACCGGCCCGGAACCGCCCGGCCGGGCCGCGGAGACAAACCGAAGGCCCGGTGTCCGTGGCACCGCTGCGGAACGCGTCCACCGACGGCACACGGGCACCGGGCCCAGAACAGGAACAGCAGCCTCAGCCCTCTTCCCAGTCCACGCTGCCCACACCCGTGCTGAGCGGGCCATCACACCGGGCGGAACTTGTAACATGATCACCGGGGTTCAGCGTGATCCAATCACCGGTTTGGTCGGCCATCCAACCGCAGACCACCTTGACGCGGAAGGCGATAGCCCTGTTGGTGTTGTTCCTACAATCGGCTACGCCATAGCTCCCACCACCACCAACGTAGGTGTGGCAGGTAAGTTCCTTGCCCTGCACGCCGGCGGACGATGGCCCAGCAAAGGACAGCGTCAGTGCCATGCCGACGAGCGCGGCAACAGCAGCCTTACGGAACATGCATGTTCCTCCTTGTGGTAGCACTGCCACCGAACCTAGAACCGAGCTGGTGCGACCCGCGAGGGCAGGCAGGGGTACGACGAGGCGCGCGGGATCACGACAGTGGCGCGCGACAGTGCCGACGCGCTCCCGCACACGGTCGGCCGTCGGCGCCCGGCACCATCCCGGCGCCGTCCCGGGCGGACCCGCCCGCGCCCGGCCGGGGACACCGGCCCGGAACCGCCCGGAGGCGCCGACGACGTGTGGCAGGGTGCGGGCCATGAGTTCTGCGACATGGGGCCTCACAGTCCTCGAAGCGGCCGACGGCGACCGATGGGCGTCCGTCCTCCTACAGCCCGACACCGAGGAGCAGTACGGGAGCTGACGGTCCGGCGGAAGGCGGCCGGGCTGAAACGGACCACCAACCGGGAGTGGCAGGCCGGACTGTGGCCCGTGACCTGCTGCTCGGTCACGGTCGCCGCGGGCCGCGTCACCCAGATGCACACCGGCCGCTCCCGCATCCTGACCGAACCGCCCCATCCCGCGACGCCCACCTGGCAGACCGCCGCCGGGCGCGGCCGGGTCCTGCTCGCCCTGGTCCGGCCCGGCGTCCTCGACCCCGAGCACGCCACCGGCAAGCAGCTGGGGCCGGAAGGCTGGGCCGGCCTGGACACCGCGGTCCAGGCCGGCGCCGTACTGGCGGGCCTCGCCGACGCGCGGACGGACCCGGAACCCTACGGGCGACGCTGGTAAGCGGACGGCAGGCCGGCGCCCCGAGGTGCCGGGGCCGCCCGCCCGGTCAGCGCGCCGGCCCGGGCCCGAAGACCGGGACGTCGGCGGGGGACAGGTCCGGGCGCATCCGGTGCCAGCGGGCCGGGTGCCGCCAGCGTCCGGCGCCGTCCCGGGCAACGTCGACTCCGACCTCCACCACCAGATCCGGCACCACGAGGGTGACGTGCAGCGTCTCACGGGTGCCCCACCCGGCGGAGAACGTCCGGCCCCTCCACGGATGATCGTCCCCAGCGGGAGCGAGGAACTCGGCGACCGTCCGGCCGGCGGCCCGCGGGAGCGTCGTGCTGCGCCCGACGTACCGCAGACGCCCGCCGGTGTCGTACCGGCCCAGCAACAGCGTGCGCGGAGCCGCTGGAGAGCCGGTGACCGCGCCGACGACGGCGTCCTCGGTATGCCGGGCCTTGTACTTCCTCCAGGCCCTCACGCCCGGCTCGTAGGCGCCCTCCAGCCTCTTGAAGACCACGCCTTCGACACCGACGGCCGTCCAGTCCGTCAGCCACTCCCGGACGGTCGCCGGGTCGGCGGTCGACGGGCACAGCGCCCACGGAGCGGCGAGTCGATGCTCGGCGAACAGACGCTCCAGCGCGACCCTGCGGCGCCTGTAGGGCCAGGCGGTGGTGACCGTGCCCGCCAGCCGCAGCACGTCGAAGGCCACGTAATGGGCGGGCCACTGCTCGGCGAGCCGGGCCGCACCGGCGCCCCGCCGCTGGAGGCGGCCCTGGAGCCTTTCGAAGGCGAGCCTGCCGGACTCCTCCAGGGCCGTCGCGTCGGGGAGCTGGGCCGCGCCGGCGCGCAGCTCAGGAAAGCAGCCAGTGAGGTCTGTGCCCCGGCGGGAGCGCAGCACCAAACGCCCGGCATCCCACGACAGAAGTGCTCGCTACCCGTCCCACTTGACCTCGCCCGCCCACCCGTCGGGTAGGGCTGGGTCTGCCACGGGGACCGCGAGCATCGGTTCCGGGAGCATCCACATGGGCCCATGCCTTCCACGCCGGCGCCGGACGCCGTCAGTCGAGCAGGCCGAGTTCCGTGTCCGGTCGGCAGTGGACACACGGCGCCACGTGCTGCCGCAGGGCGTCGAGCGCCTGTTCCCTGCTGACCGGCCGGCACCGTCCGCTCTTGGCCGCCGCCCAGCAGTCGCCGATGTGGACGGCGTCGAGATTCGTTCGGTTCAGGCCGTACTGGACCAGCCAGGCCGGTGGCGGCGGCCGCCGCTCTTCGCCCTGACACCGTTCGGCCTCGCGCCGCTCCTCGTCGGCGATCCAGCCGTCGATCTGGTTCAGCGCCGCGGTCGCCTGCTGGACCACGACGCGGCGGGCGAAATGAAGCAGGTCGAGACGCGAGGGCTGATCGTTCACAGCCGGCGCCGACCGGTGGCGGGCGCTGCTGGAGGCGGCCGAGCCCGGGGCCGGTCTGTTCCGGGCGCTGGAGACGGCGGTGGAGCGGTCGCTGGCGGCGCCGGACGAGGAGGCCGCCGCGGCGCTGGAGCGGACCCGGGGACTGCTGCGGGCCGCAGCGGACGATCCCGCGCTGCGCGCGGTGTGGTACCGGGTGAACCAGGAGTCGGAGGAACGGCTCGTCCCGGTCGTCGCCCGGCTGGCGGACGGGCGCCCGGACGACTTGCGGGTGCGCCTGGTGGCGGCGGCGGCCACGGACGCGATCCGCATCGCGCTGGAGACCTGGGCCGGCACCGAGGCCGGTGTCACGGGCGAGGGGTCACCGGCCGCGCTCGCGCTCCAGTGCCTGCGTCAGCTCCTGGGCGGTACGGAGGCGTCGACGCCGCACGGGGACCGGTAGGGCAGCGGATGGGAACCCGCATCTTCTGGGGGCTGGGCTTTGAACGCTCCGGTCTTCGCCATACCGCGCGGGCCGCCCGGCACACCGTCCCCGACAACCGGGCCCGGTCACCGGTCTTTCGACCCGGCTCGGCCGGGAATGCGAACAGACTGCCCCGTGGCGCTCAACGTCCGCTCCCCGGCCCGGCGGAAGATGCCCGGGCCGGAGCCGTGGGGCTGTCCACGCTCGGCGATCACGGGCCGGATGCCGCGCTTCCACGGCAGGCGGCGGTACTCGTCGAAGTCGTAGCCCCGGTCGGCGGACAGTCGCCGGGGCTCGCGGCGGGGGCGTCCGCGCAGACCCCGGATCGCCGGGACCGCGTCCAGCAGTGGCATGAGCTGGGTGACGTCGTGCCGGTTGCCGCCGGTGAGCGTGACGGCGAGCGGGGTTCCGTGAGGGTCGGCGATCAGATGGCGCCTCGCGCCGGGGCGGCCCCGGTCAGCGGGCGAGGGACGCTCGCACCGGTACGGGTACCGTCAGTTCGGCGGCAGGCTCAAGGATTTTCCGACCGGCACCGCGGTCCGGGCGCTGCCGCGCCCGGCTGTCGCGCTGGAGGTCGCGCCAGGGTTCGCGCCTCGGTGACCGCGCCGGCCCGCGACTGCTTCACCGACCACGTGGCACCAGCGCACATACATCTGCCCACCCGCGTCGGGCCGCCCCGGCCGAACCGTCACCGGCCCCCCGGAGCATGTCCGTTCACGGCCGATGTCACCTCAGCGGTGGCCCGGGTCCCCACGCCGAGGGCCGCGTTCCCGGGATCTCTCCCGGGAACGCGGCCCTCGGCCCCGCGGCTAACGCTCCGCGGCCCCCCGCAGGGAACGGGCGATGGCCAGGTCGTCGTCGAGGGCGCTCATCCGGACGGGGTCCCTCTCGTCGTCCAGAACGACGGCGCGGACCACCGTTCCGACAGCCGCCTGCTGGTCACCGTCCGGCCAGCGCGGGTCCTTCGTGTTGTCGATCAGGCCCGCGGTGCCGTCCGGGAGCACCACGTCCAGCCCCCAGGGCCGTACCGCGAGCACATGGACGTCGTACTCCTGATGAAGTGTCGAGGGCATGGCACTCAGCCTCCTCACGGCTTGGGTATCCAGGTGCGGGCGACGGTCAGGGCGTTGAACTCGTCCAGCCTGCTGTAGTCGATCTCCCACTCGATCCTGGGGGTTCCGTTCGGGCCCTGCCAGTCGTAACGCTTGGCCGCCTTGGCGAACTGCGTCAGGAACTTCATGTCCATGTCGTACCGGTACATCCCGGAGGCGTAGGTACCACGCCCCCAGTATTCGGCGGCGACGCTCTGCTCACCGAAGTACACCTTGCCGTTGCTCCCTTCCTCGGCCCCCCGGGCCGGGTTCGGACCGTGCAGCTTCTCATAGGCCACGTCCACGGTCTTCGGGGTCCGGAAGATGGGGAAGGTGCAGCCCGTGTCCGCCTTCGGCTTGTCGTCGCCGGCTGCCGCGGATCGCTGGCCGGCTGCCGCCTTCGACTGCCGGCCAAGCTTGCCGTCTGCGAAGCCGCGATCGCAGAACGACCTCAGCCGGTCCAGATTCTCCTTGGCGCCGTCCAGCTTCTCGGTGAAGGCGTCGACCTTCTTGCGTGCTTTGTCGACCTTCTCCAGGAACCCCTTGATGCCCCAGATCGCCTTGCTGATTCTCGGCAGCTTGCTCCCGATCTTCACCAGCTTGACCGGGCCGGCGTTCTGGACGACGGCCCAGATGCAAGTCCCGATGTCAGGATCGTCGATGCACTCCTCGATGTCGCCCGCGAACAGCTCCACCAGGATCTCGGCGCCGTTGTCCTTCAAGTACTCCAGAAGGTCCTGGCCGGAGAGGTCCCGGACCAGCGCCAGCTCCTCCTCGCTCAGTCCGAGCTGGGCGAGCGCGTACTCGGTGGCCATCCGCAGGATGAGCGCGTCCAGGGCCTCGGCACCGCTGCCGGGCTCGCCTTCCCCGCCGCCGGGCTGCGGATCGGTGTACTTCGGGTTCTTCCTGGCGGCCTCGGCCAGCTCCTCGCGCTGCCGCTCGCGCTCGGCCTCCTCGGCGCGTTCGGCGGCCTTCATGGCCTCCTCCGCGTGGGAGTTCGCGTTCTCGGCCGCCTCCTCCGCCGTCTTGGCGTCGCTTTCGGCGGCCTCGGCGACCTTGTCCGCAGCGGCGGCGTCGGCCTGGGCGGAGGTTGCTGCCGACTGCGCGCTCGCGGCATCACGTTCGGCGTCGGTGGCCTCGCGGTCGGCCTGGGCGGCTGCGGACTCGGCGTCATCGGCCGCGAAACCGGCGTAGACGGCGTCGGCGCCGGCCTGCGCGTCGTACTCCTGCGCGCCGGCGTCGGCCTTTTTGGCGGCAGTCGCGTCCGTGGACGCCGCTGCTGCTGAGGCGCGGGCTGCGTCTGCGGACTTCTGCGCCTGCGCCGCGTAGGTGGCGGCGTCGGCTGCGGCCTGGAGGGCGATCTTAGCGTCGCCGGCCGCCTTGTCGGCGAGCGTCTTGGCCTGGGCGGCCGCCTTGTCGGCCTCGTTCGACTTGGCCTTGGCCGCGGCGGCCTGCTGTTCGGCGAGCGTCTTGGACATTTGGCCGATCAAGACGGCGAAGGCCGCCGAGGAGTCCGTCTCGCGGTAGGGGGCACCGAGGCTGATCGCCTCGTCGGCCGCCTTCGTGACCGCGATCGCCGCGTCGCGGGCGCCGCCGGCGTATTGGGCGGTGGCATAGGCGTAGCCGGCCGTCCTGGCAGACCAGGCCGTTGTTTTCGTGGCCTCCACCACGGCGGCGGCGGCTTCCTTACGGGCACTGACTGCCGCAGCCTGCGCCTTTTTCGCCTCGGCTTCCGCTTGGTCCGCGTTCTTCTGCGCAGCAGCCGCCGCGTCGATCGCCACTGCCGCAGCGGCGTGGGCAGTGGCCGCCGCGGCATGCGTCTTCTGGTACGCCGACCGGGCGGCTTCAGCCGCGGATCTGGAGCGCGCCGCCGCGCCTTCGGCACGCGTCGCGGCGGCGCGCGCGTTCACCGCGGCGGTCGTCGCGTCGTTCGCCGCCGCTCGGGCCCGCTGCGCGGCACCAGCCGCATCGTTGGCGGCGTTACGCGCTTCTGTGGCTGCCGCCCGGGTCTCGCTCGCCGCCTCGGTGCCCTCTGAGGCGGCAGCCACTGCTTCCAGGGCGGCCGCCCTGGAAGCAGTGGCATTCTTCTCGTGTTCGGCCTTCACCGCTTCGTCGCGTGCTTTGGACGCGCGCCATTCGGCGTCTTCGGCCGCCGCCAGTTTTTCCGCCGCCGTGCTGCCGGCGGCCTCGGCGTCGGCACGGGCCTGGCTCGCCGCGGTCTTCTCTTGCTGCGCCCGCTCTTCCGCGGCCTGGGCCTTCTTCCGTTCGCTGGCGGCGTTGTCGCGTTCCCGCTCAGCGGTGGCCTTCTCGGCCTCCGCGATGCCCCGCTGTCGCTTCGCTTCGGCCGCGCCGGTCTTGGCGTCCTGTTCGGCTTTTTCGGCGGTCGCGCGGGCCTGCTTGGCGGTTGCGGCGTTGGCGGCGGCTTCCTGGGCTTGCTTGGCCGCGGCTTCCGAGGCTGCCCTGGCCTGCTCCTTGGCTTCGAGTGCGGCTGCTTTGCGGAATTCCGTGGCGACCGCGTGGGACTGGGTCTGTGCCAGGGAGTAGTAGGCCTGACTGTTGGCGCTGTTGGCCTGGATGGCCTTGAGGGCGGTGTCGACGGTTTTGGCGGCGGCCTGGGCCGCGGCTGCGGAGGCCTGGGCGACCTGGACGGACTGGGCGGCGTACATCAGGCCGCGGCCGCGCGGATAGTGGTTCTGGTCGGCGATGGCCCACGCGTCATTCTGCGCCGCGGTGGCCTGGTCCGCGGCGGTCCTGGCTCTGGTGACGGCCGCGTTGACGTCGGGGAGCAGGTGCGAGGTGGTGTCGCGGATGGTGGCCAGGAGCCGGGTGGCGTTCTTCTGGTCGTTGAGCGAGGGTTTGTCCAGGGCGGTGGGGCGGTCACGCCAGTACTGCTGCCAGAAGAGGATCTGGTCGGCCTGCCAGGACTGCCGGATGGCCTCGATCATGTAGTCGGCAGCGAGTTGCGCCTCTTTGGAGGCGGCGATCTCCGCAGCGACGATGTTCTCGCGCTGCGGTGCCTGGGAGGAGTACTCCGCCTCCCACTCGGTGTGGGCCTGCAGGACCGGTCCGGTCAGGACGCGGTTGATGTCGACGGGGTTGCCGCTGTCGCAGGCGGCCCAGGCGGCTTTGAGCGCTTCGACCTCGGTGCGGAATTCCAGGGAGTCTGGTTCCGGGGCCTTGGTGGGAAACCCTCCGAACCGGAGGAACGAAGCGATGTCGTTCGCGGAGCCGGTATTCCTGCTTCCGGATGTGACACCTAATTCGCCGGCCGCCAGCTCCGTGTACCTACTGGTCCAGTCGTCACCGCTGGCGGGGATCGCCGAGTACACCTCCTTGGCCTTGGAAAGTGAGGCCGGAGAAGGTTTGGGGGTGAGGTCCTGCGGTACGGCCGCGCGGATTTTCTCGCGGCCCTCCCAGGTGAAGGCGAGGATGTCGGCGCCGAACTCCGGGGCATGGTAGGGGCGCCCCCCTTCGGAGTTCACATAGGCGTACGGAGTGTTGGTCTTGTCGAGCTGAGCCTGCCGGTCTTGGAACTCCTTCCTCCGCGTCGACTCCACACCGCTGTCGGAAAGTCCCGCATTGAAGTATTCGGTGCTGGGGTAACCAGACCCTCCGTAATGGAGTGTGTCATGGATTTTCGAGTCCGGGCCCGCGAGGGCGTCGTTTGCGAGCGCCTTCTGTATAGGGCCCGCCACCCGGATGTCGCGGCTCAGGGCACAGCGGTCCTGGCGTTCGTGCTGCCCCAGGCTGATGCGCAGAGTGCGCTGGTAGGGGTCGCTGGGGAAGTCGCCGGGCTCGTCGGCGCGTGCCGGGGCCGTGGCCATCAGGGTCGCGGTCACGGCCAGGGACGTGGTCAGCGCCGTGGCGTGGAGCGCGCGTGCGAGCCGGGACCGGCGGGCCTGTCTGTGTGCTGGTGGGTCGGGTATCCCCACGTGTCTCTCCTCTGGCTGTCGTGAAAGGCAGGGAGGGAAGACCGAGGCAATCCGCGTTCGTCGCACGCCGCGGATTGCCGCTTTTTCCCTTCCCCCGGCAAGGCAGAGGAGATCTTTACATGTGGCCGACTGTTTCCGGAAGAGAATTTTTTGACGGCTTTACATTTTCCGGAGAGTAAGGGGTTCATATCGAAAAAGGGAAAGCCGCGCAGCGGTCTGTGGAGGCCACGACCGCTCCGCTCTGCGTGGATCCCGGAATTGATCCCGGGTCCGTCGAGGAAATCTTAGTAGAGGGCTTTGTGCATGTTCCAGCTGGTACCGACCTTGACCTTGGTGTGGAGCTTTCCCGCGCCGTCAGCGTCATAGCGCCAGAGATCACCGGCCGCGTCGGCGCCAACGAGATCGGCCAGCCCGTCACCGTTCATGTCGCCAGGGGACGCGATCTTGTTGTACACGTTCCAGCCACCGCCGATGTCGACGCGGGCCCCGAATCCGGTCTTCTGAGCGCCGGGGTAAAGCCACAAGTGTCCGGTGGAGGATTCCCGGGCAAGGAGGTCGGGCAGCCCGTCACCGGTGACATCGCCGGAGCCGACGAGTACGTCGAAGGCGTTCCATCCGGTGCCGAGGTCGGTGCGGGCGCCGAGGCCGTTTGTCCCGGTGCCGGGGTAGAAGTAGAGGCGGCCGTCGGAGTTGCGGGCCAGCAGGTCGCCCTTGCCGTCGTTGTTGATGTCTCCGATGCCGGCGAACGCGGTCATCACGTTCCACCCGCCACCGACGTCGTTGCCGCCGATCTCCAGGTGCCCATCGGAGCGGACCAGGGTCAGCGTGGACCAGCGGGAGCGGTTGTCCAGCGATGAGGCGCTGGACAGCTTCGTCAGGCCGTAACCGGACATGTCGCCGTCGATGAGGAGCCGCCCGGCGAAAAGACCGTTGCCCAGACTGAGGTAGTAGTTGAGCGTGTTCGTGGTGTCCCAGCCGATGAGTTCGCCCTTGCCGAAGAAGGGGTTCCCGCCCGTGTTGACGAGCGTCGCCCCCTGCCAGCCGGTGCCGAGCTGAACGCGCGCGCCCAGGCCGCCCTTGTCGTCCCCGGGGAACATCCACAGCGCGCCGGAGACGTCCCGGGCGATCAGGTCGACGTGGCCGGAGCTGTTGTCCAGGGCGAGGATCTGGTTGTAGCCGCCCCACCCGGACCCGGTCTGCACCCGGGCTTTCAAGGGCGCCGAGGCGTCGCCGGTGCCGGCGTAGAAGTAGAGGTCCCCGGCCGGGGTGCGGGCGACCACGTCACCGTATCCGTCGCCGTTCATGTCACCGGCGCCGGTCAACTGGTCGAACATGTCGAAGCCGTAGCCGACCTTGACCGACGCCGCGAGCGGAGCGTCGACCCTGCCCGTGCCGGCGTAGAGGTGGAGATCACCGCTCGGGGTCCGGGCCATCAGATCGTTCCTGCCGTCACCGGTCACGTCACCCGGCACGAAAATCTTGTTGAACTTCTGCCAGCCCGACTGCGTCCACTCCTTCTTGCCCAGGTAGGCCTTGGAGGGCTTGAGGGTCAGGGCGCCGTCCGGCGCGAGGACGAACAAGTCGGGCACGCCGTCGCCGTCGATGTCGCCCGGCTCGATCACGTCCTTCCACACGTCCGGAAGGACCGGCAGGTCGTAGTCGGGCGGGTAGGCCTCCGCGCGACCGGTCTGCCAACGCTTGACGTACGCGGCGTCATCCAGGCCGCGGATCAGGAGATCGCTCACGCCATCCCCGTCGACGTCGAAACGCGGTGTCACCGACCCGGCCGTCCGCACACCGGCACGCGCGGAACCCCGTACGGCCGACGGCAGTTCCGCGGTCGGCGGCGTCCAGCGCGGAAGCCCGGGCCTGACGAGCCCCGGCCCCCGCTCGTGATCGCCTGCTGCGGCCGGAACCGGCAGAGCCGCCATACAGGCCGCAACAGCCACGACGACCGCGAGGCCACGCGCACGTGCCTTTGAAGTACTCACCGCACATCCCCCACAGGAACAACGTGCTTGGCAACGCCACTGACTGGGGCGTCCCCTGACCAAGCACCTCCTCCCGCCGGACACATGACGACTCACCTGGTGCACGTATCTCCACGGGATCTTCATGCACCCTACAGACGGCTCACGGAAACCTGGAGATCGTTTTCGGCCCGAGGGTCCCACGGATGCTGCCGCAGGTGAGCTGGAACAGGCCGAGGTGGAGGCCGGTGTATGTCTCGTAGTGGGTTCGCAGGTGTTTGAGCCGGAACATGCTGAAGTCGTGTCGGTGGTGAGCGACGTGTACGCCGTGCTCTCAGCAGGGTGAGCCCGTGGTGGCGCGGTGCGCGATGTACGGAGTACTGCCACAGCTCCGCCGTCCCCGGCCGACCGGCCGCCAGTGGTGGAGTCGCGCGCAGCTGACCAGCCCTCGCGCCGGGCCGGCCGCGTACGGCCCGTGAGACGGCCCGAACGCGCCGGGCCCGGGCCGGGGATACCTCCCGCCCGGGCCCCGGGTGAGTTCACCGCACCCACTCGTACTCGTCATCCTCCCCGCCGGCGTCCCGGTCGTCGACGCTCAGCTGGTCGTTCATCTCGTCCTCGGTGAGCTCACGGGCGTCGTCCGCGCAGGTCGAGGATCATCACGCCCTCGGTCTTGAGGACTACCTCTCGTGACCGGCCCCGCCGTTCTGCTGCGGGACGCGGCGGGCCCGGAGTCCGCCGCCCTCACCCGCGCGGCCGCCGCGCGCGGCCAGCAGGTGCACGCCGCGACCTCCGAAGCCGCTAGGCGCGAGCCGGCGGCCAAGCTCGCCGGGCAAGTCATCACCGACTTCACCCGGCCCGCCCGGGAACAGATCACCGCCTATGCCCGCCAGCACGATGTCGGCGCCGTCCTCACCGTCAACGAGTACCTCACCGAACTGACCTCGCTGGTCTGCGCCGAGCTCGGCCTGCCCGGAAACGACTCGCACCTTGCCCAGGCGGCCCGCGACAAGGCGGTCGTGGCCCGTGCGCTGGCCGGAGCCGGGGTGCGCATCCCGACACCCGGCTCGCGCGCGGTGACGCCGAACTGCACGATGCCCTGCACGACCGCCAGGTCGGCTTCCCCTGTGTCAAGCCGACCGACGGCGCGAGCTCCGCCGGCGTCACCGTGGTCACCGCTCTGGCTGAATCCGCAACAGCGGCCGGCGTCGCCCGCTCGGCACACCGAACGGACGGAGGCGAAGTGCACACGGGCATCCTCGTGCAGGCGTATGCCGCCGGCACCGAGTACAGCGTCGAGTCCGTCACACAGATGGCGGGCGGTCGCCACCCGGTTCGACAAGCTTGCCGCTCGCTACCGTGCGGGCGTGCTGATCGCATCGCTGGTGCTGTGGTTGCGGAACACCACGGGCTGACCTGTTTTCGACGGGTTATTGAAAGCTAGTAGGGGGCCAGTACGGGAGTCAGCGATGGCCGGGGACCCGCGTGGCTGGCTGCGGTTGGCGCTTGATCG
The DNA here is from genome assembly GCF_033366695.1 of Streptomyces sp. SCL15-4. Lineage (NCBI taxonomy): Bacteria > Bacillati > Actinomycetota > Actinomycetes > Kitasatosporales > Streptomycetaceae > Streptomyces > Streptomyces sp. SCL15-4. The sequence goes on from NZ_JAOBTQ010000001.1 coordinate 56,044, forward strand.
GCAACGAGTTTCGCAGTCACCCCGCTCGAGTGACGTCGAGCGACGCGGGCATGGCTCGCTCGGCCTGTGGCGGTGGCTCCGGACAGGTTCAGTGCTCCGGGTTCGTTCGGACTGCGCCCCTGACAGGCACTTCACCACGTGCGCTCAGGTGCCCTGTCGGGTGCGCGCGTAATGGCGCCGGGCTCGGTCCCGGTTGCCGCAGTCGCCCGAACTGCACCAGCGGCGGGCACCGTTGCGGCTGCGGTCTAGGAAGAACCAGCCGCAGCCCGGCCCCGCACAGCGGCGTACACGGGGCAGCGCACTGGCGTCGCCCAGCAACTCCTCCGCCAGCAGCGCGAGTTTGCCGGCGATGGTCGCCGGGACCGGACGCAGCGGGAAGCTGCGGGGCAGCGCGGCGTCCTCGCGGGCTGCGAGTGCGGCCTGGCGCAGGGCGTCCCAGGCGTGGGCTGGGGGCACCGTGCCGTCGACAAGGGCGTCCAGGGCCGCCGTGAGCGCCTCGCGCAGGCTGTGCAGGGACGCCTCGTCGGGGAGCGGGGTCGCGCCGAGACCGGCTGCGGCGGCCCAGCGTGTCCAGGCCGCGGCGTTCGGCACGCGTTCGACTCGACGGCTGTCGTCGGTGCGCCAGGCCACGGTGTTCACGAAGTCCAGGACAGGGTGGCCCGCGATGTGCGACGGCTCGATGTTCCCGGTGGTGCCGGTCATGCCGGTCGTCTTGGCCATGGGTTTCCGCTCGTCGCTCACGCCCCCACCTTAACGGGCCCCGCATGGAATCTAACGAACAAAAACGGAATAGCCTGTTAGGGTGCCTGGATGGACAGCCCAACGCGGTGCGAACCCAGCACCCCCCATGACAGCACCAGGAGCTTCCGGTCCGGGCTCAGCACGGGATCCGGTCTCGCAGCCGCCTCGTTCCTGCTGGCCATCAGCTTCGGTGCGCTCACTCAGGCCCAGGGGTGGGGCCCGGTCGCCCCCGTCATCTGCTCCCTCGTCGTCTTCTCCGGCTCCGCGCAGTTCGCGATGGTGGCGACCCTGGGCGCGGGCGGCGACGCGCTCGCCGCCGTGATCGCCGCCGCACTGGTCAACAGCCGCTACGTCCCGATGGGCATAGCCATCGCCGGGGTCCTGCGGGGCGGACGGCTACGCCGGGCACTCGAGGGCCAGGCAGTGGTCGACGGTTCGTGGGCGGCGGCCCATCTGGGCGGTGGCCGCTTCGACAGGTCGCTGCTCCTCGGCGCAACTGTGGTCCAGTGGCCGGCCTGGGTGGCGGGCACGGCCATCGGTGTGGCCGTCGCCCCTGATCCCGGACTCCTGCACACCTTCGGCCTCGACGCCCTCACCCCGGCACTGTTCGCCGTCCTGCTCTTGGACGAGCTGAGGCGGGCACGGGAGGGGTGGCTGTCCGCTGGCATCGGCGCTGGAGTCGCGGGCGCGGGCATCGCTGTCGTCTCGGCAGGGCCCGCCCTGGTCGCGTGCGCGGGGGCGGCGGCGCTGGTCGCGCTCGCGCGTGCGGGCCGGACCGGCCGGGCGGAGGAGGCGGCCCGGTGAACACGGCACACCTGTGGACCGCGATCGCCTCGGTCGCCTCGGTCGGCTTCGCCCTCAAGGCCGTCGGCCCCGCCGTCCTCGGCGACACCGAGCTGCCGCCCCGCGCCAGGTCGGTGATGGCGCTCATGGCTCCGGCGCTGCTCGCCGGCTTCGTCATGGTCGACCTGGCGGGGCCCGGCTGGTCCGCGCTCGACCTCACGATGGCCGGCGGCGTCGCCGCCGGCATCGCCTTGCGGCTGTGCAAGGCCCCGCTCCCGGTGGTGATGGTGGGCGCGACGGTGGTGACGGCGCTGCTGCGCTGGGCGCACTGAGCGGACCCAGGCGGCGCCCAGCCGAGCTGGGCGAGTCCGTAACGCAGGCCCTGCGCGCGGACCGTGTCCCATCGCGCCTGCTGCTGCCTGTGGTAGATCCAGCCGCCGCCGGCCAGTACCGCGAGCACGCCGACGACGGCGAGGATCCACCAGTGGACGAGCAGCCAGTTGACGACGGTCACCACCAGGGCGACGGCGAAGACGGCGGCCACGCCGATCAGCCGTCGTCGGCGCGCTGCCGCCGCCGGCCTGGCCTGCGGGAGCGCCGCCGGGCCGGTGGGTGCCTGGTAGTCACCGCCCGGCCTTTGCGTGTATGGGGGCTCACCGGCTGGCCTGCGTGACGCTGCTCGCGAGCTCCTCGAGGACGTTGAGGATGCCCAGCGCCAGGGCGATGACGACGGTCATCTTCTCGTCGTTCTGTTGTAGGTGTCGACGGTGTTGTCCGGGGTGATCTCGGCGGCGACCGCGCCGGCCAGGTCCTCGGCCTCGGCCAGGCGCCGGGCGGCGTCGACGCCGTGCCGCTCTGCCCACCGCTCGATGAGCGTCTGCCGCTCGCTGGGCGTGGCCGGAATCGGCGGGACCGGTGTGCCGTCCGGCCCGGCGACGTCGGCGGTGGCCGTCTCCGTCACGGTGCTCACCATGCCTCCTCCTCGCTTCCGGGGTGGCCGAAGCTCCAGCCGACCTCGAAGCCGGTGCCCGGAGCGTGCTGGGAGGACCACATCTGCTGTTCGCGTATGTCGAAGACGCCGTCCGGGACGAGGTCGTCGCCGTTCCAGTACCAACGGGCCAGGCGGTCGGCGGCCCCGGCGAACCTGGTGCTCACCCCGCTCACGCTGAAGCTCAGGCTGTGAACGCCCGGCAGGGCGCCGACCTCCGCCTGCAGGGCCTCCAACTGGGCCCGCGCCGACCGCACCCGCTCCTGCAGGTCGGCCACCACCTCCGTCGGCTCAGCGGCCCACGGCGGCGGCATCCACCCCGGGATACCGACGATGACACCGACGACGAGGTCACGGGTGACGGGCAGTTCCGGGGTCTCCCCATCTTCGAAGCACAGCCGCCACTCCCGCTCGTGCAGCCAGTCCGAGGAGCCCGGGTCGTAGCGCACCCGCCGGTTGCGGATGCGCCTCGGCAAATGCCGCGTCTCAGTCATCTCCTCACTGGAGAGGTAGAGGACGGGCCGGGTGCCGACCCGTATGAGCTTCTGCCGGTCGAGCACCACGCCCCAGGGCGCGTACGGTCCGCGGCCGCCCACTCCGTCGCGGAGCATGGCGCGGCGGGCGGCCTCGGTGACCTCGCTGAAGCAGAGCACCGGGGCGTCGGCCCAGAAGTCCGGCGCCCCGCGCAGCACGCCGCTGTGCAGGATGCTTACCAAGCGCTCCTCGGCGGTGCCGCGGGCGAAGTCCGGCGGTACGTCGTGCTGCCCACGAGGCCGGCCCGTGAAGTGGACCAGCGTGTCGGGCAGATCGGGGTGTGCGCTCACGACTGGGTTCCCTCCCCTTCCGGCGCCCGGACTGGCCGGCCGCCATGTCCGTTTTGTCGCATCGGATAAGGAAAGATTATCCGACGCGACACCCCTCGTCCGCAGATCGCGGACACCCGCCAACGCACCTTTCGTAGGTCCACAAATTTGTTTCGTGATTTGGCGGGGGATGACTTCGCCGTTTTTTCACTAGGGGGTGCACTACAACCCATCCAGTACGAGACGGAGCACTGCTTGTGTCCACCGAAGCCGACATGGCATCCCTCACGCCCGCGATAGCCCCGCCGCCGGACCGGGCCGACGAACAGCGGGCGGCCGACCGAGAACTGTTCGCGCGCATCAAGGCCGGCTCTTTCGAGGAGGGACCGCACCTCGGCATGCTCCGGGACCGAGTCTGGACGTACGGGTGGAAGGTGCTTCGAGCGTGGATGAAGGACGGCACGATCATCGCCCGGTGCCGTGAGCACCGGGTCTACTTCGCCGCGCCGTACACAGAAGTCGAGGAGATCATGCGCCGGGCGGACGTCCGCGAGGACATCGCAATCGACTGCCTGGCCAAGGCCATCCCCTTCTACCTCTCCACCTGCCTACCGCAGTGGGAGCCCCAGGGCGGCCGGAACCTGACCAGCTTCTTCATCCCCATCGCTCTGCGCTTCTTCAGGGACGCCTACCGCAAGTGGGCCACGGGGCACCGGCGGCGCATGCGCGAGGTCCTGGGCGAGTTGATCCCGGTGTACGACCCCGAATGGGAGATCTGGGATCTGGCTACGCCGCCCCCCTGCCCCGAGCAGCAGACCGTGCTGCGGGAGACGCTGGGCCTCATCCTGGCGAAGGCGTCGATGGAGGAGCGGGCGGTCTGCGAGGCGATGCTGGCCACCGGTGCAACCCAGGAGCAGATCGCGCAGCAACTGGGGACCACGCGGAAGACGGTCGAGCGGCGACTGGCCCGAGTCCGTCGGCGTGCCCGCAAACTCGCGGCGGCCGGCCTCATCGTGGTCCCCTCGGTCAGCTCGGCGGTGCCCCGGTGAACGGTCCGCTCGATCTGCGCATCCTCGTCCTTCTCCTCGCCGGGGCGTTCGTCGGATACATCGCTTACCGCCACCCCGCCATCGGCACTGCCCTGGTGGTCAGCGCGGGGGTGATGACGCTGCTCTACCTCCTGCTGGGGCCGGGCGGAGACGGCGGACCACCCTCTCGCTGACCAGAGAAACCCGTCTCCCCCTTCCTGCCGCCAAGTCCTCCGCCGCCTCAAGGGCCGAAGGGCAGCGCGCCCTTCGCGGGCACGCTGCCCGGAGGCCGAGGGGAGACGGTGATGGATTATCCGACGTGATCACCACGATTCACGGACACCGGCTGGACGGCCAAGTTCAACGAAAACCGGGACACGCAGTCGCCGCGGCCGGAAAGATGTGCACCGCACACAGGGAGGATCACCACGCCGAGAGGGAACAAGCCCGACACGGCGTGGCCCAGGGAGATGTCACGGCCGAGGCTCCCGGCCGGCCCGTGCACCGCTGTGCCCGCTCGAGCACGAGAGGAACCGGCGCGCGACGGAGCCCTCGGCGCGCCGTGCCCTTTTCCGTGTCCGACGCCGCCCTCGCCCTGCTGCGAGCGACCTTGCCCGAGTTCCTCGGCAGCCTCTCCGCCACCGTGGTCACCACCGCCGCTGTCGCTGTCTTCCGCACCGCTCGGGCAGCCCGCCGCCGGCGGCGCACCGCGCCTCCGCCCACCCAACTCCCGCCGTCGCAGGAGTAGGCACGAGACTCCCGGGTCGTCCGGCCGACGCACAGATTTCCGAACCAGCCCCCGGAATACTGGGATGACCGGCAGAATCTCTGACGTGGCCCAGGGGTGAGACCCCGAGAGCTCGCGGGGACGCAGCCGTTCGGACAAGGAGTTGGCGTGCGACGAGCTCCTCCGGCATGCCATCACACCTGTGTTCAACTCCTTCTTACACCTCCTGCGGGCTGTCCTGCCCGAGTTCGTCGGCAGCCTCATGGCCGCGATCGTGCTGGCGGCCGCCGGCCGGGCCACGAAGACGGACTACGAGCGACTGCGGGCGCGGCGCCTGCGGGACGACGTGGCGTCCATCGCTCAGCCGGACGAGGAGCCCGACCCCCGTCAGGCCGCCTGAGACCGGCATCCGTCCCTCACCGAGTCATCCGTGGGCCACACGGAGAGCGCCCCGGCCTTGGACCGACCGGCCGGGGCGCGTCTCGTACGGTGGCGGGGTGCCTGCCACCGACCCGCCCCCGCCTCCGGTGCGCGTGGTCCTGCCGGACGGCCAGGAGCTGCTGAGCCGTCTGTACGCGCGTCGGCAGTTCCCGCAGGGCGGATGGCTGTACTGGGTAGGGCTGCCGATGTGGGCCGACGTTCCGGAGATGGAGGCCGTGGAGCCGCGCGAGTACCGGGTCTGGCTGACCGCCGGCCAGGCCCGGGCCATCCGGGGCGTCCCATACGACCAGGTACCGACGCACCCGCTCCAGCCGGAGGTGCCCACGGCGGAGGGTGCCGACCGGTGGGCATGGAAGGTGCAACGGACGGCACCGGGCGGGACGGGCGTCCCCGCCGGTTCGTCGTCCACGTCGCGGACTGCCCGGAGGCTCCGGCCGACGCGAGCGAACTGGACGTGTTCGCAGCTCTGGAGGTGCTGCGGCTCCCGGGCGCCGTGGCGTGCTCGGAGTGCGGTGCCGATGTCGCCCTCGGGCCGCTCGCATAGGCCGCGACCGCTGCACCGCCCGCCCCCACGACCAGCTCCGAAATGCTCTCCGACTCCCTGTTCCCCACCGCCTCGGCACCCGAAGGGCTGGAGGGCGGGGCGCCCTTCGCGGGCGCGCTGCCCGTAGGTCGATGGGAGACGGCGATGGAGTGGATGGACGCGGTGCGGGCGCTGGCCAAGGACCCGCTGGTGCGCCTGGCGGTACGTGAGGGCGTCCGGGAGATCGCCCGGCGTGCGCGGCGCGGCCGCGGCTCGGCGGCCGTGCACAGTGAGGCGAGGCCGGCCACCGCGGTCCCGAGTGCTGGAGGAACGGAGAAGCTGGTGACGACGACGGTCGACGGCAGGACGGGCGAGCAGCTCGCCGAGGACCTGCTGCGGGGCGTGGGCAACGAGTACATGCTGGCGGCGACCCGGTTCCTCGGAGCCCACCGCGACGGATTCTGGCTGCAGCGCTTCGCTGAGGACCAGGAACTCGCGGCGGCCGCCGGCCGCCCGCTGATCGACCGCAGCGCGAAGCACCCCAGCGTCGACTGGGACCCGGTCGGCCATCTGTTGATGCTCACCGGGTCGCCGGTGACCCGCTCGTCATAGAGCGAGGTCTTGGTGCTGCGGTTCGCCGCCTCCCTAGTCGGTGAGTGCCCCATCCAGCTCCGCCCCTTCCTCCAGGTCTTCGACGACGCCGAGTTCACGGCAGCCCTGCAGGCGCTGCGCGCGGCACGTGGCGACGAGGGCTGACACCGCCTGGATACCAGGTGGCAACGGGTGTGAGCTGGGCTTTATCCACCCCGTGGCCGGGCGGCCTGCTGGGCTGTCCGACGGGCCACGGTCGGGTCGATGGCGGTGAACGGCCGCACCTGTCCGCCGGTGCCCGGGTCGAGGCCGCCCGGCGGCAGGAGTTCCAGCTCCTGGGCGACACCGTCGACCCACCGGCCGCCCGGGTCGGGGCCGCCCTGCAGTTGGCGCACGAAGGCTCGGTGGCGAGATAGGCCACCGGGCGCCGGACCTGCTTGTACGCGCACAGGATCGCGCGCAGCGTGGCCGCTGGCTTGGCCGTCAGCTCGACCTCGACGGCGGCGAGCCGACGCCAGGCAGCACCACGACGAGGTCGGGCCAGTGCACCGCGCGGGCCCCGACGGGCACGGCGAGCGTCTCCCCGCGCCGGGCACCGGCCGGGACTGGCACGCCGAGGTCCGCCGGGGACTCCGCCGCGCGGCCGGGCGCGGCTTCGGCGGCGTGCGCCTCCCGCTTGGAGAGCACTGTGTGCCCTCGTGCTCCAGCCGGATGCCGGCGTCGGCGACGGCCAGGCGGTGCAGCAGCCGCTCGCCGAGGGGACAGCTGGCAGCGCACCGAAGAGGACGAGCAGCTGCCCCGACCTCGCCCGCGCCGCGTGTCCGCCGCCGGCGTTCCGCCCGCTCCCGGCTAGACCCACGTCGCCCTCGCGGTAAACGCTGGAGCAGATGGTTCGTCACGTTATCCGGCGGCAGACGGCACTGTGCGGCAGCCCGGTCCAGTGCGCACACAGCGAGGCAACTTCATGGATTGCGCCCCGGTCGGGCCCGGGCGCACCGTACGGTCACTTCTACGGATGGCGACCAGGCGGTGACGCCGGGTCATGTTTGGAAGGGGAAGCCGAGGATGGTCAACGCCCGTACGTACCCGCTGTGGCGGGAGCTCGCGATGAGCGAGGACCTCCCCAAGGAAGCCCTCAAGACGGTGATCGAAGCCCTATGCACTCCGGCGACGACACCGGACGGCTTCGACGCCCAGGCCGACCGGTGGCGGGAGGAAGCCCTCAAGGCCGCGCTGCCCGCCCTGCTGGCCCGGACCCCTGCTAAACGGCTGCGCAGCCGGCTCCTGGTGCACGCCGACGACAAGACGCTGGCCGCCCTGGCGGCCGACGGCACCGTGACCGCCGCCGACGTGCCCGCCATCCTGCGGCACCGCCGGGCCTGGGCCGGGCTGATCTCCGCGCTGGCACGGCACCCCGGCCAGGTCGATGCGGCCATCGCGCTCCTGCCCCGCCTCCCCCAGCACGAGGTAGAGCAGGTCGTCCGGGACTGGGATCCCGACCGGTACACCCGCGCCAAGGACGCAGCGCCAGCCCCACCCGTGCCGCCACAGCTGTTCGACGCCGTCCTGGAAGCCTGCCTCTCCCCGCTCGCCGCGTACCTGCTCCACCCGGAGCCCGAAGAGGGCTGGGAACAGGTGTCCGCGTTCTCGAAGGACTGGTCGCTGGAGCTGGGCGACCGCGCCGGCTGGGCGATGCTGGCCCGCTGCCCCGAACGGTGGGCGCAGCTCACCGCGCACCCCGTGTTCGGGGCGGCTGTCCAGCACCTGCTGCTGGACCAGGCCGAGACACAGGCCCTCGAGGACGCCCGGCTCCGCGCCACCGACCCCGACGGTGAGGAACTGCCCGCCGATCCGGCGCCCGCACTCAGCGAGGAACTGCTGCTCGCCTGCCTTCCGGCCCTGTGCCTGCCCGAACTGGCCGACCTGCCCAACCCGCAGGTGACCGCCCGCCGGACCCTCCACCACATCGCAAACCGCCTCCGCAGCAATCCGCGCCTGGCAGACCTTGCCGCCGACCAGCTGCAAGCGGCCGCCGACGCTCTCGTCACCCGCGGCCAACTGCTCACCTGGTCCGACAAGCAGGAGAGCGACCACGAGTTCGACGGCCGCGTCCTGCGCCTCGCCAAGGACCTGGCCCTCCTCAGCGCCAACCCCGACCACCTTGCCGGGGTCTGCGCCCAGCTCGCCCGACTGGATCAGCCGGCCGTCGTCTCCCCCACGCCGAGCCGAACCCTGATCCGCGTCCTCGACAACGTCGACCCGGACCGCGACCGCCCGGCCCGACTCCTGGAACGCCACTACGAGCACCGCCGGGTCAAGGCCCTGACCGTCCTCATCGACAACCCGAACACCCCGCGCACCGCCGTCGCGGACGTCCTGAACGGGCTGCACCCCGCCGAGCTGGCCTGGATCGCCGAGAAAGCCGGCGGCCCCGACTGGTTCCTGGCCGCGGCGGCCGCCCTCCCGGTGCCCGAAGACGAGGACGACGGTGTGGTGCGGCTGGTGGACGACGACGAACTCGGCAAGTATCCCGACCCGGCGGCCGTCCTGCAGTCCTGGCTCGACTCCCCCGCCACCAGTGCGATCCTCTCCCGCTCCGAGATCTACCGCGCCGTGGTGAAGTCCCGCTACCGCACCCTGGAGCACCTGCGCCAGATCCCCGCCGACGAGGTCCTCGCCAACCACGAACCCGACGTCGCCCTGAAGATCCTTCTGGAGCACTGCAGCCGCAGCACCGACCGGTGGGAGGCACTCGCCGCCGCCATGACCTTCGACTACGACGACGAGAAGATCACCTTCGGCCAGCTCCTCGACTCCCTGGACGGCACGCCCGCCCCGGCACGCGCGTCCTGACCGGCCTGCTTCGCCAGCCACGCGCTCTGAAACAGGCCCGGGTTCACCTGCCTTGGCCCGTGTGCCGCATACGGTGGCTTCGCCGCCCGCAGACACGCCCGGCGCAGCGGGAAGAGGCGGCATGCATCGCAGACACGGCACGGGAGGAAGACCGGGATGACGCAGGCCGCGGTGAACGAGCGGGTGCCGGGGCGCCGTTAGACAGTGCGTCTGGACGCAGCCGGCCGGGGCAGTACGGCCGTGCGCATCTCGTGCAGCCGTCCCGCCTGCGCCGAGCAGTGCCTGGCGTCCGCGGCCGCCGGCCGTGCGGCCGCCATCGCCCACCTCAAGGCCCACCTGCGCGCCGCCCCCGCCCCCGGCCCGGAGCGTACTGCGCATGCAAGCTGCAGGGCTGCCACACCCACCTCCCAGACACCGGCCGGCATACGCGTGCCGAACCTTGGCGATGCGGCGGTCCGGTCGTCCTGGCCGTGGTCACAGACCGGGAAGGGCGCTGGTGGCAGGCCATGGAGTGTTGCTCGAGGTGCGCGGCCGCCACCCCTGGCGCCAAGATCGCAGCCGCTTCCCAGCCGTCCAGCCCTCAGACCACCGTCTGCCCGGCCCGCGCAGCCACGGGCACGGGCGGGCCGCGGTTCTCCGGCCATCAGGCCGCCGCCGGGACGGCAGTTCCGGCTCCCCGGCCGGTACCCGCACGGTGCCCCCGCCGCAGGCGAAGATCGCCCAGCGGGTCATCCCCCACGACCTGCGGCCCGCGGGACGAACTCATCAAGCTCGGAGATCTCGAGCAACCCCCGCACGAGCGGGGATTGCTCGAACCTTGAGCAAATCGAGCTGACGATCTCCTGGCCGTCCCCGCGCCCGCGGGGGTTGCTCGGCCGAGGACGGGCCTGAGTTGGGGGCAGGTCGGCCGTGGACTGGCACTCCGAACGTCACCCGGCGGGCCGAGCTGCGGCTACTGGCAGCTTCGCCGGTGTTCAGGGGGTTCGCTGCGGTAGCCGGCCCGCTGCGGCACGGATGCGCAGTACGCGGAGCTGGCCAAGCCGTTGCTGCAGGAGGTACTGGGCGGTGCGGTGTCGGGCCTGTTCGGCGGCTTCCTCCGCAGCGCGGTGAGCGGTGGGGTGGCGGCGCAGGACCATCTCGTACACCGTCTCCGCCTCCGCGTCGGCTTCCTCGCTGCGCAGCAGCCGCTTGAGGGCGCTGGTGCGGCATTCGGCCAGGATGCGGTCGGCCACTTCCCGTTCGGTGAGGGACTGAAGCTCCGGCTGGCTGTCGTGGTGCCGGCTGGCCTTGGCGAGCAGGGCCTGGGTGTCGGCCTGACACCGGTCGGTGAGCCGGGCAACGCCGTCGGGGTCCACGATCCGCCTGCCTGCGGGGACCAGGACTCGTTCACCGGTCTGCGGATTGCGTGCGCGGCGCGCGGAGGTGTGGACCGCCTGGAGCCTGCCGAACCCGGTCACGGAGACGGCGTCGCCATCCAGGACGCGCCGGACCAGAGTGTCCAGCACCACTTCCAGGGCTTCGGCGGCAGCCGACCCCGTACCTGGCAAAGCCGTTGATCACCTCTTCGGCCGGACCGTAGGTTCCGTCGCATGACGAATCTCCGGATAGGTGTGATGTACGACCGCGACTGGGTGCCCGAGGAGTTGCCCGCCTTCGCGCGGCGGGCCGAGGCGCTCGGCGCGGACGACCTGTGGGTGGTGGAGGACCTGCGCTGGAACGGCGGGGTGTCGGCGGCGGCCGTGGCGCTGGGCGCGACCGAGCGGCTGCGGGTGGGCATCGGGATTGCCCCGGCGCCGTTGCGCAGCCCGGCCCTGCTGGCGATGGAACTGGCCACGCTGGCACGGGTGTTCCCCGGTCGCCTGGTGGCCGGGATCGGTCATGGCGTACGAGAGTGGATGGAGCAGGTCGGGGTGGCGCCGCGCTCTCCGCTGGCCCTGCTGGAGGAGACGATCACCGCGGTGCGGGCGCTGCTGCACGGGGAGCGGGTCACGGTGGACGGGCGGGAGGTGCGGATCGACGGCATCGAGCTGGTACATCCGCCCGCCGAGCCGCCGCCGCTGGTGGCGGGGGTGGTACGGCCGCGCTCGCTGGAGCTGTCCGGGCGGGTCGCGGACGGCACGCTGATCGCCGAGGGCCACGGACCGCGGGACTTGGAGCACATCCGGGCGCTGCTGGCCAAGGGCGGCGCGGGTGACGACCACACGCTGAACGTGTTCGCGTTCGCCTGCGTCGGCGACGACCCCGAGGAGGTCGCGCGGACCCTGCACCCGCACACCGAGGGGCACGGCGCCTGGCTGGGCCGCCCGCAGGAGGAGGTCTTCACCGTCTCCGGCGACGCCGCCGGGGCCGCGGCACGGATCGACGCGCTGCGGGAGTCGGGCGCCGACACCGTCGTCCTCCGGTTCGTCGGCGCCGAGCCGCTGCGGCAGCTGGAAGCGGTCCTGGAGGCCGCCCGGCGCTGACCCGCCCTGCGTCGACACGCAGGTCAGCGGGCTCTCCTCGCTCCGGACCGGCGGCGACCTGGCGGGAACGCCGCCGTGCCCGCCGGGCCGGCTGACCGTAGGCTGCGAAACGCCTGGCCCCCCCCGGCAGCCCCAATGCCGGGGGGCCAGATGCTTGGTACGGGGAGCCGGGCTACAGGTCGAATTCGAGGTGTTCGATGTCCGTGAAGCGCACCTCCTCCAGGGAGCCGGCGCGGCGTCCGCCGTCCTGGGAGTACACCTCCTTGAGTGCTTCGGCCGCAATCTCCTGGAGGCGGGCGTCGGTGGCACCGGCCTCCTGGGCGTCGAAGAGGCGGGCGGCGTACTGCGGGGGCAGGGCGACGGTCAGGTGCCGGATGCGGTCCTGGTCCGTCGACCCGATCGGCGCGGTGTAGCCCATGCGGGCGCGGGTGTCGATGACGATGCCGCCGGTGGTGGCCGCCTTCTGCCGGGCCTTGGCCCGGATTTGTGGCTGCCAGCGCTTCCTCACCTCGCGCTCCAGGCGCGCGGCGAGGTCGGGGTGGGGCTTTTTGATCTGGTCCTTCACGTACCGCTCGACGGTGCGCTGGGAGATCCTCAGCAGCTGGGCGACCGCCTTGGTGCCCTTGAGCTGCCTGACCAGGTAGCGCATCTGCGCGCCGGCCGACTTCGGTGCCGGGCGGGTGGATGCCTTCTGCACCGCGGCCTCCAGGCCGTCCCCGAACAGGCTCATCGCCTACTCCTACTTTCCGTTGTCGACGTCGGTGACGGTGCCGTCCTTGATGTACCGGGCGAGGTTGAGCTCCGGGGCGTTGAACCGCTCCCGGACCTCCTCGCCCCACAGGACGGTCTGGGTGCCCTCCCACTTCACGAGGCCGGGGTTGATGCCGAGCTTGAAGCCGCCGGGCAGCGGCTTGCCGTCCCGGTGGGGCAGGAAGTCCAGCGGGCTGGTGCCGTTGGCGGCGTAGACGACGCAGTCGGACAGGATCGCGACCGGGTACTGCCCGGTGAACGCCGCGTGTTTGACGATCTTGCGGTGGAGGTTGATGCGGGTGCGGGAGATGACCGCCGCACGGATGTCCGGCCGCCACGTCGGCCGTGCGAGAGCGCGCCACGGCTCTCCCGGCCGCCAGCCCTCGCCCCGTGGCCGCTCGCGGAGCTTGCCCAGGCCGCCCTTGACCGTGGCCTTGATCGCCGAGACGACGATCGCCAGCTCCGGGTCACGGTCCTTGTAGCCGTCCATCGCGGCGAGGAAGTCCTCGGGCGACAGGTCCGCGTCGACGCCGAGGTCGGCCATCGTGGCCAGGAAGGCGTCGCGCAGCCGCTGGTACCAGCCGTCCAGGTACCGGCCGTTCTCGTAGCGCACCCATGCCTCGATCGGGCACACCTCGTAGCCCAGTTCCACCGCGTACGCCACGGTCGGCGTCGCGTACCAGGCCGGCCCCTCAGGATGCTCGCCCTTCGGCGTGAAGGGGACGGCAGCAGACTCGCGTCCAGCTCCGCCCACTTGTACTTGCCGACCTTCACACGGGACAGGTCGACGTGAGAGAGGTCGACCAGCCACGAGCCGGGCAGCTTCAGGTCGAACACCGGAGCCTTGACATGCGTCGCCTCACCGAGGCCGACGGTCAAGCCGTTGGCGCCGGCGGCGAAGGCCATGTTGACGTCGATGCCGACCAGGTACCGCAGCGTGCACTCCGCGTCGGTCATCGGACGGGCCCAGTCGTACGCCCCCTCGAACAGCTTCTCGCCGGGGCCGCGCACGTGGAACCGGGGCACGTCCTTCAGGACCGGGTGACCGTCGGGAACCTCGCACGGCGGCCAGTGCATCGGGGCGATGGCGTCCTTGCCCAGAGAGCCGGAGTTGTGCTCGGAATGCCGCTTGCCGTCGGCGTCCGGCTCCGGAGGCGCGCGTCGGCGGATGCAGCGCGGTCATCAGCTCCAGGCCGGTCACAGCCGTGGAACCGCGCGGCGTCATCACCCGCGAGGCGTACACGCCCAGCACACGGGCGAGTTCCGCCGGCGGAAGCTGCCCGGCCTCACCCCAGTGCCGGGTGTCCAGCGCCCCCCACGACGGGATGCACAGCTGCACGCAGGCCCGCTCCGAACCGGTCGCAAGGCGGTAGATCCGCGCCCACGGCCCGAACCCCCGCTTCGTCAGCTGCCAGTCGGCGCGGGTCAGCCGCTTGATGACCTTGTGGTTCTCCGGGATGCGCCCGGCGAGCCGCTCCTCCTCGGTGAGGACGATGGGCAGGCCGTAGCGCTCCAGCGCGGCTTCGGCGAGGACGAGCAGCGGGTCGGCGTCCTTGCCGGGCCCGGACAGCTTCGGCTGCCCGAGCTTGGCCTCGCGCAGCGTCCAGTCGACCAGGGCCGGGATGCTCTTGGCGGGCACGTCCAGGACCAGGCCGCCGGTGCAGAATGCCAGCACCTGACCGTCCTCGACATCGACGACCGCGAGCGGTCCGTTCCCGAACCGCGGGTCGGTGCCGCCCGCCGGGGTGCCGGCCGGGGCAGCCTTCCTCGCACGGGCGGCGCGACATCGAGGTCGTCCTGGTGGTGCGCGCCGGACGGGGGCGCGGTCGCCGGAGCGGCGGCGACAGGGGCAGGGGTCTGGGTGTTCTCGGTTGCAGTCATGTCCGCAGCCTCCGCCGTGTCCTGAACCAGCGCGCCAGCGGCGTCGGCGGGGTAGAGCTCCGCGAGCTTGTCCAGCAGCCGCGCGTAGGCGTCGCGCTCGGGCGGGCGGGGCTCGGTCTTGCCGGCCTCCCAGCCGGACACCGTCGCCCGGCGCACCCGCAGCGCGGCGGCGAGCAGCCCGTCCAGCCAGTGCCGCCCCTCCCCGATGTGATCACTGGAAGTGACACGACCTCACATATGTCCCTCTGAAGTGACCGTTTGGGGCGACGTCCAGGCGGCCACGTTCACGGAGCGGGAGTGCCCGGCCCGTCCGCCCGCCGCAGATCCGACAGGTTGACGCGCTTCAGCACCGGACGCAGCACGGCACGCTCCTGATGGTGGACCTGCCAGCGCCCCTCAAGTGAACTCCACCGCGATGCGCACTCCGCCGGTGTCACCAACCTCCTGCACAGCGTGACCCCTGGCATCGTCGCCTTTGCCCTCCACCACCTTCGCCCCCTGTTGCCCGACCTCACTGATGGGCAGTGGGCACGCATCGATGCGGCAGCGGTCGCTCTGGATCTCCGGGTGTGCGAGGACCTGACCGGCGCCAACGGCACCGATCCCGTCGACAAACAGGTCCCGCCAGCCTGCTGCGACCCGGCCCTCCCCGCAGGCCAGATCGGCCTGTGGGGAGGGGTATGCGAACACCCGGGGGCCGACAGCTCCGGTGCGTGATTACAACGGGCTCCGTCCCCCACGGCACCGGCACCGTCGACGGCAACCTCGCCGGCCTTCCTGTCGGCTCACCCCTCAACCACGACGGCGGCGCCGACCCACTACCGGATCTCCTCAGTACGTGTTTCTGATCCCCGGTTCTGAGTAGCCTTGGGTTCTACGCTGGCGCGGTGTCCAAGGGCGCCAGGCGGGCCGCGGTGAGGACCAGGCGTGGACCAAGGACCGGGGGACCGGGCCGGGACCCCACTGATCAACAGCCTAAGGCACGTCTTTAAACGGATCTTGTCCAGCGCAGGAACGACGCCAGGCTGATCAGGCCCGTTCCCCGCAACAGCTAGACTTGTCGCTTCGAAGAATTGACCATCGGGGGTGTGTACGTGGCGGACGACGAAAGCGAAAACAGCCATGAACCCAGCGAACATCTGGATTCGATCTGGGGCTTCCTAGGATTGGCCGCCGGGCTGGCGACATGTCTGAAGCTCGTGTACGCCTTCGGATTGGACGGCCATGATGAAGTGCCGTCCGGTGCCCTCATCCCGGTAGCGGTCCTGGCATTAGCCCTGACCTTGGGCCCTATGATCATTGCCCGTTCTATCTCCGAGCGGCTACGTGGCGAGGTAAAGCGGGGGAGGATTTCTTATGCGACGTACTGGACAACCTTAATCGGCATCGCCGGAGCTGTATTTTCACTCCTGGGTATCGTGAATATCGATGAGTATATTGAAGTGTGGAAGAATTTTCAGTAGCCAACAGGGGGGCAGCCGTCGGCCGGTGCCGGTTTCCTCGGCCAGCTGGGGGTGGCGCCTTTCCGGGCCAGGCGCCTGGTCATGAGGGTAATGGCAGCCCAGGTGATCAGGGTCTCGGAGTGCTGGATGAGCCGCTCGTAGTCCCTCGCGTGTCGGCGCGCGTGCATCATCCACGCCAGCGACCTCTCGACGCCCCAGCGGCGGGGCAGCACGACGAAGCCGGACGCGTCCTTCGGCCGGCTGACGCGTAGGGCTCCGTCAGCTCGTGCGCGCGCCGGACGGCGTCGTCGAGCAGGCGCTCGGCGGCGGCGTGCGGATCGCCGGTCAGGTAGCCGGCCAGGTCGTGGCCGGCGTCCTCGTGGGGCTCGTAGGCGCCGCCGGAAGCGAGCAGCAGCCAGCCCGCGTGCCCGGCGGCCGCGCGGGCCAGGCGGTGGGCGGCGGTACGGGTTCAGGAGCGGACGGCCGCGGTGTCACCCACGCCGTCGAGCAGGGCGTAGGCGCGGGTGCCGTCCGGCGCTGTGCACACGGCGGTCGCGTCGCACTGGAAGGCCCGGTCACCGGGCCGCTGGGCGGTGGCGTACGACGTCACGGCCGGGTCCTCGTCCATGTCCTCGCGCATGCGGCAAGCCTTCCAGAACGCGGGGTCCGGGCGGAGTGCTTCGCGAGGGCGCCCGCGCCCGGAGGGGTGAAGCTGACCGGCGGGGCCGGGGGGTGTGACGCCCCGTCCCCGGCACCGCCGGGGTCTATGCGGGAGACGTTCCGCCGGTCACCGGGACGTCTCTGACTCGCGGGTGCGGCGACGCGTGATGGCGTCCATGGCTTTCACGCTGGCCTCGCTGTCCTGGATGCGACGGCGGTACTCCTGCCAGTCCTCGGGAGTCCATTGGTCCAGGGCCGCGGGGAACGTCCCGTCGCCGCCGTTCACCGGTCCGCCCCCACGGCCGGGACACCGTACATGGCCGCGCAGCATTCGCAGGCACGCAGGCCGCCCACGGGGTACCGGGGCGATGCCGTCCCCGCGCACCACACGCACGACGTGCCCGCACGCTGCCGGTCCGTCAGAGCGTCCAGGTTGATCGTCGGGGCGTCCACCAGTTGCGGCAGTGGCCAGTCGTGCTGCGCGTCGTCATGAGCAGTCGCCTCGCGCTCGCGGTCGGTTCGGTGTGGTCGTCCCCGACGGGGGGCGGGGACGACCACCGGGCCGCAACCCGCCCCGGGGGCGAGGCGGTTGGGCTGGCACCAGTCAACGATCACTGTCCGCTGTGGGACCATCACCCATGCGGCATGTGCATACGGGTACGCGCTCAGCGGGTACGAGCAGGTACCGAAAGCCGCAGGGACTCGTAGCGTGGGGGGCGTCGTGGACTTCCAGGCAGAGCCGATCCGGGACGCCTCACGAGCTGGGGACTACGGACGCGTGATCGAGCTGGCCCGCAAGGGGCGGCAGATGACGCAGGCGGCGCTGGGACAGGCCCTGGACATGTCCCAGTCGGCCGTCTCCCGTCTGGAGAAACGCGGCCAAGCCTCCTACAGCACCGACGTCCTGGCCGCGGCGGCTGCCCATCTTCAGATCCCGCCGGCGCTGGTGGGTCTGGCGGACGGGCGCACGGCGCAGGTTCAGGTGAGAGACGACGATCCCATGCACCGACGCACCGTCCTTGGCGGCGCCCTCGCCGCGATGACAGCGCCCATCCTGGCCGCCGTGCCGGACACGCACGACACGATCGGCGGGCAGGCCGCCGCCCTCCGGTTGACGACGAGCGCCTACCGCAGACTCGATGGCACCACCCCCTCCCGTGACCTCGCCGACGCGGTGGAAGGCCATATCCGGCTCATCCAGACCATCACCCGCACCGCGACCGGCGATGCGGAGCGGGCGCGGCTGGCGGCCATGGGCAGCGAGGCGGCCTCCTTCGCGGGCTGGCTCGCGTGGGACAAGGGAGACCACGGGTCGGCCCGCTCCTGGTACGGCGGAGCCGTCAAAGCCGCACGCACGGCCCACAACCCGCTCCTGACCGCGTACCAGATAGGCACGCTTGCCCAGTTCGAGGCGCATGCCGGCAACGGTGTGGAAGCGCTGAATCTCGCCCGGCGTGCCCGGCGGGTACTCGGGGAGCAGGGCCCGGCCGTCGCCGACGCCTGGCTGCTGACCGTGGAGGCCCTCGGGTACGCGGTAGCCGGCGACCGGCGCGGGGCGGACCGGGCCCTGGCCGGGTCCCGTACCGCCGCCGAGGCGCTGACCGCCGGGCAGGAACCGCCCCCGTGGCCGTGGGTGTTCTCCTTCACTCCCGACAAGGTGGCCGCCTGCCGCGTCACTTGCGGCGCCCGCCTGGGGCTGCCCGAGTGGGTTCTCGCCGAGGACGTGGAAGCCCTGGCCACCGGGCACGCGAAGCAACGCGCGCTGCTCGTGCTCGACATCGCCGGCGGGCGGGTGGAGGCCGCGTTCGCCTTCGCCTCCCGCGCCCTCGAGGCCGGCCTGCAGTACCGGTCCGGGCGGATCGTGGAACGCGCTCGTGCCCTGCGCCGTAGCCTCACCACCGCCTCACCGCCCAGGGTGGTACGGGACTTCGACGAGCGCCTGCACGGCGTCTACCCGTAGGAAGGGGAACACCGCATGAGGGTGGGAATCAGCGGGCACCGCGGACTGAGCACACAGGTCGAGGAACAGGTGCGGGCCCTCCTGGCCGACCAGGTCAGCCAGTACGTCCCGGCCGGACTCGTCGGTGTCTCGTGCATCGCCGACGGCCCCGACTCCTGGTTCGCCGAAACCGTCCTGGAGCACGGCGGCCGCCTCGAGGTCGTCATCCCGGCCACCGAGTACCGGCAAGGGCTGCCCGACTGGCATCACCCCGTCTACGACCGGCTCCTCTCCCGCGCAGCCGACGTCCACCACACCGGCATCACCGAATCGACCTCCGAAGCCCACCAGGCCGGATCCGAAATCCTCGTCGGCCTGGTGGATGAGCTGATCACCGTATGGGACGGGAAACCGGCACGGGGATACGGAGGCACCGCGGACGTGGTCGCCTACGCCGAACGCACCGGCGTCCCGGTGCGGGTGCTATGGCCCGAGGGCGCCAGCCGGTGAAGCCGTTGAACGCAGTGCCGCCCACGCAGCAACGCCCTGTCCGACGAAGTCGCCACTTTGCGCCAAGGCGGTGGTACTGCACTTCGCCCAGGCCGCCCAGGACCCCGTACAGCGCGATAGCGCTACGTCCTGCCCGCTGCACCCCAGCCCCGTACGAAGGCGGCCAGGGCGCGGCGCTGCTCTTCCTCCCGGTGGCATGGCTGCGGCCCTCAGGCGGCAGCGTGGAATGGACCACCGACCCCGAGGCCCTGGCCAACCCCGCCCCGAGCACCCCGGACACCCGCCCCCGGGCGCGGAAACGATGAGCGGCGACGGCTACGGCGCCCGCCCACGTCTTCTCCGGACGTCCGCGCCATGACCGGCCATCACCGCAGACCTCGGCGTAGCGGCCCGCCCTGGTGGGCCTGGTGGCAGACCTGGTGCTTGTGCGACGCACTCGTGGCCCTGGTCCTCATCACCCTGCGGCCCCTGTAGACACGGGCTGGCCGGGGACGTGTCCCCCGGCTGAAGGTTGATCGCCGGATCAGCGGTCCAAGGTGGCCGGCGGCGGCGCGCTCGGCGGGCGGGAGAGGCGCTCGCGTTGGCCAGAGCGTGTGGGGGCCGAGGACGGCGTCGGGAGATCAGTCCTCTTCCTTGAGTGGGTGTGCCCCATCGGCCGCTCAGGCAACCAGCTGCGTTTGCGGTCTCTGCGGGCGTCGGCGGTGCGCTGACCCGCCGTGGTCGGGGCTGGACGCGGCACGGCGGGAGACGTGGTCGGGCTGGTGGTCGGGGCGACCACGCTGCCGGCCACGCCGGGGCTCCCGGGTTTCGTCGGACGCCCGGACGGGTGACTTTTTGCCTCGCGTACGCGAGCGGATATCTAAACGCATACGCGTAACATGCCTGTTCTTCCTGGCATTTGACACTTATTCATGCGCGATGCCACGTTCCGTTACGGTTGGTCGCCGCTAGGCCGAAGGAGGCAATTCGTGAACGAGGTGTTGACCGCGTCGGCGGGCCAGGAGGACGACGTCGACCCGGACCGGGCGGCCCGGGGCAAGCCGCTGGGGTTCGTGCAGGGAGTGCCGGTGTACGCAAGCGGCGGGGCGCCGGCGTACCTGCGGACGAAGGCCCAGCTGGGCGCGGTGCGGCGCAAGCCCGCTGCGGGACAGCAGCCGGCGGCATATGTCTACGCCCGCTGGTACGGGACCCGGATCGCTCTGTGGGATCCGGAGGAGTCGGTGAAGATGCGGCCCCTGTCGGCTCTGCAGCGCCGTCAGATGCAGCAGAGCCGTACTTGCACAGACTGCGGCGGGGTGTTCCCCGTTCCGGTGTGGGGGATGTGCGGCGTGTGCGAGGACCGGGCGGTCCGGCGCCGGGCCGATCTGCGCCGTCGGACGTGCCAGGACTGCGGCACCGTCTTCCAGACGCCCACGCTGGCCAGGAGCTGGGGCGACGGGATGTGTCTGGCGTGCGACGAACGCCTTGAGCGGGGACGGCGGCTGACGCGGTCTCTGGCGGAGCGCTCGCGCCGGCGGTGTCTGGTGCAGCTGTACCCGCTCACGGTGTGGGCGGCGATGAGCGAGCGCGAGCAGGCGATGGCCGACTGGCACTGCCCCGCATGCGACCGGGAGATCGAGCAGGGGCGCGCGCAGGCGCGGCGGCGGGCGGACCGTGCCCGGTGGGACGACCTCGGGCCGACCATCGCGTGGGCGCAGATGATCCTCGCCGATCCGGAGGCGTACGCGGTCCTGGACACCGAGACGACCGGCCTGACCGGGACCTCACGGATCGTGGAGATCGCCGTCACCACGGTGTCGGGGACGGTGCTGCTCGACACGCCGTCAACCCCGGTGGCGAGCCGATCCCGGCGCAGGCCACGGCGATTCACGGCATCACCGACGCCATGGTCCGGGACGCGCCCGCCTTCTCCGAGATCCTCCCCCGCCTCACCGAGGCCCTCGCCGGGCGCCGGATCGTGATCTACAACCGGGAGTACGACACCGGCCGGCTGCTGTGGGAGCTTCACCTTCACCACCAGGCCCTGGGCACGGTCGACTTCACCAAGCAGCCTCGCTACGGCACCGGGCGGCACGCGGCCGCGCAGGCCTGGCTGGACGCGCAGGAGTGGGAGGAGTGCGCGATGGAGCAGTACGCCGCCTTCCACGGCGACTGGCACGACTACTTCGGCAGCTACACCTGGCAGAAGCTGCGCGGCGGCCACCGGGCCCTGGGCGATACCCGTGCCGTCATCCGCCGACTCGAAGAAATGGCCGCCTACCCCAGCCCCTTCGACCCGGTGGCGGAGCCCGCTGCCGCGTGACGCCGTCAGGGCCGCGCTCGCCCTGGCGGCCCTGGCTCTGACCTCGTCTGTGCCCGTGCCGGTGCCCCGCCCGCACGCCACATCGCTCCCGGCCTCCGCGCCGGACACCGCATCCGAGGCGGACCCGCCGGCCCAGTCCAGCCATCCGTCGGACCGGATCGGCGGGTACACCGACCGCTACGGCACCCGCCCGCGCCTTCCCCGGTCACCCGTGCCATGACCGGCCAGCAACCCAGCGCCTGCGCGGCCGCCGTCCCGCGGCCGCGCCGCACACGCCGGACGATCCCCCGGACGCCCGCGCCCACCGCCAGGCGCACCAGCGGGTCCTCCGCCAGCGACCGCATGGTGTCCATCCACTCCATCGCCGTCTCCCTCGGCCTGCGGGCAGCGCGCCCGTGAAGAGTGCCCTGCCCTCCAGCCCTTGAGGGCGGAAGTCCGACATGGAACAGGAGACGACGGGGAGAATTTCCCGGGACCACATTCCGGCTCGGTGACACGGCATCCCCCGCGAGACTGCTGTCCGGCCCTACCGCTGCTTCCGGCGCGCAGCCGCACGGATCGCGAGGGGGGCCCGTGAGGAAACGTCCGAAACTCGCTGGAACGCCTCCTGGCAGGCGTCAAATGCCTTCATGCCGAGCCGACGCAGTCAGCCATTCCGACGGGCAAGCGAGCGCGTTCTACGGAGACGCCCTTCCCCCACCACGCCCCGAACCGCGTCAGCCGTGCCGCGGCAGCGGAGGACATCAGCGACAGCCCGCCCGACCGGGGGCAGGCAGAGACCAGTCCGCGCGAGCAACGGTTCGCGGCCGGACACGGCACGGCGCTCACGGCTGGACTGGGCACGCCGCATCGAGCTGGTCTCGGTGCTGATCGCCGCTCTCGTCAGCGTGGCTGGCTTGTGGTACTCCAACAACCAGGTCCGCGACCAGCTGAAGGTCAGCCGCCAGGAACTGGGAGTCACGCGGGAAGTGCAGATCACCGACCGGTACACCAAGGCCGTGGAGAACCTCGGCAATGGCGCCATGGACGTCCGTATCGGTGGCGTCTACGCCTTGGAGCGCATCATGCAGGATTCCTCCCGCGACCACCCCACCATCGGCAACGTCCTGGCCGCCTACATTCGCACCCACACCAGCAAACCCCCTCGGAAAGGGGAAGCCGTACCTGCCGACGTGCTGGCCGCGCTCACGGTCCTCGCCTATCGCAGTGCCGATCGCGACAGCTACTTCATCATCGATCTCAGCGGAGCCCATCTGCCAGGCATCACGCTCTCGTACAGAGGGCGGCTCCATGACGGGTTCGTGCCCGGCTCGCTGACCGCGGACCTGTCCGGCGCGAACCTGACCGGCGCATCGCTGTACGGCGCGGATCTGACCCACGTTAACGCGGGCGGCGCGAACCTGGCCGGCGCACATCTGGATGGCGCGAAGGGCGTGGAGGACCTGACTCTAACTGGCGCAAAGGGCGTAGAGGACCCGGGATAAGCCCGTCCCAGCTGACGACCGTTCCAGGGTAATGCCTCCGACACCTGCCGGACCAGCACCGATACCCCGGGCACCAGGACCCGGTGACGGCGGACGAGTTGAGACTCACCCCGGCGATGGGCGCACGCCCCCCGGTGCTTGGGGCGGCCTTCGCGCTCACCGCAGCGACACCCTGGGGCGCAGGAACTACTCCCGCGTCGGCGGGAGCTGGGTGGCCGGTGACTCGGTGCGCCGCCGGCGGCGGTTTGCCCGTGTGCGATCGAGGTCCGTGACATCGGGTGGGCGGGCTGATCACGGAGCGAGCCACAACAGGACGTCGCGGGCCGCCCTGGCGTCAGCGGCGCCGGAGAATCAGGCCCGCCAACGTGCTCAACGCGACAGCCGGGTGGGCTGGGCGGGTGGATGACGGACCCGTAGCGCACCGGGCTTGCCGGGCAGCCGGTTGTAGGTTCAGCGGACCAGTCGGCCCGTGTACGGGGCCACGTCTGCGAGGCACATCATGGGACGTCACAAGCAGCACAAGCCGCGCCGCGCCCACGGGGCGAGAGCGACCAGCCGACCCCGGAGTGGTTCGGCACCGTGTAACACTGCGAGGGAATGCAGCACCTGGACGTTCGCCAGTCCGGCAACGGCATCCTGATCACCTCCTCCCCTGCCGAGATCGACGGGGCCCCGGCCTCGTGGGCGCTGCGTCTGCGCAACGACGACAACGGCCAGGGGCTGAACGAGCTGGGCGCGGCCCTCGCTGCCGGGCGAGGTCACGTCCAGGTCATGTCCGAAGGGCCTGGACACAGGACTGTCCTGGCGTGCCTCCCCGACCGCCCCGAAGAAAGCGTCGGCACGCTGGCCCGGGTCCGCACCAGCGAAGGCCCAAACGGCGACGTCGTCTCCGAGCGGTCCGCGGAACGGCCGATGGGACTGTGGGCCAAGGCCGGGGAGGGCCTCCTGCGGATCGTGCCGCTGCTCGGTCCGGACGCGCCGCCGGCGGACGACCTCGAGGACTGCCGCCTGTGCCCCGGCTGCTACCGGCCCGTCTACGAGAGCTCTTCCTCGCACACCCTGATCGGCGCCGGTCCGATGCCGGTGATCGGGCTGTGCAGGCTGTGCGCCGAAGGCGCCACACTTCGCTCGCTGCGCCAGGCCGACGTACCCATCGACCCTCAACAGCGCGCAGTCCTCGAGACCGTAGCCGCCGCCATGGCGTAGCCGGGCCCCGGGCAAGCCCCTCCCACAAAGGGCTTGCCCAGTGTCGCACGCGGCGTCAGCGGCCGACGGGCTCGGGGTGGCGCCGACGGCGCCGGCCCGGGGTGTCGACGCCGATCGCGTACCAGGACTCGCCCCGCTGGAGCCGGGGCAGGTTGTTCACCCACACCGCGATGGCGATGCCCTTCACGTCGTCGGCGAGCGCCTTCAGGCGGTTGTCGAGCAGGTGCTCCTCCTTGCCCGCCAAGACGACGTGCAGCCGCGGGAAGGTCTGGGAGCGGTCTTCGGTGCCTGTTCCGCCCGCCGGACCGGGTCGATGGACCGCCTGTCAGATCGTGCTTCTGCGGATATCCAGGTATCCAGGGGTGTCTGAGAGAAGTAGTCGGCGTGATTTCCACCCCTTGACTAGCGCCCTGACGTGCAGGTTTCCCCGTATCCGGGACACGCTGGGGGCAAGTTGTAGAGCAACCTCCGTTGCCACCCCTGATTGCCACCCGCGGTGGGCAAGCCTCCCATGCGGGAGGCTTGCCTGGGTCACCTTCGGAAGCGGGAGAACCAGCGGCCCTCGGCCTTCTGCTCGGGCAGAGCCTGCTCCTGCTCCTGGGACCTGCCCGTCCAGCCCAGCTCGATCTGGGACTGCTCGATTCCTTCCCTCTCCTGCTGGTCGCAGTCCCCGCACAGCGTCGGGCGAGCCTCCATGGGAACGGGACCCCAGCCGGTGCGGTTCACCGCCTTGCACTCGGTGCAGCGTGGACGACGGGGGTAACGCAGGAAGTCCGTCTGCTTCGCCCAGTCGGGAAGCGGCTCCGGGCGGTCGGCCTCCTGGGTGGCGGCGACAGCCTGGTGCTTGCACCCGTCGCACAGCTGCGGGTGGGGGTCGACGGGGACTCCCCAGTTCGTCTTCTCGGCGGCCTCCCAGCGTTCGTCGGTGCACCGCGTCCCGCAGCTGGCGCAGGCAGGCCGGCGGGCCTCGCGCTGGGCGGCTTCCCGTGCGGCTTCGGCTGCCTGCTTCGCCGCCTGCTCCTGAGCCGCCCGCCGCACCTGCGCCTGGTATTCCTCCTGCCGTGCCCTGGCCGCTTCGCGGGCGCGGGCCTGGGCCGCCTCACGGCGGGGGTTGCCGATCGCGTCCCGCAGGGGCTGCAGGTGGGTACGGCCCAAGCGCAGGAACGCCGGCCCGGTCGGGCCGTGCTCGCGCAGCTTCTTCAGGCTGGTGGCGATGATGGGGATCTTGCCGTCGTAGTCGTGGAAGCCCTCCGCCCGCTCCCCTTGCCACAGGTGGCGGGTCAGCTCGTGCAGGCGCGCGATGGTGCGGGCGGGGTTGCGCTCGCCGATGGGGTTGAACACCAGCAGGACGGGCGGGTGCGCCCTGTCGCCGGAGAAGGTGGCCGGCGCGCTCCAGCGGGTGCGCCACATCGGGCGTTCGGTGCCGTCGGTGTCCTTCACCGTCCGCCGGAAGAACCGGGCGTACTTCCCCAGCTTGCCGGCGAGCTCCTCACCATAAGGTCGGCAGCGGCTGCCAAGGTGAGCCCTCCACAGATCACCGCGAGCACGGTCAGCGGGTGACGGTTCGGGCTGTCGCCGGGCCCCTGGTGCGCGGCCCACACGGCGAACCCTGCCGTAGCGGCGGCGAACAGGGGCAGGAAGACGGCGGACAACGCCATCCGCAAGCCCAGCGGGCTGCGCGCGCTCGTCGGCTCACTGCCGGTGCGCACCCGCACTCAGCGGCGGCCGGTCGCTCCGGAGCGGACGGGAGGTTCCGACGAGCCCCCCGGAATGACCACTCCTGAATCAAGACGGTGGATCCGGGCTCAGTCTGCCCCGACTCCGGTAGGCCATCGGCACTCAACACCCAGCGCTAACCGATAAGTTGACGTAGCCTCAGGAATGATCGAGCGTGCCTTGAGAAGTCAACTAGTGACCAGCGATCGGTTGTTCCCGATCCGTTGGATATGAGAAACGGGAGGAACTCTTTGTTCCGCCGATTAATCGCCGTAGTGGTGATGATGGCCGGGCTGGCAACGGCACTCGTCGTTCCAGCCTCCGCCACCGATTTCCCTGCGGCCACCACGCCCTTGGTCTCCTGGAACATGCAGGGGGCCAACAACGGCGCACCGACGGGCAGCAAGTGGACCAACACGGTCGGGCAGTTCGCGTTGCAGGTGCCGATCGTGATGGTTCAGGAGGCCGGCCCGGAGCCTCCTCCGGGCAGCACCGCACAGCCCAGCGAGACCTTCACCACGGTCGACAGCCAGGGCAACACGCATCAGCACACCGTGCTGCACCACACCTGGGTCGTCGACTCCAGTTGGCGCAATCCCATCCCGACCCGTGAGGTCTACTTCCTGCAGACCGACGACGACGCGACCAACCCGCGCCGGATCGGCGGCCGGGTCAACATCGCGCTCGTCCTGAGAGAGGCGCCCGACGAGCTGTTAGTCGTCGGCAACCCGGTCGACGCCGGCCGGAACGCGCTCGGGGCGCGGTTCGGCAACGAGTGGTACTTCACCTTCCATGGCCTGTCCGGCGGTGGCGGTGACTCCGTGCCGATGCTGAGAGCCATCAACGACCGGATCGCGGCCCTCGGGACCCAGAATGGCGTCACCTACCACGTGACGATCGGTGGCGACTTCAACGTCGAGCCGGAGGACCTCTCCGCGCGGGCCAACTTCCCGCAGGGCATGCAGATCCGCAGCTCGGGTAGGGCGACCCACCAGGAAGGGCATGAGCTGGATTACTTCGTCACCACCCACCTGAATCTCGATACCGCGGTCGATGTCCGCTCCGAGGGCGACTCCGACCACCGGCCGGTCCAGTTCGGCCGGCTCAACGCGGCCGGGCCCACTCCGTCTCCCGCCGCCAGCCCGGAGATCGACGAGCTCCGGGTGATGCCGGTCGGTGACGGGATCACGGTCGGTGCGAACAGCGCCGACGAGACCGGCTACCGGGACGGACTGAGCACCCAGGCGCAGGGCATGACCATCGCTGCGTTGTTCGGTGGCGCGCTCAGTCTCATCTTCAAGCGCACGGATTTCGTCGGTGAGCAGAAGAACGGCAAGCGCGGCGACCCCGACCACATGGGGTTCGCGGGCAAGGGAATCGACGACATCAAGGCCCAGACGATCCCCGCGCTGACAACACTGCGGCCGAACATGATGACCCTGATCGCGGGCACGGCCGACCTGACCGGCGGTGCCGACGGCGCCGCGACGGCCGGGAAGATGCGGGGCTTCCTGGACGAGATCTACCGAACCTCGCCGACGACGACCGTCCTGCTCGGCACCCTGCCGCCGTCGACGAACCCGACGTACCAGGCCCGGATCGACGCCTACAACAGCGCGCTCCGCACGATGGCCTACGCCAAGATCCAGGGCGGCGCACGGCTGGTGCTGGTCGACATGGGCGCGGTGACCACGGAGGACATCACCAACGAGATCTACCCGACCGACGTCGGCTACAAGAAGATCGCGGACGCCTTCGCCGCAGGCACTCGGATCGCGCTCCTGCAGCACATGATCAGCGGCCGCTCGTACGTCTGGAAGCCGATTGGCAAGATCCGGGACGCCGCCGCGACCGGCTCGAAGATCGCCTTCCCCGACCTGAACGGCGACGGCAAGGCCGACTTCGCGGTGGTCGGTACGGACGGCAAGGTCACCGGCTGGCGCAACGACGACCCGACCAAGGAAGCGGTCTCACTGGGCGACATCAGCCCGGCTGACCGCGGGAACGACCCGGATGAGGTCTACTTCGCCGACCTGGACGGTGACGGCAAGGACGACTACATCCGGATTCTGCCGCCGGCCGACTCGCCGACCGGCATCGTCGCGATGCGGATGTCGCGCAACACCAGCAGCGGCAACAGCATCAGTTGGGGCACCGCGACGATCGTCGCGAACAACCTCGGCTACCCGCCGCAGATGTACTTCACCGACCTCGACGGTGACCACCGCGACGACCTGATCACGGTGGACCGGATGAGCTTCCCGACCGCCTGGCAGAACAAGGGCAAGGAAATGCCGACTCCGGGCGGCTGGAGCAAGATCTCGGGCTTCGGCACTCCGGGTGAGTCGCCCGCCGCGCAGGTCGCCTTCGCCGACATCACCGGTGACGGCAAGGCCGACACGGTCCGGGTCGAGTTCACCACCGGTGACGTCCGGGCCTGGGAGAACACCGGCTCGCCGTGGAGCGTCACCTCCGGCTGGAAGTCGCTGGGCGTGATCCGCGCCGGCGACCCGTTCCAGGGCACCACCGGGACCTTCGCCGACCTGAACGGCGACGGGATCCAGGACTTCACCCTGACCCGCTCCGGGGCTACGACTACGGCTACGACGGCGAAGACCACCCTCAAGGCGGCCAAGGCGGCCCAGGAGGCCGCAGCGAGTGGTGCCGGTGACATCGAGGGCTGGCTGGTGCCGAGCTACGGCGACGGCAGCCGCACCGACGGCGGTGCCGGTGATCTCGGTGTCAACGGCGGTGTCGGCGACCCTATGGAGTCGCACCCCGGTGGCGACGACGGCGGTACGCGGCCGGCCGCGACCGGCGACTGCCGACCGGACGGTCTGGCGACCACTCCGGGTGTGGCGACGCCGTACTGCAAGATCTATCAGAGCGACAGCCGCGAATGGCTCGGCGAGGGCCGCAGCCGCCGGGTCGTGGGCTACTTCAACGGTGGCCGTACGGGCGCCGACGGCACGCCGCACTACCTCGTGAAGAACATCCCATGGTCGAAGGTGACCCACCTCAACTACGCGTTCGCGTCGGTGGAGAACAACAAGATCAAGGTCGACTCGAACGCCACCCAGAAGGAGTGGCCCGGCGAGGCCGGCGCCGAGATGGATCCCTCGCTGCCCTACAAGGGGCACTTCAACCTGCTGACGAAGTACAAGCGCCTGCACCCGCGGGTGAAGACGCTGATCTCGGTCGGTGGCTGGGCCGGTTCCGGTGGCTTCTACACGATGACCACCAACGCCGACGGCTCGGTCAACCAGGGCGGGATCGACACGTTCTCGAGCTCGGTCGTGGACTTCCTGCGGACCTACGGGTTCGACGGTGTCGACATCGACTTCGAGTACCCCACGGTCCTCGAGGACACCGGCAATCCGGCCGACTGGGCGGTGTCGAACCCGCGCCGCAAGGGCCTGCCCACGACATACTCCGCGCTGATGAAGGCGCTGCGGGACTCGCTGAACCGGGCTTCGGCCGCGGACGGCAAGTACTACCTGCTCACCTCGGCGTCGTCGGCCTCCGGCTACCTGGCCCGCGGAATGGCGAACCAGACCGCGCTGAAGTACCAGGACTTCACCAACCTGATGGCGTACGACTACCACGGCACCTGGAACGACGTCGTGGGCCCGAACGCGGCACTGTTCGACGACGGCAAGGATCCCGAACTGGCCGACCAGTACGCCACCCCGGAGAACGGGAAGATCGGGTACTTCAACACCGACTGGGCGATGAAGTACATGCGCGGCGCGATGCAGGCCGGGCGCGTCAACATCGGTGTGCCCTACTACACGCGCGGCTGGCAGAACGTCACCGGCGGCACCAACGGCCTGTGGGGTACGTCGTCCAAGCCGAACGGCTGCCAGCCGGGTACGGGCATCAAACGGCCGTGCGGTGACGGTGCCTTCGGCATCGACAACATCTGGCACGACGAGACCAGCAACGGCAGCGAGCTCGGCTCCGGGACGAACCCGCTGTGGCACGCCAAGAACCTGGAGAAGAACATCACCCCGGTCTACGCCCCCAGCGTCGGGCTGAAGCCGCACACCGACATCACCGACCGGCGCACGGGCCAGTACACCCGGTACTGGGACGACACCACCAAGACGTCGTGGCTGTGGAACACCGAGAAGAAGGTGTTCCTTTCGACCGAGGACGAGCAGGGCGTCGACGCGGTCACCGATCTGGTCAAGTCGACCGGTGCGGGCGGCGTAATGATGTGGGAACTCGGCGGCGACTACGCCTGCCCGGCCGACGTCCAGCCGGACACCCCGTGCGGGATGGGGTACACGCTGACCACCCGGCTGAACCAGAAGCTGGGCAATGCCACTGCCTACGACAACAATCTGCGCACCGGCAGCAGCGGTGCCGCGCCGACAGTGACGGCCAACGTGAGCGTCGAGTTGGTCAACTACCCGACTTCGACGGCGAACCTGTGGCCTTTGCAGCCGACCGTCCGGATCACCAACAACACCGGGCGCACGCTCGGCGGTGGCAAGGACACGAAGCTGTCGTTCGACATCCCGGCCTCGACGTCATGGCTGGTCAAGGACGGCAACTGGCAAACCGATGCCCAAGGCGGCCAGTGGAAGCTGACACCCGGTACGACGCTCCACCGGATCAGTACGACGCTGGACTACTGCCAGATCATCCCGGCCGGGAAGTCGCTCGACCTGCCGATCATCTACTACCTCCCGATCACCGGTCCGGTGAACACGAGTCTGTCGATCGGCGGTACAGCATACGCGCCGGTGACCGACAACCTCAAGGGACTCGGTTCGGCGACCCCGCCGGCCGGTGGATGCAGCGCGGGGAACTGGGACGCGACCAAGGTCTACTCCCCGGCGAGCCAGCCGATCGAGCAGACCACGGTCAAGTACAACGGCAAGGTCTGGAAGGCCAAGTGGTGGACGCAGGGCAATGCCCCGGGCACCGGGGCCGACGCCGACCACGAGCCCTGGAAGCTGATCGGCGACGCCGGGTAACCGTTACCCCTCGCCGCCTCGTCCCGGCGAGACCGGGACGAGGCGGGCCTGGGCGAGCAAGCCCGCCCCCGATCAGACGCCCTCCTGCCCACCGGCAGTCCCGGCGGCACCCCCGAGAACGCCCTTGACAGTCAACCCCCGAAGGATTTACGACGCAGACCACTTACTGATCATTTCAGAATCAGACGCTTGGCCAGAGAGTTGGGCGCTGCGATGATGCGGACTCGGCCCTGTTCTCGTACAGCTGCAGCGAAGAACATGTAGCGCTGCGTGATTGCCCTGGTGCTCGTTACGGCCAGGGCGGTGCCCGGCCCGCGCGGGCCGCCGGGCGATGCGGCATCGGCCAGAAGGGGACGCCGCGGTTCTCGGTGTGGGCAGTCGGAGCGTTTCGCTCCACGCGCGCGCCGTTGGTGTGCGGCGGTGGAGGGGCGCAGGGTGTGGCCGTGTCGTCAGGCGGTGGAGCCGGCCGTGAGCTGGTTCATGATGTCGGCCAGGTTGTAGTGGGCCCGCTTCTCGATGATCTTCCCGTCCTTGAATGTGAACAGGTTGAACATGGAGAAACGTACATGCGCTCCGCGTGGGCGGATGCCGTAGTAGTCGCCGCCCTGGTCTCCTTCCACCACGACGTAGGCGCCGACCTTGTCGGCTTCGGCGACGGTGTCGAGGACCGTCAGACGGATGTCGGAAAAGGCATCGACGTGCTTCTTCTCCGCGTCGATGAACCCTGCGGTACCGGGCCGGGGGCTGTCGATCTGGGGGTAGAAGACGAAGTCCGGGTGGAACATGCCGGTGAGCGTGTCGTAGTCGCCCTGCTGAAGGGCCTTGTAGAAGCGGTGCACGAGGCCGGCGTTGGTTCCGGTGGACATGTGATCGGGTCCGTCTCTGTCGTTCTGGCACGGCGCAGAGGACGCCGCGAGGGGTTGCTCCCAGGGTCGGGGCTCGGCGTGTGGGGAGCCCCGACCCTGGTGCGAGGTCTCAGTTCCTGAGTGGCGGTCCGGGCTCAGGCGCGCTGCGTCCAGTCCTGGTCCAGGCGGTCGGTCAGGCCCGCGGCGGCGAAGGCTGCCTCCAGCTCGTCGCGGCCCTCGGTGAAGTGGGCCCAGCTGTCGTGGTGGACCGGGACGACACGGCGGGCGTCAAGAATCCGGGTGGCCTCGGCCGCCTGGGCGCTGTCCAGGACGATCAGGTTGCCATCGAAGACCATGGGGAAACGGGGGGCGCCGGCGAACAGGAGGGCGGTGTCGATCGGGGCGAAGCGCTCGGCGATCTCCGTGACCGCGTCGAGCGAGGCGTTGTCGCCGCTGACGTAGACCGTCGGCAGTCCCTCTCCCGTCAGGACGAAGCCGACGACCTGGCCGGCGAAGGGCTCGACCTCCTCACGCGCGCCGGGGCCGTGGATGGCAGGGACCCCGGTCACGCTGATGGTGCCGCCCCCCGGGCGCTCCAGCTTGATCGACTCCCAGTCGGCCAGGCCCTTGGCCTTTGCTCCGAGGCGCTCGCCGCCGCCGGGGGTGGTGAGGGTGAGGGGGACGTCGGCGAGCAGGGCGCGGCCGGAGGTGTCGAGGTTGTCGGCGTGCTCGTCGTGGGAGAGCAGGACCACGTCGATGGGGCCGAGCTCGGCAGGGGTAGTGGCGGAGGGGGCGGTCTTGGTCAGGGTCGGGCCACCGGGCGAGGCGTAGTCGCCGGGGCCGTCGAAGGTCGGGTCGGTCAGGAAGCGCAGACCGCCGTACTCGAACAGGGCGGTCGGACCGCCGAACGTGCGGACCGGGAACTGGCTGGTGTCGAGCTGGGACATCACGTCTCCGTTTCTCACGAAAAAAACCTGCGGTTAACGTGACTTCAGGCTAGGCAGGCATCACGGAAAAATGCAAGCGCTACCATGAGAGGCATGGACGACACCCTGGCCACCGACGTGACACCGACCGCTCTGCCCCCGGCACCGGGTGCCGACCGGTACCGCTCCCTGGACTTCGCCGACACCGCCGCCACCCTGCCCGCCAGCCAGAGCTACGACCTGCTCGCCGCCCCGGAATCCGCCATGCGCTGGCTCGCCGCCCACGACCTGACCACCCCGGACGTGCAGCTGTACGAGGTGTGCGCACAGCGGATGCGCACGCTGCGCGCCCACATCCGCGCCCTGTTCGCCGCCCGCGTCGACACCACCGCCCCGCCCGAGGGATCCCTGCGCGCGGTGAACGAGGCCCTCACGGCCGTGCCCACCGCCCCCCTCCTCGCCTGGGACGGGGCCCGGGGGCTGCGCCGCATCCAGGCGCACCCCACCGACCAGGCCGTCAACCACGCACTGGCGATCCTCGCCGCCGACGCCGCCGACCTGCTCACCGGTCCCGACGCCGAAATCCTCGCCGCCTGCGGATCAGCCCCCTGCGACCGGTTCCTCCTACGCACCCATGGCCGGCGCCACTGGTGCTCCACACGCTGCGGCGACCGTGCCCGCGCCGCCCGCGCCCGGCGCGGCGGTGCCTCGGACTGACGCACCACCCCCCAGATCCTCCTGCGGACCGCCCGGCAGCCACACGAAACACCTCCAGCGGGCTCGGTTGCCGACCGACAGCCGGGCACTCGATCACTGAAGATCACTACTTCGACTCCGCCGCCGCACTGGCGGCGAGTACGTCGAGCAGATTCAGCCCGACCTGTATCCCGGAGCCCCTCTTCAAGGACTGCATCATGCGTATCAACGGGGCCGAGACTCGTCTCCGCTACTGGCGCGATCGACCGCCCGCTGGAGCAGACGCAGACATATGAGGCTGCAGCCCAGGTCGAGCTGGCCTTGGTGGAGATCGGCGCGTCGTTCGTAGCGGGTACGGAGCCGTTTGAACTGGTGGAGCCAGGCGAAAGCGCGCTCGACCACCCAGCGCACCTTACCCAGTCCGGAGCCGTGGGAGACGCCGCGCCGGGCGATCAGGGGCTTGATGCCGCGCTTCCACAGCAGGCGGCGGTACTTGTCGAAGTCGTATCCCCGGTCGGCGTACAGATGCCGGGGTTTGCGGCGGGGGCGTCCCCGCAGGCCCCGGATCGGCGGGACGGCCTCCAGCAGAGGCAGGAGCTGGGTGACGTCGTGCCGGTTGCCACCGGTGAGAGTGACGGCAAGCGGGGTTCCGTGGCGGTCGACGATCAGGTGATGCTTGGAGCCGGGACGGGCCCGGTCGACGGGCGAGGGGCCGACGTGATCCCCCCTTTGAGGGCCCGGACATGCGAGCCGTCCACGGAGCAGTCGTCCAGGCCCAGCAGGCCGGCGCGACGAAGCTCGGTCAACAGGGCGGCATGCAGGCGAGGCCGGACGCCGACCTCGGTCCAGTCCCGCAGCCGACGCCAGGCCGTCACCCCGGAGCAGCCCACCGTCTCGGCCGGGACATCGCGCCACGCGACACCGGTCCGCAGTACGAACAGGATTCCGGCGAGCGCCACACGGTCGGGAACACGCAGCCGTCCGGACCTGGACGGATGCATGATGCGACCGCCGCACGGAACAAAGGCATGCCGTCTGCTTCCAGCAGTTCCCTGACGTTCAGGTTCTCCTGGACGACGGCTACCTCGGGCTTCGCCGCGATCACCCCGCACAGGCGGTGACCCCGCCGAGGAAAGGCAACAAGATCAGCCCGCCCGAGGCCCTTGCAGCCCTACGCCGAGCCCGCCACCGGCACTCCTCCCAACGCATCACCGTTGAACACGCCCTCGCCGACCACAAACGCTGCCGGCTGCTGGGGACTGACCGTCAACCGGCATGAGATCCGGCTCTCCCTCAAACCTGACCCGAGCTGCCGCGACTGCCGAGGTGCGGGCGGTCGGTGGACCAGCGGACCGTTCCCGGAGATGGAGGCGTGCGGCTGCTGGGCCGACCGTCGCACGCTGCGCATCCCGCTCCTGCCCGAGCGCTCCACCGGCGACCCCTGGCCAGACGAACCCCCCTTCTGACCCCGCCCCGGCCGCTGCCGAGCCGGGTGGTGAAGGGGAGCCGGACAGCACGCCCGGCGATCCCAACCACACGAGAGGATCCGCGATGACC
Source organism: Streptomyces sp. SCL15-4 (assembly GCF_033366695.1). Taxonomy (NCBI): domain Bacteria; kingdom Bacillati; phylum Actinomycetota; class Actinomycetes; order Kitasatosporales; family Streptomycetaceae; genus Streptomyces; species Streptomyces sp. SCL15-4. The sequence goes on from NZ_JAOBTQ010000001.1 coordinate 90,883, forward strand.
TTCGACATCACCCAGTTCGGACACAGCCGCTGGTTCAAGACCCACCCTCAGCGCGTCTACACCCACGGCTCGCTCGAGCCCGTCCTGAGCATCCTCGACGTACGCGGCTTCGAGCTGCGCGACCTTGTCCTGATGGGCTTGAACGACAGCTGCGGAATGCTCCTGCTGCAGACCGAGTCCCGGGCGGAGAATGCCGCCGCGGCCCTGGAGCCCGCTTACGCGACCACGGTCGAGCGCCCCCGCCCCTACTCCGAGGCCGAGGCATGGGCCGTCACCTACACGCGGCGCGCGCTGGACGGCGCCGTGTTGTCCGCGTTCATCGCCAACCTCACCCTGGAGGACGGCCGGCAGGTCATCAAGGACGGCCACTGGGTCCGCTGAAGCCCCTGGCCTGGACACCAGACGGTGCGGTCCTTGCCGGGCTAGCCGGCGTCGCCGACGAGGATCTCCCGCTGCCCGCCCAGCTGGTCGGTGGCGCCGCTGCCTCCCACTGAAGACCTTGGGGTCCTGCTGGAGTGCTACGACGGCACGCCCGTCGACCCTCCCGGCCCCGGCCGTTCACCGGCTGGCCGCGTGAGCCAGCCCCGTCCCGACCGTCCAGGCCGGGACGGGGCCCGCACACCAGGCGGCCGCAGCACCGGCAAAGGCCGGCCGCCCGCCCGCCCCTCACCCCTTCGAGCTCAGGAGACATCCAGCATGCAGCATCGTCCCGCCATCTTCGCCGCCCTTCTCGGACTCACCCGCGCCGGGAGCGCGATCGGAGACTTCTGGGTCCAGTCGGACTTCTGCGCCCGGGTGAAGGGCGTCTCCGACGGCCGCAAGGCGTGCCTGCACCACTGCCTCACCTACACGGCTACGCAGGCGATCGTCGCCGGGCTCGGGGCCCGTGCGCTGGGCGTCCGGGTCCGCCCCGGCGCGGCTGCGGCCGCGCTCGCGCTGTCCTTCGGCACGCACTACATCGCGGACCGCCGAGTGCCGGGCCACGGGGTTCTGGAGAAGCTCGCCAGCAAGACCGGCAAGACCAACTTCTACAAGCTGGCCTCGCACGGGATGAACGGCGCCTTCCACCTCGACAACTCCTGGCACCACGACTGGGAGACCGTCGCCGCGCTCATCGCCACGGCCAAGGCCACCACCCGGTGACCGGCCGGCCCCGGACGCGGCTGGAACGCGTACGCGCCTCGGTCGGGATCGCCTCGCTGGCCTCCAGCAGATCGAGGACGACCTTCGCACCGACGACGTCGACCAGGAGGAGCTCGCCGCGATCCTGCGCGAGCTCATCGAGGACACCGACCCGCCCGGCAGGTTCATGGCGGCCGTGGCGCATCTGCTCACCGCCGCCGCGCGCCGTGCCGAGCAGGCCGAGCCCCACCGCGACGGCGACGCCTCCTGCACGCGGCCACCGCCCTGATCACCGACAACGCCGGGATGTGCCTGATCTGGGCTGCCCGCGCCCTTCATCCGCAGCAGGGAGACTTCTGGTGGCGAGCGCGAAGGCCACGCATGCCCCGGGGGCAGTGCCGGCAGTGTTGGTTCCACGCGTACGCCAGCCGCGAGGCGCACGCCGGGCTTGGTCCGCGTGAGGACTGCCCGGAGTGCGTGGACCACATGGTCAATGGCCACCCCGACCACGTGATCGTCCGCTGACCCCGCTGCGCCACCCCCGCCCACCGACACCGCGGGCACCGCTCCCGGGCTGCCCGCGCCCCTCATCGAGGAGAGATTCGCATGACCGAGCTGATCTGCCCGCCGATGCCGGAGCACAGCCTGGTGGTCCTCATTGGCCCCTCCGGCGCCGGGAAGTCCACGCTCGCCGCCACCTGGCCCGCCCCCGCAGGGCCTGTCCCTGGACTCGGTGCGCGAGACGGTCAGTGACGACTTCTCTGTCAAGTTGCGTGTGTTGAAGATGGCCGTAGGCGGAACCGTGTTGAGGGACTCAGTAGTACGGAGTTGAATCCTCGGCTTGTCAGAGGGGCCCAGTACCGTTCAGGCATGGTCAACGTGGGTGGCGTGTACGGGCTCTGGAAAGTGACTGGGCACGTGCGCGGTGCGCGGTACTGAGCGCGAGGAGTATGCCTCCTCATTGCTCCACGGCAAGCCCATCTCGTGCGGCTGCCTGCGTCGATCGGGCCTCCCCAAGGTTGGTGATGTGATCGGAGAGTGGACGGCTCTGGAGTGGGCCGGGCCCCCGGTGCGTAGTGCCGCATGCAGCGAGCGGCGCGACGGCCTGGTAGAGGCGGCCGCGGTAGCGTTCGAGTCGGTGCCGCCGGTGCGCTCGTTCCCGGTGTATCGGGGTCAGCGCAACAACACCGGGTTGGTGGTCGGCTACGACCGGCGGGCATGTGGGTTTCGAGTCTTGGCTGCTGGAACGCGATCACCTGCGGCCGCTCTGGCCAACCCGGATCTGCCGGCCCGCCTCCAGTCGAATGCCCCGCTGAACGCGGCTGACCCGGCCACCTTCTACGGCGGCGACCACACCGGATACACCGACTACCCCACCCTCGACGCGGCACAGAAGTGACATGGCACCGGCGCGCGACCCGTCGCGCGCCGGTGAGGTGCCACCTGAGGGTGAAGGGACAGGGTAAGTCGATCAAAGTGGTTGGGCTAGGCGTGCCAGGCCGGGGTCGCAGAGGTGTGCATCTCCTGGTGAGTGGCGTTGTCTGCCAGTCCGCGACGAGTAGGCTGATCGTTCGTTATCGGACAGGGAGGCCGGCGTGGACTATGGCGACAAGCTCTTCTGGCTCTCGGTCGTTATTCAACGCAAGTACGCGCAGATCTGCGCCGAGTTCGACCTGACCCCCTCGCAGGCCACGCTGCTCTGCGCAGTCAGGAACGAGCCGCGGCAGATGGCTGACCTCGCCGCGTCGTTGGGTATGACCAAGAACGCATTGAGCCAGTTGGTCGATCGCACCGCGCGGCGCGATTTGGTCGGCCGGGCAAGCTTGGCACAGGACCGGCGGATCGTCATGCTCAGTGCGACGCCCACGGGGAAGGTGCTCGCCGAGGCCGTTTACGCCGAGATCACCAAGCGCCTGCCAGAGATCGCGAGGAACCTCGACGCCGACGACCAGCGCGACTTCGAGCGCGTGGCCACCGCCATCGTGGACACCTCGGACCTCTCTTCGCCCACCTCGAACCAACCCATCACACCGTGAGGTCCCGCTACACCCACCCCTTGCCACAGTTCATGCCGTGAACTAGTTTCGTTCACGGCGTGAACTAATGAAGGGTGGCAGTGATGAGCACACAGAGGACCGGCACGATCGCAGTCTTCGGCGCGACGGGGCAACAGGGCGGGGCGGTGGTCGACGCGCTGCTGGACCACAAGGCGCGGGTGCGGGCTCTGGTCCGCAACCCGCAGTCCGACCGGGCTCAGGCGCTGGCCGCCCGCGGCGTCGAGCTGGCGGCCATCCGGGCCGACGACCCGGCGTCACTGGCCGCCGCGCTGGCGACGGTCGAGGGGTTCTACTTCATGACCCCGGAGGCGAACAGCCTCGAAGAGGTCGAGGCGGAAATCCGCGTCGGTACCGCGCTCGTCGACGCGGCGGCCGAGACGGGCGTCCCACACGTCGTGTTCAACTCGGTCTTCGGAGCAGACTGGGAGTCGGGTGTGCCGCACCACGACTCGAAGCACTGGATCGAGGAGCACCTGAGGAAGTCCGGCCTGAGGGCCACGATGGTTCGCGCGACCGCCTTCATGGAGAACTTCGCGAGCGTTATGGCACCAAGCCTGGAGCATGGGGAGATCGTGCTGAGGCTGCCGCTGCCGGAAGACGTCGCCCTGAAGATGGTCTCGGTCAGGGACATCGGCCGGGTCGCCGCCGCGCTCCTGCTCGACGTCGCGAAGGCGCCCGGCGGAGTCGTCGAGCTCGTCGGCGACGAGCTGACGGGCCCCCAGATCGCCGCGGCGTTCGGCGCGCGCGCCGGGCTTCCGGCACGGTACGAGACCCTCCCGTTGAGCGTGCTTCCCAACGACCTTGACAAGGCGATGTTCCGCCAGTTCGCGAAGGCGGAGGAAAACCCTTCGGACCTCGCGGTGGTGCGCTCGATCGAGCCGGCCACCCTGGACCTGGTCGAGTGGATCCGAGCTACCGGCTGGACCGCGCCCGCAAACGTGGCTGGTTCCTGAGCCTCCGGCCGCAATGAACGCCCCGCGATCGTGCCCACGGTCTCGGCGCTCTGGGCACGGCAACGCATCCGCCAACGGTTGAAGTAGTCACGAAGTTCCCGGGGCGTGCTCGAGGCCGACACCGGCACAATGGTTGTCGAGAGGCCGCCGGTCGACGGCGAGGTAAAGATCCACGTCCAGGAGGCCCCGGGCCGCCAACCAAAAGACCTCACCGACTACGCCCGCGAGGTCGCCGCGCCGGCGTCTGGACCCGTATAGCGGATGGCCGGAACAGGCTTAACCGTGCCGGCCCTCCGCAACGGTGCTGGGCGCGTCTCTGACCGCTGAGGCCTTGTTTCCGTCTGACCAGAGGCGGATCAACTTCATTGACATATGGTCGGCTACCTCAAGACCAGGCGTCCGCTCAGTCGCGGTCGGGTGGCGTCCTGTCCGGCCGCACTGGTCTCGGCGTCGGCAGGCGGTGAACCCCGGCATCTGGGTGGGCAAGTTGTGCACGTAGCAATCGACTTTCCTCCTGGGGCGCCTGGAGCGCTCCGACGAGAGCTTCGACATCGGTTTTGAGCTGGCGGAGTTCGGCAGCATCAGCGGCACGGAGCTCCTTCAGCTTTGTGATCTGCTTGCGAAGCCGCTCGCTGTCGGGGACTCCGCCGCGCTCACGGACTTTGTCGTAGAAGTCGTTCTTCAGGTCGGTGTGCCGCTGGGTAAGCGCGTTGCGGGGAACCTGGGCCTCGGCCGCGAGCGCGACGATTGTCAGCGCACCGTTCGAGTGCTCGGGTGTACCGCTCAGGATGCGGTGTATCGCGGCGCGGATGCGGTCGCGCTCATCGGAGGCGGGGCTCATGGAGTCGGCTCCTCGTGGTCGGTGCGGTCGTATTCGTGGCCTTCGGCCATCTCACGCAACTGCCCGGCACGTCGAGCCAGCCTCTCGGCGAGCGGCCCTGGCAGCGCCTCGGAGACGGACTGCTTCTCCAGGGCTTCCGCTTTGGCCACGAGTCCGGCGGCGTGGCGGTCGGTGCGCGCGCATGACGGCTGGCAGCGGTCCAGCCGTGGCGCGTCGAGCCCGAGCCGTGGCCCGAGACCGGCGAGACCGGGCAGCCGGAGGGCGGGCGGACACCGCACGGCCACCGGCTACGGCCCTGACGGCGCGGGGAACGCAACGACCGAGGAGCACAGAGTGGCCCTGGCTACCTGATACACCCCCGAGGGTGCCCGCCGCGTCAACCCGGCCACCCCCCTCGAACAAGGAATCGACATGTTTCAGAAACTCGGCGCACTCACCAACGGTTTCGCACCTCAGACCGTCGAGTTCCCCAGCGGAGACGGGACCGTCGTGGCCCACCTCTACCTGCCGAAAGACCTCGACGCGTCCAAGCGTTACCCCGCTGTCGCTGTCGGTGGGTCGTTCTCCTCCGTGAAGGAACAGGTGAGTGGGATCTACGCCGGTGAGATGGCCCGCAGAGACGTGATCGGCCTCGCCATCGACTACCGCAACTACGGTGAGAGCAGCGGCGCCATCCGCCAATACGAGGACCTGAAGTCCAAGGCCGCTGACATGTCGGCCGCGCTGCGCTTCCTGGAAGCCCGGTCCGACGTCTCGGGGGCGGGACTCCTGGGCGTGTGCACCTCGGGCACCACCGTCATTGAGGCCGCGGACAACGATCAGAGTATGCGTTCCGTAGCAGCCGTCGCCGGCATGTACATGGAGCCGGGGCTGATCTCGCACGGGGACCGCCGCCGCAACGAAGCCGGTGATCATGGCCTCTACCACGGGCGGCATGCCTGGCGGCGAGGTTCGGAGGGAGATCACTGAGCGCCTGCGGGCGCCGATAAGATCCTCGGCTACAACTTCAGCCCCCCCCCCCCCGCTTCCGCGACCTGGACGACCAGCGGCTCTGGCGGGCCACCATGCCCGGCGTCGAGACCGGCACCTACGGCCCGGTGGAGGACCTGGCCCGCCACCGGGTCAACCTGAACAAGAGGAGGTGGTCAGATCGGCGAATGCCTGGGACGCTCCCGCGGCGGATTCACCACCAAAATCCACCTCGTCGCCGACGGCCGATGCCGGCCACTCGCCTTCGTCCTGACACCAGGACACTACGGTGACGGCCCCCCAGGCCAAGCATGTGCTGGAGCAGATCTCCGTGCCCCGGACCGGAGTCGGACGGCCCCGCACCCGGCCCGACCGTGTGCTGGCCGACAAGGCCCACACGTCCCGCAGCAACCGCCGCTACCTGCGGCGACACGGAATCCGGCACACCATCCCCGAACGACTCGACCAGCAAAGACACCGGCAGAACCGAGGATCCCGAGGCGGCCGGCCCACCGGATTCGACCGCGAGCACTACAGGAAGCGCAACACCGTCGAACGCGCTATCAACCGCCTCAAGGGCTTCCGCGCCGTCGCCACACGCTACGAGAAACGAACGCGCCTACATCTACCTCGGAACCGTCGCCCTCGCAGCCCTCATGATCTGGCTCCGCACATGATCCCGGAAACAACGCCTAGTAGGAGCCGATCACTGTGGGGTAGTCCGTGTATCCCTCCGCGCCACCCGCGAAGTGCGTGTCGCGGTTGTCGGCGGCGAGAGGGTGGCCGTGGGTGAATCGATCGACGAGGTCTGGATTGGCGATGAAGGGGGCGCCGAAGGAAACCGCGTCGGCCAGTTGCCGTTCGAGCAGCGCGTTGGCGCGCGCTTGCGTGAAGCCGAGGTTGGCGATGACGGCGCCGTGGTAGTGGGCGCGGTAGCGGGTGAATGCGGTGAAGGTGTCGGTTCCTGTGTCGGGTTCCGGGCCGAGGAGGTGGAGGTAGGCCAGGTTGCTGTCGTTGAGGCGCTTGAGGAGCTGGTCGTACTCGTCCAGCGTCTCGGCGTCCGCGGTGAAGGCAGGTCCGTGATTCCAGTAGGGCGAGAGTTTGATTCCGATGCGGTCGCTGTCCCACACGCTGGCGACGGCGTCCACGATGTCGAGGAGGAACTGGGCCCGCTTTTCACTGGTGCCGCCGTAGGCGTCGGTGCGCTGGTTGAGCCGTGGGTTGAGGAACTGGGCCACGAGGTGGGACACCTGTGCGTGGATCTCCAGGCCGTCGAATCCGGCGCGCAGGGCGTTGGCGGCTGCCTGCCGGTAGGTGCCGATCGTGGTGGCGATCTCTGCGGCGCTCATGGCGCGTGGGGTGAGGGAGTCCTTCGGGCCGTCGGGGGTGAAGGACATCTCGTGGGGATTGACCGCTGAAGGGCCGGCGGGGAGCCTGCCGCCGTGGTGATCCGGGTGGGAGGCGGCGCCGGCGTGGCCGAGTTGCGAGACGATCCTGCCTCCCGCGGAGTGCACAGCCTCGGTGACCTTGGCCCAGCCGGCGGTCTGGGCGTCGGTGTAGATGCCCGGGACGTTGATGAAGCCGATCGCGTCCGTGCTGACCCAGGTCCCTTCGCTGATGATCAGGCCGGCGCCGGCGCGCTGCGTGTAGTAGGTGGCGTGCAGGGCGGTGGGGGCCAGTTCCTCGTTGTCGGCTCGGGAGCGCGTCATGGGAGCCATGACGACGCGGTTGGGCAGCTTGAGCGCGCCCAGTTGAACAGGCTGCAGGAGGGGCTGGGTGCCGGGTACTGAGGTCAGGTCGGACATGAACATCTCTTTCGTGAGGGGAGGCGCTCCGCGCGGACACGAGGAGCACGAGCGGGTTGGTGGGATCAGTCCTGCTTGAGGGCGTGAAGGGCGGACAGGGGACCGCCGAGCTGGATGAGGCGTCCTCCCTCGCGCAGCGTTCCGAGGTCGACGGGGGCGAAGCCGAACTCGAAGGTCAGGTCTCTCACGGTGTTCTTGGCATCGGCGTCGTCGCCGGCGAGGAACAGCACCTGACGCCCCGCCTCGTGGCGGGGATCGGCTGCGATGAACTGCCCGTAGAGGGCGTTGAATGCCTTGACCACGCGTGCGCCGGGAAGCAGGGAGGCCACGTATTCGCTGCCGGTGAGGTCGCCCAGGTCGGCGATCTCCGGTTTTGGGGAAAGGGAGGCGAACTGGTTGGTGGCGTCGATGACGATGGTGTTGTCCAGGCTGGGGAGCCCGGCGACGGCGTCAGGGATCCGCGGCCAGGGGACGGCGAGCACGACGAGGTCCGCGGCGGCGGCCTCCGCAGGAGGCGCGGCTGCTGCGAGCGCGCCGAGGTCTTTGACCAGCGGGGCCAGGGAGGCAGGTCCTCGGCTGTTGCTGAGCACGACCTCGTGGCCGTGACGGATCGCGTGCCGGGCGATGGCCTGGGCGACTGCGCCGGCTCCAAGCATTCCGATCTTCATCAGGCGGCCCCGTGTCCGGAGTCGGCCGTCCGCGGTGTGGTGAGCAGGACGGTGCCACTCTTGGCCGGGCGGCGGGCGTGCTCGATGGCCGCCTTGAAGTCGGCGAGGTCGTAGCTGGCCGCGACGTCAAGCAGGTCCGGCGTGTTCTGCGCCAGGTCCTTGGCGAAGGCGACATCCTCAGCCCGGTCCTTGGGGGCGCGGCTCATCCAGCGCAGTATCGACACTCCCCGCACCGTCAGCTCCCGCGCCACGAGAGGCAGCGCCTCCAACGATGTCGTGCCGGAACTCAGATGTCCGTAGGAGATCAGAGTGCCCCCGTCGGCGAGCAGTTCGGCGAGGTCCTGGGTCATGGAACCGCCGACACAGTCGAGGACCACCTGGACGCCCCGCTCGCCGGCATGGCGGCGGACTTGTTCCTGCCAGTCGTCGTCGCATGTCGCGATCGTGGGCTGGGAGGGGTACAACGTCCGCATCTTCTCTGCACCGGAGGTGCTGCGCACGAGGTTGATCAACTGCAGGTCGTGCCGGACCGCGGCTGCGCTGACCAACCTGCCGATGGACGAGCCGGCGGCGGTCTGCAGAACCGGACCCGTGTGCCCGCGCAGGGCCTTCTCCATCGCGCGGTAGAGCATGCACAGCGTCAGCGGGTTGACCAGCATCAGGGCTGCAGTCTCGTCACTGACCCCGTCCGGCACCGGCACTGCCAGATCGGCTGGGACCACGACGAAGTCGCTCCACGTTCCCGGGGCCGGGAAAACCGCCACCCGCTGACCTGGGCGCAGTGTGCGGACGTCCGCTCCGACGCTCTCGACGACGCCCATCCCCTCCACTCCGGGAGTCCGGGTCCCCGACTGCTGCTCGGGCTGCCCCGGCAGACCCTCCACACCGATCAGGTCCCCCGGATGGATGGGCCGGACCAGCATGCGGACCAGAACCTCTCCGCTGCCGGGAGTCGGCCGGCGGGCCTCCTTCCTCAGCGTCAGTACCTGGGTGGCTTCCCCTTGCCGCGTGTACTCCACGGTGCGCATAGGCGCCTCCACTCACTTTTTAATGTTGATCATCATTAAAAAGAATGATGAGGGGTAACATCGAAAACGTCAAGCACTGCCGAGACAGGAGGGCGGCCATGCCGCGGATCACCAGGGAAGACAAGGCCAGGAACCGGCAGAACATCGTCGAGGCGGCCGGGCGCATGTTCCGCTCGAAGGGCGTCGATGCCGTAGGCATCGCCGAGCTGATGAAGGAAGCGGGCCTGACCCACGGCGGCTTCTACAACCACTTCGCGTCCAAGGACGATCTGGCCGCCGAGGCGTGCGGCGCCTCGTTCAAAGCCTCTCTGGGCTCCCTGGAGCAGCTCCTTGAGGAAGGCGCCGGTCTCACCGGCCCACCGCTGAAGCGAGTGGTGGACAACTATCTTTCGGCCGCCCACCGCGATGCCCCGGACGGCGGCTGTCCCTCCGCCTCCCTGGTCATCGACGCCGGACGGCACAGCGACACGATCCAGAGCGTCTACGCGGCCGGCGTGGAGGGGTACCTCACCGGCTTCGCCGAGGAGTTCGCCCGCGAGCACGAAGGGGAGATCACCTCACAGGAGGCGCGGGAGCGCGCGGTGCTGCTGCTCAGCCGACTCGTAGGGGCGATGGCCCTCGCCCGCGCCGTGAGCCACGTCCAGCCCGAACTGTCCGACGAGATTCTGCGGACCTGCCGCGCCCACCCTCTCGACTGACCGGCTTCGCACCCGCCGGCCCTGCGTCGTCCCGTCCGGCGGCGAGCCGCACGGTCACGGCAGCTTGCCAAGACTTCGTTCTCCTGGCACCACCCGAGCTGACGGCGGGCGGATGGATCAAGCTGCGCCGCCCTGTCGTCAAACGATGGCGGACAGGTATCGCGGGTGAAGGCGCCGCGGTCTTTGGCATTGCGCGGCAGTGTGGAAATTCCGGCTTCGGGTCAGGCCGGCGGGTTGGGGGCGTATCTGGCGAGCATGGTCTGGACAGCCTCTTCGACGGCGTTGTGGATGTCGGAGGCTGCGGGGTTCCAGCCGGTCAGAAGCATGCGGGGCCACAGGACGTAGTTAGCGATCATGCCGAGGAACTGGTTCGCGGCGCTCTCAGTGTCGGGCACATCGGCGTTGCCCGCCTCATGCTCGGATTCCAAGTAGTGCTGGACGGAGGCGAAGTAGGGCAGTTTGCCGAGCTGGAACTGCATCCGTCCCAGCTCGGGGAAACGAGGCAGTTCGGCGATGACGATCCGGAACAGGCCTGTCATGCGGGGCTGGCCGATCAGGTCGGCGTAGCGGTGGCCGATGACTGTCAGCCCGGAGCGCAGATCTCCCGCCTGCGGCCGCGCGGCGGTATCGCCGGCGTCGCGCTGCCAGGACTCGGTGACGATGGCCTCGAAGAGGGCCGCCTTGGTGGGGAACTGCTTGAACAGGGTGGACTTCGAGACCCCGGCCGCTTCGGCGATCCGGGCGAGGGAGGTGCCGTCGTAGCCACGGTCCAAGAACAGTTCTGTGGCCGCGGAGGTGATCGCCTCGCGCTTCTGCTGGGCGAGCCTGCGGTGATGTGCGGTGAGTTCTGCTGCCATGCGGAGAGTATGCCGCAGCCCCGAGGCGAGTCACTTGACTCGCCTCGGGGGCACGCTTACGGTGCAGCAGTAAGGCGAGTCGAGTGACTCGCATCTGAGCTGTGGCACCTGGGCACATCCTGGTTGTCGCACGGTGGAGGAAGTTCATGACAGTTGACAAGATCGCTTTGGTGACCGGTGCGAATCGCGGCCTCGGGCGCAGCGCGGCCATCGCCCTGGCCACACGCGGGGTGCGGGTCGTGGTCACCCACCGCGGTGATGCGGCCGGGGCTGAGAAGACGGTGGAACAGGTGCGGGCCGTGGGTGGGACGGCCGCTGCTCTCCGGCTCGACATCAGCGACGTCTCCTCCTTCGCGTCCTTCACCTCCGAACTGGGCGCGCAGCTGGAGCGCTGGGGGACTTCGCGGCTCGACATCCTGGTCAACAACGCGGGAGTGGGAGTCTTCGGGCCGCTGGAGACTGTCACGATCGACGACTTCGACACGGTGATGGGCACCAACGTCCGGGGCACGTTCTTCCTCATCCAGTCGCTCGTGCCGCTGCTGGCCCAGGGCGGCCAGGTCATTAACGTCTCGACGTCACTGACCCGCCACACCAGCCCCGCCACCTCGGTCTACTCCGCCTCGAAGGCCGCCGTCGAAGCTCTGAGCCGCACCCTCGCCGCGGAACTCGGACCTCGCGGCATCCGGGTCAACTCCATCGCCCCGGGGCCGACCGCCACCGACTTCAACGGCGGAGCGATGCGGGACGACGCCGGAATGCGCCAGGTTCTGGCCGGGCAGACCGCGCTCGGCCGCGTCGGCGAACCTGAGGAGATCGGCGACGCCATTGCCACGCTGGCCTCCGAGGGACTGCGCTGGGTCACCGCCCAGCGCATCGAGGTCTCCGGCGGCGCCCTCCTGTGACGCCGGGCGACGGCCGGTAGGGAAGCAGGCAGTGACGGCCCCAACTCACTCCGAGCCGACCGACTCGTCCTCACCCTCGTCCAGCTCGGGCGCGTTCGGGTCGCGCAGTGGGCGCAGGGCGCCTGCGGCTGGGGTGCTGGCGGTGAAGCTGTATCGGCGAAGCGGGTTCAGGTTGCGTTGCTTGAGCGGGGAGAGCCGGGCGATGTCCTCCTCGCGGAGTCCGTGGCCCTCAGCCTGGAGCTGGGTGACGACGGCGTCGATGTAGCGCGTCGTCCAGAGCACGATGGCGTTGAGGACCAGGCCGAGGGCGCCGAGCTGGTCCTCCATGCCGTCGCGGTATGCCTGGTGGATGGTGCCGCGCTTGCCGTGGCACACGTCGCGGGCGAGCTTGTGGCGGGACTCCTGGACGGTGAGCTGGCGGTTCATCTGGCGTCGGTAGGTGTCGTCCACCGGGTCGACCACGCGTAGCAGGTGCTCGGTCTTGGCGATCCGCCCGTACTCTCGGCGAACGCCGACCCGAGCGGGGTGGGGCGGCCGTCGCGTCCGAGCATGCGCAGCAGGTCGTAGGCGCGGACCTGGTCGGTGACCAGTGAGCCGGCGACCTTCAGCATGTCGGGCCAGTGCGTGATCACCTTGTTCAGGTTGATCCGGTTGCGGGCCAGGTCCTCCACCGGGCCGTAGGTGCCGGTCTCGACGCCGGGCATGGTGGCCCGCCAGAACCGCTGGTCGTCCAGGTCGCGGAAGCGGGGGCTGAAGTTGTAGCCGAGGATCTTGAACAGGCCGAACACCATGTCGGAGTACGAGGCGTTGTCGGTCGCCACCATCTCCGGCTTCACCCCGCCGTCGAGGTTCAACAGGGCGTCCAGGATGTGCAGGGAGTCGCGCGGCGTGCCGGGCACGACCATCTGCCCGATACCCGCGACCTGGTCGTTTACGGCGTTGAGCCAGGTGATGCCCCGCTTGAACCCGAAGTACCTCGGCGACGGGGCGGCGTTGATCGTGCGGACGGGGACGACGAAGCGCAGCCCGTCCGCGGAGGCGAGCAGCCCCTCTCCCCAGAACTGCACGATCGGGATGTCGGCCTGGGCAGCGATGAGAGCGGCGTTCGCCGCGGCGATGGTGTCGGCGCGCAGGTAGTACTGGTCGACGTGCACGAGGCGGGCCCGGGTCAGCGCCTCGTAGCCGGGGTTGACCACCGGGGCCAGGCCGATGTTGCACGCCTCGGAGACCAGCAGCGCGACCATGGAGGTCGGCAGGTCCTTCATCCGGGTCGTGCCGTCGCCGAGGTGCACGAAGGCGTCGAGGAACCCGGTGGAAGTGCTCGGCCGTCCGCGCGGAATCATCGCGATAACCGCGCGCCACGCCGCCATCCCCCTATCCACAGCTCTCCAGTGACCGCTTCGTGGCCGCGGTGGGAAACCGGCCAGACTCATGCGGAGCCCACCCCCCGTAGGGCTGGTGCTCGTTTCCGGTGTGGATCAACCACACCAGTTGTGAAGGAGATCTATGCCCACCGGCAGTCCCGGCGGCACCCCCGAGAACGCCCTTGACACCGCCTGCCGGACCACCTCGCCACCTGACCACGAACACCGACGCCCAGCCTCGAAGTCAACCCCCGAAGGATTTACGACGCAGACCACTTACGGCGCCCAGGTACGCGCCGAACAGCCCGCCCAGAGCCGTGTCACCACCCGTCAGCCAAGCGGCCAACACCGGCAAGAACACGACACCCTCCGCCGCTCCCTGGACGGATGGACCGGGTGCTCCCCAACAGGTGCCGACCACCGACGTTGCCGCGGTCCCGCAGGGCCTCGCGCCCAGCGGCGAGGAGTGGCTGGAGCGGACCCCAGGTATCGGTGGCAAGCGGCCATCCGCCCTCTCAACGTCCACAGCACCCGCGGCGCCCGCTGGCCATGCGGCACACGCCCGCGGGGCGGCGCGGGATCGAGGGCGCCGTCCGGCAGCCCGGCAGCACGTCTTGCAGGTGCCGCAGGCGTGCGGAGGAGGGACCTGCCGGGCGGGGGTCTCCCCCTCTACTGGACATCCTGCATCCCCCTGGCCCACACGCCCGACCCGCGCACTTCATGCCGGCGGCCACGACGGCCAAGCGCACCGGGGCGAGCATGCCGGGCCCGGTCGCCCGGCGGGTGAACGATCCGCCGCTCCCCCGGTGGGGGTGGGGATTGCCCCAAGCTGTAACGTGGCGATCTTCGGGCGGCGTAGGCCCCCGGAGTCCCAAAGGTGAATTTCCATGACGATCGACGAGCTGCCCATCGCGTGGAGGCTGTCCCCCGAGGACGTCCAGGCGGGGTGGCGTGCGCTGTGGTGGACCGTGGGACCGGACGGCGAACTCGCCGTGATGCTGGTCCAGCGCAGGTACCTGAGCCGCGACAAGTATCCCCGCGGGTGGGTCGGATGGCATGTCGAGACGCCCTTCGACGGGGAACTGGTCATCACCTCAGGGCAGGAGCAGCGGCGCATCCCGGTCGAAGGGATCGACATGCGGCCCAGACATCTGGCCCTGCTCCCCGGATCCCGGTTCCTGCTGGCGTCGGGCCGTACCCGCCGGGACGCGGAGGGAGACTGGCGGGCGAACGCCGTCGTGTACTCCCCCGAGGGTCGACAAGAGGGCTCCTTCTGCCTCGGTGACGACATTCCGGCCCTGGTCACCGACCGCAGCGGGGGGATCTGGACCGCCTACGGCGACGAGGGTGTCTACGGCGGCCACCCGGAGTCCGCGGCCGGCCTGGCGGGCTGGAACACCCGGGGTGTCGCCACGTGGGCGCCGAAGGGGAGACTTCCCGACTGGCCGCTGGAGGGCTGCACGGCCGCCACGGAAGGCGAGTCAGTGTGGCTGGTCTGGTACAGCCCCAAAGGAACCTTTCTCACCAGGATCACACCCTCCACCGGCGAAGTCGCGAGCTACCGCAGCCCGGTGAAAACCCCGGACGGATTCGCCGTGCGCGGCACACGGGTGGTCCTGACCAGCCGCGACCACTACAAGCGCAGGACCACCGTGACCCGCGCGGAGTTGGTTGGCGACGTGTGTGTCACCACCGGCCAGGAGCGGGTGCGGGTGCCCGGGCGGGTGGTGATGCATTGCGGCCAGGGCCGCGACGGCACCCTGTTTCTCCGCGCCGGCCGCACCTGGGTGCGTATCGAAGCCTGAGACCCGCGGCTGCCAGACCCGCGGCAGGGAGCCCGTGAAGGTTCGCCGGTAGGCCGCCGGGGAGGCGCCGATCGCCGCCGAGAGGTGCCGGCGCAGGGAGACGGCCGCGCCGAAGCCCGCGTGGGCCGCGACGTCCTCGACGGATTCCTCGCGGGAACCGGCCTCTCCCTAGACCTTCCGCCATCATCACCCTGACGCCGACGTCAGTAGCCCGTTTGACCAACCGCAACGCTCAACAGCACAGACCGACGGACCTACGGTGCCGACAGTGCCGTGCGCTCGGCTTTCTCCAGCCAGTCGGTGTACCAGCGGGCGAACGTCACCGGTGTACCGTCGTCGTCGAGTAGCGGGGCGAGGTCGACGTCGTCCACCCGGCAGTCGGACCAAATTGTGCCACGGTGGCTGCCGCTGATGATCAGCCACTCTCTCTGGGCGCAGCCCAGGTGGGAGATCACGATGGCACCGGCAGTGCGCTGCGGGGCGAACATGGTGACCTCCCACCGCTCGTCCCACGCCTCAATGGCGTCGTCGAAGTCCTCGATGTCGTCGAAATCCTCTTCCTCGGGGCGTTGGGCAAGAAGGTCGTCGACCAGCTTCGGGTCCGGGCCTTGGTCGGGAAACGGCTCGGCAAGCCTCGACAGGTCGGCCAGGTCCGCGCCGTCACCTTCCCAACGCCAGCGGCCTTGCACGCGCCGAACCGGGAACAGGCCGTACGCGGGGCCAGCGCCACCTGCGCCAACGTGCAGCAAGAAGGTCCGGTACTCCTCTGGCAGCCGCACGCCCGTCTGAGCCTCGAGTTCGGAAAGCTCGCCCTCGCTAAGCGGGTCCTCCACGATCCACCTGTGCCCCGATGCACCGAACACCTTGCTGCCAAAAGGCCCTGCACCCGCCGCCTCGACCCGCTGACGCACGCCCGCCCACCACTGATCAGTCATGCACAGACCGTACGTGCAGCCACCGACACCTGGGGCGCGGGGACTGCCGGCCCGGCGGCCGACCACCCGGCCGCCGGGCCTGATCAAGCACAGTCGGACCTGCCGGACCCAACAGCGCTGACCGGTCTGACCGTGGCGGGCGGCGTGCAGTTCCTCCAACAGCGCCAAGGCCTCGTCGCGGGCGGCGGCCGCCGCGGTGTCGGCGGAGTCCCAGAGGCCGGGCAGGGGCCCGGCGGGCATCTCCAGGACCAGGCCATGGGCGGTGAGGGGGTCGGCGAGCACGGTGAGCTCGGTGGCGTCGCGGCTTAGCCGCTCATCACCGTCAAGGTCGAGGCCCGTCGCCCCGGGCAACTGCGGCAGCGGCTCGACGAGGAGACCGAGGGCCTGGCCGACGACATCGACCAGTGGAACATCGAGTTCATGGACCAGCCCGCCTCCATCGGCGCCCTGCCGCGGACCGCCTCTGATCAGTGGAAACTCCAGCCACACACCCGGGACGCCCCGGAGAAACGTCGGCGATATCGACTGCTCGGGCGAGGACATCGAGCACGACTGGCTCGCGCGCACGGGCTGTTGGAGCCACACCGGGCGGGTGCTGCTGACCTACGAGCAGGTACGCGGCTAGGAGCTGCCCGCGACCGAGGGCAAGCACGGCGATCCGAGGTGGCCGGCCTTCGCCCGCTGCTACGGCTTCGCCCCCCGTTGCGACCGGTTACACGACGGCGCGCCGGACGCGGCGGTCCGGGACGCGCTGGAGCGAACAGGGCCCGGCAAACGACAGCGGACGACGGCAAGGCGACAGGCCACAGGCGACAGGCGACCAGCACGGCACGCGCGGCACGGGAAGGGCCAAGGCGCCCGCCGGGCAGCGCCACAGGCGCGACAGCGGCGGGCCTGGTGACCGACCGGCGGTCTCGCGAACCGGCCCGGCGGCGGACACGCGGCCCGGCCCCAGCCAGGGCCGGCGCGTTCCGGCCGCGTGCGGCGGCGTGGCGTGCGCGGTGTCGAGGATGACGCGGGAGACGTCCAGGAACCCGGCGTCGGCCAGGCGGTGCAGCACGACTTCGTGCAGCCTTCCCCAGACGCCCGCCCCGGACCAGATCAGGAACCGGCGGTGGGCGGTCGACTTCGATATCCCGGAGCAGGGCGGCAGCGACCGCCAGGCGCACCCGCTGACCAGCACATAGACGATGACCGCGAACACCGTCTCATCAGGCGCGTTCTACGTTCCCCCGCCCTGTGGCCGTGTCCGTTGCCCCGGAATCAACGGCGATCTCCCACAAGCCGTCGGCACGATCCAGCTCCACGTTCCCGCGCCATACCGGGCCAACGTCCGCCTCACCACGCAGGACACACTCTCAACCACCGCTACGAACGCCATCCCCCCGACTCCCTGTCGTTCTCGGCCTCGCTGCCGCTCTCTGCTGCTACAAGCGACTCGTCCGACTCACCACATAGGACACGGTCGTACTTCATGGCCGCTTCGCGCGAGCAGGGTCGATTAACCGATCCCGCGGCGGGAGGGTGGCTGTGAATACCGGGAGGAGTTCGCCGCCGGCGGAGACGTTGATGACCGCGTTCGTTGAGATGCGTGTCAAGCAGCCGGTGACCAGGTCGCCCAGCAGCATAGGATCGGTGCCCTCGATGAGTCGGTGAAATGAGAGCCGGCCGTTGATGAGGAGAGGATATTCGGCTGTCGGGGCGCGAACGCGCTCTTGCAGCACGTGGGGGGTCAGGAGAGCTCTCCCGAGGGCCGCGTCCCAGGAACTGGGCGAGGTTTCCCAGCCGCAAAGCACACCATAGCCGGCGCCGGCGTTGTCGGGCTTGAGGACCAAGCGGTTACGGTGCTCATGGGCGAACTGCAAGAGATCGACGTCCTCGGCCTGATACAGGACGCGGCCAGGGCGGACGGAGCGAGACCACGGCACGTGACGGAGCACCGCGGCCGCTTCATCGTCGGGAAGCCAGCTCTGCACCCGCTCATCGCTCAGGAGCCCGAACACCGCCTTGCGCTGGGAGAGTCCCGCCGCCAGTGGGTTGACGACCGCGCAAGCGCCTGTTGCCACCGCCTTCACCAGCGGATGGCTCAACACATCGGGGCCGAGCCTGCGATACAGCTCGAAGACGGGCACGCGCCGGTAGACGAGCGTGACGGGGCACCGCCTTCCTTCCGAGATGCGGGCCGTCAGTTTGCCGCGCGAGAAGGACAGATCGTCAGGCGTGCATACCAGCGCCGGCACGCCTCTGTCCCGGAAAGCGGAGCAGACCAGGTCGAACTCACCCGCCCACGCGCCCTCCGGCCAGTCCACCACCGCCACAGACGGGTTGGCCCCCGGCTCACCTGCAGCATGCCAGGCACTGAGCAACAGGTCGACGACGCGCTCCAGCATGGGAACGGGCTGGAGGCTGACGCTTTCACTCAGACCCCGCAGCGCGGCCGTGGAGGTGTAGATGCCCGCGAGTTGTTCCTGGACGATCACACATGCGCAGCTGTCGGCGTTGTACTCCACGAAGCGCACCTCCTGCCCGCTGCCGAATCCATCCAGTCGCCCGATCAGGCCGGCTTCCTCCCCCGGGCCCGGCACGCGGGCCAGAGCCCTCTCAATCGGATCGAGCACGACACTGTCGCGCACGGCGGCGGGCAGTCCGCCGCCGGGAGACAGAAGATGCGAGGCCAGCCTGCGTGCTGCACGTGCGACTAGACGACCCCGTTCAGCAACAGACTGATGTTCGGCAGCCGGCATCAGCCGAGGACGCAGCACACGCGTCATAGGCCGATCCCCGTACATCAACCCCAGAGATCGCTGACCGGTTACCAGTTGCTTATGCGTCAGCTCCGCAATCCTGGGTGCGCTGAGAAACTCATGGTAGCGATTCACCAGAGCCTGGTGCGCATAATTCCCGTCCGCCGTATCGGGCATTACGATCACGCAACCTCCTGAGCTTTTCCTGGATGCGCCGGTATCTCCTCGGATAGTTACGCCGAGCATTCCTCATCCGGCCGGATCCAGCACATCGTCCAGCCCCGCGCGCGACATGAACCGATCGGACACGGTGAAAGCGCTTCTCGACGCTCGTGAACCGTTTTCATCCTGAATATGTGCAGGTCAGCAGAGTGCGGACGGCTTGGACGGCTGTGCCGATGCCGCGGGTGGAACAGCGGGCTCGCCGCAGGAACCGCCAGTTGAGTGGGGCGAAGGGGTGTTCGCCGGGGGGCTCGGACGTACATCCGCCGCCTAGTACACCAATCAGGTCGGCCGGTCGGTGCCGGCGGGCCGGACGAGCTGCATCAGGCCCTCGTTGATCCGGACGGACTGCACGCCGTCGGCGCAGTCGAGGAACGCGCTCCAGGTTGCGAGGGCGGTCTCGGTGTTGCCGCGCTTGAGCTGGACGTGGCCGAGGTCGGCGAGCACGATCACCCGCGTTCTCTTGCGGTCCAGGCCGACCGCTCCAACGTCGACGCCGTGCACACCGGTGACTGCTGGGCCGCAGCCCGCAGCGGCGGGTGTCTCTCGCCCGCCAACGCTCCCCATTGGTCGCCGGCGAACTGACACAGTGAAAACCCGCCCGGCGTCAGCTGTATCCGCGAGGTTCGAGGTCTGAGGTGGGTCGGTGGGCCGCGCGGAAACAGGGTGGCCGTGGTCGCCGGCACCAGCCCGCCTTGAGGAGTTTGTGCTGCAGGGGACGGTGCGTTCAGCATCTGCCTCGCGAGCCCCGGCCTGCGCTCGCGGTCTCCGTGGGCGCGGAGAGCAGCAGGTGACGCTGCGGGTGCAGCCCGGGTACGGGGGACCATCCCCGCGGGCGCGGGGAGCAGGGGCCATCAGGCGACGGCCGGGCGAGGCGGGCGAGGTGCGCCTCGCGCAGCTCCTCCCAGGGGGTGCACTGCTCGGGGTCGGGCAGGCCGTTGGTGGCGATGACCGTTGGCGGATCTGTCGTTTCGCACTGGCAGGTCTCGTTAGCGCTGATCCACGTCGTGTGCAGCCCGGCCCGCGCGGGAGCGATCCGGCGATGGCGTGATCCCTATGACGGCTGAAGACGAGGCGCTGGTCGGCGGCATGGCGAACGCGGGGGCAGTCTTCCGCCGAGGGGAGTTGGTGGAGCGGCCGGCACCGCGCAACGCGCGCGCCCTCCATGCCTATCTCCTTGAGCTGAAGGAGCACGGCTTCGACGCGGCGCCGACCCCTGTCGGTCTCACCGCGGATGGCCATGAGCAGCTGGCTTTCATCCCTGGCGACGTGGCTCTGCCGCCGTTCCCTGACCGGGCGATGACACGTTCTGCCCTCGACTCGGTGGAGAGGCTGCTGCGGCGTCTGCATGAGACCAGCGCGGCCGTCGCGGTCGACACCCGCGCCGAGTGGCCCCGGACCTCGCCGACCCGGAGGGGGAACGATGGTGTGCCACAACGACGTGTGCCCGGACAACGTCGTCTTCCGCGACGGTCGCGCCGCGGCCCTGATCGATTTCGACTTGGCGGCCCCGGGCCGTGCTCTGTGGGACATCGCCATGACCGCCCGCTATTGGGTGCCCATGCTTGATGGCGAGTTCCCGGCCGCTCTCTATCCTCCCGGGCTGGATGCGGCCGCACGGCTGCGGATTCTTGCCGACAGCTCCGGCCTCTCGGCTAGGGACCACGCCGAGTTGCCCGGCGTCATCGAGCAGGCCACGGAGGTCTGCCGGGCCTTCACCGCCCGTCGCGTGGCCGGCGGAGACCCCGGCTATCTCCAGGCGTCGGCCGAGCGCGGTGGGTGGGAACGCCGGGACCGCATGTCGACCTGGCTGGTGAACCACCGTCAGACGTTCACAGCTGCCCTGCTGAACTGACCGGCCTGGACGTTCGAGGACAGAACCACAAAAGCAGGCTGTCCGTGCCTCGGAGGGACGGATTCGCACCCTTGCTGACCATGGTTGTCCGCTCCGAAGGGCACGCTATGGGCACGGCGTCGCGAGATGGCGGGGTGTCGTGTCCACGATGCCTTCTCTTCGCCCGGGAGCCGTCGATACGTAGCCCGACTGTGGCTACTCGTTGTGACTGCACACGAATGCCGATCCCTTGCGCCTGGTTCGGAAATGTGCCGCGTGGCGTGGGCTTCTCCATGTGGTGAGAGGCTCAGGTCCGCCCACTGCGCGTACTGTCGCGGGCCGTGCCCTGCCGGTCGCGGTACCCCCGGACGGAGTACGTGCGGTCGTGCGGACGTACAGGCGAGGCGAGGGTGGTTACGGCGGCGACCGCCCATGTCGCCGCGGCCCTCCCACCTAGCCTGCGAGGGAATCGACATGACGCAGAGCACCGATGCCAAGCCCGCGGAGCGCCAGGTCGCGGAGGCCAACACGGCTGTGCGGGAGCGGTTCGCCTTCGACGACGAGCGGGATCTCGAGGACGCGCGGCGCGGTTTCATGGGCACAGCGGCGGAGAGCGTGATCCAGGGCCGGGACGAGCGCGCGGTGTGGGACCTGTGCGCGTACGGGTTCCTCGACCAGGACTGCCCCGAGACGGCCAATCCCAGCCTGTGGCGGCAGAGCAGGCTGTGTTCCGACCACGGGCTGTTCGAGGTGACCGAGGGCATCTACCAGGTGCGCGGTTTCGACCTGTCGAACATGACGATCGTGGAGGGGGAGCGAGGGATCCTGGTCATCGATCCACTGCTGTGCGCCGAGACCGCGGCGGCGGGGCTGGCCCTCTACCGTTCCCACCGGGGTGAGCGCCCGGTGAGCGCCGTGCTGTACACCCATAGCCACGCCGACCACTTCGGTGGCGTCCGGGGCGTCGTCACGGAGGAGGATGTCGCCGGCGGTGTGCCGGTGTTCGCCCCGCACGGTTTCCTGGAGCACGCGGTCAGCGAGAACGTCTACGCCGGTACGGCGATGGGCCGGCGCGCCGCCTACATGTACGGTGCCGCACTGCCGAAGGGCGGGCGGGGGCAGATCGGCGCGGGCCTCGGGCAGACCACGTCCACCGGCGCGGTCGGCCTGATCCCGCCGACGGCGGACATCACCCGCACCGGGCAGACGGAGACCGTCGACGGGATCCGGATGGTCTTCCAGCTCACCCCGGGCACAGAGGCGCCCGCGGAGCTGAACATCCACTTCCCGGACCACGCGGCGCTGTGCATGGCGGAGAACGCCACCCACAACCTGCACAACCTGCTGACCCTGCGGGGTGCGGAGGTCCGCGACCCGCGCGTGTGGGCCCGCTACCTCACCGAGGCCATCACCCTGTTCGCGGGATCCAGCGACGTGGCGTTCGCCTCCCACCACTGGCCGACCTGGGGCCGCGACCGGGTGCTGACGTTCCTGAGCGAGCAGCGCGACCTGTACGCCTACCTCCACGACCAGACCGTACGCATGCTCAACCAGGGCCTGACCGGTCTGGAGATCGCCGAGGAGATGACACTGCCTCCCGCTCTGGAACGGGCCTGGCACACCCACGGCTACTACGGCTCGGTCAGCCACAACACCAAGGCCATCTACCAGCGGTACATGGGCTGGTTCGACGGCAACCCGGCGCATCTGTGGGAGTACCCGCCGGCGAAGTCCGCGCAACGGTACGTGGAGTTCATGGGCGGCGCCGACGAAGTCCTGCGCCGGGCCCAGCAGTCGTTCGCCGCCGGTGACTTCCGCTGGGTGGCCCAGGTCGTCAACCACGTCGTCTTCGCCGACCCGGACAACGCCGAAGCCCGCGCGCTCCAGGCCGACGCGCTGGAACAACTCGGGTACGGCAGCGAGAACGGCACCTGGCGGAACTTCTACCTCATGGGCGCGCTGGAGCTGCGTCACGGCTCGGTCGGCACCCCCACGGTCACCGCCTCGCCCGACGTGTTGGCGGCCCTGTCCCTGGAGCAGCTCTTCGACGCCCTCGCCATCCGGGTGGACGGCCCGCGCAGCTGGGACGCGGACATCACCGTGCGCTGGAACCCGGCTGGCGGCGAGCCGGTCACCCAGCGGCTGCGCAACGGCGTCCTCACCCAGGTCAGGGCCGCGAGCCCGGACGGGGCCGAACCGGACACCGAGATCACCCTCACAGAGAGCGACCTGCGGGCCGTCCTGCTCGGCACCCTCACCCCGGACGAGCTGGCGGCCCGGGACACCGTCACGGTCACCGGAGACATCGGCCGGCTGACCGACCTGTTCGCCCACCTCGCCGCTCCCGACCCGGACTTCGCCATCGTCACGCCGTGAGCCGCAGACAGGCCGCCGAGGTGAAGAGCCGGGCGATCGAGGTGAAGAGCCGGGTGATCACGCGACGACTGCTGCCGGCTCCGGGGAAGCCGAAGCCCGCGGACGTGGGTGCGGGACTGGTGACGGGGCTGTTCTCGATCCCCCGCACGTCTCAACCCGCCCTCTGCGCACTGGCCGCCGCCACCCTCCCCCTGACCCTGCACACTTCCCCACCCCCTGGACGACGAGCCCACCCCCCGCCCCCGGTGCCACAGCGAGCCCCACGTCGGACGAGAACGCGTCGCCGCCCCCCCCACGCGCACCGCACCGGCACCCCAGTCCGGTGTGCCGTCTCCCGGCACCACCCCACACCACTCCACCAGCCCCACGCCCACGACCTCCGGCCCCGCGGCAATCCCTACACCCACCGCCCGGGTGCTCCGGGGCACCCCGCGAGCAACCACGACACCCCCGCCCAGGCGCTCCGCCGCACCGCTCGACCGGCCACCGGCGCGGTCGGCGCGCACCCCCTGGACGCTGCATGCCGACCGGCTCGTCCTGCGCGCCGTCATCTTCCACGGCACGGTCACCGTGCCCACCGCGGCCGGAGCCCGGCGGGCACTGAAGTTCACCGTCCGGTCGCTGGAGGCCCTCGGTCTCGGCCTCACGGCGGGGAACGGAGACGCGGCGATCCGGCTGCGAACCGGGCCCACGACCACATCGACGCTCAAGGGGGACGGCGGCAAGGGCGTGGTGACCCTCTACATCAGCGCGTTGTCCGGCACGGTCACGGCCCTCGGCGGCACGCCGCTCCCGGGGAACCGGCCCGTCACCATCACTCCGGACGCCGTTCCCGCCTGGCTGGCCCCCGCCGGCCCCGCACGCACGATCGCCTTCACCGACACCACCGTCTCCCCCCTCGCGCAGTACGGCGGCAACCTGTCCCTCACAGGGCTGCGCCTGGATTCGTAGATCCCCCCCAACGGCTCCCTGCCGGCACGAGCACTCCTCACCCGAACGGCCCAGCCTTCGTGGCCGGAAGCCGCTGGGGAGCGGAAGGTCGAAGCATGTGAGGCGGGCCGCCTGATCGTCGCCCGCCACGGGAGAACGGAGCGCGACCATGTCCGCACAACCTCACCCGGGAGCGCCGTCCGGCGGTTACGGCCCGCCCCCCACCGGACACAGCGCCTTGGCCACCGGCGGCGCCACCTTCGCCGGCGTCCTGCTGCTCGTCAACGGCATTCTGGCGATCTTCCAGGGCATCTCCGCGATCGCCAAGGACGACGTCTACGCCCGCATCGGCGACTATGTCTACAAGATCAACCTCACCGGCTGGGGCTGGATCCTGCTGATCCTCGGCGTCATCGCCGCCATCACGGGCTGGGGCATCCTCTCCCGCGCCTCCTGGGCCCGCCCCGTCGGCATCGCGCTGGCGTCGCTGAGCCTGATCGCGCAGTTCCTGTTCCTGCCGTACCAGCCGCTGTGGTCGATCATCGTCATGGCCATCGACGTCTTCGTGATCTGGGCCCTCGCCTCCTACCAGCTGGAGCCCACCCGGCGATGACACGCCGACGGCGATGTCTCCAACCGGATCACCGGGGCACAGTGCCGTGACGGGCGTCGAGTCGCGGCGTGGAGCCCACCCAACGGGGTTGTAGTGGATCCTGGCGTGCTCGCAGTTCGCGCTGTAGCGGACGCATCCGGATGAGGGGGTGTGGCGGCGGTCCCAGTCGTGCTGTGCGGCCGGACACGCCTTGGGCGTGAACCTCGCCTTCGCCATCCCGCTGTTCCTGCTGGAGGCCGCCTGGCTCGCGCTGGACTCGGTATACGGCTACGGGCTCGAAGTGAATGCCGGCGCGCATGAGTACCCGTACTCGACCGCGGGCGCCGCGCCCTGCGCGGATCAGGGCAATCACGTGTCGCCACGCTCAACGGACAGGACCAGGGGCCAGCAGCTGTCCCGTCGCGACTTCAGCGCAGCCGCCTTTCCTGCCGACTGGAGGACGCAGGGCCACTTCACCCTCGGATCGGACTAGATAACAAACGAACCCCAGGTCTCTGACCTGCGCCTTCTTTGGAGAGCGGGTGACGAGAGTCGAACTCGCACTCTCCTTGCGCTGCTGACCGCCACGGTGTCCTGGATCCTCGGCATCTATCCTGCTCCGGCCCGGCGGCGGGCGCCGGCACTGCGCATCTCGCAACTGCGCCGCTCCCATCGGGCGGCCGGGCTGACCGACTCGGACGCGAGCGTGGCGTTCCTCGGCCGGCTCGCCGCCGACATCGCCCGTACCTGCGTGGACTTCCTCCAGTACCCGGACTCCAACTACTTCTATGACGGCGCGGGTGACACCTCGTTCGCCCTCACCCTCGGTTACGCCGCCCACCTCGCCCAGGAAGCGACGCGTAGGGGGCACCCCGGCGCCCGGTGTGCCGCGGCCGTGCTCGCCACTTCCTTGGACGACCTCGCCACCGTGCTCGACGAGCGGTTCCTGCACATCGGCGGTACGCGGCAGCAGATTTTCGCCGCTTACGCCCGTGACCACGGCAGCCGCTGACCGGGCGGGCCGGTGGTGATGGGCATGACCCGGCCGGGGCCGTCCACGGGCGCGACTTGTCCCTCCGGTCTCCGGGTCACAGCTCCTTGGCCGGCCAGTCCAGCAGCCGGGCGCCGATGACCGCGGTCTGCAGCATGTAGCGGTGGGCCGGGTCGGCCGGGTTGGCGCCGGTGAGTTTGTGGATGCGTTCCAGGCGGTAGGTCATGGCCCGGACGCTGAGGGACAGGCGGCGGGCGGCCTCGGCGGCGACGCAGCCGGAGTCGAAGTAGGCGGTGAGCGTGTCGAGGAGCGGGTCGGCGCCGCCGCGTGCCGTGGTGAGCGAGCCGAGGGTGCCGAGTCCGCCCGCCCGGTGTGGCGGCCCTTTGACGGCGTGTGCCGACAGCCTCCGCGACGGCATGGGGGCAGGCTCTGGCGCCGAGGATCACGGTCGCGGTGGCCGTCGACCGGTCACCGGCGTCGCACGTGCCCCGGCCGCAGCCCGCGCCGGGCTCACCAGCCTTCCGCGGGCCAGCGCTCAGTGAGCGCCGTGAGCGAAAAGTTCCACAGGGCTCCCGCGTGCGCAAGACATCCGCCGAGGAGACCGCCGACCTCGTGGGGCGCCGTGGTGGGGGATCGGGCACGGGCCGTGACCGCTTGTGTGAGCGGGTGGAGCTGCCGCTCATCAGGACGTGCGGATGGATCCAGTCCGGTGGGTTCCGGTGAGCAGGGCTTCGGCATGCCTGCGGAAAGCGGTGACCAGACGGCTGCGGTCCCCGGTGCGGGTGGCGAGCACGACCTGGCTCGGTTCGACCCCGTGCAACGGGACGGTGGTGAGGCTGGGGTGCAGGCCGGTCGCATGGTCGAGGGGCGGCCCGATGGCCACGGCCTGCCCGGCGGCGATGAGTTCGTGTTTGTCCTCAAGGGCCTCGGCCAGTGGCCCGTCGGGCGCGGGCCGCCCGTCGGGCCGAGGATCGAGCCGCCAGTAGGCGTTCAGCAGAGGGTCGGACTGGCGTACATGAGGGATAGGCTCGTCGGCGATGTCGTCGAGGGTGACCGACTCCTTGCCGGCCAGACGGTGGTCGCGGGGTACGACCAGCACGCGCGGTTCGTCGTAGAGGACGGTGACGCGCAGCCGGTCGGTGGGGAACGGCAGCCGCGTCACCACCGCGTCGACGCGGTGCTCCAGCAGCGCGCTGCGGGAGTCGTTCCAGGCGAGCAGACGGGTGTGGACCTCGGCATCGGGATCGCCCTCCCTCAGGGCCCGCACCGCCGCGGTGATGACCAGCCCCTTGCTGTAGCCGATGGTGATGCTGCTGGGCCGGGCCGCGGCCCGGGCGCGGGCCATCGCCTCGACCGCGGAGCGCAGCAGCTCCTTGGCTTGGGGCAGGAACACCTCGCCGGCCTCGCTGAGCCGGGTGCCGCGCGTGGTGCGGTCGAGCAGGCGGACGCCCACCTGCTGTTCGAGGCGGCGGATCTGCCGGCTCAGCGACGGCTGGGTGGTGTGCAGCGCCTCGGCGGCACGGGCGAAGTGCTGGTGCTCGGCGACCACCGTGAAGCACTGCACGAGCCGGAGGTCCAGGTCCACGGGTACGGGGAAACGTTCGGGCATTGCTCCAACCTAGCTGGTGTTATACGCGGAACGTATTACATGTACAGGAACAATCATTGGACCGCGCGCTCATCGCGGCCTCACCGTGGTGACCATGACATCGGACCGCGTGACACCGTTTCGTATCGACATTCCGGACAGCGCCCTGGAGGATCTGAAGGACCGGCTCCGTCGGGTACGCCTTGCCGGCCGGGAGACGGCGCCGGACAGTAGCCAGGGGATGCGGCGGGAGTGCCTCGAGGAGTTGCTGGAGTACTGGGCCACCGGGTACGACTGGCGCGTTCTGGAGCGGCGGCTCAACGAACTGGGCCAGTTCCGTACCACCATCGACGGTCTCGGCCTCCACTTCATGCACGTACGCTCGCCGCGCCCCGACGCCACCCCGCTGTTGCTGCTGCATGGATGGCCGGGCTCGTTCCTGGAGTTCCTCAAGACCGTCGGCCCGCTCACCGGGCACGGCTTCCACCTCGTCGTCCCCTCGATGCCCGGCTACGGCTTCTCCGACCAGCCCACCTCGACAGGCTGGGACCCGGACCGGATCGCCCGCGCGTACGGCGTGCTCATGCGGCGTCTCGGCTACGACTCCTACCTGGCGCAAGGGGGCGACTGGGGCGGCGTCGTCGCGACCCGCATGGGGGCACAGCGCCCGGCGGGCCTGCGTGCGATCCACGTCAACTTCCCTGAGTTCCTGGCCGCACCGCCGGTCGGCGATGATCCGACCCCTGAGGAGAAGGCCGCACTCCAGCAGGGCAGCCTCTTCTCCGCGGCCCATTCCGGATACCACGTAGTGCAGCGCACCCGGCCGCAGACCATCGGCTACGCCCTGACCGATTCCCCGGCCGGGCAGGCCGCCTGGATCTACGAGAAGTTCCACGACTGGGCCCGGCCCGGCGCCCTCACCCCCGATGAGATCCTCGACCACATCTCCCTGTACTGGTTCACCGGCACCGCTGCTTCCTCGGCCCGCCTGTACTGGGAGTACGCCCGGCAGCCACTCGCTCTGACCGAGGTTGACCTTCCTGTCGGGGTCAGCGTCTTCCCGGACGAACTGACGCGTACCCCGCGCATCTGGGCCGAACGCGCCTATCACGACCTGCGCTACTTCAACGACGACATTCCCGCGGGCGGCCACTTCGCCGCCCTGGAGCAACCCGAGCTGTTCGTCGAGGAGATCGTCAAGTTCGCTCGGACGGTGGCCGCGTGAAGACGGTCGTGATCACCGGGGGCACGGACGGCACCGGGCGCGCCGCCGATCCGGTCGTGCCCGACTTCGGCGGTGCCGGGCGTTCCGCGCCTCCACGGCGGGGCGGCCTTCAGCAGCGGACGCGGAATCACGGCCTCACCGCGATGATCCAGACCGGAAGCGAGGAGATCCTGCCGTTCCCGGATTCCGGCACCCCGGGCCCCCGTGGCCGTGAGCGAGGGGGTCGCCGTCCCGCTGGACCCTCAGGCGTCCTCCCCGGCCGGCGTACGGCGGCTCCACGACTACACCCGAGAGGTGCCCGCCCGATGAGATGGGTCAGCTACCGATCCGCCGACGGCTCCACGCGCTGCGGTGTGGTGCACGACAACAAGATCCACGCCATGGGCGGGGACCTGTTGGAGCTGCTGCGCGCCGAAGGCGGGCTGGAGGCCGCCGCGACCAGGGAACCGACTGAGACCGTCGAGCTGGCTACGGCCGACCTGCTGGCGCCGATACCGGTGCCCCCGGCGGTCCGCGACTTCGCCGCATTCGAACGTCACATCAGCAACGCGGGCAAGGCAGCCGTCGGCGACGGCACGGTCAGTCCAGTCTGGTACGAATATCCGCTCTTCTACTTCTCCAACCCGGCGGCGATCAAGGGACCGTACGACGAGGTCCCCATCGCCCCGGGAGCCCGGTTGTGGGACTACGAGGTCGAGGTCGCCGCGGTGATCGCCGGGAACTGCTCGAACCTCGACGCCGCCGCGGCGGAGAACCACATCGCCGGCTACCTGGTCTACTGCGACTGGAGCGCACGCGATATCTCGGCGAGCGAGATGGGGTTCGTGTACGGCCCGTCCAAGAGCAAGGACGCCTCGACCAGCCTCGGCCCGTTCCTCGTCACCGCCGACGAACTGGAGCCCTACCGCTCGGGCAAGGGCTATGCGTTGCGGATGGACGGATACGTCAACGACGAGCATTACGGCGGCGGCAGCTGGGACGAGATCCACTGGTCGTTCGGCGAGATGCTGGCGCACGCGTCGCGCGGTACCACACTGCGAGCCGGTGACATCATCGCCAGCGGCCCCGTGGGCACCGGCTGCATCCAGGAGCTGTCCGGCCACCGCCCCTACCTGACACCGGGAGACACGGTCCGGATCGAAGTGCGGGAACTCGGCGCGATCTCCGCACGGATCACGGCTCCGGAGCCGTCCTGACGTACCCGATACACCACAGCCGATTTCGATCCTTCCACTTGCCAGGAGACCACGACGATGCATCTCGCCGGCACCTTCGCTCGCGCCGACATGGACCTCGACGCCGTCCGCGAGGTCAGCCTCGCCATCAACGCGACCCACCTGTTCGTCTACTTCGTCCCCGAGGCACCGGAAGAGGCCGCCAGGCTGGGCGTAACCGAGTACGCACCGGCGTACTGCGCGTTCCGGTCAGCCCCGATGGGTGCCGTACCGTGGCAGGTCACCCTCGCGGTCTTCTACAACTTCAGCCCGCGGTCGGTGCGGGCGATGACAGGCGTATGGGACACCGCGACGCCGAAGGAGTGGCAGGCCGCTCGCTTCGCGGCCGTCGGCCGTGCGTTGCGGCGCGTCGACGTGAACCTCACCGCCGATCAGGTCGCGGAGGCGCGATCGCTGATCGACCCGGTCGTCGCGAGCGCCGACTACGCCGGGAAGCCGATGGCTGCCGCCAACGCCTCGGTCCCCCTTCCCGCCGCTCCGCTCGTCGCGCTGTGGCAGCAGATCACGGTGCTGCGCGAGTGGCGCGGCGACGCGCATATCACCGTGCTCGCCGCCAACGGCCTCGGGCCGTGTGACTGCAACGTTCTGCAAACCGCGACAGGTCACTTCCCGGAAGCGATCGCGCGTGCCACCCGGCTGTGGGACGACGAGGAGGTGGCTGCGGCGACCACACGTCTCGCCGCCCGCGGCTGGCTCGACGCCGACGGCACCGCTACCGATGCCGGCATCACGGCGCGCGAGCGGATCGAGGTCGAGACCGACGAGCTCTGCGCCGCGTTGTGGACGCCGATCGGCGACACGGGGGTCCGCCGCCTCACTTCGCTCGTCCTGCCGATCCACGACGCGTTCACCGCGGCCGGGACATACCCCTTCCGCGTGGAGATGGGAGACTAGCGGTCCACCGCCGCAGAGGCCGTCAGGCAGGCCCCGTCCGCGTGCGGCCGCGACGCGCGGGCAGGCAGCGCGGGGTGACACTGGGGGGCTGGACCGGGTGCGAGGGCCGATGGCCCAGCGATCGCGGCCCTCCGGGCTCTCCCAGGGCCCGTCGGGCTCCGTCGCCGATTGCGGCGGGATTTCCGGTCCGCGCCGATGTACGGCAGTCCGAGGACGGTCCGCGCCGATGTACGGCAGTCCGGCGGCGGTCCGCGCCGGCTCAGGGCGCTAGCTCACGGTGGCGGTTCCGCGCAGGCCCACACTGCTCAGTCCCCGCCCGTGGCAGGAGCTGACGTTGGTGGTGGGCGCTGCCCGGCCAGCGATGTGCTGACCGGCCATCGGTCCCGAGGTGATGCGGCCGCTGAGGAACGAGTCGAGCGGTGTGTAGCCGCCCACGCCGGCCGCTGCGGGCGTCACGGACGAGCGTCCCACGACCCGTCCGGTTCGTCCCGGCCCGGAGTACCAGGTGATGGTGGCCGAGCCACGGACGCCGGTGACGCGCGTACAGGTGGCCCGGCCGCTGCCGCGTACGGTCAGGGTGCCGGAGCGGATGTTCTTCCGGCGGCCGTTCGGGGAGGTGCACTCGTTCAGGTTGACGGTGCCGCGTGCCGTCACGGTGCGTGGGCCGGCGGAGACCGCCGGGGAGAAAGTGACCGGCGCGGTGGTACGCATCGAGCAGCGGAGGGTGGCCGTCGCGCGGTTCGCGGGTGCCGTGTCCGGGGCGGCGGTGGCCGCCGGACCGGTGAGGCTGACGGCCAGCATCGTGGCCACCGCTGCCATCAGGGCGCGGGCCGGGTGGCGTTCGGTTCGGATTCCACGGGTCATCGGTGTGCTCCTTCGAGGCGTCGTACGAGGCGGTGAAGACGATCAGGTCCGCTTGTTTCCGCTCTGCCTAAAACTAGTGACTTTGTTGCGTTGTCAGCGTGTTGAGCAGGTTTTCGTCACTTGTTCGGCCCATGAGTCGTTGGGCGTCGGCAGAGCCGTGTGAATCCGTCGGCGCCGTCCCCGCCCCGAGAAGAGGCCGCATGCCCCAGCGAACCCAGCCGTCAGCCGGCGTCCCGTCCGCCCGTGCCCGGACGCCGTGGTCCGAGGTCTGCGTCCGGCGGGCCGTTGCCCGGCCCTGGCCGGTGATGTGCGCGGCGGCGTTGATCGGGCTGCTGTGCGTGCTGGCCGCCGTCGGTGGCACCTCCTCCTTCTCCAGCGGCGGCTACATCGCCCCGGGAACCGAAGCCGCTCGCGCCGAGTCGGAGCTGGCGCGCCGCTTCGACGCGCCTGTGCCGGACGTCGTCCTGCGGGTGCGCTTCCCGGGACGGGCCACCGATGCGAGGGCCGCCGCACTCGGGCGGGATCTGACGCGTGAGGCGGCGAGCCGCCCCGGCGTGCGCGAGGTGCTGTCGTACTGGACGACGGGACAGGGACGGCTGCTGTCCGGTGACCGCCGCTCCGCTTTGATCACCCTCGACCTGCGAGGTGACGAGAACGAGGCCGCGCGCACCGCCGCGACGCTCGTCCCGCACCTCACCCGGCACCGGCCGGGAGTCCAGGTCAGCGCCACCGGAACGGCTTGGGTCATGGCGCAGGCCACCCGGCTCAGCCGGACGGAGCTGATCCGTGCCGAGCTGGTCGGGGTTCCCCTGACGGGTCTGGTGCTGCTGGTCGCGTTCGGTTCGGTGACCGCCGCGCTGCTGCCCGTGCTGGTCGGTGCGCTCGCGGTGGCCGGGACCTTCGCCGTGCTGCGCTTCGCGATGCTGTTCATGCCGGTGTCGGTGTTCGCCGCGAACGTGACCACGGCGCTCGGTTTCGGACTGGCCGTGGACTACGCCCTGTTCGTGGTCACCCGGTACCGCGAGGAGCGCAGGGTGCGTGCGGATGCGGCCGAGTGCGTCGTCGTGGCACTGCGCACTGTGGGGCGCTGCGTGCGCTACTCGGCGGCGACCGTGGTGCTGTGCCTGAGCACGCTGCTGTTGTTCCCCGTCGGGTTCCTGCGTTCCCTCAGCGTGGCCGGGATGAGTGTGGTGGTGTGCGCCGCGCTGGCGACCGTCCTGGTGCTGCCGGCCCTGCTCGTGCTGCTGGGAGACCGCCTCGTGTCCGGCGACCTGTTCGCCCGGCTGCGGCGCGGCCCGAAAGACGGTGCCGTGCTCTGGACGCGGATCGCCCGGACCGCGACCGGGCGGCCCCTGCCGGCGGTTCTCGGCGCGGTGGTCCTTCTGTCGGCCTTGGGACTGCCGTTCGCGCACGTGCGGTTCGGCGCCACCGACGAGCGGGTGCTGCCCCCGTCCGTGGAGTCGCACGCCACCGCCCGGCGTATCGAGGCGGAGTTCGACATGCCCTGGAACCGCACGCTCGCCGTCGTCCTGCCCCGTGTCGACGCGCTGGAGCAGGCGGACCGGCTCGACGCGTACGCGGCGCGGGTGTCCGCGCTCGGTGGCGTGCGGGAGGTGGCCACCGGTACGGGCACCTACCGCAAGGGGCGTCAGGTCGAACAAGCCGGGCCCGACTCGCTGCCGTTCGTCGCCGAGGGCGCCAGCTGGCTGGCCGTGCTGCCCGCGCGGGGGCCGGATCACGACCGCGGACTCGTCGAGCGATTGCGGGCCCTGCCGGCGCCGGGCGGCGGAGCGCGCGTCACCGGTCGGCCCGCCCGTGTCCTCGACACCCAGGACGCCGTGCTCGGCACACTGCCTCTCGCGGGCTCCCTGATCGTGGCCAGTGTGCTGTTGCTGCTTTTCCTGTTCACCGGCTCCGTCCTCGTCCCGCTCAAGGCCGTACTGACCGGCGTGGTGAGCCTCGGAGCCTCCTTCGGGGCCATGGTGTTCGTGTTCCAGGACGGCCATCTACGCGGCCTGCTGGGCGATTTCACCGTCACCGGAGAGCTGGAGACATCGGTGCCGGTGCTCATGTTCGCGGTGGCCTTCGCGCTGTCGGTCGACTACGAACTCTTCCTGGTGTCCCGGATCGAGGAGGGCTACCGCCGGCACGGCGACCACCGCGCCGCCGTGCTCGGCGCGGTCGCCTCCACCGGCCGGGTGGTCACCGCCGCGGCGGCCGTGGTCGCGGTCGCCCTGGTGCCGCTGGCCGGTTCCGGCATCACCCTGCTCAAGCTCCTGGGCTGCGGCCTGGCCTTGGCGGTCCTGGTCGACGCGACCGTGGTGCGCGGCGTCCTGGTACCGGCCCTGATGGTCCTGACCGGAGCGGCCAACTGGTGGGCCCCACGCGGATTGGCGCGTCTGCGAGGGCGGCTGGGCCTGGACGCATGGCACCGGACCGCGGCCCCTGACGCGTCGCTGCCGCCGCAGCCGTCCCCACCCGCGTCCGCACCCGAGCGGGCCGGCACCACCGGGCAGGGGCCTTACGCTCCGCCGACCAGGTGATTCGCGCCCTCACTAGCCCCCACCGCGCGTGATCGGCGACGGGAATCGTCGTTGAAGGCAGCGGTACCGAACGGCCTTGTCGCCCGGGCCGACCCGTCCCCGCACTCGACGCCGCGAAGCGAGGTACACCCGGTCATGACCGATACCGACCGCCGTATGGCGAACGATCCCCTGGCCGTCATCGGCCTGGGCTGCATGTTCCCCGGCTCGGACGATCTGCGGGGCTTCTGGCGCTCGGTGGTGGCCGGCCGGGACTGCATCGGCGAAGTGCCCGATGCCTGGTGGGACGCCGAGGAGAACTACGACCCGGACATCTTCGCCCCGGACAAGGTCTACGCGCGGCGCGGCGGCTTCCTCGCCCCGCAGCGGTTCGACCCCCTCGCCTCCGGAATGCCACCGCGCAGCGTGGACTCCGTGGGCCTGGTGCAACTGCTGGGACTGCGGGTCGCCCAGGAGGCACTGCGCGACGCCGCCCGCGGACGCGACCGGTGGCACGACCCCGCCCGCACCGGTGTCGTCCTCGGCGTGTGCGGCGTCAACTCCACCCTCATCCCGCTCGCCGCCCGGCTCTGGGTCCCCCATGTACGGGAGGTGGCGCTGCGCTGCGGTCTGACCCCGGGTGATGTCGACACTCTCACCACCGCGTTCCTCGAGAGCCTGCCGCAGTGGACCGAGGACTCCTTTCCCGGCACCCTCGGCAACATCGTCTCCGGCCGTATCGCCAACCGTTTCGACCTGGGCGCGGTCAACCACACCGTGGACGCCGCGTGCGCCAGTTCCCTGGCCGCCGTGCGCGCCGCCGCCGACGAACTCCTCGCACGCCGCGCCGATGTGATGATCACCGGCGGCGCCGACGCCGACAACAGCCTGCTGACCTTCATGTGCTTCAGCAAGACTCCGGCGCTGTCCCCGAGCGGCCGGGTGCGCCCGTTCGACGCCGACGGTGACGGCACCCTGCTGGGTGAGGGCCTGGGCATGCTGGTCCTCAAGCGGCTCGCCGACGCCGAACGCGACGGCGACCGGATCTACGCCGTACTGCGGGGCCTGGGCAGTTCCAGCGACGGACGCGCCAAGAGCATCTACGCGCCCTGCGGCCAGGGCCAGTTGCGGGCCCTGCACGCCGCCTACGAGGACGCCGGCTGCCCGCCGCACAGCGTCGGCCTCATCGAGGCCCACGGGACCGGAACCCCGGTCGGGGACGCCGTCGAGATCGAGGCGCTCGACACCCTCATGTCCTCCGGCGCCCGCCCCGCCAGCGTCGCCCTCGGCAGCGTCAAGTCCCAGATGGGACACACCAAGGCGGCGGCCGGCGCGGCCGGCCTCATCAAGGCGGCGCTCGCCCTGCACCACAAGGTGCTGCCCCCCACCATCGGGGTCACCACCCCCACGGCCGCCCTGACCCGCGCGGACACCCCGCTGTACCTCAGCACCCGTGCCCGGCCCTGGATCCGTGACCCCGGCCGGCCCGCCCGACGTGCCGGTGTCTCCGCGTTCGGCTTCGGCGGCATCAACTACCACGCCGTGCTGGAGGAGCACCTCCCCGACGGAGCCCCGCGGCCTGCCCCGGCCGCCCACGAACTGCCCGTCGCCCACCTGTGGCACGCACCCACCCCCGGGCAGCTGCTCGCCGACCTGATGTCCGGCCGACCGGCGAGCCAGGAACCCGCACCCGCCGGGCACGCCCGTGCCGGCTTCGTCTGCCCCACCGAGGACCGCTACGGCGACCTGCTCGACGCCACGGTACGACACCTGCGCGCCGTGCCCGAGCAGGACGAGTGGGAGCACCCGGAGGGCATCTGGTACCGGCGCCGCGCGCTGCCCGACACCACGCGCGTCGCCGCCCTGTTCGCCGGGCAGGGCAGCCAGTACGTCGGCATGGGCGCCGCCGCCGCCCTCGCCGTTCCCCCGGTGCGCCGCGCCTTCGACGACGCCAACGCCGTGTGCGCCGCCGACGACACCCTGGCGGACGCCGTCTTCCCACCGCCCACCGCCGAACGCGAACGCGCCGCCGGGAACCGCCTGTGCCGCCCCGACCACGCACAACTGGCCGTGGGTGCCCTGTCGCTGGGCCAGTGGGACTACCTGAACGAGCTGGGCTTCACCCCGCACGCCGTCCTCGGTCACAGCTTCGGCGAGGTCACCGCCCTGCATACCGCGGGTGTCCTGGACCGCGCCGGATTCCTTGCCGTCGCCCATGCGCGCGGCACCGCCCTGGCCGCGATCGCGGGCAAAGACACCGACGCCGGTGCCATGGCCGCCGTCCACGCTTGCCCGCAGCGCGTACGGGACCTGCTCGACGGCCACCCGGACGTGCGGATCGCCAACGCCAACGCACCCGACGAGCAGGTGGTGGCCGGTCCCACTCCCGCCGTCGAGGCGTTCCTGGACTCCTGCCGGACCGCCGGCGTCGGGGCGCTGCGCCTGCCGGTGGCCGCCGCCTTTCACACCCCGCTCGTCGCCCGGGCCCGGGCGCCCTTCGCCGACGCCTGCGCCGCGGTTCCGTTCGCCGCTCCCACCGTCACCGTCCGCGCCGGGGCGGACGGGGCGCGGTACGGCGAGAACGGCGACGCCGATCGCGCGACCCTGGTGGACCAGCTCACCGCGCCCGTCGACTTCGCGGCCCGCCTGCGCGAGCTGCATGACGACGGTGTCACGGTGTTCGTGGAGTTCGGGCCCCGGCGCATCCTCGCCGGACTGGTCCGGCGCACCCTGGCCGGGCAGCCCGTCCGGATCGTCTCCTGCGACGCGGCCGACCGCACCGGCGACTCGGCGGCCGCCCTGAAGTCCGCGGCCCTGAGCCTGGCCGTGTTCGGTCTGCCCCTGGCCGGGATCAACCGCTACGACGCGCCGCCGCCCCCGGCCCCCGACGCCGAGTCCACGGTCGCCCGTACCCTGCACGGCCCCAACTTCGCCTTCCAGGCCACCCGCCAGGCCGGCCTCGAGGGCCTGCCGGGCCGGGCAGCCGCGGCCCCCTCACCGGTCGCGCCGCCGGCCCCGCCCGCGCTTCCAGCCGCGCCCGCCGATCCGCCGTCGCCATCCCTCACGCCGGCGCCGGGCACGCATGCCGCGCTCGCCGAGGCGGCGGCCTCACACCTCAACGCCCATGTGCGCTTCCTCGACGGCCAGTTGCACACCGCGCGGGAACTCACCCGGCTGCTGGACACCGCGGTCCGCGGCGGCGGCGAGACGGCACCCCTCGTCGAAGCCGTCCAGGCCCTCTCCCGGCACGGCCTGGCCGTCGGGGAGGCGCACACCCGGGCGGGTGAGGTGGTCACCGCCCTGCTCACCCCGGCCGCCGGCGCCCCGCCCACCGCGCTGCCGCCGACCGCCGCCGGCCCCGGCGTCCCGGCTGCCGCACCAGGCACCACCGCACCGGAGGAGCCCCAGGTCTGCCCCACACCCGGTGAACCCACGGCCTCCGCCGCCCCCATCCCGGCGGGCCGCAAACCCGCCGACGGCGGCTCCGGCGACCGCTGGGCGGCCGTACGCTCCCCGCGCGACGGCACCGGACCGATGGGCCCGGCCGCCACCGGCGCCCCCTCGGACCTGGACGAACTCAGCCCGGCCGAGGTCGAGCGGACCTTTTTGGACATCATCGCCGAACACACCGGCTACGACGCACACCAACTCGAACCGGACCTCTACATCCAGGAGGACCTGGGCATCGGCTCGCTCAAGCAGGTCGAGATCGCCTCCGCCGTCTGGCAGCGGTACCCCGTCATCAGCCGGGAGCAGCTGTTCGAGTTCAGCTCGGCGCGCACGGTCGGCGAGATGAGTGACAAGTTCCGGTCGGTCCTGGCCGCCAGGGGAGCCAGCGACCTCACCTGGGGCCTCATGCCGGAAAGCGGCGGTCCGCCCCCGGCCGCGCGCACCTATGTCACCCTGCGCCCCCTGCCCGCACCCGACACGTGCGACACCCTGTTCCCCGACGCCCCCCGCGCCCTGCTCGTCGACGACGGCAGCGCCCTCGCCACGACGCTCGGCAACGCGCTGCACCTCCGCGGATGGCGGGTACACCGCCTGGGCCTGCCCGGCACCACCGCCTCGGGCGGCGGGCGCACCCTGGCCGACTGGGGCGAGACGGCCCTGACCGCCGGACTGCGTGCCGTCAGCCACCCGGACGGCCCGCCGCACCTGGTACTGCAACCTGTCGGCCGGGACACGGACACCACCGCGGAAATCGTCATCGCGCGGCTCCAGCACAGCGTCCTGCTCGCCAAACACGTCTGCCCGGCGCTGAACGACACCGTCCGCACCGGCAGCCGGGCCGCGTTCCTCACCGTCACCCGGCTCGACGGCGCCCTGGGACACCGCGGCTCGGGCGGAGACGCCATCGCCGCCCTCGCCGGGGGCCTGGCGGGGCTGGTCAAGACCGTGGCGCTGGAAGCGCCCGCGCTGTTCTGCCGCGCCGTCGACCTCGACCCCGCGCTCACCGACGAGGAGGCGACCGCCTCCTTCCTCGCGGAACTCACCGACACCGCCACCGACGTACGCGAGAGCGGCCACGACCGGGTCGGACGCCGCACCACGGCACTCTCCGCCGAACCGGACGCGAGCATCCTGCCCCAGGACCCCGCCACCCCCGGCCTGACCGAAAACGACGTCCTGCTGGTGTCCGGCGGCGCCTCCGGGATCACCGCCTGGTGCGTACGGGCCCTCGCCCGGGCCCACCGCTGCGGCTTCGTCCTCCTGGGCCGTACGGACCCGCCGCCCCCGGCGGACGCCCCCGACGGCGCCGGCACTCCGGGCGACCGCGGCCCGCGTACGCAACAGATCGCGGAACTCCTCACGGAGCTGCGCGCCGACGGAATCAGCGTCGACTACGTCGGCGCCGACCTCCTCGACGCCGATGCCGTCGGCCGGGCCCTGGCCCCGCACCTGCCCCGCATCACCGGACTCGTCCACGGAGCGGGTGTCCTGGGCGACAAACCGCTGAGTGACAAGACCCCGGAGGCCGTGACCCGTGTCGTGGGCACCAAAGTCACCGGCCTGCACCACCTCATGGGAGTGCTCGACCAGAACCGGCTACGCCATCTGATGGTCTTCTCCTCGATCGCCGGCTACTGGGGCAACGTCCGCCAGTCCGACTACGCGCTGGCCAATGAGTCCCTGGTCCGCTACGCCTGCGCCGTCAAGGCCGCCCGGTCCGCCACCCGGGTCACCACCCTGGTCTGGGGCCCCTGGGAGGGCGGGATGGCCGCCCCCATGGCCGACCTGTTCCGCGGCCAAGGGCTACCCGTCCTCACCCGCGAGGAGGGATGCGGCCATCTCCTCGACCTCACCCGGCAGGCTTCCGGCGTGGACACCGTGGCCGTGATCGGCCCCACCACCGCCCCCGTCCGGCGCACCGACCGCCTGCCCGGCACCGTCCGTGCCACCCGGTCCCTGCGCGGCCTGCACCACGAACCCGTCCTGCGCGACCACAGCTTCGGCGGCTTCCCGCTGCTGCCGCTGACGGCCGCCGTCGGCTGGGGCCTCAACGTCCTGGAACGCTCCCTGGGCGGGCAGACCCGGGTCCGCGCCTGCCACGACTTCCGCGTGCGCCGAGGCCTCTACTTCGACGGCAGCCAGCCCGGCCTCGCCACCGCCGTCGCCGTCCGGCGGGAGGACGGCACCGGCGCCCGCCTCACCATCGAAGCAGCCCACGGCTCGCCGTACCCCTGCTATGAGGCCGATTACCTCTGGGGCCCCGAGCCCCCGGCACCACCGGGCCGCCTCGCAATGCCCAGGGGCCGCCTCGACGGGCCCCTCCACTCCGCCTACGAGGAAGGCTTCTTCTTCCACGGCCCCGCCCTCACCGGCCTGCGCGACGTGCTGGCCGACACTCCCGAGCGACTCGTCCTCGGCGCCCGCATGCCCGACCCCGTACTGGCCGCCGGCGCCTTCGCCACCCCGTTGTTCAGTCCGGGACTGAGCGACCTGCTCCTGCAAGCCGCGGCACTGCTGGTGCGCTCCCATCACCACCGGGCCTGCCCCCCGATCAGTGTCCGCGCGGTCGAACTGTTCGCCCCGCTGCCCGACAACGCTCCCTTCCTCGTCGTCGCCGAACTGGAGAGCACCACCCCCGTGGGCGCCCACTGCACCGTGACAGCGTGCACACCCCACGGCGACGTCCTTCAGCGCTGGAGCGGAGTGGCTCTCGTCAACCTCACCCCCGACGAGCTGCTGTCCCGCCTGGGAGAAACCGCGGCACCACCGGCTCCGGCCGACAGCGGCGCGATGCCCCGGTCCTCACGGACCCTCTCCACGGGCTCTTCGGCATCCGGGCCGGCCGACGGCCAAGCCCCCGCGACAGGGCCCTCGGCCGCCGACCCGTCCGGGCCTCGGGTTTCGGCGCCCACGGCCCCAACACCTACGGTCCCCGATGGAGCTCGCACCCCGGAAGGCGCCCGCTGTGTCTGAGCTGGATTTCGACGGCACGCCACTGCACACCCTGATCGCCTGCGCTCCCGCACCGGCGACCGCTGTGGGCGCCCCACCCACTGCGCGCGCAGCGCCATATCACGCCGCCGCACAGCCCCCGACGCCGGCGCCGCACACACACGCCCTCCTGCTCGCCGAGCGGATCCAGCAGGCGCACGCCGCCGTGCTGGCCGCCCATGACGCCATCGCCCGCCACCAGCTACTGCTGGCGGAAGAATCCGCCGGCACCAGACTCGACCGGTGACCGCGCCACAGAGCCCAGCCGAGGTACGGGCCGTCCTGGAGGCCCTGCACCGGCCTTGCTACGTCACCGGCCCCCTGGACGACATCCGGCTGACCCACGAGGGGCCCACCGCGGCACGACCCCTGCTCGCCTGCGCGCCGCCGCTGCCCGCCGAACGCCTCGGCGCCCCCGGCTTCCGCGCCCACCACGGCGTCACCGCCGCCTACCTGGCCGGGGCCATGGCCGTGGGCATCGCGTCCGTCGACCTCGTGTGCGCCCTGTCCCGCGCCGGCTACCTCGCCTCCTTCGGCGCCGCGGGCCTGACCTCCGACCGGCTCGACGACGCCCTGGCCGCACTGCGGCGGTACCTGGGCGACGGGCCGTACGCCTGCAACCTCATCCACAGCCCCACCGCGCCCCGGCTGGAGCGGCACTGCGTCGACCTCTGCCTGCGCCACGGCGTGCGCTGCGTGGAGGCATCCGCCTTCGTCCAGCTCACACCGGACCTTCTGCGCTACCGGCTCAGCGGCCTGCGCCAGGACCGGGAAGGGGCGGTGCTCTCCGCTCACCGCCTGATCGCCAAGGTGTCCCGCCCGGAGACCGCCCGGCTCTTCCTGCGCCCCGCGCCCGCCGCGATGGTGGCCGAGCTGCTCCGGGCCGGGCACATCGACGCCGAACAGGCCGCTCTGGCGGACCGGGTGCCCGTCGCCGACGACATCACCGTGGAAGCCGACTCCGGCGGTCATACCGACCGCAGACCGCTCACGGTGATCCTGCCCCTGATCGCGGCGCTGCGGGACGACCTCGCGATGCCGGGCCGCCCGCCGGTACGGATCGGAGCCGCCGGCGGCCTCGGCACCCCGTACGCGGTCGCCGCGGCCTTCGCGGCGGGCGCGGACTACGTGGTGACCGGCTCGGTCAACCAAGCCTGCGTGGAAGCAGGCACCTCCGCCGAGGTCAAGCTGCTGCTGGCCGAAGCCGGACCCACCGACGTGGCCATGGCCCCGGCCGCGGACCTGTTCGAGCAAGGCGGCACGGTCCAGGTCCTCACCCGCGGCACCCGCTTCGCCCAGCACGCCGGGTACCTCCACCGCCTCTACCGCGACCACGACGGCCTCGACGCCCTGCCCGCCCACCACGTGCGCCGCCTCGAAAGAAGCGTCCTGGGCCGACCGGTCAACGAGGTGTGGGAGGAGACCGCCGCGTATCTGCGCGCCCGGGCCCCGCAAGAACTCGGCCGCGCGGAGGGGGACACCAAACACCGGATGGCGCTCGTGTTCCGCTGGTACCTGGCCACGGCCTCGCGCCGGGCCGTACGGGGCGAGACGGAACACACCGCACACTGGCAGATCTGGTGCGGCCCCGCCATGGGCGCCTTCAACGCCTGGACCGCCGGCACCCCACTGAGCCGCCCGGAGCACCGCCACGCCGCCACGGTCGCGACCAGCCTGCTGCACGGCGCGGCCTTCCTCACCCGCGTCCACACCCTGCGCGTGAACGGCGTCACCCTGCCCGCCGAGGCGACCCGCTGCCGCCCCCTGTACGTGCCGCCCCCGCACACCCGGCTTCCGGCACCAGCCGTTCCTGCCGCCTCGCGATCCCCCCGGACATGACCGACCCCGCGACGACCGGGCCAGCCCGCGCCCCCGCACCGCCGACCTGATCCCGAACACGCCCCGACCCGAGGGAGTCGACAACTGGGTACCACTCCACCGTGATCCACGGCTTGACGACCTCTGAAGATGGAGCCCGGCTCGCCGTCGGCACGAGGCCCGCCGGGAGGGGCAGGGGCTCTGGTACCACGCGGGTCCGATCGCCGGGCCGCGGCCTGCGGAACGGTCAGGCCAGTACTGCAACGGTGCTTGTGCCGCCCGCCTGTTCACCCGACCTCAACCCGGTCGAGTGGGGGCGGGCACAACGTGGCAGCGCTACGCGAGGGTGAACTCATCAGGAGCGCGGATCGCGTGTACTCGGTCCACGCGATCCGCTCCCACCTACTGGGAACGCCATATCCGCGGTCATTCCTCAGCCGATGGGCCCCGGCGAGAGCAGTCGGCCGGCTCGCAGGGCCGGGCTGGACTTCGCCATGCCGTTGAGCATCACGCCGGGAGGTCGGAGAGCGGCCTGCTGTACAGGGCCCTGCCCATGGGGGAGCCTTCGCCGGTGACGTGGGCGCGGATGGACGCGATGTAGTCGTCGCGGCCGATGCGGCCGTCACCGTTGGTGTCCAGGGCGGTGAACGCTGTTTCGGCGTTGGCGGCCGGATTGTTCAGCGCTGTGCGCAGGGCTGTGAACTCGGAGAGGTCGAGGGCGCCGTCGTGGTCGGTGTCGGCGAGGTCGAAGAGCGCGCCGAGGACGGGTGCGCAGACGGTGTCGAACGCTTCGGCGCCGGCCCATGCCGCGTACTGGTCGAAGGTCAGCTTTCCGTCGCCGTCGGCGTCCATCGACGCCCAGGCGCTCTCGCCGAGGGTGCGTGCGGCGACGACGAGCTGGTCGTCTTCCTTCAGTCCCATGGCCCGCGCCACGTTCCTGGTGCGCGCCATGTATTCGTCCCTGGAAACGATTCCGTCTCCGTCCGCGTCCAGCATGGCGAAGACGAGCTTTTGCGCGGCTTCCTGGTTCATCGTGGTTCCTTCCGTCGTGGTGTCGAGTGTGAGCGCACTGCATCACGAATTGGTTGTCCTATCCCTTCGCCTGACGAGCAAGGCGCCCATTCGGGGGGCGTGGAGGCGTTCTCGCACGCGTACTGCGCGTCGTGCGCGGGTGGTGTGCCTCAGGAAGCCGGTGACGGCAGTGACGGGCGGGGGTAGAAGCAATTCTTGTGGAAGATCGCGATCCGTGGAGGGTGGATGTTCGAAAGACACGGCACAGCAGTGGCAGTGAGTTCCCTGGGCCTGGTGGGCTTGTCGGTGGTGTGGGCTCCGGCTGGTCAGGCCCATGAGCCCGTGCACAGAGAGAGTGTCGGGTGCACGGGTTCCAGCACCAGTACCTACGACCCGCCGCTGGGCTTGTTGCCCCAGCAGACTCACGTCCGGACACAGGCCAGTTACACCTGCGTGGTCGCTGGCCGGACGGTGCCGGCCACCGGCTCCATGGAAGGGACATCGCCCGGGGCATCCTGCGTCACGGTGAACAGCCCGCGTCTGACGGAAGTCGTCCACTACGCCGACGGGAAACGGTCATCGATCGCGTACGACAGCAGCACCAGTATCCGTGTCGCCGGCGTCCTCGTGGTCAGGCTGTCGGGCCGGGTCGTCGAGGGCCGCGGTGCAGGGCAGTCGGCGCATCGGACCGTTGCCGCGCTTCCCGGCGAGCTGCCCACCGCCTGCCTGTTGTCCGGTCTGCGGGGCAGCGCAGGTGAGGCACAGCTGGAGATCATGCCATGAGCGGGGCTACGGTGGGCCTTCCCACCGAACCGATCGGCAGCATCCCTCGGCCCGCCGAGCTGCTCGCCGCCATGGCGGACCACGCCGCGGGCCGGATCGGCGACGACGGCCTCGCCGCCGCCCAGGACCGCGCGGTCGGCGACACCGTCCGCCGCCTGGAGAACATCGGCTCCCCGGTCGTCACCGACGGCGAGCAGGCCAAGCCCAGCTTCGCCACCTACCCCCTGACCGGCCTGAAGCATCTGGCACCCGATGGCGTGGTCATCCCGTTCGCCGATGGACACCAGCGGCAGCTGCCCCGACTGACGGCCGGACCCCTGCGCTACGGCGTGTACGCCGACCACTACCTCAAGGCGGCGCTCCGGCACGCGGCCTCACCGGTGAAGCAGGCCGTCATCGCGCCCTCCGCACTCAGCCTCCTCTACCCGCCCGA
Organism: Streptomyces sp. SCL15-4; assembly: GCF_033366695.1. Taxonomy (NCBI): domain Bacteria; kingdom Bacillati; phylum Actinomycetota; class Actinomycetes; order Kitasatosporales; family Streptomycetaceae; genus Streptomyces; species Streptomyces sp. SCL15-4. The sequence goes on from NZ_JAOBTQ010000001.1 coordinate 135,393, forward strand.
CGGCATCGACGGCTACCCCCGCGAAGCCTTCCTGGACGACCTCACCAGCGAGGCCGAAGCGGACGTACGCCGGTGCCTGGACGCTGGAGCCCACCGCGTCCAGATCGACTTCACCGAGGCCCGTCTCGCGCTGAAACTCGACCCGAGCGGAAGCCTGCTCGAACAGTTCATCGACCTCAACAACCAAGTCCTGGAACGCTTCTCCACCACCGAACAGACCAGGATCGGCATCCACACCTGCCCCGGCGGCGATCAGGACTCCACCCACAGCCTGGACGTCGACTCCACGACGCTGCTGCCGGCACTCATGAAGCTCAAGGCCGGCGCCTTCTACGTCCAGCTGGCCAGCGAGCCGGACCCGGACAAGGTCCTCGCCGTCCTCGCCGAACATCTCCCTGACAGCGCACACGTGTTCATCGGCGTGATCGACCCGATCGACCCACGGATCGAAACGCCCGAGGAGGTACGCGACCGCGTCCTGGCCGCCGCCCGCTACCTGCCACTGGACCGTCTGGGCACCTGCGACGACTGCGGATTCTCCCCCTTCGCCGACGACACCTCCACATCCCGCGACACCGCCTTCGCCAAGATCAGAGCCCGCATCGAAGGCACCGCCCTGGCGAGCCACGCACTCGGCGGCTGAGAGAAGGCCCCCCGGCAACACCGAAGCCTGCCGGTGACCTGGAGCCGTCGTCGCATCGAGAAGCCGGAGCGAGAGGTGCTCCTGCCGTCTGCTCGGACACCGCCCGGCCCTGCTGTCCTGCGGCACCGCCCAGTGCCGTGAGTGGCGGATGACCGCGCTTACCCACGTCGGTTCTTCACCATGGCGTTGGGCTGTCGGAGGTTCGGGCCGGTGCCGGCTATATCGCTGTTGAGGGCATCTGACCGTTGCAGCAGGTTTGATTCGGTCGCGGACGGGCGTCTCCAGGCAGTCGAGGGTGACGACGGCAAGACTGGCCAGGCTGCGTTTGACGTGTGCCCGTACTTAGACCGTCTCCTGTGGTGAGGCGGATCAGTCGCTTGTAGCAGCACAGGGCGGCGGCAAGTCAGGCCAGGGTAGTTGCGGGGATCGCGTTCGTAGCGGGGGCTGAGTCTGCGATAGCCGGAGGGCACCGAGCTCGTCCAAGATCAGGCGGTGGAGCTTCCATGACAGCCAGGCCCTCATCCCGCTCGTCCGTGGCATCCCGCCCATCCGCTCGCGCCCTGGTCCTCGCCGCCGACGGCCCGGCAAGCCGCATGGAGACAAGGGCTACGACTACCAGCACCTGCGGCGCTGGCTGGCCTTCCGCGGCATCCGGCACCGTCTCGCCCGCAAGGGCATCGAGTCCTCACAACGCCTGGGCAGAAGCGGATCCAGGGCGTGTCGGGCGGGTCGCGCAAAATATCCGCGGTGATGTCCACGAGGGTCTTGCCGGTGCGAAGGGTTTCCGCCCGCATGGCGGCCAAGGCGTCCTCGTGGCTCAATCGCTGGCGCGCGGCCGGCGCCACGACCGCACGTGCGGTGCCGAACCAGTGGGCGCGCACACCGGCTCCGGGTCCCGGGCGGGCGGCCGGGACCCGGTGATGATCGCTTCCCGCACGGGCAGGAGCGCGGCTGCCACGGCATCGGCCACGACGGACGCCCGCCCCAGCCCCTCCTCGTCCAAGGCGCGGGGCCGTGGCCCCGGCAGGTCGATCGATCCCCGTACGTAGTCGCCGCAGAAGGGGGGAAGCGCGTACACCGATCCGACCCGCGGCAGGTTCTCGCGCATGGCCGCCCCCAACATGCGGGAGCCGAAAGCTCGTTACCGGGTAGCGTGTGCACTTGACCGGCTCGGCACGGCTGAGTCCGGCGGGACAGGGGAGGTCTCACGGGATGGCAGGCGACTCTTCGGTTCACGGCGGTGGGCTGTCGCGACGCGAACTGCTCGCGTCGTCGGCCGCCGCGGGTGGCGCGGTGTGGCTGTTGCGCGGTCTGGTCCGCCCGGACGGCGCGCACGCCGCCGACGCGGCCTCGGCGCCGCCGGGTTTCCCGGCCGGACCCGACGTCTACCGGCGCGTCTACGAGAACTGGGCCGGCGAGATTCACACAGACCAGTTGTGGACGTGCGCCCCGCGCCACCCCCAGGACGTGCTCGATGTCGTCAACTGGGCGCACGGCGCGGGCTGGACGGTGCGCGCGCAAGGCAAACGGCACGGCTGGGCCCCGCTCACGGTGGCCGACGGCACACCCGCCGCGACCCAGGTCATCCTGCTGGACACCACCGCACACCTCACCGCCATGTCGCTGGAGCGGCGGTCCGCCGACGGCTCGGCCGAGGTCCGGGTCCAGACCGGGGCCACCCTGGAGGATCTGCTGGCGTTCGCCGGCGCCGCCGGTCACGGCGTCACCGCGGCGCCGGCGCCCGGACAGCTGTCGGTCGGCGGCGCGCTCGCCATCGGTGCGCACGGTACGGCCGTCCCCGCCGCCGGCGAGAGCCCACCGCCCGGCCACGGCTACGGCTCGCTGAGCAACCTGGTCACCGAACTGACCGCGGTCGTCTGGGACGAGGGCGCCGGCCGCTACGTCCTGCGGACCGTCGGCCGGGCGGAACCCGACTGCGACGCGCTCCTCACCCACCTGGGCCGTTCACTCGTCACCGAGGCCGTCCTGCGCGTGGCCGCCGATCAGAACCTGCGCTGCCAGTCCTTCCTGGACATCCCGGCCACCGAACTGTTCGCGGCCCCGGGCACCGCGGACGGGAAGCGGACCCTGGCCGACTTCGTGGACCGGACCGGCCGGGTGGAGGCGATCTGGTTCGCTTTCACCGACAAGCCCTGGCTGAAGGTCTGGAGCGTCGCTCCGCGACGCCCGCTGGGCTCGCGCGCGGTCGACGAGCCGTACAACTATCCGTTCTCCGACTCCCTCCCCGAGCCGGTGGCCCGGCTGGCCGGTTCCCTGGTCTCGGGGGCCTGGGCGAGCGCGCCACTCTTCGGCCGGGTGCAGTACCTGCTGGCCAAAGTGGCGCTGACCGGCGACATCACCGACGTCCTGCTCTCCGACGACCTCGTGCGGGAGGTGCTGACCGGTGACGTCCTGACCCATCTGCTGGCGGGGGGGCTGCGGTCGGACCTGTGGGGTGCCTCCCGCAACCTGTTGGAGTACGTTCGGCCCACCACGCTGCGGGAGACGGCCAACGGCTATGCCGTCCTTGTCCGTCGCGCCGATCTGCAATGGGTGGTCAGCCGGTTCGCCGACTTCTACCGCACGCTGCTCGCCGAGTACGCGGCGCGCGGCGAGTACCCGGTCAACGGCCAGGTGGAGATCCGCGTGACCGGCCTGGAGGACCCGTCCGTCTGCGGCGTACCCGGCGCGCGGCCCCCCCTGCTGTCCGCGCTGCGACCGCGCCCCGACCGGCCGGACGCCGACACCGCAGTGTGGATCGACATCCTCTCCCTGCCGACCACACCCGCCCTGCACCGCTTCTACCGGGAAGTCGAGCAGTTCCTGTTCGCCCTGGACGGGGACAGGGCGACGGTCCGGGCGGAGTGGTCCAAGGGCTGGGCCTACACCGACACCGCCGCGTGGTCCGATCCGGACGTCCTCTCCCGCACCGTCCCCGCCGGCCTGCGCGCCGGGGGCGGCCCGGGCTGGGACGAGGCCGTCACGGTCCTGGACCGGCTCGACCCCCACCATGTGATGTCGAGCCCGTTCCTCGACACCCTGCTGCGCTGATCCGCGAGCGTGCCGGGCCCGGGCCGACGAATGCGGCCTCACCGGCGAGCGGGTGCGCTCCGCTGGGCGCGGCCGCGTCCGATCCCCCGGCGGGCCGGGCCGGGCCGGGCCTTCGGGCCGACTCCCCGTCCTTCAGGCGGCCGGGGTGGTTTCCCCCACCGTCCTACCTCGGCGACGACGACGCGGGCTGGAGGGCGTTCCGCAGGCCAGGCCCCACAGCTCGTCCCCCGTCTCGGCGAAGCCGCCGTTCTCGGCCCGGTTGTGCTTGCGCGTATCGGAGCATGCGCCGAGGTGCCCGGTCTTCTGCTCGGACGGGTCTTCTTGCCCGGTGCGCCGAAAGCTCAGGCGCGTAGTGCCGATCCGCTGGATCCGATCAGCCATGACCACCTTCGACACCGCGAGCACGCGCAGCCGTGACCGCGGCAGCGGTTCGTCGACCCCGCCGGGGCGGTCTTCCGCTCCCCCACCGTCGCCTCGGGCCGTTGCCGCGGTGGCGAGCAGGTCGCCCAGGCCGCCGAAGAAGGCCATCGCCGGGACGATCACCGCGCCTGCCTGCCGGGCCCGGCATTCCGAACCTGCGGAAACATCGTGTTCACGTCAAGTGGAATCGCCGGTAACACCCGCTTTCTAGTGTGACCGGCCGTGGGATCAGAGTCGTATACAGGGCCGCCGGAACGACTCACGACGGCCCGCACGGCTCCCCCGTTTCGCCGATGACGCCGCTCGGGGCTCTCCACCGCTTCACCTCACCCGCACCCGCACCCAGCCCCACCGGGAGACGTGGCATGAGTACAACCGAGTCACGACAGACGACGCCGGAACCGACGAAGAGCGCCGCCGGCAAGGCGGCCAACGAGACACTGGAGGACTACACCCTCCGTTTCGCGCCCCGCAGTTACCGCCGCTGGACCCCGATGGTCGTCGCCACGACGGCGCTGGGCGGCATCGCCTACATGGCCGACTTCTCCATCGGCGCCGGTATCGGCCTGGCGCACGGCACCGGCAACGCGCTCGTGGCGATCGCGGTCGCCGCCGTCGTCATCTTCGTGACCGGCTTCCCACTGGCGTACTACGGCGCGCGCTACAACATCGACCTGGACCTGATCACCCGCGGCTCCGGCTTCGGCTACTACGGCTCGGTCCTCACCAGCGTCATCTTCGCCAGCTTCACCTTCATCTTCTTCGCCCTCGAAGGCTCGATCATGGCGCAGGGTCTGAAGCTCGGCCTCGGACTCCCGCTCTGGCTGGGCTACCTGGTCTCCACCCTGATGGTCATCCCCCTGGTGGTCTACGGCATGAAGGCGCTCAGCAAGCTCCAGGTGTGGACGACCCCGATCTGGCTGCTGCTGATGGTCGGCCCGCTGGTCTACCTGATCGCCACCGACCCGGGCACGGTCGACCGCTTCCTCGCCTACGCCGGCACCAACGGCGACGGCGGCGTCAATACCGCCTCCGTGCTCCTCGGCGCGGGCGTGTGCCTGTCCCTCATCGCACAGATCGGCGAGCAGATCGACTATCTGCGCTTCATGCCTCCCAAGACCGAGGCGAACAAGCGCACCTGGTGGACCGCGGTCGTCATGGCCGGTCCCGGCTGGGTGGTGCTCGGCGCGTTCAAACAGGCCATCGGCGTCTTCCTCGCCGTGTACATCCTCGCCGAGGTCGGGCCGGACGTCGCTCCCGAGCCGATCCAGCAGTTCAAGGCCGCCTTCGACGCGATGATGCCGTCCTGGCTGGTGCTCCCGCTGGCCGTGGTCCTGGTCGTGATCAGCCAGATCAAGATCAACGTGACCAACGCCTACTCGGGTTCCCTCGCCTGGACAAACTCCTTCACCCGCATCACCAAGCACTACCCCGGCCGCATGGTCTTCGTCCTGGTCAACCTCGGTTTCGCGCTCGCCCTGATGGAGGCCGACATGTTCAGCTTCCTCAACAGCATCCTGGGCTTCTACTCCAACTGTGCCATCGCCTGGGTCGTCACCGTGGCCACCGACATCGGCATCAACAAGTACCTGCTCAAACTCTCCCCGCACGCCCCCGAGTTCCGCCGCGGCATGCTCTATGCCGTCAACCCGGTCGGTGTCGTGGCCTTCGTCGCCGCGTCCGGCCTGTCCATCGCCATGTACTTCCACGCCCTCGGCGACACCCTCCAGCCCTACTCCCCCGTCGCCGCCGCCGTCATCGCCTTCGTCCTCACCCCGTTCATCGCGATCGTCACCAAGGGCAAGTACTACCTACGCCGCACGGACGACGGCATCGACGAGCCCATGCTCGACCCGGACGGCAACCCCAGCGTCCTCACCCTCGACTGCCACGTCTGCCACCAGCCCTACGAGCGCCCCGACCTGGCCGCCTGCGCCACCCACGACGCCGTGATCTGCTCGCTGTGCCTCAGCACGGACAAGGTCGGCGACCACGTACTGCCCGCCACCGCGTAGACCCGCTTCCGCATCCGTACGGGAGGCGCCTTGCGACTGGCGGCCGACTGCTCCTCGCGGTCGTCCTCGCCCTGGTGTGGGTGCTGGGGGAAACGGAGCCGCTGCACGTCCGGACGCCGGCCGATCGCAGGGTCGCGCCGGTCCCGAACCCTACTGGAACAACAAGATCAGTTCGGTGCGGCCTGGCGCCTGCCGACGGCTTCCGCCGAGTGACCGCGGCTGTGGTCCGCCGGCCCGGCGGGCCGCAGCCGCGTACACCTGTGCTCCCAGAGCATGCGTGCCGACGGCTTTCCCCCGAGCCTGCCGCGCCCAAGGCGCGGGAGCCCCGCGGGGGTGATACCGGGACGGCGCAGGCGCTCGCCGACGCGACGATCAACTGGGCGGGGCCCTCCGGCGTCCGGGAGGCCAGCGGCCGCACCGGCCGACACGGGGAGGCGCGCCATCGGCTCGGCCCTGTTCCCGCTGCACTCCCGCGTCGTCCCCCCGCCGCCCCGGCCTTCCGGGCGGCCGACGGGGAGACGACGTACGCACACGACAGCCGCACGGTCGTCCGCTTCGGCAGCGCCACGCCCCCAGATCCCGCAACGCGGGACGACGACGTCGGTGTCCGGGACGTACACGGTGCCCGACGGCGCGGCGACGAGCAGCTGGTCGATGCGCTCCCACTCCGCCAGCGCCGCCCGGCCGCGGGCGTCGTCGACCAGGTCTTCGTGCCGCGAGTTCTGCCGCACGTCGAACCGGGCGTCCTCGAGGGCCGCCGCGACGGCGCCGGCGTCCATGCCCTTCGCCCGACGCCGTACGACACGGCGGCCGATCCGGGCCGGGTCGACCGGCTCGCGGGGCGTGGCGACGCGCGGGGCGAGCGGACGGCGCGCGGGGCGCCGGGGCGGCCGGGGCGTGGTCATCGTAGGCCTCAATTCGTGGTGCTGATTCGGGAGCGGGCCGCCGTCAGAGCGCTGTGCGGCGGCCCGCCGGATTGAGCCGAAGCTCAGGAGTCGTCACCAGCGGCACCAGCTGAGCTGGCGAATGGGGACGGTCGAGGCAGCCTGGTTGTCACACACGAGCCATCCGACTTGTCACAGACGCTCATTCAGCACTACGAAGTCCTCAAGCCACTGCTCGAAGACCACGTCGAGCGCCTGGCCAAGGCGATCGACCACTGTCAGTGACGGCATGCACAATGCGTTCATGAGCCACGACTACAGGCCCGGCGACGTGCTGTTGCTGGAGTGCCAGTTCACTGAGACCGCCGTCACCGGGGTCACCCGCTACCACGTGTCCGTGCGGTGGCCGTGGCTGGAAGTGGACCCACAGGCCGAGAACATCAGGTGGAACGGCCAGAGGGCGCTTCCAACGCCCGCGGCCCGCGAGTGGGAGATCTTCCGAACGCAACCGGCGGAGACCGCACTGAAGCCGGGCGATACCTGCCTGGTGGGAGTCCCAGCGACCATGGTGCACGTCCAGGCAGTCCACCGCTTCGATCCGCCCCTGGTCACCGGCATGCTGCCCCGGCCCGCATCCTACCTCGAGGTCCTGCCGCAGGGTGAAACCCACGACCCTTCCCTCGAGGACCAGGGCTACACGATTGATCCGGCCGGCGGCGAACCCATACGCATCGAGCTGTTCTTCCGTCCGTACGCCTTCCTCGAACTGGGTGATGAGGTTGCCGACCGGAACGGGCGCGCCTGGCGGTTCGATGCGGCCTGGCATTGGCACCCCTTCGACGGCGAACAGTCGGGCACTCCGACCTGGCCGCTGAAGTTGATCAGCCGCCATGGTGAGCCGACACCGAAGGAAGCCGGAGAGGTCGCCCGGGCAACAGCAGTCGACAGCCACTCGGACGAACTGGAGCGGTGGAGCGCACTCACTCACGCGCGACCAGCCGCCCATCAGCAGTAGCCCCCGCCGGTGACAAGAAGCCTGCCTAAGACCGTGTCCTACATGGTCTTAATCTCCTCTCCTTGGAGAACGCCGCTCTCTCCGGCCGCGAGGCAGACGCCCGCGTCATCCCCATGCACCGGACATAGAACGCACCGTCCGTCTGTCAGTGCCCCGGGGCACACTGTTGGGCGCAGTGCGCTCACGGTCGTACTGGTGACAGGGGAGGTCACATCGGATGCAGTCGGCAGCGGAAAAGGCTCGGGTGGGCGCGGCGGCTGAAGCGGCAGTCGAGGCAGCTCTCGCTGCCGCAGGCTGGGAAGTGATTAACCTCAACGGGTTGGCGAAGAACTTCCGATTTGCCGACCTGCTCGCGAAGCAGGACTCCGCACGGCTCTTTGTCCAGGTCAAGGGGACAACGACTAGCGAGGGGAAGTTCGGGGCCCTGCCTGAACGCGCGCAGGGCTTGGACAGTCTTGCTGAGCATCTCGACGCTATCGCGCTCTATGCACTCGTCCATCTGACACCGGAGGGGCCAGTCATCCGTTTCGGCCATGCCCAGCAAGTCGCCTCACTCGCGGTCGAGCGGATCGCCGCCTACCACGGCAAACTCCGCTACCACCTTTTCATCACGGACTTCATCTTTGAGGCTGTGGACCTTGCTGAGCTCGTCAAGTGACCGATAGCCAGGGCAGCAGCACAAAATCGGACTTGTTGCCTTGGAGAGTCACCGCGACGGGCGCCTGGCCTGCCGGTCTCCAGCCTGATGCAGGAGGTTAAGCAACAGGCAAAATGCGAGGTAACCGCCGAGCTCGACCCCGTGCTTCGCGGGTTCGATGGGGGCTTCGACAGCTGACGGGCGCCTGCGGCCTTCAAAGCCCCACCAGGATCGTGCTGCGCCCTGACCGGTTGCCGACTGGTTCCGCCCGACCACGCGCCAGCTGCTGCCGTGCCGTCGCCGACGTCTGGCGGGTCACGCGCCCTTCGCCCACGCCCAGGCCGTGAGCCGCCACTCTCTGTCCACTTTGCGAAGCGCCACCGTGAACACCGAGCCGGTTTGCGTGACCTGCTTGTCCTGCAGGTCGAATGTCATGGTCGCGGGAACGACGACGTAGGCATGATCGCCGGACACATCGACATGCCGTGGCTCATCGAGGGAGATGCGATACGCCGAAGCCCCTACGTGCTCACCCTCGGTAAGCACGTCCCTCCACCAGTCGTCGCTGGCGGTCGGCCCCTGCCATACATGCGGTGCCATCCCGTCGAGAATCTGCATGGAGTCAGCGCATGCTGCTCCCATCGCCTTCGCATCACCGCGGTTGAAGGCATCGACGTACTGGACCACCGCCGCCATGGGATCGTTCGACACCGCAGGTCTCCTCTTCTCGCATTACTCGGACCCTCCAGGGAGGCCCTTCTTCATCGTCGCTGGGAGTCGGGACCTCCGCCCACTACGCGTGGGCGTCTTTGGAGAGGCCGGAGCCGGCCAGGAAGGCGCGGGATCCGGCATTTCCGACGAAGGGGTAGTCGACCGAGTAGATCATGCGGTCGGTACCGAGGAGGTCGGTGCAGAAGCGCGGGTGGGGGCGGTGAACATGCCACTGGGCGTGTAGTAGGTGTTCTGGCGGACGTACTCGCCGGCACCCCGGCGGGCGGTACCGACCCGCGGTTCGGGAACGGGCCGCTCGCGGTCGTCGATGTCGAGGACGGCAAGGTGCTGGCGTACTGCGTCGGCGGCCTGGTCCTGGACGTGCCCGCCAAGAGCATCCCGGCCATGGTCGACTGGACGCTGCGCGAGGCCAAGCTCGGTCAGCCGAAGCTGTCCGGTCCGGGCAAGGACGCCGACCCGCTCATCGTGCTCACCGAGGCCGCGCTGGAGCGCTACGGCCTGCCATGAACTGGCCGCCGTGCGAGGTTCCCGACGGTCACCCGGTCCTCAAGGACCTGCCCCGTTTCCACATGCGGGGCCCCGGCGAGAAGCTGTTCGAGGAGGCGTTCGACTGAGCGCGGCCGATGACGGATGCCGAGTGCACCCTGCGGCACCTGGTCGGCATCGACGTGAACATGGCCTTCGCGGCCGGCGCGAACGGTCTGACCGTCGGCCTGGGCGAGGCGACGCACGTCAAGGCCCCCGCGTTCGACCCGAAGCTGCCCGGCTCCTGGCTGGTCGACCTTTCCCACGTCGACCTGTCCCGCGTGAAGGCCGGCAAGGAGTGGAAGGGCCAGACCGCCAGGCACGGTCGCAGAACCCGACTCGGTTCGAGAGCCAGCGCGAGGCCGAGATTGCCGTGCACCTGGCTGCCACCCTTGTGCAGTGGTTCGCCGCCGGCCTGGTCCAGCGGACGCCTTAAGTAACGATCAGCCACCCTCCGCCGGTGGCTCACCGAATAAGCTGGCCGGCCTCCGCCTCTGCGGCCGGCAGCGTATCCCACAGCCCCTCCCGCTCCGGCGGGCGCGTCCAGCCGTCCGGTGCCACGCTGAATGTGGGTTCCGGCCTGTGAAATGCGGAGGAGCGGACATGGAGATCAAGCCGCAGGCGGTCGCCATCCCCAAGGAGACGGACCATCTGGAACAGGGGAAGTATGGCCCCGTCTTTCCGAGGACTCCGGCCTGTTACGGGTTCACGATCATCGCCGACGTCAAGCCGGGCAGGGCCGAGGCGATACGGGAGCACGGCCGCACCCTGGCCAAGGCGCTGGAACAGGACCCCCACCTTCTCGCCCCGTTGAAGCTGCACTACCTGCGCTGGGTCCTCTTCGATAACGACACCCGGTTCATGTACCAGGGAATCTTCGACACCGACTTCGACAAGTACACCGAGGACGCCGTCGCCCTGTTCAGCAAGGCGGGCGTGAGCACCACCTTCGAGAACCTCGAAGGATTTCCCGAGGACTGGCGCACGAACCCCGAGGCGTTCGTGCGCTTTGTACGGGAGCACCACTGTCCGAGCTTCATAGAGTACGGAGAGTATCCGTACGTGACGGCGGACGAGATCAAGAAGGCTCTGCGGATCAAGAGCGCCCTGTCGGAGATGCTCGACCAGATGCAGTGAGGCTGGACGACATGAGCGAGGTCAAGACCGCACGCACGTACAACCAGCGGCACATCCCGCGCAAGTACACCCCTGGCGGGCGGCGGGTGAGCATCTACGTGTCCTGGAGCTATCCGGCGGAGGCCGGTCGCAACGCGGCCGAGCTGGACAACCGTTTTTCCACGATGACCGAGGTCAGGCGGGTGGCCTGGCCCGCGTACGAGGACCCGAAGTGGTCGGACCCGTACCGGTTCCAGCAGGGTATCGCCGGGTCACTGGAGCTGTTCTTCTGGGCCTGGGTACCGTTCCAGGAGTACGTCGAGGAGGTCACGGGACATCCCGTCCCGGTGTACCAGCGCATCGACCAGGCGGGCTTTTTCACCCCGCTCGACGAGCGGGTGCTCGGCGACACGGACGTGATGTTCGTGTTCGGGCTGGACCACGCGGTCACCGAGCAGGAGGCCCAGCCCGGGGAGATCGATGCCCTGCGGGAGTTCCTCGGCCGGGAGGACGCCTGCCTCGTCCTGGGCCCGCACCACGATGTCGGTTCCTCGGACGACCTGAAGGTCCGGGAGATGGAGTACCGCCACCACGGCGATCCCCTGGTGCCCCGGCAGCAGCGGTTCGCCACCTATGTGAGGGACTTGATGAAGGGCCTCGACGTGCCGGTCATCAACCGGTACGGGCTGCGTCCGGCGACGCGCGAGGGCGACCGGATCGCCCCGCTGTCCACGGTCCGGGACCTGGATTCGAAGGGCTGGCTGGAGGGGGTGACGAACTTCAACTTCCACATGCATCTGCCGCACTACGACGTGACGACCGACGATCCGGACGCCATCCGGGTGCTGGCCAGGCAGCCGATCGACATGTCTCGGCCGCATCCGTTCACCGAGGCCGGAAACGCGGAGTTCAACATGCTCCTGTGGATGCCGCCGAGCGGTGACCGCGTGGCCGATCTGCTGCTGGCGGACTCGACCATCTTCAGCTCCTTGTTCGGCGGGGACGACAGCCTGCGGAACTTCTGGCGGAACGTCGTCTCCAAGTAGAAACGGCGCGGAGGTGAGCGGTGAGCACGCACACGGACGTCTCGTTGGAGCTCGACGACATCCAGCGCGGGGTTCTCAGCCCCCGGCCGACGCCCTACGCGGCGACCTATGTCGCCTTCCGCATCGATGACCGTGGAGACGGCCGGGAGTTGATGCGGCGGGCGAGCACGGCGGTGACCTCCGCGGCGGACTCGGTCAGCCCCCTGGGCGAGACCTGGGTGAGTGTGGCCGTCACCTGCCGCGGTCTTGAGACGCTGGGAGTGCCGCGCGCCTCGCTTGAGACGTTCGCCTGGGAGTTCCAGCAGGGGATGGCGGCGCGTGCCAGGGCGCTGGGCGATGTGGGCGAGAGCAGCCCGGAACACTGGGAGGCACCGCTGGGCAGTCCCGGTGTTCATGTGGTCCTCACAGCGGTCGCACCCGACGCCGCACAGCTGGAGGCGGCCGTCGACCGGGCCCGCCCCGCGTACGACCGGCTCTCCGGCGTGACGGCGGTATGGCGGCAGGACTGCTACGCGCTGCCCACCGAGACCGAGCACTTCGGCTATCGGGACGGGGTCAGCCATCCGGCTGTCGAAGGCAGCAACATACCAGGATCCAACCAGCTGGAAGTACCGCTGAAAGCCGGTGACTTCCTCCTCGGCTACCGGGACGAGCTCGGCGGGATCCAGTCCCCGCAGCCGACCGTGCTGGGGCGCAACGGCAGCTACGCCGTCTTCCGCAAGCTTCACCAGGACGTCGCCGCGTTCCGCCGCTGTCTGAAGGACAATTCCACCGGACCCCAGGACGAGGAACTGATCGCCGCGAAGATCATGGGGCGTTGGCGCAGCGGCGCTCCCCTGGCGCTGGCACCGGACCACGACGATCCCTCGCTCGGCGCCGACCCGTACCGCCGTAACACCTTCCTGTACGAGAGCGACGACCCGGCGGGGTTCACGACACCCGGCGGCTGCCACATCCGCCGCGCCAACCCCCGCGACGCCGCGGTGGCGGGAGAGGTGCGGCTGCACCGCATGATCCGGCGCGGCGCCGTCTACGGCCCGCCTCTGCCCGAGGGAGTACTGGAGGACGACGGAGCCAACCGCGGTCTGATGTTCGCGTTCATCGGCGCGCATCTGGGGCGGCAGTTCGAGTTCGTCCAGTCCCAGTGGATGAACGACGGTGTCTTCTTCGGCGCGAACAACGCCCAGGACCCCGTGACCGGATCCCGCGACGGCTCGACCGACTTCACCATTCCCCGCAGGCCACTGCGCCGACGCCTCGCCGCACTGCCGCGGTTCGTCGTCACCCGAGGAGGCGAGTACTGCTTCCTGCCCAGCCTGACCGCCCTGCGTTGGCTCGGCGACCTGCGCGACTGACAGCGTGGCGACGAGCCACCGGTCGAGTTCCCGCCGCCACGCTTGCGTGTTCTCGCCGGTCAGGGCCACGCGTTCCGGCAGGCCAGCGGCAGGCAGCCGCCGTACTCCGGGAGATTTTCGCCTCGGTCGCGCCGCGCCTTCTCGCAGAGAGCTTTCGCAGGGTCGTGGACGCAAGTCATGTAGGTGCCGGGATAGACGCCGGCAGCGTGGCGCTTCACGATCCGCAACAGTCGGTTCTTGGAGGGCGCGAGCTGTCCTTGGAACCGGGCGCGTGCCCCGAAGCCCTGGAGCCGTGCTGCGGCTTCCTCAGCTGCAGGGCCCTGGAAGTCCATGTGCTCGTGGGCCTCGATCTTCTCGGTATAGAACTCGCCGCGGCTGAGCGCCCTGCTCGCTTCCCACCTCTGCTCGGAAGCCGGAATCACCGGTGCCGGCATAGCCCAGATGGAAGACCATCTTGTTTGACTGTCGGGACGAAGTCCGATCGCCCCCTGCTGGAGCATCGGCAGCGGCACCGTCACGGGCATATCCCGCCAGGTCACCGAACAGCCCATCAAGGGCCCCGCCCGGAACGCGCCCCGGCGAAGTCGGGGGCCGAGGCGGTGGCGGCATGGGCGGCGGCGGGAACGAGCAGGGCCGCGAGGGCGGAGGTGCGGACGAAGCGCACGACGGATGCCGGGCTCTGGCCGGTCACGGGCGTCGGCTTCGGCCACCTCACGGCGGGATTGCCAATCGCTTTCCGTAGGGCTGCATGCGGACACGGCCGAAGCGGAGGAACACCGGTCCGGCCGGGCCGGGCTCACCGGTCCGGCCGGGCCGGGCTCACCGGTCCGGCCGGGCCGGGCTCGCGTAGCTGTTTCAGGCCAGTGGCGATGCTGCCGTCGGGCAGGCATGAACGGAATCCGGAGCTGGCGTTCGTCCTGCTGCGGCCGGCGAGGACGTAGTCTGGCCCGCCGCTGCCGTGGACGGGGGGCATGCGTGGGCTTCTCCGCGCTGGACGAGGTGGGGGACGTGCTGCTGTCCGCGCCGCGGGACTGGGCGCAGGACTCCCCGACCACGGCGGCGACGGGAATCGCCCGCAGCATGATCCGGTTCACGGCCAACGTCATCCCGGATCAGCGGGCCGGCCGGGGACGGCGCCGGGCAAGGGGCAGTCAGGCAGGCGGACGGCCGGTGACAGTCGGCACAGTCGTTGTCCTGATCCGGCGGTAGGTCCTGAAGCCGTACGCGGTCAGTCCTGCCCAGATGACGGTACTGACCAGAGGCCACCACAGATCCCGTCCTGGTCCGACCGGCCAAACGTTGCTCCAGGGCTTCGGCGACACCTTGCAGACGGCCGAGGCGGGCCGCGCGGATCACCCGGTTCGGGACTCGGCTACGGCCGGCCGCCCTGGCCCCCCAGGGCGTTCAGCGCTTCGTCCGTGAGCCGGTACACCGCCCACTCGTCCTGGGGGCGGGCGCCCAGTGCTTCGTAGAAGTCGATCGCGGAGCGGTTCCAGTTCAGGACCGACCATTCCAGGCGCTCGTAGCCGCGTGCGACACAGATGCGAGCGAGTTCCGTCAACAAGGCCTTGCCGTGGCCGCCGCCGCGGGCCTCGGGACGGACGTACAGGTCCTCCAGGTAGATGCCGTGCACGCCTCGCCAGGTGGAGAAGTTGAGGAACCACAGCGCGAAGCCCACGACCTCGCCGTCGGCGTCCTCGGCCACGTGCGCGTAGGCGGCCGGGCGCTCGCCGAACAGGGCCTCGGTGAGTTGTTCCTTCGTCGCCCTGACCTCGTCGAGTGCCTTTTCGTACTCGGCGAGCTCGCGAATCAGGGTGTGGAGGACGGGAATGTCGGCGGGGGCCGCGGTACGGATCATGCCCTGAGTCTCACACGCGGTGCCCACCGGGTGCCGGGACGGGGGGGCGGGTGCCCGACCGGCACATCGGCTCGGTCCTGCCACCGACGGGTATCGTCATCCCCGGCCTGGCCTGCGGCACCGACACCGCGACGCTCCACACCCCGGCCGCACTCGTGCCGCTGCGGTCGTACGAGCGCCTGCTGCGGTCGAGGTGTCCCGTACCCAATGCCGGACAGCATGCGGCAGGTGACGTGCGGAGATCCTGGACGCCGCGGTGTGCTCCGTGCCGGTCACGCGCGGGAGGCGAGGTGCTGCCATTCGTTCCACGAGTCGAGCCGCTTCCGGTAGGCCGCCTCGACGACCGGATAGGGGTAGGTGCCGAGGAAGAGCCGCAGGGGTGGTTCGTCGGTGGCGACGAGTTCGCAGGCGACGGCCGGGGGTCCGTCCGAAGCGGCCCTGGCACGTCTTCCGTGACGCACCGGGTATGTGCCGTCGGCCAAGGCGTCCCGCCTCCGGCCGCCGCTCGGGGGCACGCCGTGTGACACGGTGAGCGTGCCGGCCCACGAGATCATCGGCGCCGTCGCATCCTCCCTCGGCATACGGAACGCAACCGCCTCGGTCGGTCCAGGGTGCTGCCGGGAACAGCCGGCCTCCGCCGACACCGCCCGGCAGCAGTTGGACCCCGCGGCCGCCGACGCCGTACGCGCGTACGCCGCGCCCGGATCGCCTTCTCGCCGCCGGGGCAGGTGGGGAACGAGCCGTGCAGCCGTACGGTGCCGTCAGGAGGGTGTCCGTGGATCACTCCGTGCGGTGCGGCGGGTGGCGGGCGACCTTCAGGCGGACCTCGGTGGGCATGTCGGGCAGGCCGGTGGACCGGTGAGCGGTCCGCAGCGGGCCCTCGCACAGGGCGCCGAGGGTGGCGCCGGGGGCGCCGTGCGGGGTGAGGGTGATCCCGACACGGACGTGCGGGTGGGCGGGCCGGCCGGTGATGCGTACGGCCGCGTGCCGGACCTCCGGCAGGGCTCCGGCCTCGGCCGCGATCGCGTCGCTGAGCGCGCGGTCGCGCAGTTCGACGCCCTCCCGCGGGGGCGTGCCGCCGACGGGCAGCGCGCCGGGGCGGCGCCGGCTCAGCTGGGTGAGCAGCCACCACAGGGCGAGCAGGGCGACGACCGCGAGCGCGGCGATGACCGCGGGCCACCACCACCAGCCCTGGCCGCTCCAGCGTTCCCGGTCGGCGGAGCCGAGCAGGACGTCGTCGGGGCCGGTCAGGGGCCAGCCGACGGGCGGGCCCAGACCGTGTCGCCGGTAGAGGTCGAACCCGGCGAAGAGGATCAGCAGTCCACCGCCGAGCAGGAGCAGTCCGACGAGGGCCAGCAGAGTGCGGTTGAGTGCGGATCGCGGGGTCATGGCGCGGGCTCCGGGTTCTGCGTCAGCCGGTGCGTTGCCGCACCCGTACGACGATGCGGGGAGGGGCCGCGAGGGCGAGCCGGTCGCGTTCCTCGTCGAGGACGGCGGTGAGGTCGTCCTCCACCTGGCGGGGGTCGCGGAACCGGACGTCCGCGCGGGCTTTGACGCGGTGGCGGCGCACCCGGACGCGCGCCGCGCCGACGCCGGGGACCCGCAGGGCGGCGTCGCGCAGCAGGCCGGCGGCGCCGTCGCGGTCCAGCGAGGCCCGCAGCCGGGGGCAGCCGGCGGTGGAGCGCAGGGGCAGCCACTGCCGTAGCCCGGGGGTGAGGGCCAGGGCGATCAGCCAGAGGCCGACGGCTGCGGCCACGGCGGCTCCCGTGAGCATCCACACGTCGTCCAAGGGTCGGGTGGCCAGCGCGTCGGTCAGGTGCCGCCGCCAGGCCGCCGAGGAGCCTCCGGCCCGTACGGCGACGACGTCGGCCAGCGCCGCGACCGCCGCCACCAGGATCACCGCGGCGACCAGTGCCGCCGGCAGGCGGCGCGCGGACCACGGGCGGTGTGTCCGGCGCCCTCCGCCGCGCTCTTGGGCCGTGGCATCCGGCTCGGTTCCGGCGCGCCCGGGCGGGCCGGGCTCCTTCGTCAGCGGCACGGTGGGACGCCCGGACGGCGTGGGGCCACGGCCGGGCGGGCCGGGGTCGGGTGCCGTCTCGCGGCCGGGCGGGACCGGGTCGGGTGTCATCGCGGGCTCCCTTCCCGTGCGGAGGGCCGGGCGGTCCGGGTCGCGTGGCCGTTCACCGGACCCGCCCCCGGCCCGGGTCGGCGGCGGTCACCAGCCGCCGGACGGTAAGGGTGACCTCTCCCACCCGCAGGCCGGTCAGGTGGGCCACCCGTTCGGCCACGTCCCGCTGGATGCGCTCGCAGACGTAGGCGAGGTCGGCCGGGTAGGGCAGGTCCATGGCCAGGTGCAGGCGCACCGATCCGGTGCGCACCGCGGCGGTGGCGCTCGGCGCCGCCGCCGTACCCGGGCCGGGCGGCACGGCCGCGCGCCGCGCCTGCGCCGTGCGGGCGGCCCGGGCGGCGATGCGCGCGACCACCCGGTCCGGGATGACGGTGGCGCCCCGCTCGGCTGGGGGCGGCAGGCCGGTGGCCTGGGCCGGGCCCGGCCCCTCGCCCGCGGAGCCTGACCGGCTCCTCACCGCTGCCTCCGTGACCCGAGGCCGAGGTCGCCCTGCACGGCGAGGCCGGCGATCAGCCCCGCCGCACCGAGGACCAGGACCAGCAGGAAGGCCCAGAAGCCGCCGAAGTAACCGGCGAAGCCCAGGGCCATGCCGGCCATGAGGCCCGTCGTCGCTGTGTTCATGTCGCACTCACCCGTCTCGCCCGCGCCCGCCCGGGACGCGGGGGTGGATCACCGCACGCGGCTCTCGTCCGGTTCGGCTTCTTCTTCCTCGTCGGGCAGGTGGACGTCGTCGACGGCGATGTTCACCTCGACGACCTCCAGGCCCGTCATCCGCTCCACGGCGCCGATCACGTTGGTACGCACGTCACCGGCGACGTCGACGATGGAGACGCCGTACTCGACGACGACGTCCAGGTCCACGGCGGCCTGCCGCTCGCCGACCTCGACCTTCACCCCCCGGGTGACCCCCGCGCCGCCGCCTGTGCCGGGCACGCGGTCCCGCACGGCGCCGAAGGCGCGGGCCATGCCCGCCCCGAGGTTGTGGATGCCCGGTACCTCGCGGGCGGCCATGCCCGCGATCTTGGCCACCACGCCGTCCGCGATGGTGGTCTTCCCCCGCGTCTCGGCCGGGGCCCCGGCCCCGGTACGGCCTTTCAGCGCGCTCACGCCCGCGTCGGACCGGCTGCCCCCGCCGACGCTGGTGATGTTCTCCGTCATGGCGGTCGCCTCGATCGGTAGGTCGGACACCGGTGTGGCGCCCTCGAAAGGTTCGATACGGCAGGCCGGGCATTTCTCACACGCATCCGATGTGATGTGCATCACAGAACAGTGCCCGGGTACCCGGACGGTCCGAGCGCTGCGCGGGAGCGCCATGACCGAACGCACTGCTTACCCACCGCCGGGATACGGCCTGCCGGACGGATTCCTGGCCGTGCGGGCTGCCGAGGGCGACGAGGACGCCTTCGCCGTTCTCGTCCAGCGGCACGGCCGGCCCCTCCTCGCCCTCGCCCGCGGCCTGCTCGGCAACCCGCAGGACGCCGAGGAGGCCGTTCAGGACGCCTTCGTCAGCGCCTGGCGGCGGTTGCCGGAGTTCCGCCACACCGCGGAGTTCCGCACCTGGATGTACCGGATCACCGTCAACCGCTGCCTGGCCGTGCGGCGCCGGCGCCGGCCGCCGCCCCTCCCGCTGGACACGGCCGCCGAACCCGCGGCGCGGGACGCCCGGAGCCAGCCCGCCCGCTGCGCCGAGCAGGACGCGGCCGTCGCCGCCCTGTCCCACGCGCTCGGCGGTCTCCAGACCGGGCAGCGGCTGTGCTGGATCCTGCGCGAGGTGCAGGGCCTGTCCTACAAGGAGATCGCCCAGATGACGCGGACCAGCGAACAGACCGTGCGCGGCAGACTCTTCCGGGCACGCCGATCCCTCCAGGAGGCGATGGGCCCATGGCGCTAGACGACGCGCGGGCGCGCCCCGCAGCATCCGCCCGACCTGCCGGGCCTTCCGGGGCCGCCGGCCCCCTCACCGGCGCGCCGCCGTTCGCGGGTGACGAGGTGCTGCCCTGCGGCCGGCTGCTCAGCCGGGTCTGGGAGCAGGCGCGGGACGCGGCGTCGGCCGCCGACCCGCACACCGTCTCCTGCCCGCACTGCCGCGAGGCCGTCGAGGGGCTGGCCACGGTGGACGCGGCCACCCGGGCGCTGCGCGCCGAGGACGCCGCCGCCCACCACGCGCTCGCCGGCCGCGTCATGGACACCGTCAGGGCGGAGGTACGGCTGGGACGGCTGCTGCCCCTGACGGACCCGGACCGGGACCTGCGGATCACCGAGCACGCCGCCGCCCGGGTGCTGCGCCAGGCGGCGGACGCGGTTCCCGGTGCGCGGACCGCGTCCTGCCGGCTCGCGCCCGAGGGCGAAGCCGGCGTGCGAGTGACCATGACCCTGGCCGTCGCCGCGGACCGCCCGCTGCCCGACCGGGCCGGTGAGGTGCGCCGGTCGGTCCTCCACTCGGCCGGACAGGACCTGGGACTCGCGCTGACGGCCGTCGACATCACCGTCGTCGACCTCCTGGCGCCCGAGCCGCCCCCACCCCCGCGCCCGGGACCGGTGAGCAGCGGCGGTGTGCGATGACCACCGTCCGGCCGGCCGCGTTCCTCGGTGTCGCGGCGGAGGCGGCCCTCGCGGTTCCCGGCGTGGCGGCCCTGCACCCCCGCTTCTCCCACCGCCTGGCGGTGGCCGCCGCGCCCGCCCGGACGGGCGCCGTGCCGCACCGGGCGGCGCCCGAGGCCGGCATCCGCGCCGACCGCGCCCCGGACGGTTCGGGGTGGCGCATCGAGGTGCGATGCGTCCTGGCCGAGAGCCGGCGGGCGCTGGACACCGCCCGAGAGGTCCACGACCGGGTCGGCGCCGCCGTCCTTTCCCACCTCGCGGCCCACGACGCGGTGGAGCGGGTCACCGTCGAGGTCACCGTGACCCGTACCGTCCCCCGGCCGGACGCGGTGGCGGGCGGGTGAGGGATGCGGCCGTTCGGTGCCGGGTAGCGGGACAGGCCGCGGTCGGTGTGGTGGGCCGGGCTCGTGCCCCTGCGGCCCGATCCCGTACGCCGGCCCGCCGCCCGGTGCGTCGTGCTGCCGCTCGTCGCCGCGGCGGGCTGGATCGGGCTGCGGCCGTGCGGGGAGCTGCGCGCGGCCGTCGCCCCGGTGCTGCTCGCCCTGCTCGGCACCGCGCCGCTCGGGCCGCTGTACCGGCGGCTGGGACGGGCGGTGCGCAGCCCTCCGTCGCGGCCGGGCTCACCTGTGTGGCGTGGCCGTCGTCGGCGGTGCCGTGTACACCGTCGTCGCCGTGCTCGTCGACACCGGCAGACAACTCCTCTCCTGCGGGACGCCGCCGGGGCCGTCTCGCGGCGCTTCGGAGCCGCCGCCGGGCGGGACGGCCTCGCCAGGAACGCCCGCGAACCACTCGGGAAGTTCGGCGGGATGGCCGCGTCCAACGTCGTCCACGGGGTCAGCGTGGTCACCGAGTGCATCGCCACGGCCGTACTCGCGCTGCTGCTCGTCTTCTTCCTGCGCGACTCCCGGCGGGCCGTCGCGGCCCGCGCTTCCCAGCGCTCTCGGCTAGGCGGCAGCGCACGGCGTCCGCCGCCGCTGCCCGGCCGTGGTGGCGGCCGCACGGGACCACTCTCGGCTCTCGCCGACCACCCGCTGCTCACTTTCGTGGCCCTTTCGCGGCGGTCACCGGCTCGGACTCCATCAGGTCACGGGTACCACCTCCGTGTTCTCTCGCACGGCCTCCGGCAACGCAGCAGCGGTCACGGTGGCCCGCCAGACGGGTTCCCTGGCCGGAAGTCAAAGTCCGGAACAGCGCGGGCAGTTGCTTGGGACCTCGCCGCGCAGCGCCCTGCCGCGCGCACCGCGGGGACGTACCAGGGCCGTCGCCGAACCGCCCGGGCACCCGCCCCGGCAGGCCGTCGCCGCCGGCCACTCCCCACACCGCACCGGCACGGTCATCATGGGAGCGCTCCCGCACGACCGCACGCGCAGATCTCCCGACCCAGGAAGGACCGCTCATGCGCACCGCTCCCTCTCTGTCCCGGCGGGCACTGCTCACGGCCGCCGCCGCGAGCGTCACCGCGGGCCTCACCGCCGCCGCTCCCTCCCAGGCGTCCGCCGCCCACCGCCCCTCGCCGTCCGCCGCCTTCGCCGGGTTCCGGACGGCGGGCCGGGTCAAGAAGGCAGCCGATGGCTCGGTGCAGTACACCTGGCCCGGCATCGCCTTCGAAGGCCGGTTCCACGGCACCGGCGTCGGGATCGTGCTCGACGACTCCGCCAATGACTACGACGTCCAGATCGACGGAACGACCGTCAGTACCCTGGTCACTCCCGGGCGCACCACGTCCTGGGTCAGGGGCCTCGCCGACACCGAGCACACCGTGCGGCTCGTCAAGCGGACGGAGAGCCCGTGGGCCGCCGGCCGATTCGGCGGGTTCGCCGCCGCCCGGGGAGGAAGGATACTCGCCGCCCCCGCCGCCCGGAGCAGGCAGATCGAGTTCATCGGCGATTCCTTCACCGCCGGGTACGGCAACGCCTCGGGCATGCGCGACTGCTCGGCCAACGGAGGAGTCGACCGGAACAGCAACGCGGACCTCGCCTTCGGGGCCCTCACCGCCCGGAAGTTGGGCGCCGACTACCAGCAGAACGCCTTCTCCGGCCGCGGCATGGTCCGCAACTACAACGGCGGCGACCCCGGCACCGACTACCGCACCTACTACGACCGGGCCCTGCTGAACGTCGTCGGCGACGTCTGGCACAAGCCGCGCGACTGGCAGCCGCAGGTCGTCGTCATCGGCCTCGGCATCAACGACTTCTCGACCCCGCTCCATTCCGGCGAGCCGTGGGCCACCCAGAGCGAGCTGATCGCCGCCTACACGAGCGCCTACCACGGCTTCCTCGACAAACTGCGGGTCCGCTACGGAAGCAGGACGTTCCTGGTGGTCAGCGCCACCCCGGTGGCCGGCACCGCCTTCGCCGACACCGCACGGGCCATCGTCGGCGACCGCAACGCGCGAGGGGACGACCGGGTCGGTTACTGGTACTACGACGATCCCGGCCTGGACCGGCTCGGCTGCGACTGGCACCCCTCGCTCCACGACCACCAGATCATCTCCGGTCTGCTCGACCAGCACCTCGCCACCCTGCCGCTGGACTGGTGACCGGGGCGGCGGTCCGGGCCGGACCGTCCGCCGCGGCACGACACGACGACTGTCCGCCCGCGTGGTCGGCGGGGTTCGAACAGCGGCTGACCCGGGCGGGTTCGCCGGTACGGACGCGTGCCCCAAGGGCCTCTCGCTCTTCGGACCACGGCCGTGAAACGGGAGAGGGGAGGAGGCCCGCGCTGTCGTTCTCCAGCCCTTACACCGCCGGGCCGCGCCGTGCTCGCCGGCCCCGGCCGCTCCGCCGGGCTCCCGCGCCGCTTCGCGGCCGCGCTCCGCACGCGCGCGGCGCCCCTCCCGCCCCCTCGGGGCCGCCCACGCGCCGCCGGCCCGCCGTGACTCGCCCGCACCGCCGGAGGCCGCCGTGCCGCGCCGCCCGCCCCGCGTGTCCGTTGCCGGGGCGGTGCCGGTGGAGGTCACGCGTGGGCGGCGGGCACAGCCTCCGGTCGGCCTGCGCCGGCGACGGCACCCGCCGAAGGCCCGCCGTAAAGCCGGGGGGGGGAAGGTCGCCCAGGTTCACCTGGGCGCTGTCGGTACGCAGGATGATCCAGGCGCCGCAGGCCAGGAGGTTGGCGCGGATCGCCTGCTCTCCGCCCAGCTGGTCCAGGTTCACGGTCTGGTTGATCAGGACCCAGGGCATGCCCATGGAGCGCGGGTCAGGGAGGCACCGTCCTTGACGATCTTCACCGCTTCCTTGCGGTTCGGCGGTGCGCCCGGGGCCAGTCTGGGCGGCCTCGGCCGGTGGCGGCCGCCGGTCATGTGCCCGGCGGGGCGGGACGCAGGGCGAGGAGGGCGATGTCGTCGGTGCTGCCGGCGCCGAGGCCGAGGATCAGTTCGTCGCAGAAGACGTCGAGGGGTGCCCGGGCGAGGGCGGCGGTGTGCCGGCGCAGGCGGGTCATGGCGTCGCTGAGGGATTCCCCCGGGCGTTCGATCAGGCCGTCGGTGAACAGGAGCAGGGTGGAGTGGGCTGGCAGCGGGTCGCGGGCGGTGGGTCTGGGAAGGCTGCTGTCCACGCCGATGAGGAGGCCGGAGGCGGTGTCCAGGTAGCGGGTGTCGCCATTGGGGCAGGTCAGCAGCAGGGGGAGGTGTCCGGCGGAGGAATGATGCACTTCCCATGGGCCGTTGCGGGGGCCTTTGACGACGGCGTAGGCGCAGGTCGCGGTGGAGTGCGGGTAAAGGGTGAGGGTCGCGAGGTCGAGGCGGCGCAGTACCTCCGAGGGGCGGTCCTGGCAGTCGACGGCGATGCCGCGGAGCATGTTACGTAGTTGGCTCATCGTGACGGCGGCGTTCAGGTCATGCCCGGACACGTCTCCGATGACCAGTGCCGTGTCGGTGTCGGACAGGGGGAATGCGTCGAACCAGTCGCCGCCGACCTGGGCGGTGGTACTGGACGGGGCGTAGCGGGCGGTGATCTCCATGGACGGGATGTTCGGGAGGCGGGGCAGCAGGGAACGCTGAAGGCGCTCGGCCGCGGTACGGGTGTGCTGGTGCAGACGGGCGTTGTCGACACTGAGCGAGATGCCTTTCACGAGGTCGGCGACGAGGAGCGCGTCGTTTTCGGTGAAAGGGTTGTCATGGCCGGTGCGTACGACGATCAGTGCGCCCAGCACCTCGCGGTGGGCCCGCAGTGGGGCCATGATCGTGCTGCTGGCGCCCAGTTGCTCGAACAGCTCCAGCTGCCGGGCGTCCAGGGCGCTTTCCGCCTGGCCCGGTGACGGGATATCGGTGATCAGCAGGGGGCCCGCGCCGTGCAGTACCCGGGCCAGCGGTCCTCGCGCGTTGTCGGACACCGGGGGCAGCCTGCCGAGGTCCACCCCGACGCTCAGTGCCCGAGGCTCACGGTGGACGACGCAGACCCGTTCGGCATCCCCGTGCTCGTCGAGCAGGTCGACCACGCACCAGTCGGCCATCTGCTGGGTGAGGACGTGGCACACTCGGCGCAGTCCCTCGCGCAAGTCGAGTGTGCTCGACAGCGCACTGGTGGTGTCGGCCAGCAGACTCAACCGCTCCCACGCCGGTGTCGCCTCCGCGCCGCCGGCCCACGATGCCGCTGCCGCACCGGTATGCAGCCGCACCGAAGGACCGGCGTCGGGACGCGATACCGGCCGCTCCTCCCCGGGAGCCGTCGCTCTGGGCATGAACTGGCCCACCCGCACCGTACGGCCGTCCACCGCCTCCTGACTCTGAACGCGCAGACGCACAGGCACCAGGCTCCCGTCGTGGTGCAGCGCCGGCAGCGGGATGGACCGGCCCATGATGCGCGACCGGCCGGTCAGCCGGAGCGCGGTGAACCCAGCCCGATGACGCTCCCGCAGATGCTCGGGAATCAGCACCGTCAAAGGCCGGCCGATCAGCTCGTCGGTCTGCCATCCCAGCAGGTCGGCCAGAGCGCCATTAGCCGCGATGATCCGGCCGTCGTCGTCGGCCGCGACAGTCGGGACACTGCTGTCCTCCACCTCGCCGGCGTCCCACGGCGTGACTTCGACGAAGGTCGCGTCCGGCACGCCGGGCAGCAGCGTCCACGCGGTGGGCGGACCTCCGGAGAGCTGAGTGACCAGTTGGTCGAGCACCCACTGGTAGGTGCTCCGCACGTGCGGCGGAGCCGGGAGGGTGAGCAGAGCGCCCAGCTGCGCCGCAGCGTCGCCGTGTTCGAATACGTGCCGCAAGATGTCCACGGCCGGCGCGGCGTCCAAGGGAAACGCGATGTCCAGGGTCACCGTGGCGCCGCCGATGACCGTCTCCTCCAGCGCGGACGCCATGCACGCATTAATCACGTTGGCCACATCGCCGGCGACCAGCAGCTCGGGGTCCGACACCCCGGCGCGTTCCTCGACGCAGGTGGTCAGAGTCAGCTCGCGCAGCATCTCGTCACCGTGCTGCTGTGCCGCGCGGAACACGATGTAGGGCAGGTCAATCAGTGTCACGGTCGCGGTTCGCCCGTACACCGGCACGGAGTCCCATCCGGACGTCGGCGGCGCCGGGGTCTGGGGCCACAGCTCGAACCATGCCGTCTTGCGGCCCTCCCCGACATGGGCTCCATGACTGGAAGCCAGCGCCTCGACCACGGCAAGGCCCCGTCCGGCACCGGAGTACGGCCTGGGCTCCCGCGGCACGAGCGGGCGGTCCGGCCGGCTGTCGCCGACTCGCACCCGCACTTGGCTCTCGTGCGACCAGACCCGCACCTCTACCTCGGTACGCGCGTGCAGCACCGCGTTGGTCACCAGCTCACTGGCCAGCAGTTCGGCGGTGTCCACCACCTCCGGCGCGACACCACGCAACGCCGAGCGCACGAACCGCCGAGCCAGCGGCACGCTGCGCGCCTCCGGAGGAAAACGCCGGAAAAGAACTCCGGGAGGACTAGAGCTATCCATAGCACGATAAATGCCTCTGAAGAGTGAAAACCTAACAGGACGTTCTTTTCGCTGGGCCGCGGCGGCGAGAACCGACCCGGCCTTCCTCCGCGGTGCCTACCGCGCCGGCGTCTTTCCCGGCGTACCGGCCGTCGACGCTCTGGCAGCCGCCTTGCCCGGCGCGGCCTTCGCCTGCCCCTGGTCGGCCGGCTCCTTGCCGTCGCGGCCGGAGCGGGCGGCCTCGAGGCCGCCTTCGAGGACCTTCATCAGGCCGCAGGAGTCGGCGGGCTTCTACCGCGGTGTCTTCGACGGCGGCAACCCCGCCCACGAGTGGTGCGTACTGGGCCGTCGCAGCCTGGCCCGACCGGACGAGATCGCCTACTACCTCGCCTACTCCCCCAACGGCAACGTCGCCGACCTGGTGCGGATCGCCGGCTCGCGCCGGCGATCAAGGAAGCCCTCCAGGCTGCCAAGAACGAAAGCGGCCTGGACCAATACGAGGTCCGCCGATATCCGGGTTGTACCGGCACATCACCTTGGCCGTTTTCGCGGCCGAGTCTCAGCCTGACATACGGTTGCCGCTGAGCTGTTGGAGTCGGCTGCCCCACGGCGCACTCTCCGCTGGCACACGAGACAGAGGCACACTCCGGCGCCTACTGGCCTGCGACGGTGCGTGACCATGTGATCCACGAGTCGCGCCTGGAATTGGAGTCACTGTTCGCCGATTTCGACGGTGCCGTGCGGTCCGTCTCGGCTCAGCCCTTCCTGCTGCAAGCCGGAGTGAAGCGAAAGCTCCGGACACACATCCCGGACTTCCGCTGATCGCAGGCCAGAGGCCCGCGGTCGTGGACGCCAAGCCGCTGCACCGGTTGTCCAGGCCCGAGGTGGTCTTCACCTTCGAGCGGACTCGACGGGTGGCGGAGTCGCGGTGATGGCCCGGGCGTGCGGAAGCGAGAGGCGCACCCTTCTGGGGCTTGCCGCACCGCACGGCGGTTCCGGTCAGTCGGTGGCCTTCAGCGCCTCGCGTGCGGCGGTGAGGATCTCCTCGGAGAGCGGGGAGCCTTTGGTGGCCCGGGAAAGAACGAGTGCGCCGAGCATGGTGCACAGCCGGGTGATGCCGTCCTGGTCCTTGGTGCCGAGCAAGTCGGCGAAGTCGCCCACTCCCTGGATGTAGACGCGGCGGGCCTCGCTTTCCCCGCCGTCGCGGGCCATGTCGGTGGCGAGTGCGGCGACGGGGCACCCGTCTGCCGCGCTGTCGCGGTGCTCGGCGGAGAGGTAGGTGTCGATCAGCGCCCGCTGGGCGGCGTCGCGCTGCCCGGCGTACTGATCGAGCCCGTCCTTGTGGTGCCGGGCGAGTTCGCCGAACGCATGGGCGGTGGCTTCGTCGATGAGTGCCTCCTTGGAGGCGAACTGCTTGTAGAAGCCGCCGTGGGTCATACCGGCCGCCTTCATGAGGTCGGCAACGCTGACGTGGGTCCCCTGTTCCCGGAACAGGCGGGACGCGGTTTCAACGACTCGCCGGCGGTTCTCCTGCGCCTGCGCCTGCGATACACGGCCCATCCGCCACCTCCCGATTGGATGTCGACTGGCATCTATCTTAGACCAGTGCTTAGATTGAGGTCGTAATCTAATTGACGCGGGCCGCTTGCCGGCGGCCGTGACGCTGGGAGCGGGCATGGAACTGAAGGACGCGGTAGCAGTGGTCACCGGGGCCAACCGGGGGCTGGGGCGGCATCTGGCCGCCCAGCTCGTGGAACGCGGGGCGAAGGTGTACGCGGCGGCCCGTCGCCCCGAAGAGGTGGACCTTCCGGGTGTCATCCCGCTGCGGCTCGACGTGACGGACGAGGAGTCGATCCGGGCGGCGGCTCGCACGGCCTCCGAGGTGACGCTGCTGGTCAACAACGCGGGCATCTCCACCGGTACGCCCCTGGTGGCGGGCAGCCCGGACGCGGTGCGCCTGGAGATGGAGGTGAACTTCTTCGGCCCGCTCGCCGTGACGCGGGCTTTCGCCCCGGTCATCGAGTCCAACGGCGGCGGCGCCGTTCTCAACGTGCTGTCGGTCCTGTCCTGGCTGCACCCCGCCGGCCTCGGCGCCTACGCCGCGGCGAAGGCCGCGGCATGGGCGCTGACCGACGCGACCCGGGAGGAACTGGCGCCCCGCGGCATCACCGTCACGGCGCTGCACGTCGGATACATGGACACCGACATGGCCGCCGGCGTTCCCGCCGACCAGAAGACCGATCCCGCCGAGGTCGCCGCCCAGGCCCTGTCCGGCATCGAGCGGCAACTGCCCGAAATCCTCGCCGACGAGACCACCCGGCACGTGAAGCGGAACCTGGCCGCATCGCCGAACGCGGCGTGAGGCGCGCCCGCCGCATCGGTGTGGGGCGTCATGAACCAGAAGTAGTCACCAGTAAGCAGCTCGTACCGGGGCGGCCCTAAGCGAGCGGAGATCCCGTCCCTGTGCGGACGAGACGGAAAGACGGCGATGAAGACCTACTTGATCGAGAAGTACGGTGACCAGTCCGCGGTGCGCGCCGCCGAGATGCCCGATCCGGAGCCGGGCGCCGACGACGTGCTGGTCAAGATCCATGCGGCGAGCGTCAACCCGCTGGACTTCAAGATCCGCGACGGCGACTTCAAGGTGATCCTCCCGTACCGCCTGCCTCTCGTGCTGGGCAACGACCTCGCCGGAGTGGTGGTCCAGGTCGGCTCGGCCGTCACCCGGTTCGCAGTGGGCGACGAGGTCTACGCCCGGCCCGACAAGGACCGCATCGGCACCTTCGCCGAACTCATCGCCGTCCACCAGAACGACCTGGCCCACAAGCCGGCCACCCTCACCATGGCGGAGGCCGCCTCCCTCCCCCTGGTCGCCCTCACCTCATGGCAGGCGCTGGTCGAGAGGGCACAGATCCAGCCGGGCCAGAAAGTCCTGATCCACGCAGGATCCGGTGGAGTGGGCACCACCGCCCTCCAACTGGCCAGGCACCTGGGCGCACAGGTGGCCACCACCGCGAGCGCGGCCAACGCCGCCCTGGTCAAGGAACTCGGCGCGGACGTCGTCATCGACTACCGCACCCAGGACTTCGAGGAGCTCCTGGACGGCTACGACGTCGTCCTGGACTCCCTCGGCGGCAAGACCCTGGAGAAGTCCCTGCGGGTCCTCAAGCCAGGCGGGAAGGTCATCAGCATCGCCGGGCCGCCCGACGCGGACTTCGCCCGCGAGCTCGGCGCGAACCCGTTCCTGCGGCAGGTGACGAACGCGCTGAGCTTCAAGACCCGACGCCACGCCAAGCGCCGGGGCGTGACCTACTCCTTCCTGTTCATGAAGGCCGACGGCGACCAGCTGCGCGAACTCACCCGGCTCGTCGACGCCGGAGCAATCCGCCCCGTCGTCGACCGTGTCTTCCCCTTCGAGCAGACCCGCGAGGCCATGGAGTACGCCGAGAAGGGCCGCGCCAAGGCCGGCAAGGTCGTCATCGCGATGGCGTGAGGACCGGCACGCGCCACACCACCGACAGGCCCCGTCAGCGAGAGGAACCCGCTACCCCCCACCCCTGTCTCCCACCTCCAGGAACCGATCACGAGCCCACCGAGCAGCGCTCACCGGGTCGTCGTACAAGGACGTGCCGACCGAGCAGGTCGACCCGCTCGACCTGTCGATGGGCGGCTTCACCGCCCTGCAACGGCTGAAGGGGCGCACGGACCGTCGAGCGACCGGATGGTGCCGAGTGAGAACACCCTCGACCTCGCCGCACGCCTGCCCCGGGGCCAACTCGTCGGCGCATCACGGCGCCGCTGAGGTGCTGGACTTGAGGGACCCGGACGGCAGTCGTTTGCGCCGGTCGTCTTCCGCGGGCGTCCGGGCTCCCCGGCTCTCGGTGAGCCCGGCTCGGTGGCCTCGCGCGAACAGGCGGTCCGGGTCGTACGTCTCCTCCAGCCGTCGGAGGGTGTTGCCGAGCCTCCGGTCGCCGCCGGCCACGCCCGCGTGGGAGTCGGACGCGTCGGAGTAGTTGGAGTAAGCCCGCACGCTGTCGTGCCCGGACCGCAGCCGTTCGGTCCAGGTGCGCCCCCAGCGGACGTGTGTGTCGTCCTCCGCCCGGTCCGGCCACCTCGCCGACAGCAGGACGCCCATCCGTGACTCCCGCAGGGGGTAGGCGGATCCCTCGGCGTGGGCCCGCAGGGTGTCGGTGTTGAAGTACTCGACGAGTACCGAGCACCTGGCGGTGGGCGCGGCGCGGAGCGCACCGGTCATCAGGTCAGGGTCGAAGGCCAGACGGGTGGAGTGGCTGGATTTCCAGTACCCGCGCATGGGCGGCAGGAAGGACGAGTCGAAGTGTGCTTGCCATCGCGGGTATTCCCGCTCCCCGACATCCGACCAGTCACCCCCGATCCTCTCTCTGAGCCGGGCGGTCTCCATGGCCGTATCCCGGGCGTCGCCGTGGCAGCACAGGTCGACGGAGAGCTCGGGCACGCCGTCGCGGTGTACGAGGGCCGGGGCAAGTGTCAGTGAGGTGGGTGTGCGTTCCTCCAGCAGTCCGTGGATTCGGTGGAGCACGTCGGCTGCCCGGTCCAGTGGGAAGCGTACGGAGCCGGCGGTGATGCGGGGCAGCGGGAGGGTCCGGAAGCGCAGTTCCAGGATGATGCCGAAGGCGCCGGCCCCGCCGCCGCGCAGCGCGTGGAAGAGATCGGGATGATGGTCGCGCGACACTTCCAGGATCCGGCCGTCGGCGAGCAGCACGCGAGCTCCGCTCAGGTGATCGCAGGTCAGTCCGTGACCGGCCACCAGCCATCCGATCCCGCCGCCCAGGGTGAGGCCGGTGATTCCGGTGTCGCTGACCGTGCCCGAGGGAACGCAGCGGCCGTAGGCGGCGAGCCGTGCGTCGAGGTCTCCGAGGCGCGCTCCGGGCCGTACCCGGGCCGTCCGGGTGTCCGGGTCGTAGGCAACGTCCCGGAACACCGAGAAGTCGATCACCAGGCCGCCGTCGACGGTCGAGAACCCGCCGATGTGATGGCCGCCGCCGCGCACCGCGAGGGGGACTCCGAGCGTGGCCGCGCCGGTGAGGGCCTTGCGCAGCACGGTTTCGTCCAGGGTGCGCAGGATCGCGGCGGGCCGGTGGTCGTGCATCCGGTTGTACACCTGCCGGGCCGCGTCGTACCGCGGTGACGACGGCAGGACCAGGCAGCCGTCCGGCACGACGGTTTTCAGCTGTTCGACCAGGGCCCGGGCCGCCTCGCCGCTCACGGCGTCTCCTCGTCGAGGACGGCGAGCAGGTTGTCGACCGCCGCGTTCTCCATACGGCTCCAGGACGTCGCGGAGGACGCGGCGATGTGGCTGGTGACGAAGAGCGAGGTGCCGTGCAGATGCAGCAGTCCGTGGGGGTCGTCAGCCGGGTCCGGGACGGGTTCCCGGTAGTAGCCGTCCAGCGCGGCGCCGGTCAGGGCGCCCGTCTCCAGGGCGCGGCGCAGGGCGCCGGGGTCGATCACCCGGGGATCGGCAGTGCTGACGAGGTAGCGTGGTGCGGGCCCCATGCCGAGGAGCCGCTCGTCCACCAGACTCGTCGTCTCGTCGTTCAGAGAGCAGCAGACGAACACCGTGGTGCTGCGCGTGAACAGTTCCGTCAGGCCGACGCGGGTCAGTGCGAGCGCCTTCTCCTCCCGCTCCTTACGGGTACGGGAGTGGTAGAGGACCTGGCAGGAGAACCCGCGGGCCAGCATCCCGGCCAGCGCCCCGCCGGTCGCGCCGAGGCCCAGGATGCCGACCGTCGCCCCGGCGAGTTCGGTGGAGGTCCGGGACGGCTGCTCGCGGTCGTGCAGGTCGGGAAGGGCCCGGCGCATCATGCCGACGGCCAGTCCGAGGGCGAACTCCGCGACCGCGACGCCGTTCACCCCTGGTGTGGTGAGGACTCGTACTCCTGTGTCGCGCGCCGCGTCGAGGTCGACGAACGAGCCGGCGCCGGTGCCCGTGAAGGAGATGCAGCCAAGGGAGCGCGCGGACTCCAGGACGGCTCTCGACAGCCGCTCGTCACCACCGAGGAGGTAGTGGTCGGCGTCCCGGACGCGCCGGCACAGTTCCTGTTCCGTGGGCGGCGCGTCCACGTGGTCGACGACGATGCCCCGTCGGCGGCAGTACTCGGCCAGTCGTTCGGGTACGGACCGGCCGGACACCACGATCTTCACCGGCGTACCGCCTTGTCGAAGTACTCGGCCATGAGGGCGAGCCCGCGCTCGAACTCGCTGTCCGGTTTCATGAGGCTGACCCGCACGTTGCGAGTGCTGTCCGGGGCGTGCGGGCTGTCCCAGAAGAACCCGCGTCCGGGCAGCACGCCCACGCCGTGGCCGCGCAGCTCCCGTACGACGGTCCGGTCGTCGAGGCCGGTGCCCGCCGTGGACAGCCACTCCACGCTGATGCGGCTCGACCGGGCCGCCCGCTCGACGAGGTCCTCGCCCAGCATTTGCCTCAGTCGGGTGCGTCGCCGTGCGACGAGGGAGTGGAGGGACCGGTGGAGGCCGGTGACACGTGCCTCCTCGAAGAAGTCTCCGAGGACCCGCAGGGTGAACTTGGAGACGCAGAGGTAGATCTCGTTGTAGATCTCCCGCAGCGGGGCGCGGTGGTCGGCCGAGCAGGACAGGAGGCTGGCCTTCATGTCCTGGGTCGGGAAGATCTTGCCGGTGTCCTCGAAGACGATGTACGAGGCGCCGAGGTCCTGGAGCACGCGGTAGGCGTCCCAGGTCTGCGGGTAGAACAGCCTGAAACTCGCGTCGATGACGAGCGTGACGCCGTGCTCGACGCACGCGCGCACGAGCGCGGTGAAGGCATCCTCGGACAGGTTGGTGCCGGTGGGGTTGTTCGGGTTCACCAGGAACAGGACGTCCGTGCCGGGGAGTCGGCGGGCGAGTGACTCGCCGTCGGAGATCTCCCGTTCGGAGACGGGAGAAGGGCGCGCGCCGCGCCGGCGCAGGATCAGGGCGAGATTGTCGAAAGTGGGACAGGTCAGCAGGACGCGCTTGCCGGCGAGGGTCAGATACGCGGCGACGAGGTCGATCGAGTTCGATGCGGTCGGCAGGATCAGGTGCTCCGGGGCCGCCTGGAGTCCGGCCGACCCGATCAGTTGCGCGTACCGGTCGATGTAGCGGTGCTCCGATTCGGGGATCGACTCCGCCTCGGACTTCCGCCAGGCGTTGCCGAGCCGGTCGACGATCACCTCCTGGCTGGCGGTGAGCCCCTGGTAGGCGTGGCCGTCGGCGAGGTTCGCCTCGGTGAGGAAACCTATCTGCTCGTAGTCCGTGAGTGTCTTCACGCGTTGGTCCCCCATCAGTTCGCCGCCGGGAAGAGTTCCGTCATGCCGCGCACATCGCCCGGCCTGTCCCGGCCGGTCAGCTCGCGGAACGCGGCGGCACACGTTTCGCGGTCCCGGCCGGAGAGTGCGTGCACCACCAGTGCGCCCAGCTCCTCCGCATCCGCGACGGTGTAGCCGCAGGAGGAGAGCCAGGCCGTGCCCAGCCGCAGTCCCCCGGCGTCCCTGAACCGGTCGGAGGGGTCGTGCGGCAGCGACTGGCGGTTGGTGAGGACGCCCAGGTCTTCCAGCAGCGCCTCCGCGCCGCGCCCGTCGTGCCCGAAGACCTGTCGGGTGTCCAGGAGCAGGTAGTGCTTGTCGGTGCCGCCGCCGACGACGGCCCGTGTGTCGTGCGCCAGCAGCCGACGGCCGAGCGCCCGGGCCAGCGCGACGCTCCGGTCCGCGTACTCGGCGAAGGCGGCCGTCCGGCTCTCCAGGAGCGCCGTCGCCGCGTCGGTGAGCCGGCGGATGGGGAAGCTCGACTGGGTTCCGGGATGGACTGCGGCGTCCATGCGGTCGGCCAGCTCGGCACGGCACAGCAGGGCGGCTCCGTGCGGTCCTCTGAGTGTCTTGTCGAGCGACATCGTCACCACGTCGGCGGCCCGCAGGTCGCACGCGAAGGCGCCGCCCGCGATCAGACCCGCCTCGTGCGACAGGTCGAGGTGCAGATAGGCGCCGACCTCGTCGCAGAGGGAACGCAGTTCGCCGAGGTCGTAGCTCCACGGGTACGACGACGAACCGCAGATGACCAGCCGCGGGCGGAACTCCTTCGCGATGCGGCGTGCTTCCTCGTAGTCGATACGTCCGTCCGGTCCGACCCCGTAGAACTCGAACTCGTAGTCGCGGCCGGAGAAGTTCGCCCGCATACCGTGCGTGAGGTGCCCGCCCGCGCGGAACCGCAGGGCGAGCACGCGGTCCCCGGGCCTCAGCAGGCCCTGGTAGACGGCCTGGTTCGCCTGGCTGCACGAATGGGACTGGAGGATCGCGTGATCCACGCCGAGGACCTCGCACGCGATCTCCGCTGCGACGCGCTCCAGTTCGTTGTGCAGGGCCGCGCCGGCGAAGGGCCGCTTGCCGACGATTCCCTCCTGGATCATGTCGCCCGCGTAGGGGAGCGAGCGGGCCCGCCATCCCGGCACGGCGTTGTCACTGGCGATCAGGTTGATGACGGAGCGTTCGTACGCCTCTTGTCGGGCGCCGAGCTCGAAGAGTTCGGTCCGGAACCTCGCCCACTTGTCCGGCGCCCCTGCCGTGTGGAGGGCATTCCTGTCCGTGTCAGTCACGCGCCCAGGCCCCTTCGACGTAGATGAGGCGTCGTTTCCCGGAGACGAACGTGTCGAAGGTGCCGGCATGGACGACGTCGACCCGCATCTTCTCGTGGAGGAACAGCGACGAGAGTTCGCGGACGAACTCGGTGAGGAGCAGGTTGTCCTCGATGTCCTTCCGTGGGTCCGACAACCGGAGGCGTACCTCGATGCGGTCCGGTGCCACCTGGACGATCTGGTATTGCAGTACGTTCGACTCCTCGACGACCAGGGTCCGGTCGCACAGGCCGAGAACGGCGTCGGCCGGCACCGTTCGGCTCCGTCCGTCGCGCAGTTTCTCGTCCTCACGGCCCCGGAACGCGTCGATCATCCGGAAGCGGGAGCCGCACGCGCAGGTGGCGTCGGGGTTCGCGAGGCGGACGATGTCCCCTTGGTCGTACCGGATGAACGGCATGAACGCGTTGCCGAGCGAGGTGCCGACCATGTGCCCGAATCCGGTCTCGTCGGCCAGGGCGACCTCCATGTACGCGCTGTCCTCGACGAGGTGGTAGTGGCGCTCCCGGCACTCGTAGGCGATGAGCGAGAACTCCTCCGACGAGTACTCGTCGAGCACCGGGACCCGGAAGATCCGGGAGTACTTCTCCCGCTCTTCCCGGCTGCTGCGCTCCGAGTTGGTGATGATCGTCTCCACGCCGAGCGCGTCGAGTGCGACGTTCTCCTCCGCGAGCCGCTGTAGATAGCTCGGGAAGCAGAGCATGACCTGGGGACGGATCTGGGCCAGGTTCTCCAGGAGGATGTCGGTGGGACACTCCTGGGCGACGGTGACGTAGGGGTAGGCGCCCAGCAGCGAGGTGAGCCGCTCGGCGGCGAAGTACACCTGATAGCGCCAGTCGTCCGGCTTCAGGGCGCGGCCGAGGGCGAGTTCGGCGTGGCGCATGTTGAGCAGCACCCGGTAGTCGGTGCTCGCGTTGTCCTGAAGGATCGTCAGGTTGAGTCCGCTGGACCCGGAGGTGCGGGCCGAGTGGACGGTCCGTGTCCCGGCCGTCTTCCTCGCTTCCTCGCTCACACCCGCCTCGATGAGCATGCGTTTGTCGATGACGGGCAGCTGCTCGAAGTCGGACCAGGTGACGACGTCCCCCGGTTCGAACCCAACGGCCGCATACAGTTCCCGGTAGAACGGAATCGTCGCGTAGGCCCCGTCGACGAGGGCGCGCAGCCGGTCGAGCTGCCAGGTCCTGACCTCGGACGGGTTCATGCGGGGACGTTCACGCAGCCGGGAGTTCTCCAGCTCCCACTTACGTTTGATGCGTAATTGCTGCCTCGGGGTTTCCGGCACCAGCCGGTCACTCCTGCGGATGTATGCGGCGATTCTGTCATTCGTTGTGATGTCACTCTCGACATCACGTATTTCGATGCCCACGCCGGCCAGGTCCGAGAATCTCGGGTTCAGCATTTGAATGTCCCTTTTCTCGCGTGCTTTTGGTGATGGCGATGTGCCATCCGGTCCGCGCGAAAACAAATACCCCGATTCCGCAACCGCCGATGATGACACCGAGCCACAGGCCGTAGAATCCGAGGGGTGTCAGTTCACTGAGGAGGACGCCGGTTCCGAGACCGATGATCCAGTAGCCGACACCCACCACGATCGTGGGAGTTCTGGTGTCCGACAGGCCCACCAGATATCCCATCGACATGGTGATGAGCGTGTCGACGACGAAATAGGCGATCACGAGCGGGAGAAGTTCGTGTACCAGGCTCTCCGCCCTTGGGTCGTGCAGTCCGAAGAGCACCCGGGTGATGAAGCCCGACGAGGCCAGGATGACCACCGACAGGCCGCCGGAGTAGCCGAGCCCGATCGTCAGTAGCGCGGACCGCAGGTCCCGAAGGGCCCGCCAGTCGCCGTCCTCCCGGGCCCACGCGGCCACGGTAGTCGCCGCGCCGGAGAAGCCGAGAGCGAAGACGACCACCAGGGTCTCCAGCCGCAGACCGATGGCGTGGGCGGCGGTCGCGTCGGCTCCGAAGCGGCCCACGAAGAACGCGAGTACGGGGAGGAATCCCTCTCCGAGCAGGACGCGCACGCCGATCCAGGAGCCCACTCGCAGCAGTTCGCCGAGCAGGGGCAGGCGGGGGGCGAGTGGTGCGTTCCTGAGCCCCAGTTCGCGGAGCCGGCCGGTGAGGAGCAGGGCCGTCACGGCGAGGACGATGAAGGCCCGGACGAGTGTGCTCGCGAGCCCGGCTCCGAACACTCCCAGGTCAGGTATCGGCCCGGCGCCGAAGGTCAGTGCGTAGCCGAGGGCCAGGTTCAGGGGGACGGCCGCCAGCATCACCCAGGTCGCCGGCCTGGGCCGGCCGATGCCGGTCAGCAGGCATCGGGCGTCGACGTAGAGGAGGAACAGGGGCAGACCGACGGCGGCGCCCTCGTTGTAGTCCTGTGCGATATCCGCTGTCCGCGGGCTCTGTCCGATGAGGGTCAGGATGTTCCCGGTGTTCAGCAGTACCGCCGTGCCGAGGATCCCGACGAGTACCGCGAGCCACGCGCCCTGAACGAACCAGGCGCGGACGGCGCCTGTGTCGGCCGCGCGATGGCCGGCCGCCAGTCTGGGGGTGACCGCTGTGACGATTCCCAGACCGAAGAGCATGGTTGCGCTGAAAATACTCAGCGCGAGTGTGACTCCCGCCAACTCGTCCGGTCCGAGCCTGCTCACCAGCGCGGCGTCGGTGAAGGAGATGGCGAGTTGTGCGACGAAGCCGATGGCGAGGGGAAGACCCAGGGGCAGTATCCTGCGCACCATTCCCCGTCCGGAATTCTGGACTGTCGATACCGGCTCCGTCACCGCCGCATCACCGTGGGCTGCTTTTTCAGGCGCGTGCGGGCCGAGATGGTCGAGATGTTGGATCGACAGGAGCGAGTCAGCATGATGCATCCCCTCATTGAAAATTAAATTTCAATTCCGAGCGTAGATCACGGCGGCTTCCCCGGCCAAGGCCCAGTGGTGAACTTGGCCGGAAGTCCATGCCCTGCGGTACTGGCTCGACTTCTGCGGCCAGTGACAGTGAGTTACTGTGCTCGCCTCACCGAGTCGAGCACATCACCCTTGGCCCTCGGGATTAGCATGTCCGAATGCCATCCGTGAACCTACGCCATTCAGTCAGGACCGACCCGCCGCACGTGTGGCATCAGGAAGTCGTGGCACCTGGACGTGCCGCGGGCTACGACGGCGTCGTCAACGACTATTTCCTCGTACGCACTGCCAGGTTCGAGCCACGCGGGCCGCTGTCCGACGACGAGCTGACCGCGGAGAACATCCGCGGTCTCAAGTGGTGGCACCCACGTGAAGTCGCCAGTCATGACGGCCCCCACCTGTTCTCCCCCCGCGGCCTTGGGGCTCCTGCGACGGCATTGATCACCTGTGGTGTTCCGGCCGGGCCGGTGCTGCTCGGCCTCTGAGCAGACATACCGCGTCGTGGCGCTGGCAGGACTCGCTTCCGCAGGAGAGTGAAGCCCGGGCGGCGGCGTGTAAGCATCCATCTTGATGCGGTTGACGTGTCCTTCGACGGCGCCCGAGTTCCAAGGCAGTGTCAACCCGGCGACAACGGCGTCCCGGTCGCGGTCCAGCGGCCCTCAGCGCCGCTCGTTTTCGGGCGACTCCGGATGCCTCCCAGCGACGCTGTGTCGTCACTCCGAGTGCCCGCGTCACAGAGGTTGAGCCAGAACCTGCCCTGTGACAGCAGGTGGAAAAGGGGAACGGACGCAGTGCCGAGGGTGTCGGGCCCTGCCGGTCCGCTCCGCCGGGACCGGGTTCCGGTCGGCTCCATGGTTCCCGCCGCCGTGTGTTGGCGCCACGCGGAAGGCGGGTCGTGTGCCGCTGGGTGACTGGGCCGGTCAGAGGGGCAGTTCCTGGCTATAGGCGTCCGCGTCGTACTCCGGCGTGCGCCTGCACTTTCGTGTGACCTTTGGATTGCTGTGAGCTGGGTGTGGCATTAAGCGGGTGTCAGCACTGCTCTCTTCCTCCGGAAGGACGAACAATCCATGCTCAAGTCCATGCGCGCTGCCGTTGTCACTGCGGTGACGGTTCTCACCCTCGTCGGGGGCGTGACGGCAACCACCGCTTCGGCGAACACCGCTTCGGCGGCGGCCCCTGGCGTCGGCGCCCCGGCTGCGGTCAAGGACATTGTCTGCACGGTCAATGACAACGGTGTCAACTACCGCGGAGGACCGGGCACCAACTACCCGGTCCTGGGGAAGGTGAACAGGGGCCAGAAGATCAACGCGAAGGGCAGGGAGGGCTCCTGGGTCATGGGGGACCTCTGGGGCGGCCGGACCGGGGTGTGGATCCACGTCGCCTATCTGGACTGCTGATTGACGACAGACGGGTTGCCGTGAGCGGATCCGGCACGGATCTGTGCGCCCAGCCGCTCTCACCAGCCCGCGGACGGCGAACGCAGCGGGAGTCCGTCTGCCAGCCGCCCGTTCATCCCTGTTGGCCCCTGCGAGCACCCCGCCTCGCGGGGGCCGCCGTCGTACTCCAGGCACTCCCGGCCGCCTCGCCCTGGGGCACCGAGCGACCGAGAGCGGGCATTGCTCGCGGCCGGGCCGGCTACCTGCCCGAGCGGGCGCGCCCGCAGACGGCTCTCATCCGGTCGTCGGCGTCCCAGCGCGAAGGAGGCGGCTCCCGCGCCCTGAAGGTGGCTGCGGGGGCCGCCTCGTTTTGTCGCCGTGGTCAGGGCGTGTCGCCGGAGTGGTAGAAGCGGCAGCTCACTCCGGGGCCGGGAGAGCGCGGCTCGCCTGGGCGCGGGTCGTACAGGGCGCGACCGCCGGGCCACCGCACAAGCTCGGTGGACAGGGCGGCGCCGTCGTCGACTTCCTCGGCCCGCCAGCCGGTGATGTCCAGCAGCAGACCGTCCAGCGGGCCGCCGACCAGTTCGGCGTACGTGCGGTGCGGGAGCGGGCCGGGGTCGGGATCGTCGTGGTCGGCGCCGTAGACGCGGCGGCGCAGCAGCTGTTCGTCTTCACGGTCCATCCGTCAAGCCTGGCAGCCGGCACTGACAGCGAGCCAGGTCCCGCAGGCCTTCCACTCGGGCACGGCCTGCTCCAGGTCGATGACGGCCTGACGGTCGCAGTCCCCGCACAGAGACGGCCGGGGCTCCTGCGCGGTGCCCCAGCCGCCGCGCTCGACCGCCCTTCACCGTTCGTCGGTGCACTCGGCACCGCAGCCCGTGCAGACGGGACGACGCGCATACCGCTGAAAGCGCTGCCACGCCCCGTCCCATGTTCAACACTTCGGGAGGCGCCCGGGTGAGCCCCGGATCGAACTGCTTGCGCCTCGTGACATCGTCGCGGCGCCTTCGCGGCAGGCGTCACAAGACGTCAGACGCACTCTTCTGGGCGGGCTCCTTGGATGCCGGGTGATCCGGACCGTCGGCCGGGGCGGCGGCACGCAGCGCCGCTTCGACACGGCGGTTGCCGGTCATGGATGCCGTGACGGCCGTCATCGCCAGGAGGAGGACGGCGGCGGCGTAGAGCGGGGTGCGGATGTCGTAGGCGGTGGCCAGCCAGCCGCCGAGGAAGGCCCCGGTGGGGGCGGCGCACATGGCCAGCATGCGGGAGGTGGAGGCGACGCGGCCCATGAGGTGGGCCGGGACGATCGCCTGCCGGAGGGAGGGACCGAGCACCATCGTGGCGCCCATGCCGGCCCCGCAGACGGCGAGCGCCAGCCCTGCCACGTACGGGTTCGGGGCAGCGGCCAGGCCCAGGATGGCGAGCCCTTCGACCGCGGCCGTGCAGGTCAGTGCGGTGCCGGTGCCGAGTCGTCGGCCAAGGTAGGAGGCGATGCCCGCACCGAGCAGACCGCCGGTGGCCTCCGCGGTGAGGAGCAGGCCGAAGCCGTAGGTGCCGATGCCGAGGCGGTCGTGCGCGAAGAGGGCCAGGACGGTCTCCACGGCGAGGAAGGCGATGTTCCCGACCGCCGGGCGGAGCGCGAGCCCGAGCAGCAACCGGTCCCGGAAGACGTACGAGGCCCCGGTCCGCGCTTGCCGGAGCAGCGACTCGCGGATCTCCGGCACGGGCCGGGGCATGCCGGGAAGCGACCGTACGAGCAGTGCGGAGAACAGGAACGACACCGCGTCGACGAGCAGCGGAACCGCCCGCCCGAGCGCGAGCAGCGCACTGCCCGCAGGCGGCCCCGCGAAGCCGGACATGGCGGTCTGCGCTCCGCGCAAGCGGGCATTGGCGCGCTCCAGGAGGGCGGGGTCGCGGCGGAGCAGATCCGGTAGATAGGCCGTGGCGGCCGTGTCGAAGAAGAGTCCGCCGAGGCCGAGCAGGAAGGCGACGGCCGCGAGCAATGGGATGCTCAGGCCGTCGAGCGCGGCCGCTGCCGCCGGTATCGCGAGCAGCACCGCACGCGCCGCGTCCGCGACCCACATCGTGCGCCGGCGGTCCCAGCGGTCCACCAGTGCACCGCCGAGTACCCCGAAGAGCAGCCACGGCAGCGTCCCGGCGGCCGTGACGACGGCGAGCGCCATCGGCTCGCGCGTCAAGGTCAAGGCGAGCAGGGGCAGGGCGGCATGCGACACCCCGTCGCCGAGCGAGGACACCGTCTGCGCAGTCCACAGCCGTCCGAAGCCGGTCGGCAACTTACATCTGCTCGAGGTCACTTGGCGTCTCCCTCGGCCTGCTCGCGCGGTGCCGGGTGGAACAGTGCGAAGACGAGTGACGCGTCCGGCAGCGACGGATCGGACAGCTCCCGGTACTCGTCCGCCAGTGCCTGCAGCCGCGCCCCCAGCTGCGCGAACTGCTCCTCGGTGAGCCGCAGATGCGCCATCCGTACATGCCGCTCGCCGTCCGCCGGCGACGCCTCCAGGTCCGCCACCGCATGCCGCATCAGCACGTCGGGCTGCCCCGCCTCGGGGTCCGGCAGCACGATCGACCGTGCGGCCATCGCGTAGTACCGCTCGGTGACCCCCCGCACCTTCCGCGTCCGTACCACCTTCACCAGGCCGGCCCGCTCCAGCAGTCGCACGTGGTAGCTGGAACTCCCCTTCGCAAGGCCCAGCCGCTCGGCGATCTGCGTGATCGTCGCCGGCTCGAAGCGGAGCACGGCCATGATCCGGTGGCGCGTGAGGTTGGAAACGGCGCGCAGCTGCTCGTCCGTGGTGACGTGAAACGTCTCGGGAGGATCATCGGTAGGCATGCGAGCAATGGTCAACGACTCTTGACCATTGAGCAAGGGAATTCCGCGCGGACCTCTCTCGGGACTCGTGGACAAGGCCACGAGGACTACCAGGACATCGCTGACGAAGAGGTTGATCAGGGACCGGAGGCACCGCACCGGCACTCGGCCTCGTCCACGTGGACTACGCCACGCAGAAGCGGACCGCCAAGGCGAGCGGACGGCGCTACGCGGAGATCGTCCGCACGCACCGGCCAGGGTGCCGTCACCGGCTGATCCGGCCCGTACGCGCCGAGGCCCCGCCCGCCGGAGCACGTCCGGCGGGCGGGGCCTCGGTCGCGGTGCCGGCCGAAGGACTCCCGGCGGACCGGGCCGCCCCTCGCCGGGACCGGTCGGCTCAGCGGGCTTCCGTGACCGTCAGCGGGTCGTCCCACCGCAGGTCTCCCGCCGAGCGCCCGACCATGAGCCGATACGCACCGGTCTCCGTGCGCCAGCACCGGTCCGTCTCGCACCAGTGCCGCAGCGCACGGGGCCGCACGATCACCTCGGCGGTCACCGTCCCGCCCGCCTCGGCGCGGACGGCCGCGTAGCCGGCGAACCAGCGCTCCGGGCGCTCCACGGCGGACCCGGGACGTGCCAGGTACACCTGGACCACCTCGCGTCCCGCCCGCCGCCCCGTGTTGCGCAGCCCGACCCGGACCGTGAACGCGGAGCCCGCGGCGACCCGTGCCGGCGCCTCTACGCTTTCGTACCGCCAGGTCGTGTAGCCGAGACCGTGCCCGAACCAGTACGCGGGCGCACGCCCGGACCGCAGCCAGGCCCGGTACCCGATGTGCAGGCCCTCGGCGTAGTCCAGCCGGCCTGCGACCGGCCGGGTGTCCGTGACGGGGGCGTCCGCCAGGCACGCCGCCCATGTGGTGGGCAGCCGGCCCTCCGGTTCAGCGTGGCCGAAGAGGACATCGGTGATGCCCGCGCCCGCCTCCTGCCCGGGGAACCAGACGAGCAGCAGGGCACCCACTTCCTCGCGCCAGGGCAGCTCGACCGGACCCCCGCTGTTGACGACCACGACCGTGCGCGGGTTGGCCGCGGCCACGGCACGCACGAGGTCGTCCTGCCGGCCGCCGAGAGCCAGACCGGTGCGGTCCTGTCCCTCGGTCTCGCTGTGCTCGGTGGTGCCCACGAACACGACCGCCGCGTCCGTCCGTCCGGCGGCGTCGACCGCCGCGGCGAGTGCCGTGGCAGCGTCCTCCTCGGGCGGCGCCGCGGCGAGGACCGTCGCTCGCCCGGTGCCGGCCGCGAGCCGCCGACTCGCCACAAGGTGCACCGGCCGCTTCGACACCAGATCCGCCCGGACGATGTGCAGCGGCGGGTTGACGTGTACGACCGCCGGATCGTCCGTCCGGCACGGGAAGTCGTCGTCCAGGAGCACTTGCCCGTCGAGGCTCAGCGTCATGCGGCCGAACCCGCCCACGCCGAAGCTCCACTCCCCCGTGCGTTCGGGCCGGAGCAGTGCGCTGATCTCCACGGTGTGCGCACCCGGTACGAGCGTGGGCTCCAACTGGCGTCCGGACAGCCGTCGTTCGGAGTGCAGCTCCCGGCCCTGCGCGTCCAGCAGCCGCACCAGCACTCCCGGCGCACCCGAGCGGGGCTCCGTGCACCGGTTCGCGTCGACGGGAGACGGAGGGAGGCCGAGTGACGGACCGGGCACGTGGACCACGCGTGCCCGGCCGCGCAGCCGGCTGCGGATGCCGTCGAGAGGTGTGACGACACCCGAGGGATGGACACCCGCACTGCCACCGCCCTGGACCCGCGGCGTATCCGCATGGGTTCCGATCACGGCGATGGTCGACAGTCCGGCCGGATCCAGCGGCAGCACGTCGTCAGCGTTGCCGACCAGTACCGATCCGGCGGCGACGGCCCGGCGCAGCAGCGCCCGGGTCGCGCGCGCCTGCACGGCCGGTCTCCGGGGCGCCGGGCCCGGGGCCAGGGCACCGACGCGGTGGGCCAGCCGGAGCAGGCGCCGGAC
This sequence comes from Streptomyces sp. SCL15-4, assembly GCF_033366695.1. Taxonomy (NCBI): domain Bacteria; kingdom Bacillati; phylum Actinomycetota; class Actinomycetes; order Kitasatosporales; family Streptomycetaceae; genus Streptomyces; species Streptomyces sp. SCL15-4. The sequence goes on from NZ_JAOBTQ010000001.1 coordinate 179,105, forward strand.
TTTGTCATCGACGGCCTTCTCCGGCACCCGGCCGTCTTCCAGCGCGCCGGTCAGACATGTCTCCCACGGGCTGTGCGGGCCGGGCATCGCCAGGTCGAGCGCGGCGCGGGCCGGCTCCTCGGCGGTCCGTACGGCTGCCCAGTCGGAGACCACGGCGCCGTCGAAGTCCCATTCCTCCTTGAGGACGTCCCAGAGAAGGGGGCTGGCGGTCATGGTCGTTCCGTTGACCTTGTTGTAGGCGGCCATGACGAGCCACACGCCGGCCTCGACGGCCGCCTCGAACGGCGCGAGGTACACCTCTCGCAGCACCCGCTCGGACATACGGACGTCGACCGTGAGACGTCCGGTCTCGGAGTCGTTGCCCACGAAGTGTTTGGCCGTGGCCGCGACGCCCTGACCCTGGATGCCCCGGATCAGCGCGGTGGCGGCGCGCCCGGTCAGTTCCGGGTCCTCCGAGAAGCACTCGAAGTGGCGGCCGGCCAGCGGACTGCGGTGCAGGTTGAGTGTGGGCGCGAGGAGAACGTCCACCCCTTTGCGCACGGCCTCGGAGGCCAGCAGGCGCCCCAGCTCCTCCAGCAGGTCGTCGTTCCAGAGCGCGCCGAGGGCCGAGGCGGAGGGCAGCAGTGCGGACGTGCGCCGTTCGTCCCAGCTCTCCCCGCGCACCCCCGCCGGGCCGTCGGAGCAGACCATCTCCCGGAGCCCGATGTCCGGCTCCGCGGCCGTTCGCCACGTCGTGGCACCGGTGAGCAGACGCACCTTCCGCGCCGGACCGAGTTTGTGGATCAACCGGTCGATCAAGTCGTCGTTCATGCGGTCGTTCGCGTGGTCGTTCATCCCCACCCCATGGTGTGTCGGTGACGGCTGTCCCCCGCGGCTGGGGCAGGCCGAGGGCCCGGCCTGCCCCAGCGCGTGGCGCGCGGGAGCGGGCCGGGCCCGGTGGAACGGGCCGGCGGTCAGGGCAGTCGGTAGTCCTGGCCCAGGGTCGCGCCCGCTTCCGGGTGTGTCTGGTCGTAGCCGCGGGCGTCACACTGGAGACCGCCGACGATGCAGTGGTCGACCATGGCCTTGAGGGTGCGTTCCTCCCAGGCGTTGAAGAAGTCGTAGTGGAAGGAGTAGCCGCGGCCGCTGGCCAGGTGTACCCGGCTCATGTCGCCGTTGACCGGGAAGGCCATCTTGAACTCGATCATCGGCACGGCGACCGGGTGGTCGGCGGGACACATGTTGTCGTTGGTGCCGGGCTTGACGACCGGGTAGGCCATGTGGCTCTTGTGGTCCGGGGTGTCGAGGTACTTGCCGTCCCAGCAACTGGGTGCCTGGAAGCGGATGTTGAGCTGTACGTCGGCCCGGTCCGGGCAGCTCGCGGGGAAGTCGGTGTTGAAGTAGCTGTCGCCGCATTCCCAGCCCTCGACGAAGCCGCGGTGGTGACGGAACTGATCGGCGCTCTGCATCGGGTCGCCGACGACGAACCGCAGCCCCTTGGGGAAGGGCCGCACGCTGGTGTAGTCGGTGACGCCGGACTTGTAGTAGATCGTCTGGGGGCCCACGGGCAGGATCTTCTGGTCGCCCTTGTACAGCGAGGGCATCCAGTATCCCGAGGCGTCGGCGGGCGCCTTGCAGGTGGTGGCGCCGCCGTAGAGGGAGGCGGTGGTGCTGCCCGCGTTCGTCGACGTGTTGCCCATGAAGGTGTGGTCGTGGGACTTGCCGGGCTGGCCCGGGTAGACGATCGGGTCGTCCGCGGCGGTGTGTGTGACCGAGCAGTTCGCCTGGAACTCGTGGAAGTAGCGCGACGGCGGGGTGGCCGTGGACGGTGTGACGCCCGTGACCTGCGGTACGGCCGGGATGTAGCCGTCGCCGTCCGGGTCGTCGCCGGACGCCTGTGCGGAGGCGGCCATGGTGTGCCCGGTCTGGGCGACGGTGGCGGCCGTCGTGCCGCCGGTGTCGGTGGCGGCGGAGGCGATGGTGCCCACGCCGAGGACACTGGCGAGCATGGCGGTGCCGAGGAGGAGTGCGGGGAGCCGTTTCGGACTCGATCTCATGGGGGTCTCCTGCCCGTGGGGTGGGAAGAGGGCCCGCGCACACGCGCACGTGTCACGCGGGTGGTGCGATCGGTGGTGCGGTGGTGACGAGACCCTCCGGGGCCGCGTCACCGTCGTCCGGGGCACAGCCGTCAGCCGTAGATCCCCAGCTCGTGCAGGGAGTAGCCCCAGCTCGTGCCGCGCGCCGTCAGCTGCAGGCGCACATAGCGGGCGGAGGCGGTGACGTCGATGGTGTCCACGTCGCCGTCACCGGCGGTCGTGGAGTACACCGGACGCCAGTCGGTGCCGTCGTCGGAGACCCGCACCTCGTAGGACTTGGCGTAGGCCGGGTCCCAGACCAGTTGCAGCTTGCGCAGGGTCCTCGACGTGCCGAGGTCCACCTGGAACCACTGCGGGTCGCTCCAGTCGCTGGCCCAGCGGGTCTCGGCGCGGCCGTCGACGGCCAGCGCCGGAGCGCAGGGGCAGTCACCGTAGGACTGCTGGAAGGAGGAGGCGGTCGCCGGCCGGTTCAGCGCCAGGTCGGTCCCGTTCACCGGCGGGGCGACGACCCGGACGGACCTGGTCTCGATGCCGGCGTTGCCGTGCCCGTCCTCGGCCTGGACGTACACCTTCCACACGCCGAGTTTCTGCGGCGCGGTGACGGCGAAGTTCCCGTTGCCGGTCGAGCGCCACTGCGCCTCGACGAGCCGCTTGTCACCGCTCGCGTAGTTGCCGCTGAGGAAGACCTTGTACGTGAGCGGGTCGCCTTCGGGGTCACGGACGTCGGCGTGCACGGTGAACTCGCCGCCGGCCGGCGCCGAGGAGGCCGGGGACACGGTCATGCCGCTGATGACCGGGCTGGTGTCGGAACCGGCCGTCGAACCGGTGTACGCCTTCTTGACGGCGTAGTACGACAGGCGCTTCAGTCCGTCGGGCACCAGGTTGAACCAGACACCGCCGAAGTCGTGCTCGGTTCCGTAGTGGAAGAGGGTGGCACCCAGCGCCACGCCCTGGTGGCCGGTCACGCAGTTCCACGCCTTGGTGTACCCGTCCGCCTTCTGCACGTCGGTCGGCTCGTCGGGGATGCCGTTGGCGTCGTCGGGCACCTCCCACTCGCCGGCCGGACCGGTCTCGGTGATGATGTACGGCTTGGTGTAGCCCCCGTCGATCCAGTCCTGGCGGACCTTGCACACGTTGCTGTAGGAGTTCATCGCGTACAGGTCGAGGTCGGGCGCGTTGCGCTTGTAGTACGGCCAGGCACCGGTCCACGCGTCGGTGGAGGTGACCGGGTGGTCGGGGTCGATGCCGTGGATCTTCTTGGCGACGTCGTTGACGAAGCTGGTGTAGGCGTTGCGCTGGGCCTCCAGCTCGCTGCCGCTGTAGCAGTTCTGCAGTCCGAGGACCGACTCGTTGCCCACGTTCCACATCAGCGTCGCCGGATGACTCTTGTACGCGTCCACCCACTTGGCGAACTCGGCGAGCGAGTTGTTCTTGTACGTCGTGTCGGTCACGTAGTTCACGCAGCCGCCGGCCCCCGGCCCGCCGCCCGGCTGCAGCCAGAAGCCGTTGATCACGTGGATGCCGTTGGCCGCCGCGGAGTCCAGGAGCGCCTTGCTCGACGCGTCGGTGCCCCAGGTGCGGATCGTGTTGGCGCCCATGGCCTTCACGTCCGGCAGGTATTTGGGCGCGTCGGAGACCGCCGGGCCCCAGGTCACACCCTTGACGGTGTACGGCTGGCCGCCCACGGTCAGACGCCAGTCGCCCTGGGTGCCCTCGACCTTCACGGCACCCGTCGCGGGCGGCGGTGTGGTGTCACCGGCATGGCCGTAGACCTGGAACTCCCACAGCGAGTAGCCGTATCCGCCGGACCGGGCCAGGCCCTGCATCCGGACGTAGCGGCCGGTCCCGGACACGGCGATGTCGTCGGTGCCGCCGTCACCGCCGGTCACCTTCTTCAGGGTGCGCCAGTCGGAGCCGTTGTCGGACGCCTGGATCTCGTAGTCCTTGCCGTAGGCCGACTCCCACGTCAGGACGACGCGGCTGAGGTCCGACACCTGGCCCAGATCGACCTGGAGCCACTGCTGATCGCTCCACTGGCTGGCCCACCGGGTCCCGGTCGGATTGCCGTCCACCGCCGCGGCGGCCGAGTAACCATCGCCCTCCTGCGAGGACGCGGTGGCCGTCCTGCCCTGCGACAGCAGGGTATCGGCCGCGTGCGCGCCCGGCGCGACGGCGACGGTGAGCGAGGACGCGAGCAGTGCGCCCAGGACGAGAAGAGGCACGCCGGCTCTGCGCCGGCGAAGGATGCTGGAGAGCGGTCTGGACAAGGAGTGCTCCTGACAGGTCGGTTCGGTGCGGGTGAGACCTTTCCGGGCCTGGTTCGGTGCGTCGCAGGCCTTGTCGTTCTGAAAGAGAAAACACGCGGTCGTCTCCTTGTAGGGGGATGGCAACAGGCAAGGTGGGAGAGCGCTCTCCCGCACCATGCCCGGCCGTCATGTCTCGGTCAATAAGGCGGGCACGCTTTTCTTTGAGCTTGACTTAAGGTCTGGTGACTGTGCGGTGCCCCACGAGGACGAATCACCGCCTCGGCCTGACAGTCACGTATCCACCTGACCCGAAGCCCGGCGACAGCCGCGGTCAAGGAGGCCGGGGCGGAGACACCGTCCAGCACGCATGGGCCGAGTTCGCCCGCACCGCACCGTCAGGTGGCGCGCGGCACCTGCCAGTGCGCGGGCGACGGGCCCTTGGCCGGGGAGGGCGTCGGTGCCCGACGGACCGCGAACGCCGTGGAAGTTGATGCTGCCGTCCTGGGCCGTGTATAGGGAGCCGGCAGCGGATCGGAGCGGGTCGATGCGCGGCGCGGTGGTGTGTCGGCCTGGCGGTCGGACAGCGCCTGCCGCGGATGCCGAGCGTTACAAGCAGAGGTTGCCGGTGGCGCGCTGCCCGCGTTGCCTCGGGCGGATTCCTGGTTGCGGGCGTCCCGGTCAGAGTTCGGGGTGATGGATGGGGCGGGGGTAGACGCGGTCGCCGTGTGCGTCGAAGAGCATCAGAGCCCTCATGTCCACGAGGAGAGAGAAGCGATCACCCGGTCGGCAGTGCAGGTCCTGTTGTACGCGCAGGACGAGTTCGCCGACTCCGTAGTTGTCCGGCAGGGGTGGAGCGGGCCGGGGTGGTGCGGACGGGCGGTGGTGGAGCCCTTCGCGCAGGCGTGTGCCCACGTTGCGCAGGAGTCGGAGCGGAGAGTTCTCCTGGTGACGGTTCTGATCATGAGCGGGGGTGGAGTGGGGGACGTCCGCGCGTCGGGAGCCGATGGTGACGTGCAGCAGGGACTCGTGGCCTTGATGCTCGACGTGGGTGACCATGGCGTGCAGTCGGCGTTCGTAGGGTGCCGGGTCTGCTTCGACGCGCAGTGCTTCGGGACGCAGACCGATGAGGAGTGGCTGGCCTTGCAGGACTCGCAGCATCTGGTGGGTCGGCGCCTGGGCCAGTGGTAGCTCCTGAGCACCGAGGCTGATGGTCATGTCGCCGTTGACGGGCGCGCGGAGGGTGCCGTGCAGCAGGTTGATCTGGGGCGTGCCGAGGAAGGAGGCGACGAAGGCGTTGTCGGGGAGGCGGTAGAGGTCGGCCGGGCTGCCGACCTGCTGGAGGACACCGTCGCGCAGGACGGCGATGCGGTCGCCCAGAGCCATGGCTTCGGTCTGGTCGTGGGTGACGTAGACGGTGGTGGCTCCCGTGCGGCGTACGACGGAGAGGATCTCGGTACGCAGCCGGATGCGCAGACGTGCGTCGAGGCTGGAAAGAGGTTCGTCCATGAGGAAGATCGAAGGGCGGCGGATGACCGCGCGGCCCATGGCGACGCGTTGGCGTTCTCCTCCGGAGAGCTGGGCGGGGGTCCGCTCCAGGAGGGAGCGGATGCCGAGGCGGTCGGCGACGGTGTCGACGGACCGGGCGATGTGTGCTTCGTCTTCGCCGCGTGCGGTGAGGGGGAAGCCGATGTTGGCGGCGGCGGTCATGGTGGGGTACAGGGCGAAGTTCTGGAAGACCATGGCCACGTTGCGTTCGCTGGCGGGCAGATCGTTGACGGGCCGCTGATCGAGAAGCAGTTCGCCGCTGGTGATGTCCTCAAGGCCGGCGATCAGGCGGAGCAGAGTGGATTTCCCGCATCCGGAGGGACCCAGGAGGACGAGGAACTCGCCGGGGTGCAAGTGCAGTGAGACGTCGTGTACGGCCCTGTGGCCACCGGGGTAGGTCTTGCCGAGTCGCTTCAGGGTGATGGTGCTGCCCACGGGGCTGGCTCCTGGGGTGTGGTGGGGCTGCGAGCGGGCGTCGGTCAGCTGGTGAGTTCGTCGGCTGTGACGGCCAGGCAGGCGGCGATCAGGACGAGGTTCTTCAGGACGTACTGACCGTCGAGGGTGGGGATGCCGTGATGCCACATGGCGTCGGGGAGCAGGATCAGGGAGGAGAGCACACCGCTCATGTGGGCGTAGAAGGCGGCGAGGGCGTGGCGTAGGAGGATGCCCGTGATCAGGGCCAGGCCGATCAGGGTCTCGGCTGTGCCCAGCAGCGGCAGGGACGCCTGGGCGGGCACCAGGCCGCCGGTCAGCTTGGTCATGGTCCGGATGGCGATGTGCTCGGCGGGGCTGGTGGCGGGAAAGAGTTTGAGGATGCCGAACCAGCAGTAGATGACGCCTACGCTGACGCGCAGGATGGTGAGGCTGCCGGGCCGGTAGCGCTCGGCTGCCCGGTGCAGCGCGGCTGCATACCGGTGGCGGTGCGGGGGCGGCGGCAGGGAACGGGGACGGCGCGGGTGTGGGTGACGGGCGCGGGTGGGCGGTGTGCCTCGGCGGGCCATCCGGCGCCTCCAGACCGGTTACCGGCGCAGCACTGGCTGCGGGTGGTGGAAGTGTGGGGAAGGCCCCGCGAGGAGCGATTGCTCGGTGCGCTCGCGGGGCCGGCGTGCGGGTGTTGCGAGGTGCGGGTCGGCTGGGTCAGCCGAAGTCGACGTCACTGCACAGGAAGTACTTCTGGTCCATGTGCGATGCCTTCCAGACGGTCACCACGACGTGGCGTCCGCTGTAGCCGGAGGTGCTGACGTCGGTGGTGTAGTGCGCCTGGTAGGGGTAGCGGCCGGTCTTCTTGACCTGGTCGAGGTCGTTCCAGCCGATGAGCTGGGTGGTCGGGTCGAAGCCTTGCTTGGTGACGTAGATCTCCAGCCAGTCGGCGCCGTGCCGGGCCTCGTCGTAGAGGTCGACGGTGAAGTCGGAGCCGATGCCGGTGGTGATCCACGGTCCGGGGCGGTCGAGCGCCCCGTAGTTGGTCTCGCCCTGGCCGCCGGCGCTGCAGATCTGGCCGTTCGGGATGACCTGCCGGTAGTTGTCGCCGGTGTTGTTGGCGTAGACGGCCTTCCACGCGGTGATCGCGTTCGGGTTCTCGTGGTAGGTGCGGTAGCACATGGGGTCCTGCGCCTCGTCGGGCTCGCTGGAGCCCCAGCGCTGCAGGCAGCCGTAGTTGCGGGTCTGGGGAGCGATGACCGTGCCGTGGGCGGAGGCGGTCGGCGCTTGGGCCATCAGGCCCAGCAGGGTGGCGGCCAGTGCGGCGGCGGCCAGCGCGGTGCGGCGGGACCCGGTTGCGGGTACGCGGTTCATGATCGGTTTTCCTCCGTGGTTTCGGGAAGGGCACCGGTCGGCGGTGCCGGCCGGTCAGAGCCTTGCGCGTGCTCGGGAGGGTGCTGTTCAGGTCAGTTGTCGGGCCGGCTCACCTCCTTTCGCCTCGGGGTGGGTGCCGTCGTGGGGCGGATCAGCGCGTTCGCCGACCAGGCGCCGGGGCCGAGGGCGGCTATGAGCAGGAAGGCCCAGCAGAACAGGGCGGCGGGTTCGCCGCCGTTCTGGAGGGGGAACAGGGCGTGGGGCTGGTGCTGGGTGAAGTAGGCGTAGGCCATGGATCCGGAGCAGATGACCGCCGCCGGGCGGGTGCCGGCGCCGAGGGCGACCAGGAGCCCTCCGGCCAGCTGGATGACGGCGGCCCACCATCCCGGCCACTCGCCGAGAGCCGGTGCCGGTCCGTGGGGGCCGCCGAGGACGTCGAACACGGTGGCGGCACCGTGGCAGGCGAACAGGAAGCCCACCACGATGCGGTAGAGCGCGAGTGCGACGGGAGCGCTGTCCGCTTCGAGGTTCACAGGAGGTGTCCTTTCGCGAGGTGAGCGTCCTGCCGCGCCACTGGTGCCGGCGCCGCGGCCGGAGGCCGCTGGGGAGGCCGGCACCCCCGCACCCTCAAGCGGGGGTGCCGGCCGTTCGGGGACCGTATGGGCTCGGGGCCCGTACGGATTCGCGGCTGCGCCTTGGGACGCGGCCGAGGTGGCTGGTTCAGCTGGTCAGAGACCACTTCTGGCTGTTCCAGCCGCCGCAGTCCCACAGGTGGAGCCGTGCTCCGTCCGCTGTGCTCTGGCTCTCGATGTCGAGGCAGCGTCCGGACTTGAGGTTTTTCAGGGTGCCGTTGGACTGGAAGGCCCACTTCTGGCTGTCGTAACCGCCGCAGTCCCACAGGTGGGCCTTGGTGCCGTTGGCGGTGTAGCCACCCTCGACGTCCAGGCACTTGCCCAGCACGCGCAGCTCGGTGCCGCTGAGGGTCCACTTCTGCCGGTCGCCGCCGGTGCAGGTGCCCAGCTGGGCCGGGGTGCCGTTGGCGCTGGCTCCGTCCTTGGCCTCGGCGCACTTGCCGCCTGCGTTGACCAGCTGCTTGCCGGTGCCGGACCCGTTGCCCGGGTCGGTGCCGCCGTCACCGGGGTCGTCGGTGTTGGCGGTGTGGTCGAAGTAGACGAAGTCCCAGTTCTTCAGTTCGGGGACGGTGAACTTCAGGTAGGTGCCCGCGGAGTCGCTGCCGGTGGTGAAGGGGAGGTTCGCCGAGTGGCCGCCGTCGCGGTCGGGGCTGCCGACGCGGAGGGCTGCCGGGGTCTGCTGTCCCTCGCGCAGGTAGTACTTCACGGAGACGTTGGTCTTCGCGGGCGGGGTGGCGGTGCCGGCGTCGCGCCATTTGCCGTCGTTGCCGAGCAGGTTGATCAGGTGCAGCACGTCGGTGTCGCCGTTGCGCATGGCGTTGGTCCACACGGTGTTGCCGGAGCCGTCGGTGGAGGTGTTCAGCCCGTCGATGACGGTCTTGTTGGACGCGGTGTGCAGGTCGGGGCCGTAGAAGAGGTTCTCGTAGCCGGTGATGACGTCGTAGTACGTCTTCTCCCACGCCTTGAGCTCGGCGGACATGCTCTTGTCCTTGTTGAGGAAGTACTCGGTGTTGAGCATGTGGTCGTTGGGACCGAGTTCGAGGTGGTTGGCGCCGTTGGCGGCGAACATGGCGTTGGCCAGTTGCACCGAGGTGGTGTCGAAGACGGAGTTGTTGTTCGGGGTGCTGGAGTCGGGGGTGTTGGGGCGGTTCATGTAGGCGGGGGTGATGTGCGGCTTGCCGCCGGACGCCTGGCGCTGGCGCTCCAGGTAGTCCTTGACCGAGGAGTTGGTCTCGTAGTTCGACCACAGCTCGGTGTAGAGGTAGTCGGCGCTCGACTTGGCCAGTTCGGCGTCGCCGTAGCCGTCGACGGCGTTGAAGCCGACCGCGTTGCGGCCCGCGGGCAGGGCCTGCTTGGTCTTGTTGGTCAGCTGGGCGAAGCCGTTCGGACGGTTGACCTTGTTGCCGGCCTTGTCGTACTTCTCCGACCAGTAGCCGATCTGGTCCAGGTGGGCGCCGTCGAAGCCCATGGAGTTCACCGAGTCCTTGTACTGGCCGACGATGTAGTTCTGCCAGTCGGGGTTCTCGGGGTTCATCAGGTGCAGGATCTGGTTCGGCAGCATCGGGTAGTACCACTCGTCCGTGCCGCCGGGGCTGTTGAACAGCCGCCAGTCCGGGTTGACCTGCGAGGTGTCGTAGTCGTTGAGGGCCGCGTACGACATCTGGTACGGCATGGCGGCCATGCCCCGGCCGTGCTCGGCGTCGATGTAGTTGCGGATGGTCGCGGAGCTGAGAGTGTCGCCGTTCCACGCCGTCCAGCTGCCGGCGACGCCGGACCCGTCGTGCCTGACGGGCTTCTCGTGCTTCCACAGCCAGTCGTAGTACTGCAGCGCGTTGATGTGGTAGCGCTGGGAGAGTTCGGCGATGTCGCCCTTGGCGTCGTCGGCGGAGATGTTCGTACCGTAGTAGGCCAGGAACCCGAACCGGGGGAAGCGGGTCCAGGTGGAGGAGACGTCGATCGCCGTCTGGGTCCGGCTGGAGCCGGCCTGGATCTCGACGAGGTAGCCCTGGAAGTCCGTGGACGGCGGCGTCACCTTCCACACGGCCCGTCCGCTGCCGTCGGCCTGCACGGTGCCGCTCTTCACGACGTCCCCGAGGTGGGTGAGCGTGAAGGTCACCGGGCCGCTGCCGTCGACCTGCGCGGTCACCGTGGCCTCCTGGCCGGGCGAGTAGCGCGACGCGTCGGTCCAGGCGTCGCTTACGGTGGCGGCGGAGGCCGGGGCGGCCGGCATGAACGCCAGCGCTGATGCGGCCAGCACCAGGCCGGCAGCCAGTCCCGTACGCCGGACTCTGCGATGTCGTGCTCCTGTCATATCTCCTCGCTTGGGGGAAGGGCGGCGTCCGCGCGCACCCCAGCCGCCGGACCGTCCGCACATGCGGACGCCCGGGGTGAGCCGTGAGGGTGGGTGCACCGGCAGCGAGCCGCGGGTCTCGGCGGCAGCCGCTGGGCGGGCCGGGCGCAGCGATGCGTGCGTGCGGATGCCGCACGCATCGCTGCACCCCTGGCACGGATGGATCGACCACGCCGCGGTGTACTGCGGTGCGGTCGCCGGTTAACGTCCCGCTATTTCTTCCTCGTGTCAACGAAATCGACGAGATTGGTCCCCTCGATCCGCTCGGCGACCCCACCAGAGGCCCCGTGAGCACCGCAGAACCGGACTCTCCGCACCAGTCACGGTTCGATAACGCACCTTTTTCTTTCTTGACGCATGAAAAGGCTGGGGGACACACTCCCGTCATCTGCAGGCAACCGGTCGAGCCGCACCGGCCCTGCCACACCCTCCGGGAGACACGCATGGCGCTCTCCAGACGAACCCCGGTCTCCGGCGCCGCCGCCGGAGCGGGCCTGGGCGATCTCCTCACCTTGATGCGCGCGGCCAACGACAGCGGTTCGATAGCGCTGAACCACATCGACCTGCACTGATACGCCGTCACTCACGTCTGGAGACACCAGGGATGAGCCCCTCACCGGTCCGGTTCTCGGATCTCGTCAGCGAACAGTCCCGCGCGGAGATCTTCGCCACCGTGCTGACCTCCGGCCCGCTATCGCGCACCCAGCTCGCCCAGCGGCTGGGTCTGGTGCCCTCCAGCGTCACCCGCATGCTCCCCCCGCTGCTGGAGCACGGTTACCTGCACGAGAGCGACGCCGCCCCGAACGGGCGCGGCCGGCCGCAGAAAATGCTGCACGTCAACCCCGACAAGCACATCGTGGTCGGCATCAAGATCGGCCCCGCGCAGGTGTCCGGAGTCGTCACCGACATGGCCGCCAACGTCCTCGCCCGCCTCGAGGAGCCCATCGCCGACCGCACCCCTGAGACGGCCCTCTCCGCCGCTGCGGCACTGACCCTGCGCCTCCTGGACCAGGCACCCGAGGCTGCGGACCGGGTGCTGGGCCTGGGCGTCGGCGTCAGCGGCCACGTCGACTCCGCCGCCGGCGTGTGCCGCTACTCCGCCCTGCTGGACTGGAACAAGGTCGACGTGGCCGGCCCGCTGCGCGAGGCCACCGGACTGCCGGTCGTGGTGAACAACGACGTCAACACTCTCGTGGTGGCCGAGCGCTGGTTCGGGCAGGGTCGGGACGTCGACTCCTTCGCCGTCGTCACCGTCGGCCCCGGCATCGGCTGCGGCCTTCTCCTCGACGGCGCCCTCTTCTCCGGCGCGACCGGCCTGGCCGGAGAGCTGGGCCACCTGCCCCTGGACCCCGCCGGCCCGATGTGCAGCTGCGGCCGCCGCGGCTGCCTGGAAGCCCTCGCCGGCGACCGGGCCGTCCTGCGCCACCTCCAGGACGCCGGTGTGCCCTGCACCACCATCACCGATGCCATGCACATCGCCCGCTCGGGAAGCGGCTCGGCGCGGATCGTCGCCCGCTCCGCCTTCGCCGAGGCGGGCACCGCACTGGGCCGCGGACTGGCCGGCATGTGCAACCTGCTCAACCTGCAGAAGATCATCCTTGCCGGGGAAGGAGCCGTCGCCCACGACCTCTTCGGCCCGGCCATGCACGACGCTCTTCAGGCCCACGCCTTCTCCACCGCCGCCCGCGACTGCGACATCCGCGTCGACCCCGTCACCCACGACCTGTGGGCCCGCGGCGCCGCCTGCCTCGTCATCCGCGAAGCCGTCGGTGCCGCCATCTCCTGACGCCCCGGCCCGCCCGCGGCAGCCGGCGAACCGGCCACCCGAACCGTCCAGCCCCGACACCATCCCGGCGAACAGCCCCTCCACCCACGATGAGGATTTGACGTGCCCGAAAACGCGCCCAGCCCTGCCGACGCCTGGTGGAGCAATGCGGTGGTCTACCAGATCTACCCGCGCAGCTTCGCCGACTCGAACGCGGACGGCATCGGCGACCTGCAGGGCATCACCGAACGCCTCGACTATCTCTCCGAACTCGGCGTCGACGTCCTGTGGCTCTCCCCGGTCTACCCCTCGCCGCACGACGACAACGGCTACGACATCAGCGACTACCAGGACATCGACCCGCTCTTCGGCACACTCGCCGACTTCGACCGGCTCCTGGCCTCCGTGCACGAACGCGGCATGAAGCTCGTCATGGACCTGGTCGTCAACCACACCAGTGACGAACACCCCTGGTTCACCGCCTCCCGCGACGACGGCCCCGGCGGACCGAAGCGCGACTGGTACATCTGGCGCCCGCCCCGCGAGGGCATGGAGCCCGGAACGGCGGGAGCGGAGCCGAACAACTGGGAGTCGTGGTTCTCGGGTTCGGCGTGGACGTTCGACGAGGCGTCCGGCGAGTACTACCTGCACACCTTCTCCCGCAAGCAGCCCGACCTGAACTGGGACAACCCCGACGTCCGGCAGGCCGTGTACGCGATGATGCGCTGGTGGCTTCGGCGGGGCGTCGACGGCTTCCGCATGGACGTCATCAACCTGATCTCCAAGGACCCGGCCCTGCCCGACGGCATCGTGCCCGAAGGCGCCCGCTACGGTGACGGCCGCCCGTACTACGTGTGCGGGCCCCGCGTCCACGACTACCTCGCCGAGATGCACCGCGAGGTCATCGCCGGCTACCCGCGCCGCCTGCTCACCGTCGGGGAGATGCCCGGCGTCACCGTCGAGCAGGCCAGGCTCTTCACCGATCCCGGCCGCCGCGAACTCGACATGGTCTTCCAGTTCGAGCACGTCGGCCTCGACCACGGCCCCGGCGGCAAGTTCGACGTCCGCCCCCTGAAGCTGACCGACCTCAAGGCCAGCCTCGGCCGGTGGCAGACGGGCCTGGGCGAGACCGGCTGGAACAGCCTGTACTGGAACAACCACGACCAGCCCCGGGTGGTCTCCCGCTTCGGCGACGACTCGCCGTTCCACCGCTACCGGTCCGCGAAGATGCTGGCCACCGTCCTGCATCTGCACCGCGGCACCCCGTACGTCTACCAGGGCGAGGAACTCGCCATGGCCAACGCGCCGTTCGCGTCCATCGCCGACTTCCGCGACATCGAGTCCCTCAACCACTACCGCGACCAGCTCGCCCTCGGCGCCGACGAGCGGCAGATCCTCGACGGGCTGCGGCACCGCAGCCGGGACAACGCCCGCACCCCCATGCAGTGGGACGCCACCGGACACGCCGGTTTCACCGCCGGCACCCCGTGGATCGCGGTCAATCCCGACCACACCGAGGTCAACGCCAAGGCGCAGCTGGCCGATCCCGAATCCGTCTTCCACTACTACCGCCGCCTGATCGCCCTGCGGCACAGCGAGCCCGCCCTCACCCACGGCGACTTCCACATGCTCCACCCCGAGCACGAACAGCTCTACGCCTTCACCCGCCACGACGCGGGCACCGGCACCGAACTGCTCGTCCTGGCCAACTTCGGCGCCGGCGATCTCGCCGTCGACCTTCCCGACGGCTGGGAAGGCGCCGAGGTACTCATCGCGAACGTTCCCGCCACCTCACCTCTCACGAGCCCGCACACCCTGCAGCCGTGGGAAGCCCGCGTCCACCGCCGCCGCACCGTCTGACCCACCCGCCCCGACGCACCGCACGCGAGGAAAAACTGCCATGAACAACCCGCGCACCCGCTCTTCCCTGCGCAGAAGGCCGCTGCTGCTGGCCCTGTCCGCGCTGGCCCTGCTGGCTCCGCTGACCGCCTGCGGCGGCTCCGACTCCGTGGCCGGTGACGGCAAGACCCTGCGGCTGTGGCACTACGAGGACAAGGACGGCGCGCTGGGCAAGGCGTGGGCCGCGGCCGTCACCGAGTTCAAGAAGAGTCACCCGGACGTGAAGGTGATCTTCGAGCAGAAGACGTTCGACCAGATCCAGCAGAACGCGGGCATGATCCTCAACTCCGACAAGGCGCCCGACGTCATGGAGTACAACAAGGGCAACGCCACCACCGGCCTGCTGGCCAAGCAGGGCCTGCTCACCGACCTCACCCCGATCGTCAAGGCGCACGGCTGGGACAAGAAGATCAGCGACAGCGCCTCCGTCACCGCCCGCTACGACAAGAATGGCGAGATGGGCGGTGACAAGTGGTACGGCGTGCCCAATTACGGCGAGTTCGTCCTCGCCTATTACAACGACGACCTGTTCGAGAAGTACCACGTCGCCAAGCCCACCGACTTCCACAGCTTCGAAGCCGCGCTGGCCAAGTTCAAGGCCGCCGGCGTCACCCCGCTCGCCAACGCCGGCAACGACCACCCCGCCATGCACTGGCTCTACCTGCTCGCCCTGTCCAAGGCCGACCGGAAGTGGGTCGACGACTACCAGCGCTACCAGGGCAAGGTCGACTTCCACGGCCCCGAGATGACCTACGCCGTCGGCAAGTTCGAGGAGTGGGTCGACAAGGGCTACTTCGACAAGAAGGACGTCGGCCTCAAGGGCACCGACATGACCGAGCAGTTCGTCTCCCAGAAGCGGCCCATCATGGTCGGCGGCAACTGGTGGTTCGGCGGCCTGACCACCGACGTCAAGGACTTCAAGTGGTCCACCGCCCCCTACCCGGGCAGCAAGGCGACCCTCGGTGCCGGCGGCAACAACTGGGTCGTCCCCACCAGGGCGAAGAACAAGAAGCTCGCCGAGGACTTCATCGACATCACCATGTCGCCCAAGATCCAGAAGCTCATCGGTGAAGAGGGCAACGTCCCCCTCGCCGCCAAGCCCGACGAGATCACCAACCCCAAGTCCCGGCAGCTCATCAACGCCTTCGACCAGGACCAGGCAAGCGGCGGCCTGGCCTTCTACCCCGACTGGCCCGTCGCCGGCTACTTCGACACCTGGCTGGCCGCCACCCAGAACCTCATGAACGGCGGCAAGCCCGGCACCGTCCTCGACCAGCTCGCCGCGCCCTACGAGAAGTACACCGCATCCCGGCACTGAGACCGCCCGGCCACAGGCTTCCCGATCCACGGCCGAGCCCGTCACGGCAACGGCAGTCCGGCCCCGTCCCGGGCCGGACTGCCGGCCGGGATGCCGCGTCGCCCCGGGGACGACGCCCGGCCCGCCGGGCCGCCGTCCCGCCCACCTAGGAGCAACAGTGAAAAGCAAACGTCACCCGCGGTCCACGGGATACGCCCTCTTCCTCGCACCGGGCCTACTGCTGAGCCTGCTCTTCCTCGTCGTCCCGCTGGTGATGACCTTCTACTACAGCCTCACCACCTGGCAGGGCATCGGCGACCCCACCTTCACCGGACTCGACAACTACACCCGCCTCTTCCACGACTCCGACTTCTGGGCCTCCTTCCGCAACATCGCCTTCGTCATCATCGGCATCGCCGTCGTCCCCACCCTGCTCGGCCTGTTCCTGGCATCCCTGCTCTTCGACTACATCGGCAAGAACCACGGCGACAGAATCGTCGGCGTCTTCCGCTCCGGCCTCTACCTCCCCCAGGTCATCCCCGTCGCCGTGACCGGCCTGATGTGGGGATGGATCCTCGCACCCGAAGGCGCCGTCAACAGCCTCCTGAGCAAGATCGGCCTCGGCTCCCTGACCGAGAACTGGCTCGGCGACCCGAGCCTCGCCCTCTGGGTCGTCCTCGGCGTCCTGGTCTGGATGCAACTCGGCTATCCCCTGGTGCTCTTCCTCTCCGGCCTGCAGCGCATCGATCCCGAACTCTACGAAGCGGCCTCCCTCGACGGCGCCACCTGGTGGCAGCGCTTCACCCGCATCACCGTGCCCATCCTGCGGCCCGAGGTCTACGTCGTCCTGGTCACCACCACCATCGCCGGCCTGAAGGTCTTCGCCCAGATCTTCGTCCTCACCGGCGGCGGCCCCGGAAACTCCACCCTCGTCCCCGCCTACTTCGCCTACCAGAACTTCTTCGAACGCGCCGACGTCGGCTACGGCTCCGCGATTTCCAGCACCATCACCCTGCTCGTGCTGGTCATCGCCGGGACGATGCTCACCCGCCAGGCCCGCGAGGACGGATGACCATGACCACCGACACCACCACCATGCCCCGCACGGAAAAGACGGCACCCCCCGGCCACGCGGCGCCCCGCCGCGGCAAGCGGCGAACAGCCGGCAGACGCCGCGGCCTCGGCTCCTACGCCGTCGTGGCCGCCGTCACCGTCTTCGTCCTGGCCTTCCTCGCCCCGTTCGCGATCATCCTGCTCAACTCCTTCAAGACCAGCGCCGACTACCGCTCCCACGGATCGCTGTCCTGGCCGGAGCACTGGAACTGGAGCATCATCGGCGACGTCTGGGAGCGCGTCGACTTCACCCGGAAGCTGATCAACAGCATCGAGATCAGCCTCGGTGTCGTCCTCATCGCCGTCGTCGTCGCCCTCTTCAACGCCTACGCCATCGGCATCGGCCGCATCCGCTGGCGCACCGCCTTCCTCGTCTTCTTCCTCGGCGTCAACGTCCTGCCGCAGGAGGGCCTGGTCTACCCCGTCTACTACCTGTTCAAGGAGATGGGCTTGTACGACGGGAAACTCGGCTACACCATCCTGGTCGGCGTCACCTACAGCGCGTTCGGAACGTATCTGCTCTCCTCCGTCTTCGCCGGCTTCCCCAAGGAACTCATCGAAGCCGCCTCCCTCGACGGTGCCGGCCGCTGGACCATCCTCTGGCGCATCATCCTGCCCATGAGCTGGCCCACCCTGTCCGTGATGTGCGTCTTCTTCTTCGTCTGGAGCTGGAACGAGTTCCTTTATCCCCTCGTCCTGCTCATCTCCAACGACAACCAGACCGTCCCCCTCGGCTTGTCCGTCATGCAGGGCCAGTACACCAGCGACCCCACCGCCATGAGCGCCGCCGCCCTCCTCGGCGTCATCCCCATGGTCGTCTTCTTCCTCCTCTTCCAGCGCTCCCTCACCCGCGGCGTCACCGCAGGCGCCGTGAAGTAACCCCGCCGGGGACCCTCGCGACCCCGGATCCGGCACGCACCAGCCCCGCTGCCGGATCCGGGGTTCACCTTGCGCCAGGCAGGCGTTCCAGTCACGTCCGGCGCGGCGGGTCCATCGCGGAGCGGAAGTGATGCTGATCCGAGGAGACCGCTGAGCTGTGCGCCACGCACCTCGGCGGGGAGGTGGTACACGCCGAAGCCGAGCGCGGCATCCCGACGCCGTTGTTCAACGTCACGTACGGCGAGCGGAAGTCCTTCGCTGTGCGCGGGGAGTTCGGGGTCAGGGGCGGATGAGGGCCTTGAGGACCTGGCGGTCGGACATCGCCCGGTAGGCGTCCGGGGCCTGGTCGAGGGTGAAGGTCCGGTCGAAGACACGGCCGGGGACGATGGTGCCGTCGAGGACATCGGGCAGCAGCTGCTCGATGTAGGCGCGGGCGGGGCTGGCGCCGCCGGTCAGGGTGATGTTGCGCAGGAACTCGGCGGGGCCGATCGGGCCCTGCTCGTACTGCGGGACGCCGAGGCGGCTGATGGTGCCGCCGTCCAGTACCGCGCCGAGCGCGGTGTCGAGGGCCTGGCGGGTGCCGACGGCTTCGATGGCCTTCTCCACGCCGCCGGTCAGCTCACGGATACGGACGATGCCCTCCTCGCCGCGCTCCGCGACGACGTCGGTGGCGCCGAACGCGCGGCCCAGGCCGGTGCGGGCTTCGTGTCGGCCGGCAAGCACGATCCGCTCGGCGCCGAGGCGCCTGGCGGCGATCACCGCGCACAGGCCGACCGCGCCGTCGCCGACGACGAGCACCGCGTCCCCGGGTCCGACGCCGGCGGTGACGGCGCCGTGGTGGCCGGTGGTCATCACGTCCGACAGCGCCAGGAGCGACGGGATCAGCGCGGAGTCGGCGGCCACCGGCAGCTTCACCAGGGTGCCGTCCGCGTGCGGGACGCGGACGGCTTCGCCCTGCCCGCCGTCCACGCCGTCGAGTCCGTACCGGCCGCCGTTGCGGCACGAGAAGTGCAGGCCCCTGGCGCAGTAGTCGCAGGTGTTGTCGCTGTAGGTGAACGGAGCGACGACCAGGTCACCGGCGTTCAGGCCGGTGACGTCCGCGCCAGTCTCCTCGACGACACCGAGGAACTCGTGCCCCATGGGGCGGCCGGCGCCGGTGGCGGGCATCGACGCGTAGGGCCACAGGTCACTGCCGCAGACGCACGCGGCCAGCGTGCGCACCACCGCGTCGGTCGGCTGGACGATCTTCGGGTCGGGCCGGTCCTCGACACGGACGTCACCGGCTCCGTACATCACTGCTGCACGCATGAAAGGTGTTCCTCCAAACGGGGGGCGGGGCGGCGCCACCAGAAGTGCGGCGTGCCGCGGTGAGATCAGCCTTCGAGCATCTGCGCCTGGGCCTCGGCGCGGGTGTCGCCGGCGGCGGGCGGCAGGCTGCTGAGCTTGTCGAGCTGCTCGCGGCTCAGCGTGACCGCGTCGACGTAGCGCCGACCTCGTCGGCCAGCGCCCTGACCTGGTCGGCGAGGTCGAGGTGGCGCTGGAAATC
This sequence comes from Streptomyces sp. SCL15-4, assembly GCF_033366695.1. NCBI lineage: Bacteria > Bacillati > Actinomycetota > Actinomycetes > Kitasatosporales > Streptomycetaceae > Streptomyces > Streptomyces sp. SCL15-4. The sequence goes on from NZ_JAOBTQ010000001.1 coordinate 198,246, forward strand.
CTCACCGGTGGAGCGCGGGTTGCCGCGACGGAGGGCGTTCTCGTCCAACTGGCCGGTGGAGCGGACGGTGCCGGTCAGGAAGCCGCGACCGAGGCGGGAGAAAGGCACCAGCCCGATGTGATTCCGTGTCATCGGTGCCGGAGCCCGTGTAGCCATGGGACATGCCCATGGCGCCCGGACCGATCCGGGAAAGCTCCAGGTCGCGCAGCTTGATGTACCGCATCTCGGCCTCTTTCGATCCATGGCGTACCCGGCGCCCTCAACTTCCGCCCGGTCCGGCGGGTCGCGCCTGTGGTGACCGGGCAGGGTCCGGGGTACGGCGTCCTGCTCGTTCACCCTCGCCCGGATGGCGGGAATGGGGCAGGGCGGGCTGTTCGGGGGTAATGACAGGGCCCCCCTCGTGCCCGCACGGCGTACACCGACCGGATAAGACTGGAGTCATGGCATCCCAGAGCGCGCACAGCGAGGGCGCCGAGCTGGGCCGCTACCTGCGCGCCCGCCGCACCCAGACCAGCCCCGAGCACGTCGGCCTCACTCCCGGCGCCGGCGTACGCCGCACTCCCGGCCTGCGCCGCGAGGAGCTGGCCACCCTCGCCGGCATCAGCATCGACTACTACGTCCGCCTGGAACGCGGCAAGGAGACCCGCCCCAGCCCCGCCGTCCTGGACGCGCTCGCCCGCGCCCTGCGCATGGACGACCAAGAACACCAGCACCTGCGCGAGCTGGCCGCCCGCGCCGCCCGCTACGTCCCGGAACCACCGCCCGCGCCCGGCCGCACCGTGCGCCCTCACCTGAAGCTGCTGCTCGAGTCGCTGCGTCCGAATCCCGCGTACGTCATCAGCCGAAGCATGGACGTGCTCGCCTGGAACCCCGGCGGCCTCGCCCTGTACGCGGGCCTGGACGACTGGCCCGTCAAGCACCGCAACCTCGCCCGCTACCTTTTCCTGCACCCCGCGGCCCGCGACCTCTTCCCCGAATGGGACCGCCAGACAACCGCCTGCGTCGCCCGCCTGCGCGCCGTCGCCGGCACCGCACCCGACGCCCCCGACCTCACCCACCTCGTCGGCGAACTCCTCCTGAAGAGCCCCGACTTCGCCGGGCTGTGGGAACGCTACGAGGTGACCGGCCGCAAACCGGCCCACAAGACGTTCCAGCACCCACAGGTCGGAACCCTCACCCTCACGTCACAGTCCTTGCACGTGGAAGGCACCCCCGGCCAGCGCATCGGCGTCTACACCGCCGAACCCGGCACCGCCGACCACGACGCCCTGCTCCTCCTGGACATGACCGCACCACGGCAGACGCACCGACCCGTTTCCGAAACCACCGGACCGCAGTCGCACACCTCGAGCAGCTGAGGCACATGCCCGCCCCGGCACCGCGGAACGGTCACCGGCTGCCCGCACTGCCTCGGGCTCGGGAACGGGCCGGCCGCCTCAGGAGACGGCCGGCCCGTTCCTCCCGTGCGGACGGTGAGGAATCCGCCTGTACCTGGCGGGAAGACTCACCTCGATGCCAGCAGTCCCCTCCTTCGCAGCTCGGGTGCCAGGCCGTCCGAGAGCCAGTGGGCTTCCTCCAGGTTCGGGAACCCGGAGAGGATGAACTCGCTCACGCCGATCTCGCGGTACTCCTCCAGCCGGTCGGCGACCTCCGAGTGGCTGCCCACGAACGCCAGCGCCGAGCCTCCGGCCAGGAGCCCGAAACCGCCCCAGAGGTTGGGCGCCACGTGGAGACTGTCCGGGTCCTCGATGGTGGCTCCGTCGAGGAGGCTCTGGCCCCTGGCCTGGCCGACCGAGTCCCGGGCGCCCAGCAGCGCGCGGGCCCGTGCGGCGTGGGCCGGGTCGATGCCGGCGAGGTGTCGCTCGGCGTCGGCGAACGCCTGCTCGGCGGTGTCCCGGCTGAGCAGCCAGGCGCGCAGGCCGAACCGTGGTGCCGGCCGTCCCTCGGGCACCGCCTCGGCCAGCCACTTGATCTTCTCCATGATCATGTCCAGCGGTTCGAGCCAGCTCAGATAGACGTCGGCGTGCCGGGCGGCGACCGGCCTGGCGTACTCCGAGGACCCGCCGAACCAGATCTCCGGCGGGTCGGCGGGCAGGTCGCGCCCCGGGGCCGTCACCGAGGCGTCCTGCGTCGTGAAGTACTCCCCCGTGTGGTCGACCGACTCACCCGCCAGCAGCGGCCGGACGATCCGCAGGAACTCGTCGGTGCGGGCGTATTGCGCGGCCTTGTCGCCGTGGTCGCCGTAACGGCGTGCCTCCCACCCCGGTTCACCGGTGACCACGTTCAACGCCAGGCGGCCGCGGCCGGCCAGCCGCTGGAAGGTGGCCGCGTGATGCGCGGTCAGGAGCGGGTGCTGGGTGCGGGGGTGCAGCGCCACCAGGAAACGGAGGGTGCGGGTGTGCGCCAGGAGCACGGAGGAGACGATCCAGGGGTCCTCACAGGAGGACCCGGTCGGGACGAGCACCGACGTACACCCGGCCTCCTCCACCGCAAGAGCGATCTCCGTGAGGTAGGACAGGGTCGGTGCGCGAAAGCCCCCGGGCCCGGCGGAGTCCCGGTCGGGCAGCACGACGTTGGTGCCGCCTTGCCGGAACTGCCGGGTCTCCCCGGAGCTGGGCAGATACCAGTGGAGGCGGATCTGGTCGTCGGTTGTCATGTCAACGGTCCGCTTTCGATGGAAGTGGTCGGAGCGGCGAGTTCCGGATCGCCGTGTACACCGGTTCCGGTTCGTGCCGGAAGGAGAAGTGGTCACGGCAGGAGCCGGGCAGCCGCGAATCGGCAGGGAACGTCCGCGTGACCTCGCGCGAGCGGGGATCCCGTCCCGGTGCGCAGACGCCGTAGATCTCATGGCTCGTCTCGGCTTCCACGGGCCGGATTGCGCGGCACACCCGTGTCACCTCGTGGCTCACTTCCACGGCCGGTGCGCATTGACGGGCTCGGCCAGTGCCCGCTCCGGAGCGTCCGCCAGGCCGACGAGAATGTCGCCGACCGCCGCGGCCAGCACACCGGCCTGCTTCGCCGAGACCCGCGTCCCCTGGTAGGACAGCACGGCCGTCAGCTCACCGTCCTCTTCGGCCACGGTCAGGGTGATGCCTGTCTTGGCCTCCCTGGCACCGAGCCGGTCGAGGAAGACCGGCCGCAGATACGTTCCTCCCAGCTCCGCCTTGCGGTCGCTGCGCAGGTTCATGTTCAACGTGACATCGGTGTACGGCGAGCGTCCTGGCCGGCGTACCGGGGCCAGCCGCTGAAGGACGTCCTCGAACGGGGCGTCGCCGTGCGCGAACGCGTCGAGCGTCTCCGTCCTCAGCGCGGCCAGTACGTCGCCGAGCGAGCTGTTCGCGGTGACGTCGGACCGCAGCACGACGGTGTTCAGGGTGGGCCCGATCAGGTCCGGGAAGGCGCCCCGGTCCGGCTGGACAGCGGGGACGCCCACCGTCAGAGCGGTCTGGCCGGTCCAGCGGTGCAGGGCGGTCACCAGCGCCGCGCCCACCACCATGAACCAGGACACCGAGTGGCGGGTCTGGAGGTGCCGCAGCCGCTGTCCCAGGCCGGCCGGCAACGGCACCGTGACCGCGCCGTCCGGCTCGGGCGTCGCCGGCGGCTCCGGGAACTCGACCGTGCTGTCGACTCCGTCGAGCCGTTCACTCCAGAAGTCGAGGTCACGGCGCTGCCGCTCGCCTCCGCGGGCCGCTTCGCCGGTGGCCGCGAACTCGCGGTACTGGGTGCGCGGCGGTTCGGCGGGGACTCCGTCGGCGACGGCACGGTAGTAGCGGTCGAGCTCCGACAGCAGCGTCGGGACCGATTCCCCGTCGATGACGAGGTGGTGTGCGCACACCAGCAGTGCGTGCGAGTGTCCGAGGTCCGCCACGGCGAACCGCAGCAGACGTCCGGACTCCAGGTCGAAGGGCTGCGCCGCGGTTTCTTCGAGCCATTGGGCCAGTTCCTCGTCCGGCTCGGCGGGGTCGGCGACGAACACCAGCTCGATGCGGGGCTGCCACGGCTCCCGGATGACCTGGCGCAGCGCGCCGCCGTCGGTCACGAACGCGGTGCGCAGGATCTCGTGCCCCGCGACCAACCCGGCCAGTGCACGGTTCAGCACCGCCAGGTCGAGCGGCCCCTCGGCCTTCCAGGACAGCACGACCGTGTTGCGGGAGCGCTCCTCGACCTGCTCCGCGAGCCAGAGTTGGCGCTGAAGTGGGCCGGCAGCCGGCATCTGGTCGGCGGCCGTCGCCGCGTCCGGGGTGACGGCGGGCGCGCGGTCGACGAGTTGGCGGTCGACGAGCGCGGCGAGGGCGCTCAGGCGGAAGTGCTCGAACAGGGCGCGCATCGGCAGTTTCACACCGAAGTGCTGCTGGATCCGTGCGATCAGCGAGACCGCGTTGATGGAATGGCCGCCCAGCGCGAAGAACGAGTCGTCGGGTTTCACCGAGGAGACACCGAGCAGTTCCGACCACAGCTGCCCGAGGACCGCCGCCGTGCCGCTCCCGGCGGTGACCGGTTCCGCGGCCGCGTGGTCGGCCGGGAGTGTCCCCGGTTGGCGGCGCAGCGCTTCCTCGTCCACCTTTCCGTTGGTCGTCAGCGGAATTTCCGGGACGGTGCGGAACTCTCCCGGGATCATGTAACCGGGCACTTTGGCGAGCAGGTGGTCGTAGAGGTCGCGCCGGGTGAGCGGGGCGGTGGTGGCCACTACTCCGATGAGGCGGTCCGGCTCGGTCAGCACCGCGGCGTCGTGGACCTGCGGGTGTTCGAGCAATGCGGCGCGCACCTCGCCGGGTTCGATGCGGTATCCGCGAAGCTGTACCTGGTCGTCGGCCCGGCCGATGAATTCCAGTGCTCCGTCCGGTCGGTACCGGGCCAGGTCGCCGCTGCGGAACAGCTTCCCGTCACCGAACGGCGACTCGACGAACCGCTGCGAGGTCAGCTCGGGCCTGCCGGCGTAGCCGCCCGCGACCCCGTCACCGCCGACGTGGATCTCACCGACCGCGCCGACCGGCAGCAGCCGACGGCCCGTCAGCCGGTCCAGGAGCAGCAGCCGGGTGGTGGGGATGGGCCGGCCGATGACGCTGGCGTCCGCTTCGACGTCCGCCCGGGTGACGGTGTGGATGCTGGCGTGCACCGTGGTCTCGGTGATGCCGTACATGTTCACCAGCCGCACATGGGGACGGCGTTCCAGCCAGTCGCCCAGTATCGCCGGGCGCAGGGCCTCGCCTCCGAAGATCACGTATCGCAGCCGGGTGAGCCCCTTGGGCGTTGCCGGTTCCCGGCCCGCGATACGGCCGAACGCGCTCGGGGTCTGGTTGAGTACGGTGACGCCTTCCCGTTGCAGCAGCGTCCAGAACTGCTCCGGGTCGCGGGCCTGCTCCTCGGTCACGAGCACCAGCCTGCCGCCGTGCACGAGCGCGCCGAAGATCTCCCAGACCGAGAAGTCGAAGGCGTAGGAGTGGAACATCGTCCACACGTCGCTCGGTCCGAACACGAACGGGAAGCGCTCGTTGGTGACGAGCCGCACCAGGTTCCGGTGGGTGATCACCACACCCTTCGGCTTTCCGGTGGTGCCGGAGGTGTAGATGCAGTAGGCGGGCGCGTCGGCGGCCACCGGAGGCAGGTCGTAGTCGGCGCCGGGTTCGGCGTCGACCGCCACGGTGGCCCCGGAAAACCCAGGGATGCCGGCGCCGTCCGGGGTCACCGCGAGCCGGGTTCCGGAGTCGTTGAGGATGAAGGCCGCCCGCTCCCGCGGCCCCGCCGGGTCGACCGGCAGGTACGCGGCCCCCGCGAACAGCACGGCGAGGATGGCCTCGATCTGCCGTGGCCCTCTCGGCAGCAGCAGGGCGACGAGTTCCCCGGGCCGCACGCCGCGTTCGACGAGGACCTTCGCGAGCCGCCGGGAGCGGGCGAGCAGCTGTCCGTAGGTGATGTCCGTGCCTTCGTGCGTCAGAGCCACGGCCTCGGGCCGGCGCCCGGCGGTCTGCCGGACCAGTTCGTGGACGGTGGTCTCCCGGTACGCGGCGTCGGTCGCGTTCCAGACCGCCAGTTGGGTGTGGCGTTCGTCGTCGGTCAGCGGGTCCAGGTCGCCGAGCGCGGTGTGCGGCCGCTTCGCGAGCTGCCGCAGGACCGCCGTGAAGTGCTCCGCGAGGGCGGCGATCTGGTCGTGGTCGAAGTAGCGGCTGTTGAAGACGAGGACGCCCCGGTGGCCGCCGTCCTCCCCGCGCAGCACGAGGTGCAGGTCGTACTTGCCGTAGCCGCCCGCGAGGCCGGCCTCCTCCTGCGGCCCGGTTTCGTCGAGGACCGTGACGAGGACGTCGAACAGGGCGGTGCGGCTCATGTCCTTGACCGGGTCGATCCGGCGTACCAGTTCGTCGAACTGTGCGTGCTCGTGCCGTCGGGCGTGCGCGCGCTCGGCCGCGACCGCGGTCGCCAGCCGGTCGAAGGTGAGGTCCGGCTGCGCCTCGAAGCGCAGCGGCAGCAGGTTGGACAGGGGACCGACGATGTGGCGGTCGGCGTCGCGGCGTCCCGGGTGGGTCAGACCCAGCACCAAGTCGGTCTGTCCGGTGTACCAGCCGAGGACGGCGGTGAAGGCGGCCAGCAGCACGTCCACGGGGGCTACGCCGAGTCCTTCGGCGAGCGTGCCGACCGCTGTGTCCGGCGGCACCGAGAAGCCGACCGTGGCCTCCTCGTAGACGTGGACGGCGTCGCGCTGACGCCGTTCGGGCAGGCGCAGGGGTTCGGGCGGAGGGCTGAGCACGGCGGCGCGTGCCTCGATGTCCGCGCGCCGCGCCTCTTCCGGTATCGCCTCGTGCCAGGCGTTGAAGCTGCTGGGTTCGGGGAGGTCGCCGAGGAGCTGCCGGGCGAGGAGCCGCAGCGAGTGGTCGTCCGCGACGGCCTGGTGGGCGGTCAGCGCCAGCCAGGCCGAGCCGTCTTCGTGCGGCAGCACGGTGACGCGCAGCAGCGGGCCGTCGACCAGGTCGAACGGTGCGGTGGCCACCGCGCGCAGCGCTTCTGGGCCGGTGCCGGCGGGCAGCCACTCCGGGCGCACCGGGACGGTCTCGTGGATGCGCTGCACCACCTGGCCGTCCACGTGGTCGAACGTGGTGCGCAGCGCCTCGTGCGCCCGCACCACCGCCGAGACAGCGGCGTCCAGCCGGGACCGCTCGGGGGTTTCGGGAAGCCGCAGCACGAGTCTCAGGTTGTGGTAGGTCGGCGCCGCCGGATAGATCTCCCCGTTCTCGAACCGGTCCACGAACCACATGCGCTGCTGGTGGGGGGAGGCGGGCCGGACGAGGACGGCGGGTGCTGTCCCCGGGGCGGCACGGTCCGGCTCGGACGGCACGGGGTCCGCGGCCGGCAGGTCGTCGGTCTCCTGCGGGACGGCGGCCGGAGCCACCGCTGCCGTGAAGTCGTGCAGGCGGGGGTGGTCGAACAGGGTCCGGATCGACGCCGCCTCGGCGTCGTAGAACCTGTTGACCGCGAGCACCAGCTTCTCCGCCAGCAGGGAGTGTCCCCCCAGCTCGAAGAACGAGTCTTCCGGGCCGATCTCCCGTACGCCGAGCACGTCGGCCCACAGACGGGCCATCTCCGTCACCGACTCGTCCGCGGCCCGCTCCGCGGAAGGGCCGGGCCGTGTCTGTTCGACGCGTCCGGGGTCTGCCTTCAAGTCCCACCGGACGTCGATCAGCGGCGTGTCGGGGTTCGTGGCGACCGCGTCGAGTATGGAGCGGTAGTCGTGCGCGAGTTCGGCTATGCGGGTGGGGCCGACGGCTCCGGTCGGGTCCTTCCACAGCACGTGGGTGCCGGCGCTGTCCTCTCGCACCATCGTCGCCAGGACGAAACCGGCGGAGCTCTCCATGCCGAGCAGCCGCAGCGATGCCCGGTGCTCGCCGTGGTGCAGCGGCAGATCCTGCACATCGACCCCGGACCGCAGGCCGGCGTTCCAGACCTGGAACACCGTCTGGTGGGTGCGTGCCCCCGCTTCCGGCCCGGTGAGGCCCGCCGCCCGGATGATCGCCGGCAGTGGCAGGTTCCCGTGCGCGACAGCGTCCCTCACGCGACCGTGGACACGGCGCGCCAGCGAGGCGTAGGTGTCGTCCGCCGTGGGCCGGTCCAGTACCGGCAGGGGGTTCACGAAGTCCCAGACGAGTTCGCGCAGTGACGCCGAGGACCGGCCGTGGTACGGCACGAACGACAGGACGTCCGAGCCTCCGCCGTAGCGGCGCAGCAGCGCGAAGTAGCCTCCCAGGAGCACCGAGGTGTAGGAGACGCCGATCTCGGTGGCGCGTAACCGCAGCCGGGCGGCGAGTTCCGCGGGTATCAGCTCCTCCAGCACGGTGTACTGCGCCTCGTCCACGCTCGGCGGCAGCCGGAAGTCGAAGTCCCGTCCGCCCAGCGTCCGACGCCAGTACTCCCGGTCGGACGCGCCTTCCGGACCGTCGGCCAGCGCGTGCGACCGCTCGGCGTAGCGCACCAGTTCGCCGTGGTCGGGAGCGACCGGAGTGGCACCCGCGTACGTCTCGCTCAGCGCCTCCAGGAGTACGAGGATCGACGCGCCGTCGAACACCAGGTGGTGCACGGCCAGGACCAGGACGGTGAAGTCCGCGCCCCGGAGCAGTTCCACCCGGGCGAGCGGTCCGCGGCGCAGGTTGAACGGCCGTTGCCAGCTCCGGCGTACGGCCTCGTCCCTGGGGAGGTCCGTCGTCGTCTCCGTCACCGGGATCTCCGGGCCGCCCGAGCGGTCCAGCACCAGTCCGCCCGGTGTGGCCAGTACCCGGCCGCGGAGCTGGGGATAGAGCTCGCCGATCGCCCTGACCGCCTCACGGAGGCGTGCCACGTCGAGCGAGCCGGTCACTTCGAACGGCGTCGGGATGATGTTCGTCCAGGCGGCCGGGTCACGTTTCCACGCGACCCAGATGGCTTCCTGTCCGACCGAAAGCGGGACCTGCTTCGGGTCACTCACATGTGCCTCATTTCCGCGTCGTGTCCGGCTTCTCCCGCGCCGCCCGGTACTCGTTCGGCGCGGCGCGGTCAGGTCGGTCCGTGGCGGACAGCCGGATGTGGGGGGCGTTGACGCGCTGCCGCGCGCAACGACGGGAGACGTCCGCCGGCCCTTGTGCGTCGGCATCGGTGGCTCTTCTCGCTCGGGCGAGGACCGAGGCCATGGGCAGACGGGTACGGGGCGAAGCGGCGGCTCTCCGGGCTCTCTGCCCGGACGTTGTGAGCGGCGCCGCGCCGGCGAGCAGTTCGTGGGCGTGCTCAGGCCGCGGGTGACTGCTGGTGGTGCTTTCCCGGTCAGGGTTCCGACGTCGGACGGGCCAGGTCTCTATGGAAGTCCCGTGGCTTCATGTCTCACCCCCTCTGCTCGTTCCGTCGTTGGATCACAGCTGAATCCGCACGTCCAGCCGCCTGAGCCACGCATCGAGCTGCAACACCATCTCGATGTCCGCACGGCCGAGCCAGCCACCACGGTCGAGCCGGCTCGGCTCGTCGACGACAGCGGCGGCGGCACGGCGGTCCAGCAGCGCGTGCACAGGGGCCGCCGAGTCGTCCAACAGCGCACGGAGGCGGTTCAGGAGAGCCGATTTGTAGTACGTGTCGTAGGTGATGGGGTAGGGCACCTTCGGCCGGGTGAGCACCGACTCCGGGACCAGGTCGCGCCCGAGGGCGCGCAGGAGGCTCTTCTCCCTTCCGTCGAAGGACTTCGCCTGCGCCGGCAAGTGGTACACGGCCGACACCACCTGAGGGTCGGCGAACGGAAAGCGCACCTGCAGCCCGGCCGCCGTCGATATCCGCTCCGAGTGGAGCACCGTCTGCTCGAGCAGCCGGGTGATGGTCAGGTGATCGATCTCGCGGGCGAGGCGGTCGGTGCGGGACGCACCCGGCGGGTGCCGCACCTCGGCGACCGCCTCGCGGAACAGCGAGTCGATCCAGCCGGACACGTCGATGGCGGAGAGCAGGCCGGCGTCGAACAGCCCGGCACCGATGCCGTACGGCAGACCGAAACGCCGGGAACGCTCGATCCAGGGAAACGATGTCAGGGCACGGGTGGGGTCGGGATCCCCGCCGAGCCCGGTGAACACCGCGTCCGCGCCTTCCCCGCTGAGGACCACCGGCACCGTCTTCGCGACCCGGCGTCCGAAGACGTACGGCGTGATGTTCTTGTCGCCGAACGGGGTCGGGTGGTCCTTGGCCGCGGCCACCTCGGCCAGCAGTCCGGGTTCGGAGAGCCGGCGGGGGTCGATCTCGGCCTCATGATGCTCGCACCCCAGGAAGTCGACGACCTCCTGCGCGTACGGCCGGTCCGGAACCGGGACGCCGGTCTGGTCGAACACGACCGTGAAGGTCCGCGGGGGGTGTTTCGCGAGGCCGGCGGTGAGGCCGGTCAGCACACTGGAGTCCAGTCCTCCGGACAGCAGCACGGCGGGCTCGGCGTCGCCCAGCGCGCGACGCACCGCGTCCTCCAGCAGTTCCCTGACCCGCTCGACGGGGCGGCCCTGTGCGTCCTCCGGTGGATCCTGAAGGGACCAGTAACGCGCCTCGGAGCCGGCCCCGCCGGCCCGGAACTCGACCGTGGTTCCCGGCACCACCTCCCGCACGCCCGCGAGCACGCCGCGCCCCGGCGGACGCAGTTGCGTGATCAGCGCGCTCAGGCCGTCGGCGGTGAGCCGGGGCCGGACCCACGGGTGCCGCGCGAGAGTGGCGAGGTCGGAAGAGAACAGCAGGCCGTTCTCGGTCACCAGATAGCTGAGCGGCTTGATGCCGAGGCGGTCGCGTCCCAGCAGCACCCGGTCCGCGTCCAGCACCGCGAACGCGAAGTCGCCCTGGAACCGCTCGACAGCGGCCCGCCCCCACTTGAGGTAGGCGTGGGCCACCAATTCCGAGGGCGAGCAGCCCGGGCGTACCGCCAGCGAGGCCGCGAGGCCGGTGGCGTTGGCGAGGTAACCGTCGAAGACGACCGCCACCGGCGGGGCCCCGGCGCGCTCGAGCACCGCCGGCCCTCTCGGCCCGGTCCACGTGGGGCCGACCGTCTGCACGAGGGCGGCGTTCTCGTGCCGCCATATCCCGTGTCCGTCCCTGCCGCGCACGGCCAGATCCGTGATCACGCGGCGGAAGTCCGCTTCGCGCACCTCGGCCCTGGAATAAGCCGACCATCCGGCAAAACTAGACATGGTGACCTCGTCGAGATTCTACAGACTCACGTAATTCACCGGAGTCGAATGACATCCGCATCCGCATCATCCGCCTGTCATGAGCGCCACGCTCAGGCCGTCACTTCCTGGAACCTCACGGGAACCTATCCCGATCAGCCGCCGGTAATGTTGCGGGAACATTAAAATAATTGGAACGTACAGGCAAACACTCGGTGCGCCCGCCACCAGGCCTTGAGCACTCCGCCTTCAAAAGCGACAGTTCGTATGCGAAGATCCACAAAGGCGAACTATTGCGACAAGTTAACACCCTGTGAGGCGACGGCCGGAATGCACTGGTAATAGCGCACGAGCGAGATCGTTCTGGGGTTGACACGGATTCATTCCTTGCAATACTGGATCACTCGACGGGGGATGAGTAATGCGCCGCAATGTCTTGGCGGCGGGCGGGCGCGACGAACAGGTACGCCGCATAACTTACGGAGATCCGATGACGCAGGAAAACTCTGTCGCCGTAGTCGGGTTAAGTTGCCGTTTCCCCGGTGCCCACAACGCCGAGGAGTACTGGAGAAACCTTTGCGCGGGCATCGACAGCATCAGCCACTTCGACCGGTCCGCACTCGACGCGTCCGGACTCGACGCCGCCCTCGTCACGGATCCCCGGTTCGTTCCGGCGCGCGGAGTGGTGCCCGACGGTGAACTGTTCGACCGGGAGTTCTTCGGATACAGCGCCGCCGAGGCGGCCACGATGGACCCGCAGCACCGCGTCTTCCTGGAGTGCGCCGCACAGGCCCTGGACGACGCGGGCATCGATCCGGACCGGTCGGGGAAGTGGACGGGCTTGTTCGCGGGCGGCGACCACACGCCCGCGCCGGCGGCGGGCACCGTCGACACCGCCACGGCCACCCAGCGTCTGATCGGGCGGGAGAAGGACTTCCTGGCCACCCGGGCCGCTTACAAACTTGATCTGCGCGGCCCGGCGATCACTGTGCAGACAGCCTGCTCGACCGGGCTGGTGGCGGTCCACCAGGCGTGTCAGGCACTGCTCGGCCACGAGTGCGACGTGGCTCTCGCCGGAGCCACCACGCTTCACCTGCCGCAGGTCGGCGGCCATCTCCACCAGGAGGGGTCGATCCTCTCCGCGGACGGCCGCTGCCGCGCCTTCGACGCCGACGCCTCCGGCACCGTCAACAGCGGCGGAGTGGGAGTCGTCGCGCTGAAACGCCTCACCGACGCGCTGGAGAACGGCGACCGGATCATCGCCGTGATCCGGGGATCGGCGGTGAACAACGACGGCCGGGAGAAGGTCGGTTACACGGCGCCCTCGGTGGCGGGACAGCGGGACGTGATCAGGATGGCGCTGGCCCGGGCGGGCGTCTCCTCCGACGAGATCGGTTATGCGGAGGCGCACGGCACCGGCACCCCCGTCGGAGACCCGGTCGAAGTGGCCGCGCTGACCGCGGCGTTCGCCGCCGAGAGCGAGGGCTCCCGGACCGGTCCCTGCCTGCTCGGCACCGTGAAGGCCAACATCGGCCATACCGGCGCCGCGGCGGGCATCGCCGGCCTGATCAAGACCTCGCTCATGCTGCACCACCGCGTCTTCGTCCCGACCCCGCACTTCTCCCGCCCCAATCCCGCCCTGGACCTCGACGCGTCACCGTTCCGGGTCAGCACCGAGTACCGTCCCTGGGAGCAGGCCGGTCCACGGCTCGCCGGCGTCAGCTCCTTCGGCATCGGCGGCACCAACGCCCATCTCGTCCTGGAGGAACCGCCCCGCACCGAGCCGGGCGGCCTCGACGAGGCGGACGGAGCACACGCGCTCTGCCTCTCCGCCGCCACCCCCGAGGCGCTGCACACGATGCGCACCCGGCTGGCCGACCGGTTCGACGCGGCCGACGCGCCCCGGCCGGTGGACGCGGCACGGACCCTGGCCGCGCGCCGGCGCTTCCCGTACCGCCTGTCGGTCGTCGCCGGGAACGCCGCCGAGGCCGCCGCGCTGCTGCGGGACACCGACCGGACCACCCAGGCCGTGGCAGCTCCCCGGGTGGCCTTCCTCTTCCCCGGGCAGGGCGCTCTGCAAGCCGGTCACGGACAGGCCGCCCACGAACTGCTCCCGGTCTTCCGCGAGGTCTTCGAGGCCTGCCGGGCCCACGTCCGGGCCCACCACGACATCGACCTGGCACCGGCGCTGGACCCCGGGACCTCCCCCGACTGGTTCCTCGACACCCGCCACCAGCAACTCGGCCTGTTCGTCCACGGCTACGCGCTGGCCCGGCAACTGTCCGCCTGGGGCGTCACCCCCGAGGCCTCGCTGGGACACAGCATCGGCGAGTACGCGGCCGTCGCGGCCGCCGGTGGCTGGGACTGGCGGGACGCGCTGGACCTCGTCCACGCGCGCGCGACCGCGATGCACCAGGCACCGCCCGGCCGGATGCTCGTGGTGCGAGCACCGCTCGACGAGGTGGCGCCGCTGCTGGACGACCGTGTGTCGCTCGCCACGGTGGGGTCCGGTTACGTCGTCGTGTCCGGCCCGGCGGAACGGATCGAGGCGCTCGCCGCCGGCCGGCAGGCGGCAGGCACCGCGAGCCGGCTCCTGCCGACCGCGCACGCCTTCCATTCACCGCTGATGGCGACCGCCGCCGAGGAGTTGCGGAAGGCCGTGGCCGCCGTGCCGGCGAAGGCGCCGCACCGGGCCTTGATCTCCGGACTCACCGGCGACTGGACGGACCCCCGGCAGGCGCAGGACCCCGACTACTGGGCCCGGCAGCTCACCGGCACCATCCGGCTGGACCTCGGGATGCGCACGCTCGCCGAGGGCGGCGTGCCGGTCCTGGTGGAGCTGGGTCCCGGTGACTCGCTGACCCGGGAGGCGCTCCGCCGGTCGGCGGACCTCGTCGCCGTCCCGCTCCTGGGCCGCTCCCCGTCCGATGAGCGCAGGAACCTGCTCGGCGCGCTCGCCCGGCTGTGGGAGGAAGGGGTGAGTGTGGACTGGGAGTCCCTGGCGCCCGTACGCGCCGGACGGATCTGCTCCCTGCCGCCCCATCCGCTGGCCCGGACCGCCGTGCCGGCACCGCCCGCGGCACCGCCCGCGGCACCGTCCCGGCCACCGGCGGCCGCGCCGGTCACGGCCCCGTCCTCCTCGCACCGTACTCCGCGGGCCGTCACCCCGGTGTGGACGCAGACCGGTGCGGCCCGCCCCGACGCCTACGACGTGCTGCTGGCCGGAGACTCCGCCGGCCTCGGCGCGGCCCTGTCCGGTCACAAAGTCACCGCGGTCGCCTGGCAGCCCGGTGCCCTCGCGGCAGCGGCCGACGGCTTCGCGGTCCGGGCCGGACGGCGCCCGTTGGTGATCGCCGTCCCGCCGGAGCGGGAAGCGCCGCACGGTCCGGACGCGCCGGCCGTCGCCCCGGTGCTCGCCGAAGCGGTCGAGACCGCCGGTCGGCTCGGCGCCTCCTTGTTCGTCGCGGGCCGAGAGCTGACCGACGTCCTGGCCGCCGCCCCGGCGCCCGCCGCCCTCGACTGGGGTGCCTGGGCCGCGCACCACTCCCGCACCGGACAGCCCGTCGCCCTGCTCGACCTCGGTGACGGCTCCGCGCCGTCCCGGCTGCCCGGCCCCGAGGCCGGCGCACACGCCTGGCGCGGCGAGGTCTGGTGGGATCTCAAACCGCGGCCCGTGCGGCTGTCCGACTCCGCGACGGACGGCACGCCCTCGTCCTGGACCGTGGTCGGCGACGGACACTCGCGCGGCGCCGCGCTGGCCGCCGACATGGCCGAACACGGCCTGCCGGTGCGGGAGTACGTCGAGGCCGCGCCGCTGCCCGATCTCACCGCGCCGGTGCGTGCCGCCGCGGACGATGTGGCCTGGAGCAGCCGGACCACACCGCTCACGCGGCGGACCGCGCTGAGCCGGGAACTGGACCTGTACTGCGCCGGGCTGGTCGGGGAGCAGATCGTGGCGATGACCGGCCTCACCGACGGCCGGCGGATGACGGACCGGGAACTGCGCCGGCGCATCGATCCGGACCGGCGCCTGCCCGCACTGACCGACTTCTGCCTGCGCGTACTGGAGCAGGAAGGCTGGCTGTCGCGGAACGGGGAGCACTGGCGGGCCGCCGGCACGCTCACCGCCTCGCTGGCCGCCGCACTGGCCGCCGAGTCCGGGCTGGACGAACTCGCGGGCCTGAAGCGGATGCTGCGCCATGTCACCGCCGCCTACCCCGATGTCTTCGCCGGTCACCGCACCCCCGTATCGGTTCTCTACCCCGACGCCGACACCGGGTTGCTCGACGGCTGGCTGCGCGACAACCGGATTCCGCTGGACGACTGCGCCGCCGCGCTGGAGGCCCTGCGCGACGTCGTGCGCACCGCGACCGCCGGATCCGAGGAGGCCGGCCGGCCGTTGCGCATCCTGGAGATCGGCGCGGGAGCCGGCCGGCTCACCTGGCCGCTGCTGACCGAGTGGCCCGGCCGGCGGGGCATCGAGTACCACATCACCGACGTCAGTCCGCTGATCGTGCGGCGGGCCGAGGCCCGCGCGGCCGAACTCGGGCTGACCGACGTGAGGTTCTCCACCTTCGACATCGGAACGGACCCTGTCGACCAGCAACTGGTGCGGGGCAGCTACGACTTGGTGCTCGGGTACAACGTCGTCCACGTGGCCGAGTCGGTTCCCACCGCGCTGCGGCGGCTCGCGGGGCTGCTGCGGCCCGGCGGCCAGCTGGGCCTGGTCGAGGTCACCGAGATCGCCCGCTGGTCCCATGTCATGTGGGGCCTGGCGCCGGGTTGGTGGGACTTCGGTGACGAACTGCGCACCGACTCCATCCACCTCGACGCGCCCACCTGGCTGCGAGCGATCGAGGACGCCGGATTCACCGACGTCCGGGCGGTGGACGCCAGTCTCGCCAGTGACCACGTGGTGGTGTTCGCGGCCGGTCCGGGACCCGAACAGCCGCCGGGCGACGGCGGATTGCTCTACCTGCCCCGGACCGGCCGGCCCTCCGCGGACCGGTGGCGGGAGGTGCGCGAGCGGCAGCCCGGCCGCTCCCCCGCCTGGGTGGTGACCGAGGACCCCGACTCCTGGGAGGGCGAGCGGCTGCGCCGCGGCCTCGATCCCTCGTCGAGCGGACCGGCCTGGGGGCACCTGGAGGTCTCCCGCGCCGATCCCGGCCGGCTGGCGCGTCTGCTCGCCGCGGACCCGCCGCCCGGACGCCTGCGGCTGCCGGACGGCCCCTCCGCACCCGAGGCGGTTCCGACGGCCCCGGCCCCGGCCGCCGGGTCCGCGGCACCGGCACCGGCGCCGGCCGCGCAGGTCACGCCGGCCGTACAGGCCCCGGCTGCGCCGTCCGGCACAGCCGGCACGGACAGCACGGCCGGCACCGACGGCCTCGCGACGGACCTGGCCGCGCTGTGGCGCGAGGTGCTGGGCACGCCGACGGTGGGCGACGACGACGACTTCCACCGGCTCGGCGGAGACTCGCTGATGCTCGTGCAGCTCAGCGGGCTGATCGGCAGCCGTCTGGGACACAACGTGCCCGTCGCGTCGCTGCCGCACGACCTCACCTTCGCCGCGCTGGTCGGCACCGTCCGGCGGCTCGTCCCCGACGTGGAGCAGACCCGCGTCCCCGACGCCACGGCCCCGGCGCCGCATCCCGGCTTCGCGCCCGCCCACCTGCCCGACCACCTCACTGTGCTCCGCGCGGCCGACTCGGGCCGCCCGCTGTTCCTGGCGGCACCGGCCACGGGCAGCGCCCTCTGCTACCGGCAGCTCGCCGACCATCTCGACGGCAGCCGGCCGGTCTACGGTCTGGAGGCACCCGGTCTCAACGACCACCGCCGTCCGCTGGGCCGCCTTGAGGACATCGCCGCGCACCACGTCACCGTGTTGCGGCAGGTGCAGCGCACCGGGCCGTACCTGCTGGGCGGCTGGTCGTACGGAGCGATGGTCGCCCACGAGATGACCCGCCTGCTGGAGGCGATGGGCGAGTCGGTGGAGCTGCTCGTGGGCATCGACGGCTACCTGCCCGCCACCGGTGGCCTGCCGGTCGGCGCCCTGCCGCACTGGCTGGTGCCCAGCCTGAGCCTGCAGTGGGAGGCCCGCTTCCGCCCCCGCTCCCCGCGCCTGGTGCCGGAACGGCCCGAGGGCGAGCTGCCCCGGGTGCGGGAGCTGGCCGGGCTGCGCTTCACCGCCGGTGTGCCGGACTACGTACGGCTGCACAACACCAGCATCAGAGCCCTGCTCCGCCACCGCCCCCGGCCCGTCCGCGCACCGATGCTGCTGCTCAAGGCCGGCACCGACCACGACCGGCGTACCAAGCTCGGCCGGAGCATCGCCCCGCTGTACGGCGCCGGGGTGACCGTGCGCCCCGTGCCGGGCGACCACCACAGCGTCCTGGGCAGCCGGCACGTATCCGCGCTCGCCGCCGCGATCGACCAGGCCCTGGCACCATCGGCGGACTCCGGCCGCTGACCCGCAGTCCCCGTCTCCTACACCCCCCACCCCGATTGGCTTGCCCATGGTGCGACACCGTCCTGCCCAGCCGCGCAACTTCTCGTCCGACCCCGACCGCCCCAGCTTCCTGGAGGAGCTGTACCAGGGCCGCTTCCGCTGGGACCTGATCCACCCCTTCGCCGAGCAGGATGCGGCCGACCGCGCGGCCGGCGACCGGGCCGTCGCCGGACTGGGGGCCTTCCTGCGCGAGCACGTCGACCCCGCCGCGGTGGAGGCATCGGGACGGCTCCCCGAGAGCCTGTACCCGCTGCTGCGGTCCCGGGGCTACCTGAGCCTTCAGCTCGACCCGTCGCTCGGCGGCCTGGGCCTGTCGCACTTCAACGTGTTCCGGGTCGTGCAGGCCGCCGCGAGCCACTGCTTCCCGGTCGCCCTGGTGATGGGCATCGAGAACTCGGTCGGCACACCCGCCTTCTGGCCGGTGGTGCCGGACGGGCCGCTGAAAGACCTGCTGCACCGGCACCAGAAGCTCGGCGGCCTGTCCGGTACCGCCGACACCGAACCCGGCGGCGCCGCCAACCAGCACCGGGCCACCACCGCCGTCCCGGTCGACGGCGGGGCGGCGTATGTGCTCGACGGCCACAAGATATTCGTCGGGCACGCGCCTGTCGGCACGCTGTTCAGTGTGACCGCGACCGTCCGGGAGAACGGCACCGCCACCAACCAGGTCTTCTTCGTGGAGGCCGACACCCCGGGGTTCTCGCGTGGGCAGTGGCACGAGTTCTCCGGCATCCACGGCTTCCCCAACGGCTCGATCACCTTGGACAACGTCCGGGTGCCCGCCTCGCACCGGCTGCTGGAGGAGGGGAACGGGCAGGCCCGCCTGACCCCCGCCGTCTCACGGCTCGTCACCCGGGGACGGCTGCACATGATCGTGGCGCCGTCACTGGCCGTGGCGAAGCTGTGCTGCCGGTGGTCACGGCAGTTCGTCAACCGCCGGGTGGTGGACGGGCGCCCGCTCGGGGAGTACGAGGAGATCCAGCGCAGGCTCGCCGACTCGCTCGCGGAGACCTTCGCCGTGGAGAGCGTCGCCCGCGCCGCCCTGCTCAACGAGGACCAGGACCTGGGCCGCAACACGGCCTTCGAACAGAACATCGCGAAGAACATCGCCTCCGTCCTCGCCGACCGCGTGGCCGACCGGACCCTCTCCCTCATGGCGGCCGAGGGTTACGAGACCGCGGCGAGCAAGAAGCGCCGCGGTGCACCGGCGGTTCCGGTGGAACAGGCTGTCCGCGACGTACGCAACATGCGGATCTCCGGCGGCGTGGACTTCTTGATCGACTACTGGCTCGCGGGCCGCAACATCCTGTCGTACTACTACCCGGAGCCCGACGAACCCGAGGCCCCGGACGCCCCGGACGCGAGCCTCCTGGACGCCGACCTGACCGACCGCAACCGCGCTCATCTCGCCGCGGTCGTCGAGGAGACCCGCCTCTTCGGGCTGACGTGCCGGGAGCTGGCCCGCCGCCATCCGGACCGGTCCCAGCTCGCCGCCCGGCAGCGCGCGCTGGTCCTGCTCTCCCAGATCTCCGGTGAACTCTTCACCATGGCGGTCGTCCTGGCTCGCGCCTCCGGCATGACACGGACCGCCGCGCCGGCGGCCGAGGACGGCCAGCGCCTGGCCGACCTGTACTGCGCGGCGGCCCGGCACCGCTTGGCCGGACACCTGCGGCAACTGCGGGATGCCACCTCCGACGACGGCAGCGCCGACTACGCCGGGCAGAGCACGAGCTGGCTCTCCGGCGCCGGGCCCCACCCGCTCTCCACGGACCTGGTCTGACGAGGGAGCGGCGTCATCCGCCGTGCTGACACGTACTCGACGAAGGAGCAGTTGCCATGACGGTCCCCGACCACACCACCCAGGGCCGCCCGTCCGGCGCCCCGGAGCCGGAGGAGGAGGTGGTGGTCCCGGCCTCGGCATTCCAGCAGCGGATCTGGCTCGCGGAACGGATGGACTCCGTCGCCGCGTACAACGTGCCGCTGGCCTGGCGGGTGACCGGCCCGCCGCTCGACGCCGACACCTTGCGGCGTGCCCTCGCGCTGCTGGTGGCACGGTTCGAGATCCTGCGCACCCGGTTCGAGGAACGCGAAGGCGCCCTGTGGCAGCGGATCGGCGGGCCCTGGATTCCCCGGGTGGACCGGGTCGACCTGCGCGCGGACACCGCCCCGCAGGACGCGCTGCACGCGTGGCTGGGCCGGGCCGCCGGCGAACCGTTCGACCCGGCGTCGGGCCGGCTGCTGACCGCCGCGCTGCTGGAGACGGGCGGACCCGAGGGGCAGGTGCTCTTCGTCTGCCTGCACCACCTGGTGTGGGACGGCGAGTCCGCCGGGATCTTCCTGCGGGAGCTGGCCGACTGCTACGCGGAGGCATCCGGCGACGGCCCGGCACCCGGCCACCATCCTCTCCCGGCGGTGGCCGGTATACGCGACGGCCGCGCACAGTACCGGGACTTCGTCGCCGCGCAGGACAGCGGCGGCACCGGGCGACGGGCCGCCGAGCTGGCGTACTGGACGGACCACCTCGCCGGGGCGCCCGCCTACCTGGATCTCTCGCCCTCCGGGCCGGACCCCGAGGGCAACGGCACCGTGACCGTTCCCTTGCCCGCGGGCCTGGCCGCCCGGCTGCGCCGCGTCCAGCGGGACCAGGTCTGCACCCTCTACCAGCTCGCGGCGACGGCGCTGGCCGCCGTACTGCACCGCTGGACCGGCCGGGACGACGTCGTCCTGGGCACCCCGCTCGCGCAGCGCGACGACCCGCGCTTCGCGGCGCTGATCGGGCCGTGTCTCAACACCGTGGTGCTGCGCTCGCGCCCCGCCGCCGACGCGACGCTGCGGGACCTGCTCGTCAGCCTGCGCGACGAAGTCCTCGACGCCTACCAGCACAGCGGCATCCCCTTCGAGAAGGTGGTGGAGCGGCTGAACCCGCCGCGCCGGCCCGGTCACACCCCGTACGCCGACGTGACCCTGAGCCTGGAGACCGTCCCCGCCGAGCCGCCCGGGCTGGGCGGGGCCACGCTGGTCAGACTCCCGCTGTCCTCACAGGACGCCGATTACCGGGCCAAATTCGGACTGACCGTGGTGCTGACGCTCTCCGGTGACACCCTTGAGGCGGCCTTCTCCTACCGCGGCGACCACGCCCACCGGGCCGACATCGTCCAGTTGGCGACGCTGTTCGGGCGACTGCTGGCCCGGCTGCCGGAAACCCTCGACAGCCGCCTCGACACCCTCGACCTCGTGGCGGGCGACGCCGCGGAGCTGGCCCGTCTGGACGCCTGGGAGAACGGCGGCGAGGCCGGCCCGACGACCACCGTCCCGGAACTGCTCGGCCGCTGGGTCCGCGAGACGCCCGACGCACCGGCTGTGGACACCGCGCGAGGCGTCCTCACCTATGCCGGACTGCACCGGCGCGCACTGGCCCTCGCCGCGCGCCTGCGGCCGCTGTGCCCGGCCGACGACCCGGTGGTGGCCGTGCTGCTGCGCCGGGGCGAGGACCTTGTCGTCGCGATGCTCGCCGCCTGGTACGCGGGCGCCGCCTTCTGCCCTCTCGACCCGGACGTCCCGGCGGCCCGGGTGGGCGAGCTGCTCGACGACCTGGGCGCGTGCGCCGTGATCACCGACGGCCCCTCCGGCGCCGCGCACCCGGCCACGGCCGGCCTCCCGGTCCTGGACGTGCCGGATGCCGCGGCCGGCCGGCCGGAACAGGAGCCGGAGCCGACCGGGACGGACGCCGTCGGCCCGCACCTGGCCTCGGCGCAGGCGGCGGCGTACATCGTCTACACCTCCGGTACGACGGGCAGGCCGAAGGGCGTCGTCGTCCGCCACCGCAGCCTGGCCCAGCTCGCCTCGTGGGGACGGCAGTCGTTCGGCCTGGGCCCCGGAGACCGGACCGGGCACCTCCTGGGAGTCTCCTTCGACGCCACCCAGTGGGACGTGTGGTCCGCCCTCGCCTCCGGCGGCTGCGTCGTCCCCCACGAGGGAACACCGGCCGCCGACGACATCGCGGACTGGCTCACCCGGCGGCGCGTCTCCGTCGTCCTGCTCGCCACACCACTCGCGGAAGCGCTGTGGGCCTCCGGGGCGGCACTGCCGCGGCTGCGCCAGCTGATCGTCGGTGCCGCCGCCCTGACGAGGAAGCCGCCCGCCGGCACTCCGTACCGGATACGCAACGCCTACGGTCCCACCGAGTCGACCGTGATCGCGCTCACTCACGACCTCTCCGGCGGTGCCACCGGGCCGTTGAACACCATCGGACGGCCCATCGCCGGAACCCGGGCCGAGATCCTGGACCCGGCGGGGCGGCGCTGCGCCGTCGGAGTGCCCGGAGAGATCTTCCTGCGGGGCGCGGGCGTCGCGGCCGGCTACTGGCGGCGGCCGGAGTCGACGACGGAGCGCTTCCACGGTCCGGCCGGCCCGGGCTACCGCACCGGGGACCGAGGCCGGTGGCTGCCGGACGGTACGGTCGAGTACCTGGGCCGGATGGACCGGCAGCTGAAGGTCCGGGGGCACCGGATCGAACCGGGCGAGATCGAGGCGGCGCTGCTGCGGCACCCCGCGGTGTCCTCCGCCCTCGTGCACGGCGACCCGGCCCGCACGCCCCAGCTGGTCGCCTACCTCGTCGCCGCGTCACCGGCGGGACAGCGGCCCGACCGCGCCGAACTGCTGGACGACTTGCGGTCCCGGCTGCCCGCCCACTCGGTCCCCGAGGCGTACGTCTGGCTGGACCGGCTGCCCCTGAACGCCAGCGGGAAGGTCGACACCGCGCGGCTGCCGCAGCCGCGCCGCGAGGACCTGCCGGTGGCCGCCGAACGGACCGCCCCGCGTGACGACACGGAGCGTCGGATCACGGCCGCCTGGGCCGAAGTCCTGGGCCGCGACGAGATCGGCGTGCACGACAACTTCTTCGACCTGGGAGGCAACTCCCTCCTGCTCACCCGGCTGCACACCTCGCTCAGCGGGCGCGGGTTCGCCACCCTGACGCTGACCGCGCTCTACGAGCACACCACGGTCGCCGCTCTGGCACGGTTCCTCACGGCTTCCCAAACCCAGCCCGCCGCGCCCGCCGACGGGCTCCGCGACCGCGCGGCGCGGGCTCGCCGGGCGATGGCGAACCGGGGCTCGCGCGGCCGGGACGGCCGGGGCGGCGTCCGAGGGAGTGACGGCTGATGTCGCCACCGCGCACCAGCGCATCGCGCGGCGTGCTCCGCTCGGTGCTGGTCGCCGAAGTGCTCTCCATGAGCGGCTCGCAGCTGAGCGCCGTGGCCATGCCCTGGTTCGTCCTGGAGAGCACGGGTTCGGCGGCGGACATGGGCGTGGTGATGGCGGCCCAGATGATCGCCGTCGCCCTCTTCGGTGTCCTGGGGGCCGCGCTGAGCGGACGCCTCGGCCCTCGCCGGGTGCTGGTGGCATCCGACTACAGCCGTGCCCTGCTGGTGGCGCTGGTGCCGCTGCTGCATCAGGCCGGTCTGCTGCCACTGCCGCTGATCATGCTCCTGCTGTTCGCCATCGGCTCCTTCTTCGCTCCCTACACCGCGAGTCAGCAGGCGTTGCTGCCCTTCCTCGCCGGCGAGGACGAGAAACTGCTCAGCCAGGCCAACGCCAACCTCCAGGGCGCGACCCGCCTCGCCATCCTGATCGCCCCGCCCGTCTCCGGACTGCTCGTGAGCTGGCTCGGCGCGCCGTCCGTCCTGCTCCTGGACGCCGGCACCTATCTGGTCTCCGCGCTGATCCTCGGTTTCCGTGTCCCTCGCGGCCTCGCCCCGCCGGTCCCGACCGCCCGCCGGAACACCCGGGCCGCGGTGCATGTGCTGCGACGCGACCGGCTGCTGAGCTGCTGGACCATCGGACAGGTCCTGACCGAAACGGCGTGGCAGGCCCTGTTCGTCCTGTTGCCGGTCCTCGCCCGCGAGCAGTACGGCGGCACGGCCACCCTGGCCGGTCTGTTGCTCGGCGCCTTCGGCGGCGGAGCGCTCGGCGGCACCCTGCTCGTCGGACGGGCACTGCGACGCCTCTCCCCGACCCGGCTGTCGGTCCTCGGCAGGATCGGCCAGACCGCGGCCTTCTTCCTCCTGCTGCTGCCGCTGAACGCGCCCGGACTCGCCGCCGTCCTGTTCACCGCCGGGCTGCTCAACGGTCTGTCCAACGGACCGATCGCGGCCGTGCGCACCGCGCGCATCCCGGCCCCGCTGCGGTCGACGGCGCTCACCCTGATCGCCGCCCTCGGACTGACCGGCGGAAGCGTCGGTCTGGTCGCCAGCGGAGCGGCGGCGGAGAGCCTGTCGCCGCACACCGTGTTCGCCTGGCTCACCTTGTGTCAGGTCCTGGGCGCCGTGTGCTTCGTCCTCGGCGCCCGCCGGCCCCGTCGGGAGACGGCGGCGGAAGCGCCCCGTGAAACCGGCCCGCCGGTTCCCATACCGCCCCGCCCCGGCCATGACCCACGACCTCCGCACCCCGACTCCCCCGACGCATGACGAACGAACGAAGGATGCCGATGACCTCGCCCGCACAGCGCTGCTGCCCGCATCTGGCAGGCGTCCCCGACGCCGACCACACCCTCGGGCCCGACTTCGTCCAGGACCCCTTCCCCGCCCTCGACCGGCTGCGGACCGAAGGCCCGGTGCACCTGGTCACGCTGCCCAACGGCGCCGAACGCTGGCTCGTCACACGCCATGACGACGTGATCCAGGCCCTTGAGGACCTCAGGCTGAGCAACGAACTCGGCCGCGGTCTCCAGCAGAGCCTGCCGCCCGAGCCGCTGCCGCCGCGCGCCCAGGTCAGCCTGCGTACCACGCAGCTCCTCGGCCGCGCGATGGCCAACCTCGACCCGCCGGACCACGACCGCCTGCGCAAGCTCATCGTCCGGGGGTTCAGCGCGAGGCGCGTCGAGGGGCTGCGCGACCGCATCCAGCACAGCGCGGACGAACTGTTCGACGCGCTGGGAGACGCGCCCGAGTTCGACCTGGTCGAAACGGTGGCGAACCGGCTGCCCATCGCGGTGATCTGCGAGCTGCTGGGCGTGCCGGCCACCGACACCGGACTCTTCCGCACCGCCGCCTCCGTGGTCGGCGGCCATATCCCCGACGACGAGACCGCCCTGCGCGTCGTCGCGGCTCTCGACGAGTTCGACGCCTACGTACGCGAACTGATCGACGCCCGCCGCGTCACGCCGCAGGCCGACCTCATCAGCGCCCTCGTCACCGCCGAGGCGGACGGCGAACGCCTGACGGAGGACGAACTCGTCAGCATGGTCGGGATCGTCCTCTTCGGCGGCTACGAACCCTCCGCACAACTGATCGGCAACGCCCTGGTCGCGCTGTTGCAGCACCCTGACCAACTCGCCGCCGTACGAGCCGACTTCGGCCTCATCCCGGCCGTGATCGAGGAGACGATGCGGTACGACGGTCCGGTCACGCCGGGACTGAGCCGCTACGCCCTGGAAGACGTGGAGATCGGCGGCACGACCATCCCCAAGGGCTCCTACGTCATTGTCGGCACCGCCTCCGCCAACCGCGACCCCGAGCGCTGGCCGGACCCGGCGACGTTCGACATCGGACGGTCGTTCACGGCGCGTTCGCTGGGATTCGGCCACGGACTGCACTACTGCGTGGGAGCACGCCTCGCCTCCCTGGAGGTGGAGATCGTGATAGCCACCGCGCTGCGCCGCTACCCCCGCCTGCGCCTGGCCGTCCCGGCGGCGGAGCTGGAGCGCCGGCCGGGATCCGTGCGCGGCCTGCGCGCGATCCCGTTGCGGGTCGACTGAGCGAAGACGGTCCGCGGGGCCGAGGCGTCAGGCGGTGCGACCAGGACCGTCCGGGGCGAGTCGCCGGATCGGCACCAAGCGTTCCGGCGGTCTGAAGACCAGGTTGCGGTTGGTACAGCCGGACGATGCGAAGTAGGCCGTCACACCGCAAGCGGCAGTCGCGCAGGATCTTCCTCGCCTGCGCGGCGCCGGTGCGGCATCACCAGGCCGGTGTCCGGGTAGCCGCCGTCGGCGAGCGTCATGGCGTTGCCGACCGTGGCCTTCGCGGTTGAGCTCCGCTGGAACTCTGGTGCCGCCATCGCATTTTCGTAAGCAGCGCGGGCAACGAGTCCCATGCTCTGGAGTTTCTCCGCGGCGAGACTGACCGTCGAAGGATCGCAGCGAAGGCGAGCCGCCATCTCCCGCTTCGTCGGCGGGCTACCTGGCAGGCTGGGTGAACGCGGGCTTACTCCGGCGCGCCGGTAGGCCTCGTCGTGCGGCACGCCGACGTCCTCGCCCCGGGCCTGCCGCCCGCGATAGGCGGCCGGCTTCGGCGGAGCTGAGGCATCGGCTTTGATCCGCCGGACACTCCTCAGCGGAGCTTGCCGCGGCCACCCGCAGGGGAGGAACCCGCGCGGCGCCCCGTGCTCGCGCGGCGCCTCGCGCGCGGCCGACGGGGCTCGTCCTCCAGGCCGGCGGCGCGCCGGGCCAACTCGCCGAGCTTCGCCTCGGACAGCCCGGACCATTCGACGGCTTCCCGGGCGGCGGCCTGGCAGTCGGGGCGGGAGCAGTGCGCCGGCGACGGGGCGGGGCCGGACGACGGGTTCTCGGGTGGCAGGTAGGTGGCCGCGCATCCGATGCACACGTAGATCGGTCGCATAAGGTGGTCTCCTCTGCTAGCTGCTGCCGCTGCCGTGGCATGTCGAGCAGGGCCCGGTCCACGAGCGGACGACGGGCGTCTGGTTGCCGTGCGCGTCCGTCTCCACCGTGTGCTCGGTGTGTTCGGTGACTCCGCTCCCACCGCACGCACCGCAGTGCTGCTCTCCAGGCATGTACGCCAGCATGCCCGATCCGAAAGCCCGACGTGGGGCAGTTCACTCGTCCGGCTGATTAGGGATCTCGTCTGTCGTGGCTTGGGCGGTCTGCTTCCCCCCCCACCTTCAGCCCGGTGGCCGTCACCAGCAGCCTGGCGAGGTGCGAGGCCGACGGAGCGAATTCCGCCTACAGCTACTGGTACTGCTCCTACATACAGTTCCAGCCGGGGCGCCTGGGGGCTGTACGTGGACACCGACTCGTAAGCACACGGCACTGCCCGGGGCCCGGCTGTTCCCGGGCCCCTTGGGGTGGGCTTCCGCAGCCGCCCCTTCAGCTCCGCGGATCGGTACTCACCCACACGACGGAAACGGGTACACACATGCGTACGCGCATGTGGCTCAGCAGCCTCACACTGGGAGCCGCCCTGGTGACAGGGGGTACTGCCACCGCCGCGCAGGCGGCATCCACGCCCATCGACGCGAGAACGACCACCACGGCCGGTCACGCGATGCCCCAGCCCCTCTCAGTGATAGTAATCCCGGTAGGCCTTCCGGCGGCCCCCGCAGAACCAATGCGGGCAGTCCAGGGTGAGGCCGGGCTGCCGGTCTGTGGGGACGCAGTCGGCCCGGCCTTCGTGGACGGCCAGCGGGCAGCGGCCGTGTTCGCCGAGGCCCCAACCGGTCTCCGCCCGCACTTCCGACCTCGCACCCGAGGAGCTGCCACTGCTCCGCGCCGGCGCCCAGCGTGCGGTCCACGAGGTAGCGGTGGCCCTTCTGCCGGTCTGACATGTCGCGCCTTGCAGACCCTTCGCGTCGACGCGGCCGGCCCCTCTTCCCTCCCGCCGTCCCGGTATCGGTCATCCAACCGAAGTGCGGCGGTCGGACCGCTCCGGCCGGTCCGCTGGGCGTACGGGGAGCGCAAGCAGGCCGCGGGAGCGCATGGACGGTCGTCGGCGCAGGTCGTGCGGGGGGACGGCGAGCGAGAGGCCGGGGAAGCGGTCGAAGAGCGCGGTGAGTGCGATGCCCGTCTCCATCCGGGCGAGCGGGGCGCCGAGGCAGTAGTGGATGCCGTGTCCCAGGGCCAGGTGCCCGCTGGCGTCACGTCCGATGTCCAGCCGGTCGGGGTCGGTGAAGCGGCGCGGGTCGCGGTGCGCTGCGGCGAGCGACAGCAGGACCGTCTCACCGGCCGGGATGGTGACGCCACCGATGACGATGTCCTCGGTGGGGAAACGGCGGATCGCCAGGGGCACCGGACCGTCGTAGCGCGCCAGTTCACCGATCGCCCGGTCCAGCAGACCGGCATCGGCCCGCAGCGCAGCGAGCTGCTCCGGGTGGGCCAGCAGTGCCGCGACCGCGTTGCCGATCAGGTGCACCGTGTTCTCGTACCCCGCGACCAGGATGAGGAAGGCCAGTGACATCAGCTCGTCCTCGCTGAGGCGGTCTTCCTGGTCGCGTACGGCGATCAGAGCCGACAGCAGGTCGTCGGCCGGACGGGCGCGCTTGTCGGCGATCAGCCGGGTGAAGAAGGACAGCAGACGGCCGACCGCCTCCCTGGCCCGTTCCGGCCGCGTCGGGTCGGGCGCGAACAGGGCGTCGGTCCAGGCGCGGAAGTCGGAGCGTCGGGCCTCGGGCACGCCGAGCAGGTCGCAGATCACGATGATCGGCAGCGGAGCGGCGTAGGAGGGGATCAGGTCGACCTCGTCCTGTCCCGACAGGGAGTCGAGCAGCCGGTCCGCGGTGCGCCGGATCGGTACTCTGAGCGCTTCGACGTGCCGTGGAGTGAAAGCCTTGGCCACCATGCGCCGGATACGGGTGTGGTCCGGCGGGTCCATGTTGAGGAGGTTGGCGTCCAGCGCGGGCGGCAGGGCCATGCCCCGGTAGCCGCCCGGAGTCGCGTGGTGCTTGTCCAGGGACAGCCGGGGATCGGCGAGCGCCTGACGGACGTCGTCGTACCGTGTGACCAGCCACGCGGGAAGGCCGTCCGTGCCGGTGATCCGGTGGACCGGTCCCTCCTCCCGCAGCCGACCGTAGACGGCGTAGGGATCCTGGAACAGCTCACCGGGATCAATGGTCCGCTGCGACGGGGACGTTGGGTTGCTCATTGAGGCAGCTAAGCAGATCCGGTGACGCGCGCACCGAGCACCCCTCATGGCGGCTGTCCGACCGTGCGGGACAGGTCGCCGTCGCGGACGACGCAGCCGCCTGAGTACGGTCGGCCGCCGCATGGCCACCGGTGTGCGTTGGTGTCAGGTGTCGCGGGAAGCGACGCTGTCGGCCCGCGTCCGGCGCAGGTCCTGCCACGAGTCCGTCGGCAGGAAAGTCCGTTCCGTCGCCGAGGAGTTCGGGCGCCCAGGTGCGTCCGGGCAGCGGACGGGCCGGCGATCCTGCGGACGGTCTCGTCGAGAATGGTGGTCCTGGCCGCTCCGGTTTCGTGCCGGCGGCCGGCTCACGGGTCACGGATCCGCCCGGCGGGCCCGGGCCGCCTCGATGTCCGGGACGTGCTCTTCGGCCCAGAGCCGCACGGCACGCAGCGGGATGAGCAGAGAGCGGCCCAGTGGTGTCAGGGCGTACTCGACGCGGGGCGGGTTCTCGTCGTACTCGTGGCGGCTGACCAGACCGTCGGCTTCCAGGGAGCGCAGGGTCTCGGTCAGGACCTTCGGGGTGATGCCCCGGATATGGCCCTTCAAGTCGCTGAAGCGGCGCGGTCCTTCGTCCAGGGCGTTGACGATGAACACGGTCCAGCGGGCGCCGATACGGTGCAGCACCGTGCGGCTCGGGCAGGTCGCCGCCATCACGTTGTACGCCTTGCCCATGGCCGCTCCCAGTTCCGTTGAAGATACCGGTATCAAATCCATACCGTTGCGCCCGATCCTACGAGAAGGAGCCAGAGACATGGAACGGATCCTGGTCATCGGCGGTGCACGGGCGCTCGGCGCGGCCATCGCGAGGCGTGCGGCGAAGGACGGGTACGACGTTGTCGTCGGTGCCCGCGATCTGGCCGCGGCGGAGGGGCTGGCGAGCGAGATCGGCGCCACGGCGGTGCGGGTCGACCTGCAGGAGGAGTCGACGCTCGCGGCCGCGGCGCAACGGCTGAAGGACGGCATCGACCACATCGTGACGACCGGTTCGGCGCCGCACGACGTCCGCGCCACCGAGTTGGACCGCGACAAGCTGCTGGCCGCGTTCACGGCGAAGGTGATCGGCCCGATGCTGGTGGCCAGGCATTTCGCGCCGGTCCTGCGGCCGGCCGGATCGATGGTGCTGTTCTCCGGTGTCGTCGGCTGGCGCCCCGGGCCGGGATCACTCGTCAAGGGAGTCACCAACGGCGCGGTCGAGTACGCCGCGCGCCACCTGGCGGCGGATCTGGCGCCGGTACGCGTCAATGCCGTCTCGCCCGGTGTCGTGGACTCGGGCGCATGGGACCGCCTCGGTGACGGCAAGACCGCCTTGCTGGGCAAGAGCGCGGCCGGGACCCTCGTCGGACGCCACGGCGAGGCCGACGACGTCGTCGATACGGTGATGTGGCTCCTGCGCGCGGGGTTCGTCTCCGGCGAAACGATCCACGTCGAGGGCGGCGCCCGCCACAAGACCGCCTGACGCCCGGCCGTCGGGTACTTCCCGGCGCGCGAGCGCCCGCCGGGATCCGACGGGGAGCGGCAGACACTCGTCGGCCGGTGCCTCGCCGGTTCGGACAAGACCTCCGCGTGGCTCGACCTGATCGCCGAACTGCCCGGGGCGTCGTGGACGGGTGGCGCGGTCGGCCGGTCAGATCAGGATCAGCACGGCGATGATGGCCATCAACGTGATGACTGTGCTGGCGGTGATCAGGCCGAGCCGGGCCGGTGCGTAGAGCCCGAGGTCGAGCTGACGGCCCACCGAGCGGTAGCGCATCGTGCCGTATCCGCTGATGAGGAGTCCGGCGAGCAGCATGATCGCCCCGGCGGCGACGGCATGGATTCCGCGGTGCGGCGCGAACTTGGCCACTGCTACGCCCAGAGCGGCCATGCTGATGCCCGTGCGCAACCAGGCGAGGTAGGTCCGTTCGTTGGCCAGGTGGTCGCGGGCTCGACTGCCGGTGTTGGCGGTGGCCTGCTCGGGCGCGTCTTCGTTCATCTGCTCCTCCGCGGCGATGCTCTCGCACCGCGGCTGCCGCATTCGTGATGCGCGCCGGCCGGTCCGGGCTCCGGCTGGAGCGGTCGGCCGTGCGTCGGCGTCAGATTCTGCGTACAGCGGGTGGCACCCAGCGGCCGGCGAGGACCTCCGGGCGGGGCGCGTACAGGCGCAGTGTGACGCCCAGCGGGCCCGTAGGCGCGGGAAGCCAGTTGGCTTCGCGTTCGGTGCCGGGGCGGGCGTGGCTGATGAGGATGTCGAGGGAACCGTCGCCGTTGTAGCCCAGTTGATCGCGGTCGCCGAGCGCGAAGCGGTTCAGCTCGTTGGGTGCCTGGAAGCCGGCCGCGTCGTACATGGTGACCGACCAGAAGGCGGAGACCGGGGGCATGGCATCGGCGTCGAAGTGCAGCACGTAGTCGCGCTCGCCCACCAGCGGATCTCCGTCGGCATCGACGCCGAGAACCGGATAAACGGCGTCTTCAGGCTGATTGGCGCCCAGCCCGACCATGCTGACGACGGCGCGCTGGAGGTAGTCGTTGCCGTAGACCCCGATGTTCTCCGTGACGACCGACCAGCCGTTGACCTGCCGTCCCAACGAGGTGCGGGCGGCCGGCATCTGCTGTTGGGCCTCGTCGACGCCCGCCTGGATCTCTCCGAGTTGCTCCGCGGTGAAGCCGCCGTCCATGAAGGAGCGCCCGGGGACGAGACCGAGACCGGCGATGCGGGCCAGGACGGAGAAGTCCGTGGCGTGTGGGGGGTGCACGCGCAGCAGCTCGGCGCCGCGGCGGAAGAACTCGACGGCGCTGAGCCCGTTGACGAAGGAGAGCGGCTCCTTGGTCGCGGGTTCGGTGTGCCGCTCCGGCTCACCGGGTGCCGGCGTGCGCGGGGTGACCGTGTAGCCGTCCTGGATCGCGTTGACGAACCCGTAGTCGTCGGCGCCGTTGGTCTGCGTCCGGCCGATGACCCATACGTACGGCGTCGGCGCCTGGATGACCGTGGCGTCCTGGGGATCCGCGACCTGGCCATCAGGCGCCACAAGGGTGTAGCGCTGCGGGCCGGTACCCGTCGTGCGCTTGCCCGGCGCGGCGAACACGTCCGTCCACATGTCGAGCATGGGCAGCAGGAAGTACCTGTCCTCGGTGTCCTGTACGGACACGTCGACCGGTCCGTGGGTCAGGTCCAGCCAGGCGGCGGAATAGAGGGTGTCGAAGTTCGGGCGCACCACGAGACGGAAGTCCGCGGACGGGAACGCACGGATATGGTGGAACTGGTTGGGCGGCCCGAGCCCGGGTTCGAGACCCGCCGGCACGCTCACACATTGTTGGCGCGTGACGTCCATCGTCACCAGCGGATACAAGTAGACGTAGGCCTCACGGCCCAGAGTCCGCAGGTCATCGGCCGGCTTCGTCATGACGCTGCTCCTGCCCTCTGCAGTCGGGGCGCGGAAGAAGATGCCTTCCCTCCCCAGGCTGACACGGTCCTCAGTCGTCGGCGACACGGCGCGGCCTGCGACGAGCCGGGTCTCGCGACCTGGCCTGGAGGACCCTCGGCGGGATCAACGGCTCCGCGATCTCCCGCAGTCCGTGCCGCATGCCGTGCTGTCTTCCTCGCGGTGCGCGGCTCGCGGGTCCGCCTGCGCCTTGCCGGCAGTCACCCGGGCGAGGTCCGGGCGGCCGGCCGCGTCGGCGAGCCGGAGGTCCCGGCAGCCCGGGGCCTCCGCGGCCGAAGCCCTTCGAATCGAGCGGGCGTACGGTCCGGGCGGGAAGCAGTCCCGTCCGGACCGTTGACGGAGCGTCATGACTGCAACAACCATGTCCTCCATCGCGCTTGGGAGCGCTCCCATTCCATTATGGGAGCGCTCTCTCGCCGAGCGTCACCCGCACTCCCCGAGGAGCACAGACGTGAAACGACGCAGAACCGCCCTGCTGCCCCTGACCGCGCTGCTGGCCGCGGCGTTCACCGCCCTGCCCGCCCAGCAGGCCGGCGCCGACGAGGTCGAGCAGGTGAGGAACGGCACCTTCGACGCCGGCACCGAGGCGTGGTGGACCAGCGGCAACGTCGCCGCCGGCCTCGACGGCGGACGGCTGTGCGCCGACGTACCCGGCGGCACCGCCAACCGCTGGGACGCCGCCGTCGGCCAGAACGACATCACTCTGGCCAAGGGCGAGACGTACCGCTTCTCCTTCGCCGCCTCCGGCGTCCCCGAAGGGCACGTCGTGCGGGCGCTGGTGGGACTGCAGACGGCGCCGTACGACACCTGGTACGAGGCGAGTCCGCAGCTCAGCCCGGACGGCAGCACCTACAGCTACACCTTCACCTCCCCGGTCGACAGCGCCCAGGCCCAGGTCGCCTTCCAGGCCGGCGGGTCGGCCGAGCCCTGGCGCTTCTGCGTGGACGACGTGTCGCTGCTCGGCGGGGTGGCCCCGCAACCGTACGAGCCCGACACCGGGCCGCGGGTCCGCGTCAACCAGGTCGCCTACCTGCCCGCCGGGCCGAAGAACGCCACCCTCGTCACCGATGCCACGACCCGGCTGCCGTGGCAGCTGAAGGACGCCCGCGGCACCACGGTCGCCCGCGGCTGGACCGTGCCCCGCGGCACCGACGTCTCCTCCGGGCAGAACGTGCACTCCGTCGACTTCGGCGCCTACCGGAGAAACGGCACCGGTTTCACCCTGGTCGCCGACGGCGAGACGAGCCGCCCCTTCGACATCGGCACGGCCGCCTACGAGCGGCTGCGGCTGGACGCGGTGAAGTACTACTACACCCAGCGCAGCGGCATCCCGATCCGCGACGACCTGCGCCCCGGCTACGGCCGCGCGGCCGGCCACGTCGACGTCGCCCCCAACCAGGGCGACGGGAACGTGCCCTGCCAGCCCGGCGTGTGCGACTACCGACTCGACGTCACGGGCGGCTGGTACGACGCCGGCGACCACGGCAAGTACGTCGTCAACGGCGGCATCACCACCTGGGAGCTGCTGAGCACCTACGAGCGCGAGACGCTGGCCCGCACCGGACAGGCGGAGAAGCTGCGCGACGGCACCCTCGCCCTGCCCGAGAGCGGCAACAAGGTGCCCGACATCCTCGACGAGGCCCGCTGGGAGCTGGAGTTCCTGCTGAAGATGCAGGTGCCCGCCGGGCAGCCGCTGGCCGGCATGGCCCACCACAAGGTCCACGACGAGCAGTGGACCGGCCTGCCGCTGCTGCCGAGCGCCGACCCGCAGAAGCGCGAACTGCACCCGCCGACCACCGCCGCGACCCTCAACCTGGCCGCGACCGCCGCCCAGGCCGCCCGCCTCTACCGGGCCCACGACCCGGCCTTCGCCGCGCGGACCCTCGCCGCCGCCCGCACCGCCTGGACCGCGGCCCTCGCCCACCCGGACGTGTACGCCGACCCGAACGACGCCACCGGCGGCGGCGCCTACAACGACAACGACGTGCGGGACGAGTTCTACTGGGCCGCGGCCGAGCTGTACCTCACCACGGGAGAGAAGCAGTACGAGACGTACGTCCTCACCTCGCCCGTCCACACCGCCGACATCTTCGGCCCCGCCGGCTTCGACTGGGCCCGGACGGCCGTCCCGGCCCGCCTCGACCTCGCCACCGTGCCGAGCCGGCTGCCCGGCCGCGACAAGGTGCGCCAGTCCGTCGTCCGGGGCGCCGACCGCTACCTGGCCACGCTGAAGGCACAGCCGTACGGCATGCCCTACGCGCCGGAGAACAACCTCTACGACTGGGGCTCCAACCACCAGGTCCTCAACAACGCCGTCGTCCTCGCCACCGCCTACGACATCACCGGCGGCGCCAAGTACCGCGACGGGGCCGTGCAGAGCATGGACTACGTCCTCGGCCGCAACGCCCTGAACATGTCCTACGTCACCGGCTACGGGGAGGTCAGCTCCCACAACCAGCACAGCCGCTGGTACGCCCACCAGCTGGACCCGGCTCTGCCGAACCCGCCGGCCGGGACGCTGGCCGGCGGTCCCAACTCGAGCATCCAGGACCCGTACGCGCAGTCCAAACTGACCGGTTGCACCGGCCAGTTCTGCTACATCGACGACATCCAGTCCTGGTCGACCAACGAGACCGCGATCAACTGGAACGCGGCCCTGGCCCGCATGGCGTCCTTCGTGGCGGACCAGGGATAACGGTCCCCCGGTCCCGTGCCCGTGGAGCGCGAGCCCGTCATGGCTCGCGCTCATGGTCATACCGATGCGGTGATCACCGACGGCGTCACCTGTGGATGGCGGACGACCGCCGCATCGTGGCCCGCATCGTCGGCGACCGCCGTACACACCCGCTCCCCGGCGCTGGACGTCGTACCCGTCGGCGCACAAAGGCTCGGTGTCCGGCAGCATGCGCACATATATGCGGGTGCCCCCGCCGGGTGGGCGCGGGTGCGGAAGTGTGGTGGTGCTGTCGGCTTAGTACCAGCCGTTGGCCTGCCAGAAGTTCCAGGCCTTGACGGGGCTGCCGTAGCGGGAGTTCATGTAGTCCAGGCCCCACTTGATCTGGGTGGCGGGGTTGGTCTTCCAGTCGGTGCCGGCGGAGGCCATCTTGGAGGCCGGCAGGGCCTGGACGAGGCCGTAGGCGCCGGAGGAGCTGTTGGTGGCGCTGGGGTTCCAGCCGCTTTCGTGCGAGACGATCTTGCTGAAGGCGTTGAACTGGGCGGCGTCCGGGATCATCTTGTGCGCGATCGCCTGGGCGGAGGAGGCCTGGGCCGGGGCGGCGTGTGCCGGGGCGGCGGTGAGTGCCATGCCGGCGGTGGCGGCGGCCACGGCGGCGGTGGTGAGGGCCTTCTTCGGGGAGGCGATGCGGCGGATGAAGGAGACGGACACGGATTACCTCTTGCGTCGGGGACGGGGGTGTCGCTCGTATGGGGTGGGCCGGGGTGGGTGGCTCGCATACGTCGGCGCCGCGGCCCGCTGCGGGGCTCGTGGCGCCTGGCGACGTCGTCCAGATAAGCAGGCCCGGCAGATGCCCGCAATGACCCTCTTTACTAGTGGTGGCCGGATCGGTGAGGAATGCCGGGGATGTGGTGTGCGTCTCAATGTGCAGGTCGGAGGGGGTGCGGGGCGGGGTGAATCGGGCAAAAGGTACTACGGTGCGGGGTCGTAGGTGACGTGCGTCATGTGGGGTCCTTCACCGGCCCGCTCGCGCCGTGCGCCCGGATTCTCGCGCTGGGTCACCGTTCCGGACCCTCGAATGTGACCGCGGTCTCGAAGGCGGCCCGGCCCGATGCGCCGGCTCGGCCGCCAGGGTCCGGCTCCGCCCGAGTCGCCGGCGGCAGGCCCGCGACAGCACCGCACCCGGTCGGCCGGAGGTGACCGAGGCGTACGACCGGATGAGGCCGGTACCCCTCTCCCCCACTCCCGCCCCTCCCGTTTCCCCGTCCGATAGGACTTTGCCGTTCCTGGTTACGGCGACGAGGCCATGCCATAGAGTGCGGCCACCGATCCACGGCAACGGGGAGGGGGCACCCCAGATGTCGATCGCCCGGCGGCTCGCGCCCGGCCAGGCGGCCGGCCCGCACCGACGCCTCGCAGTGCTGATCCTCGTCATCGTCGTCGCCGGCGGCTCCTGGGCGCAGCGGCCGCTCCTGGACTTCTACACACGGCATTTCTACATCGAACGATCCGAGAACGCCCTGCTGCGCTGGGTGACGCAGGCCGCCTTCTCCCCGGGCTGGGACGTGTCCGCCGACCGGTACGCCGGCACGGGTGCGCTGATCGCGAACGACCTTAGTGTCCTGGTGCTGCTCGCGGCCCTCGTGCTCCTCACCTCGTGGCTGTCGGCCCGCGGCGGA
The DNA here is from genome assembly GCF_033366695.1 of Streptomyces sp. SCL15-4. Lineage (NCBI taxonomy): Bacteria > Bacillati > Actinomycetota > Actinomycetes > Kitasatosporales > Streptomycetaceae > Streptomyces > Streptomyces sp. SCL15-4. The sequence continues at coordinate 234,568 of NZ_JAOBTQ010000001.1, forward strand.
CCCGGATGGGCCGGCTGTCTCACGGTGGGCGTGCTGACCGCGCTGCTCGCGAACCTCGCCGGGCTGGGCCTGCTCGTGGCCCTCGTCGACGACGCGCCGCTGGCGCCGGCCGACACGCTCGCGGTGAACCTGGGACGCGGCTCCCTGATCTTCGGCCTCGCGCTCGGCGTGCTGCTGGCGCTCCTGTTCGCCGGGCCGCCACGCGGTCCCGCTCCGAGGCGCACCGGCAGCCGGCCGGGGCGACCGCACCACGCCGAAGGGAGACCATCCGTGACGACCGCACCGCTCAACATGCCGGTCGGCCGCGAACCGGGAGACGTCACCCGGTACCTGTGCGCAGCGGCCTACGTGAATGAACGCTTCGCCGACCGGGTGGTGGACGACGTACTGGCGGACGAGGCCGGCGCCGTGGCCCCCTCCCCCGGCGTCGACCTGGAGGCGGTGGCACGGCACTGCCTGGCGGCGCGGGACCTCCGGCACGCGCGCGACCTGCGCCTGACGGCGGCCTTCGCGGTCGTCGCCCTGCTCGCGCCCGTGTGGCTCGTCGGCGTCAGGGTGATGCTGTCGGCCGTCCGGCAGACCGGCGGCCGGCCGAGCCTGGCGACCCGCGGCCGGCACCAGCCCGACGGCGGGACACTGCTGCGCCTGGGCGTCACAGCCGGCGTGGTCGCCCTCCTCGCTCTCACCTGCGGTATCGCCTTCTCCTCACTGCCGGTCGACGGCTTCCCGGCCTGGCTGCTGGGCACCTACCTGGCCGGCGTACCGGCCGTACTCGCCTCGCTCGGCGCCGCGGCGTTCGCCTACGCCACGGTCGTCCGGCACGACCTCGACGTCGACCTGCTGCTGCGCACCACCCTGACCCGCGAGACCTTCACCAGGCAGCCCGCCGACACGGCGGACCGACCGCAGTGGGTCACCGACCGGATGGAGACCGTCAAGGACGCACGGGACGGCAACGTCACCGTGTACAGCGGATACGCCCCCTACGTCGGCTACACGGCGACCAGCTCGCAGTGGTCCCTCGCGGTACCGCTGCTGCCCGCCGAGAACGCCGTCGGCCTCCGGGCTCACCCCGCCGGGCCACGGCCGTTCACGACCGTCGACATCGTCGGCCACCTCCGCGAACGGCTCCGGTCGGTCGCGGCGCCGGGAACCGACGGCGCGGCGCGCACGGCGGAAGAGGAAGCCCTCGCCTCCCTCACGGTCGAGGACCGCGTCTTCGTGAACGGCACCACGATCGGCACCGACGATCGGTTCACCAGCACCACGACGCTGGCCCCGGTCGCCCAGCTGCCCGCGGAGACGGTCGAGAAGATCATGCTCCGGCCGACCGGCACGGTCCGCCACTGTCTCGCGGTCCACGTACCCATGTGGGGCGGTGACGTGGTACCGAGCACCTTCCTGCACCTCGCGACCGTGGGCAGCACGCTCCACCTCCACATCGACCATCACGTCCTCGGCCCCGTGCGCGCCGCCTACCACATCGTGGACCGCCTCGACGGCTCCCTCTCGGCCGCCGGCAAACGCGGCCTGCTGGCGAACGCCGTCCACCACACCGGCCCGGCCCTGGTCTCCGCACCCTTCCGCGCGCTGCGCCACGCCCGCTTCGACGCCCGCCGCCTCCGGCGGATGGGCGATGAACTGACCGCCATCGAGCAGGACCCGCTCTACGACTACGGTGCCCGGGTCAGCGTCCGGGAACTGGCGCTCAGTCCCGACTACCACAACTACTTCCAGGTCCTGGACGCCCAGCGGATCACCTCGCTGGTCGAGCGGCACACCTTCGCCGCCGTCCGCGAGTTCCTCGACTCCCACGGCTACGACACCACCGACTTCCGCGCGCAGCAGCAGACCATCCTCAACCAGGGCCTCATCCAGCAGGGCGGTACGAGCATCATCGGCAACCAGGCCATCGGCGCGGGCGCGACCGCCACCCAGAACTTCCCCAAGCAAGCCGGCGCCACCGCCCCCGGCTCCGCCGGCGTACCCGGCCAGTAGGAGGTCCCGTCATGCGTGACGACCACGAGCGGCAAGAGCCTCCCGTCAACAACGGGCTCGTCATCAACGGCGGCACCCACTACGTGGGCAACCAGGCGGTGGGACACGGCGCTCAGGCGATCTCCGGCTCGGTCTCCTTCCCACCGCCGGACGCCGCGCAGGCCGGCAGGACGGCGGAACTCCTCACGCGGGTCGAGCGGTTGCTTCAGGAGCACCAGGCGCTGCTCGCCGACCCGGAGGCCACCACCAGGGAGCTGCGCCGCCTGCGGGAGGAACTGGACGAGGCGGAGCCGCAGCCGACGGTCCTGCGCCGGGCCCTGGACCGCCTCAACGCATTCGCCCAGCCGGTGGCACCGCTCGTGGCCGCGGTGGGACAGCTCGCACAGTCGGTGCAGGAGTTCCACCTGCCGGGTTGACGCGCGCCCCGCTCAACGCCCGGCTCGGAAGCGGCGAGACCGAGCACATCCCGCGCTCCCACTCCGCCGCCCTCCTCGACGGCCCGTCCACCCATCCGTGCCCGCAACCTCGCCCTCCTCCGGATAGCCGCCGTCACCACGACCTGCTCCCCACCGATCGACGCCGGACGATCGTGACCACTCTCGAATACGCCTGTTCAACAGGAGGCTGTTGACAACCGCGGTGGCGTGGCGCCGTTCGTGAGGGCATCAGCGCCCGGACTTCGCCGCCTACTCGCGTTGGGGCCGCCGGTGCCGGGGCAGACGGACAGGAAACCGTGGAGTGACTGAAGGAGAGACCATGACGCACGAGTCATCCATGAGGGCTGTCGGCTGGGCGCGCTCGTTGCCGATCAGCAGCGGAGTGAGGGAAGCCAGGGAGTGGACGCGTAAGCATATGAGCACACTCGACTGGGCACGGACAGCACCGGCCCTGGTGGACTCGGTCGTGCTGGCCGTCTCGGAGTTGGTGACCAACGCCCATGTCCACGCCCACAGCGCCGCGCAGCTCATCCTCGCCTGGGACGAGGAATGCCTGCACGTAACGGTGCATGACGCCTCGCCGCAACTGCCCGAGCAACGCCAGACGGACCACAACGCCCTCGGAGGACGCGGGCTGCTCCTGGTCGACGCCCTCGCCGACGACTGGGAGGTGCGCCGCTGCCCTCGCGGCAAGGACGTCACCGTATGCTTCCAGCCGCCCTCGTCGGCGAAGGAAGCACAAGAGGGGTGACAACCGGCAAGCCGTCCACCGTGCCCTGGGAAGCCGGGTAGCGCGGAGCCGCCACGGCGGCCGACGGGTTCAGAGGTTGGAGCCGCCGTTGGTGTGGCGCTCCCCCGTACGGCTGCCGCGCCAGTCGAGGACCATCGTGGTGGCGTCGTCGGGCAGGGAGCCTCCGCAGGCCTCGTGGACCGCCGAGGTGAAAGTCCGGACCACTTCACGGGGGTGTTCGCCGCGGGTGTCGTGGATGAGGGCGGGGAGGTCGACCGTGGCGGCGGCGCGTTCCCGCATTCCGTCGGTGACCAGGATCAGGCGATCGCCGGGCTCCAGGTGAAGCCGCTGCACCTGGTAGGTGACCGGGGCGGGCACCCCGAACGGCATGTCGACCTTGACGGTCAGCTCCTCCACGGTGTCGCCGCGCAGCCGTAGCGGCCAGGGATGGCCGGCATTGACCAGCTCGCAGGTGCCCGTCTCCAGCTGGACGCGCAGCAGCTGGCCGGTGGTCATGCCACGGCTGTGCCGGGTGATCGCCTCATGGGCGGCGTAGGCCTGCTCCAGCAGGCCGAGTCCGGCACGACGGGCTCCCCGCAGGGCGTTCACGGTCACCGTCGCCAGCAGCGCGGAGGCCGTGTCGTGCCCCATCGCGTCAGTGATCGAGAGGTACAGCGCGTCCTGGTCGAGGGCGTAGTCGTAGGTGTCGCCGCCGATGTCGTCGGCCGGGACCAGGCCGCCGGCCAGGGTGAACTGCGCGGCCTCGCAGCAGGGCGCCGAGGGCAGCAACTGGTGCTGGATCTCCGCGGCCAGGGACACCGTGGTGGTACGCCGTCCCCAGTGGTAGAGATCGGTGAAGCGGCGGTCGGTGACCACGATGTACGCCAGCGCGTGCGCGGCCTGCGCGACCGCGTCGCGCACCGCCTCGTCCGCTTCGGGTACGGCCAGGTCCAGGACGCCGATGCAGTCGCCGCGGTTCGTCACCGGGGCCACCAGCCGGCATCCGCCTTCTCCGTCCGGCTCCTGGTGCAGGCGCTGGGAGCGCAGCACCCGGTCGTACACGCTGCCCGCCAGCTTGACTCTCCCCGTCTCACCGCGCGTCTGCGCGGCCGTGCCGGCTCTCGGCAGCCGGACGGCCTCCTGCCCGATCATGTCCACGAGCCAGAACGACACTTCGCTCGCCGAGAACCGCTTCTCCAGATTCCGGGCCACTACATCGGCCGACTCCACCGGCGCGGCATCCTCCGCCGCCCGCAGCACCTCATCCAGGCCGAAGCCCTCACCACCCAGCACAGGCACCTCCCAGTCCCCACTTCGCATTCCCAACAGGGCCGTCCTGGATGCCGTCGATCCGCGCACAGGCTCCCGCCTGCTGCCACGGGTGCGACCTCGCAGGCCACCGGCTCCTCTCGGAGGGCTTGACCGGGTATCGGCTCTCCGCGCTGTGCGATGTGTACGAGGTGGTGGTGGGTCCCGGTCCGGTGCGGGAGGCGCTGGGCCGCTGCCGGCCGGGAGCGCCGCGGTGGTGATGGGCGCGCACCGGGCCCGCTGCGGCCGTGCCCGCCCTGCAGCGGCCTGGTACCAGCGCCCCCGCCGGCCGAAATGTCAGGCACGGGACGCGACATAGGGATACGCCCCGGATCGGCGGACCACCATGGCTGTCACGCACCGGCTGGGCTGCTTGGCCAGGCTGGCGCCGGTCAGGCGGTGGCGCCGGGGCCCGCGGTGGTGCGGGCGTAGTGTTCGGCGATGTCGTCGCTGGTCGTGGTCCATACGCCGGGGTGGTTGACGACGTATTCGAGTGCTTGGTCCAGGTACTTCATCCGGAACGCCTGGCCGGTGACGAACGGGTGCAGGGCAAGCGCCATCACGCGACCGCTGTGCTCGGAGTCCGCGTACAGCTGGTCGAGTTGGTCCTTGACGATCTGCACGAAGTCGGGGCCGCTGATGGAGTGGGCGGTGAACAGCCCCAGGTCGTTGAGTTCGAGGGTGTACGGAACGCTCAGGAGGCCCGGCACGTTCAGGCGGAACGGCTGGTCGTCGGCGGTCCAGTCCAGCACGTAGTGCAGACCGAGTTCGGCGAGCAGTGCCGGGGTCTGGAACGTCTCGGTGAGGGCGGGGCCCATCCACCCGCGCGGACGCTGCCCGGTCGCCTTCTCGATGGTGCCGACGACCTCGGCCAGATAGGCGCGTTCGTCCGCTTCGACGTCGGTCTGCAAGGTGGAGTTGTTCTTGCCGTGCGCGAGCCAGGCCCAGCCGCGCGCCCGGCCCGCCTCGATGATCTGCGGGTAGTGCTCGGCGACATCGGAGTTGAGCAGCACGCTCGGCCGTACGCCGTGCCGGTCGAACGACTCGATCATCCGCCAGATCGCCACCCGGGGACCGTAGTCGCGCCACCCGTGGTTCAGCGGATCGGGCAGGAGCCCCGCGGTGCCCTGGTTGATGCTGGTGGACGGCTTGCCCAGGACGAAGTGCTCCACATTGAGGCCGACGTAGAACGCCACCCGCGCGCCGTCGGGCCACCGGATGGGCGGGCGTTCGGTAATCGGGCTGTAGTCGTACAGGTCGTTGCGCATGGGATTCCCTTCGTAGGGTCCGTCAGAACTGCACGTACACGGAGTCAAGGGAGACGATACGGTTCGGATCGCGATACGATACGGATCGTGTCGCGGCATCTCGATCATGTCAACACAAACCGGTTCGCCTCTCTCATTCGGTAGCGTGAGCCGACCACCATGGAGGCGACATCACCACGATGCGTGCACCCGACCCCTCACGGCGCAACCCGCAGACAACCGCCGCGATCCTGGACGCCGCGCTGGTGATGGCCGGCGAAAGCGGCTTGGCGCGTGTCAGCATCGAGGGAATCGCCGCCCGCGCCGGCGTCGGCAAACGAACCATCTACCGCTGGTGGCCCTCCAAGGGCGCGGTGGTCCTGGACGCGTGGGCACAACGGCTCGAGGGACGCCTGCAACGGCGCCTGGACACCGCGCAGACCGACGACTTCGAGGCCGACCTGAAGCTGATGGTCAAAGACGCCTGGATCGACACGATCGGCGACTCACGCGGCGTGCTCGCCTCAATCGTCGCCGAGGCCCAGCACGACCCCGGCCTCGCCGCGGAGTTCCGCGAACGCCTGGTCAACCCCGCCGGCACACTGGTCGCGGAACGCATCCGCCGCGCCCAGGCGGACGGACAGGTCGCCGCCGACATCAACCCGCACCGCGCCATCGAACTGATCTACGCCCAGCTGTACTACCGGCTGCTCATCGCACCGGGACCACACGACGAGGCCTACGTCGACGACGTGGTCGACCTCGCCATGCGCGGGCTCAGGCCTCCTCGCCAGGACGACCGGCCGGTCCCCCAGGCAAACGCCGTCCACAAGAACACAGACACCGACCGGTGACACCCTTGGCCCGGAGATCTTTCCAGTACCCCTATGACGGCCAGCTCGGCGGCAGGGTCCGGCAGACGGTTGACGGTCCAGAGGTCCGCCCGCAGCGGGCGGTCCCGACAACGGAGAGTTCCCATACGGCTTCGGTTGTCAGGCCCCCGGTCGGCGCGGATTTCGCGCCGACGAGGAGCAGCGAGCGTTGGTCCCCGGGCCACCGAGCCTCGTGACCGCCCCGTATCCTGGGCCCTGTGCCGGCGCATGTGGATGTCGAGGGGGAAGCACTGAGCAGGCCTGTCGGAGTCCCCGCGGCCGGGCCCGGGGCAGCGGTTCGCCGGCTTCCCGCCGGCCGGGACTGAGCCCGCCATGACGAGCACGGGTGGCGGCGGCTCGCGGTCACGCGGCGCGTGGTGGCGGGAGGGAGCGATCACGGCGACGGCGTTCGCGTTCTGTCTGCTCGGCGGGGTGATGCGGGTCGACGACACGCTGTCGGCGCCGCCTGCCGCCGCCTACCTCGTCGCCGTGGTCTCCTGCGCCGTGCTCCCCGTGCGGCACCGAGCCCCCTTGGCCGCCCTGACCGCCACCACCGCGGTCGGCGTGCTGGTGCCGCCCCTCGGCCTCCTGCTCACCCCGCTCATCGTGGCCCCCGCCGTGATCACCGCCTACTCCTACGCCCTCAGCGCGCGCACCGAACGGCGCGCGGCGAGCGCGGTGTTGCTCACTTCCGCCGCACTGGCCGCCTCCATCCCCTTGTCCGGGGACTTCTCGTGGAAGGACGCGAGCAGGATGGCAGTGGTGGCGGCCGTCCCGCTGGTGGCCGGCGTACTCGGTCACTCGGTGCACAACCGGCGGGCCTACCTGACGGCCGTGGAGGAACGGGCCCGGCGGGCCGAGGAGAGCCGGGACCGCGAAGCGCGCCGAAGAGTGGCCGAGGAACGAGTACGGATCGCCCGGGAACTGCACGACCTGGTGGCCCATCAGATCACCCTGGCCAACGCGCAGGCCACGGTCGCCGCCCATCTCTTCGACACCCGCCCGGAACAGACCCGCAAGAGCCTTCGGGAACTCGTCGAGACCACCGCCGGCGCCCTCGACGACCTGCGCGCCACGGTCGGTCTGCTGCGTCAGTCCGGAGACCCGGCCACACCGGCCGAACCGGCGCCCGGGCTGTCCCGGCTTCCCGCGCTTGTCGAGTCCTTCCGCCGCGCAGGTCTTCAGGTGTCGGTACACCAGGAGGGCACGGCCAGACCACTGCCGCCGGGAGTGGACCTCACCGCCTACCGCATCGTCCAGGAGGCCCTGACCAACGTGACCAAACACGCCGGCCCCGGTAACGCTCGGGTACGCCTCGTCTGGAGCCGCGAGCACGTGACCGTCACCGTCACCGACGACGGCAAGGACTCCCCCACCGCGCCCTCCGCACCCACTCCCCCCAGCACATCCACGACACCGGGCCGGCCGCCCGGTTACGGTCTGATCGGTCTGCGCGAGCGTGCCACCGCGGCCGGCGGAGACCTCTTCGCGGGCAAGCGCCCGGAGGGCGGCTTCCTCGTCCGCACCCGCTTGCCCCTGCCACCCGCCAAGGACACGACGCGCCGAACCGACGGTGCGCCCGCCACCGAGGGTCCGCCCGCCCACGCGGCGACAGGCGACGCAGAGGACGGGGTCACGCCATGACGCTCCGGGTACTCCTCGCCGATGACCAAGCCCTGCTGCGCGGCGCCTTCCGGATGCTCCTCGACAGCGCCGACGACATCACCGTGGTCGGCGAAGCCGCCGACGGCGGGGAAGCGGTCGCACTCACCCGCACGCTGCGCCCGGACGTGGTGGTCATGGACATCCGTATGCCCGAGACGGACGGGCTCACCGCCACCTCTCAGATCTGCGCGGACCCCGAACTGCGGGCCACCCGCATCCTGATCCTCACCACGTACGAGACCGACGAGTACGTCGCCCAGGCACTGCGCGCGGGGGCCGCCGGCTTCATCGGCAAAGGCATCGGCGCCGAAGACCTGCTGAACGCCGTGCGTACCGTGGCCGAGGGCGACACCCTCCTGTCGCCCGCCGCCACACGCTCGCTGGTCACCCGTTTCCTGGCCACACCGCGGACAGTCACCCCACACCACTCCGAACAGCTCGCCGCGCTCACCCCACGCGAACGCGAGATGGTGGCTCTGGTCGCGACCGGCCTGTCCAACCAGGAAATCGCCGAACGGATGTTCCTCAGCCCGTTCACCGTACGCGCCCACGTACAACGCGCGATGACCAAGCTGCACGCCCGCGACCGAGCACAACTCGTCGTCATCGCCTATCGGACAGGCCTGGCCCACGCCACCCCCGGCGCCGGCACAGACCTCCCGTCGCAGTCCGACACCGGGCGTCCCGCCGACGGCACCGACCACCAGCCGTAGACCGACACCAGCAGCCCCACCGGCGCCACGGACCGCACATCACCGACCCGGTCCGTTCCGTCCTCACCCACCATCGGGGCACATCACGCCGAGGCCGGAAAGTGGCTCACGGCCGTCCAGGGCATCAGCACGCGGGGCCGCACGGCGGCGCTTCCTGTACCGGACGAGACAGTGGCGAGCGGGCACGCCACGCACTGCCCGGCGCAGACGGTGGTGATCGTGGGCGCCGAGTGTCAGCTACGACCTGAGCGGCTCGCCTTTCGTTTCCCGGACCGCGAACGCCGTATCTCCCCGGGTCACGGAACCAGCACGATCCTGCCGAACACCCTGCCCGCGTCCATCCGCCGGTGGGCCAGTGCCGCCTGGTCCAGCGGCAGCACCTCGTGCACGACCGTGCGCAGGCTCCCGTGCGCGGCATCGGTGAACTGGGACGACCGTACGGCCTGCCGGTCGGGACCGGGCACGGTGTCGGAGCTGAAGGTGGCGAACGACAGCGACCTGCGGAAGGCGGCGATCAGCCGCATGCCGAAGTCCGCCGGCGGCTGCCCGCCGACCACACCGACGGCCACGAACCTCCCGTTGGGGTTCAGTTTGTCCAGGAAAAGGGGCAGCCGGGGCCCGCCCACTACATCGATCACCACGTCGAAGCCCGTCGGCGCGTCCGGGCCGCCTTCTCCGGAGCGGTCGAGGACATGGGTCGCACCCAGGTCGCGCAGGCGGGCGCCGCGTTCCGCCGACGAGGTGGTGACCGCCACCACGCCCGCGCCGCCCCGGGCCGCGAGCTGCACCGCCGTGATCCCGATACTGCCCGCCGCGCCCCGCACCAGCACCGCCTCACCGGGCGCGGGACGGGCGCGTTCCAGGGCGAAGTGGGCGACCACGCCGGAGCCGCCGAGCGTCACCGCGTCGGCGCCGGTCAGGCCCTCGGGCAGCGCGAGGACGTCCTCGACCGCGGCGACGGCCTGCTCGACGTATCCACCGGACAGGCCGGTGAACGCCCACACCCGCCGCCCGATCCACGAGGTGTCGACACCTTCTCCCACCTCGGTGACCGTTCCCGCGACCTCGCTGCCGAGGAGATGACCCTCCCGGAACCCGTGCGCGGCGAGCGTTCCGCGGCGGATCACGGCGTCCACACCGCCCACACCGATCGCCTCCGTGGCGATCCTCATCTGCCCCGGGGCAGGCACGGGCGCGGGCACATCGACGACCTCCAGGCCATCGGGGTCGCCGAACGTCCTGATCACAACGGCTTTCATCTCTGCTCCTCGGGGTCGGTGGAGGGACGGGGTGGCGGCGCCGCCATCGGACCGTAACGGACGCCCTCGTCCGCTTGGCTAAAGTGAGAAACGATGACCAGCCAATTGCCTCAGACCGTGCGCTCCGACGCCCGCGACAACCGGGCCCGCATCCTGGACGCCGCCCGCGCGGTGTTCGGCCAGGAGGGCCTGAGCGCGCCCATGCGCGAGGTCGCACGGCACGCGGGTGTCGGCCCCGCCACGCTGTACCGGCACTTCCCGACCAAGCAGGCACTGATCGTGGAAAGCTTCGCCCAACAGCGGCATGCCTGCCGGGCCGCCGTCCACGACGCCCTTGCGGACCCGGACCCGTGGCACGGATTCCGGAGTCTGGTCGAGCGGATCTGCGCACTCCACGCGCACAGCCGGGGATTCGCCGACGCCTTCATGACGGCGTTCCCCGAGGCCATGGACTTCGCCGCCGATCGGGAGCAGACTCTGCGCGCGGTCGGCGAACTGACCCGCCGTGCCCAGAGGACCGGTCGGCTGCGCCCGGACTTCGTCGTGGACGACCTGGTTCTCATGCTCATGGCCCACCGGGGCCTCCAAGACATGCCGCATGCCACCCGGGCCGCGGCCTCCCGCCGCTTCGCCGCCTACGTGATCGAGGCGTTCCGAGCCGCACCGGAGCCGGGAGCGCCTACACGCGTTCGCGGGACGGCCCGCCAGGACCGTCCCGCAGACCGCGCCCACGCCCACCGGTGATGAGGAGAGGGGTCCGGCTGGAGTGTCAGGTCACGGCACCGGGGCGGAAGCGGGCAGTGTGAGAGCCGAGTGGGCCGGTCGTGCTGTCGCGGGGGGCATGGTGACGAGGTCGCGCAGCATGGTGTTGCGCTGTTCCAGGGCCCGCGCCGTGACGGGGAAGAGCGTGGCCGCGCCGTTTTCTGCCAGTGCCTGATTCATGGCTGCGAACTCGCGCATGCCGCGTTCGTAGCCGGCGAAGGCCGCGGTGTGGTCTTGGTGCGTGGCCAGGGCGTTGGCGAGCATGTAGGCGCCGGCCAGCGCAAGGCTCGTGCCTTGTCCGGTGAGAAAGGAGGGGGCGTACGCGGCGTCGCCGACGAGCGCGACGCGGCCGCTGGACCAGCGGGGCATACGGATCTGACCGGCCGTGTCGAAGAACAGGTCGTCCGCGTCGCGCATGGCGCTGACCATGCCGGCAACCTCCCATCCCGCGCCTGCGAAGGCGGTGGCGACCAAGTCCCGCTGGGCGTCGGGGCTGTGGAGGGCACCGGCCGGCGGCTGGGGTTGATGGAAGTTGAGGAAGGCGTGCACCTCGTCGTTGTCTCCGACGGCATAGAGGGCCGCTGCTTTCCCCGGGGTGTTCCACAACACGACCTCGCGGGAGAGCCCGAAGGTGTTCGGCATGGTGAACAGGGCGAAGCAGTACCCGAGGTAGCGGTGGAACTGTTCTTCGGGGCCGAACAGGCGCTCCCGGGTGTGCGAGTGCATACCGTCGGCGCCGACCACCAGGTCGAACGTGCGCCGTCGGCCGCTGCGGAAAGTGACATCGACCCCTTGTCCGGACTGGTCGAGGGTGTCGATCGAGTCGTCGAACAGGAACTCCACGTCGTCGCGGACCGTCGCGTAGAGGATCGCGGTCAGATCCCCGCGCCGTACCTCCAGATCCCGTCCCCCGGCACCGCCCGTCACGGTATGCGGGGTGAGCGAGGCCACTTCACCGCCGTCGGCGTGGAGGAAGGTGACGCGACGCGAGTCGATATGCGCGTCCCGCAGCCGGCGCAGTATGCCCATCCGCCGGACGACCTCCAGCGCGGTCCCGCGGATGTCGACCGGGTAGCCGGCGTCGCGCGGTGCGCCTGCCTTCTCGACCACGGTGACCGCGCACCCGGACCGGTGCAGCCAGTACGCCAGCGCGGGCCCGGAGACACCGCCTCCGGAAATCAGGACCGTGCGCTTCGCGGTCGTACGCGCGTCCGCCGACAGGCCGGTGAGTGTCATGCCTGGACTCCCTTGTTTTTCGTGACACGGACAACGAGCAGTGACAGTGCGGCGACCAGGCCGGCGACAGTGAAAGCCATGACGAAAGCCGATTCGGCCGGCCGGCCCGTCACCGGATCGGCCCCGGCGCCGAGGATCGCGCCGGCGACCTGGGCACCCAGGGCGACACCGATCACGCGCGTGACCACGAGCAGGCTGGTGGCGATGCCGATGTCCTCGGCCCGGACCGCGGCGGCGGTACCGGCCAGCAACGCCGTGGTGCCGACGCCCGCGGCGAACGCGGTCAGCGCCTTCGCGACGACGAGCTGCCACTGCGCGCTGTGCGACGACGCCAGAGTGATCATCGTGGCCGCCGTGACGACCGCGCCCGCCACGACCACGGCACGCGGACCGAAACGCCGCGCCGCGATTCCTCCGACCGAATCGCTCACCGCTCCGACGATGGCGCCGGGCAGCAGGAACAGTCCGATGTCGGTGGTGCCGGCCCCGAAACCGTATCCGTCTGCCGATACCGCGAACAGCTGCGGGAGAAGAATCAGCACCATCCCCGAACTGGCGGTCATCACGAAGGTGAGCACACACGCGCCCCACATCCAGGGCCTGGCCAGCATCCGCAGATCCACCATCGGTGAGGCCACCCGGCGCTCCACCACGACCCACCCGGTCGCGAGCACGGCCACGACCACCCCGATGGCACCCATCACGAATGGCGGCACACCGCCGCCCCCCGCCACCGTCACGAGCCCGACCATGAACGCGAGCAACGTGCCACTCAGCAGAACCGTGCCGATCCAGTCGACGCCCTTGTCCGAGCCGGCCGGCGGATCGTCCGGTAACAGCCGGGCCACCGACAACGTCGCCGCGACGACCACGATCGTCGGCAACAGGAACATCCACTGCCAGGACAGTCCTTCCGCGACCGGCCCGGCACACACCATCCCCACCATGCCGCCGCCCGTGAACAGCGCGACGACCACTCCGACCGCCGCCTGCGACTGTCCTGCCGTGAGGTGTTTGCGCACCAGGATGAACGACAGGGGCAACGCACCCACCATGACGCCCTGCAGCACCTGACCGAGCAACAACACCGGCAGGCCCGGTGCCAGACCGGCTATCAGACCACCTACCGACACCACGGCCGTCAGCCCGAGCAGCACCCGCTTTCCGCCGTAACGGTCGCCGAGCGTGCCCGCCACGGGAGCGACGACCGCGCCGGTCACGAGAAGCACGTTCCCGATCAAGGCCCCTTCGGCAGGACTGACCCCCAACTCACGCTGCAACAGCGGCAGCGCGGGCTCCACCACGGACTGCAAAGCGCCAAGAGCCAATGCCAGGACACCAAGAGCACCGACCGGCACCCACCCGGGACGGGAGCGGAGACGGACCGGCGAACCCACGGCTTCAGGTACGGACGTCCCCTTCATCGGCGCTCCCCCGGCACACCGAGCACCTTCCGTGACCCGGTACCGGGCGTGGAAGGGCCCTCGCCCTCTCCGATCGGCACCGAGACCACGCCGACAACCGCCGGCACCGGAGCGCCCGGCCGCCCGTCACCCGCGAACCGGCACCGCGGCAACACCCACCGCCTGATCCGGCAAGGAAAAACCGTCATCCGCTGATCACCCCAGACACCACTGGACAAGAAAGGGAATGCGCGAAAATCCCGCGCGCCCCCCACACTTCCCCAAGGCGCCCAAGCGGACATCACCCCCCGCAACCGTCCCGCTCTGGTCCACCCGCACCAGCCGCCCACCCTGCCTGGTGCGTACGCACCACGCACCGACTCACACCGGGCACGGGCCGGGCCTGACCGCGGACGCGACGACCAGCCCCGCAGCCGGAACGTGTCCGGCAGCCTCGGGGTATCGCCCCGGTACGGCCACGGGCCAGTGGGCACAGCACGCGCGTGGCCGTCGAGGTGGCAGCTGCCGGGGGCCGATGCTCCAACGCCGCGGTGGCCCCCGGCACCAGCGTCCGAGGGCCACCGTGACCTCATCGCCGACCATGAGCGGATCGAACGCGACCGCCGGCTGGCCGGGAATGGGTCATCCCAACGGCTTGGTCACCGGGGGGCCTTGGAGTTCAGTTCCATGTATCCGACGTAGTTGAGCCAGGCGTCCAGCGTGGCGTAGGCGACGCCGTTGAACACGAGTGTGGAGTGCGTGCCGCCCAGCCATCGGTAGATCCAGCTGGAGACGCCGTCCCAGCCCTGCTGGAGGGTGACGTTCGCCTGCCCGAGGGCGTTGCTCGTCCCGTTGCGGAGGTTGCCCCTGATGACGTCGAAGATGCGGCCGAACCTGGCTGCTTCGGAGGTCGCCTGGATGATGGTGGTCAGGTTCCGCCCGAACGCGGTGCTGTCACCGCTGAGCCGGGACTGCGCGTCCCCGATGCTCTCCAGCGCGCCTGTGAGGTTGTGCGTGTTGATGGCCCGCGTCTGACGGCTCGTGGTGTCCCCGCCCGGCAGACGGCTGTAGTTGCCGCTCCACGGCAGCGTCTCGACCCTGGGGGAACCGGTGACCTGCCTGAACTCGTTCGGCCAGACATCGGGGAAGACGTAGTGCGTGTGTGTGCTGTCCTGGTAGAAACCGGCGAAGTACAGGTTGTCCGCCCACCAGTACAGCGACCCGATGTAGTCTCCGCCATTCACCAGACGTGCCTCGATGAGACGCGTCGGCAGGAGGGTCGTCTCGCTGACCCGGCTCGACACTTCGGGGTGGTTGGGGATGGCGTGGCCACTGATCTGGTGGAGGGCGTTGATCGCGTCCCAGTAGTTCTGGTGGGCCACATCACCGGTGAAGTAGAGCTCGCCGATGTCCCAGTCGAACTTGCTGATCGGGCCGCTCGGATCGGCGTGTGCCGATGACGATGCGACCTGTATCAAACCGATGGCCATGGCGAACGCCAGCATCAGACCCGCGACCCGTCGGCCGATTGTGCCTTGCATATGCACGCTGTGACTCCTGCAGGGGGATGAATACGACGTGATCGATCCTCGCCGTACACCTCCGGGCTGACTTGACCATCAGCGCACGTCCTTGAAAGCCACAGCGCACACCAACTCGGCTGGTCGAGGCCGGCCTTCGTACGGTGGGGCGTTGTCGCCGCCGGGTGGTCACCGCGCCGTCATCGGCTGCGGTGCACTGTGGGCGCGACGGTAGGCCAGTGGTGACAGGCCCAGGTACGTGTGGAAGTGCTTGCGCAGGACGACGGGGTCGCCGAAGCCGCAGGCGGTGGCGATCCGTGCGACGGTCAGGTCGGTGGACTCCAGCAGCAGGCGTGCGTGCGCCAGCCGCCGCTGCGCCAGCCACTTCAGCGGGCTGCTGCCCACCTCATTGCGGAACCGCCGGGTGAAGGTGCGCACGCTCATGTGCGCGTGCCGGGCCATGTCCTCCAGTGTGACCGGCTCCGCCAGCCGATCCAGTACCCACTGCCGGGTCGCCGAAGTGGAACGGTCGGTGTCACAGACGGGTTCCGTCCGGTTCGCATGCCTCGTTGAACACGCGGGCCGGGATGTACTCCGTCGAAGGGGTACGTGGACACGGGGGTGTTGTTCCAGGCGCCGGGTGTGCTCTGCTTCTTCGTGTACAGCTCCAGCCGGCCCTGGGACCTGCCGTCGCCGGTGCCGGCGACGGCGGCGACGACGGTGAAGCGCGTCTACCGGGTGCCGTGGTCGGTGCCGTGCTCGTCCGGGCCGGGGGTGTCCCGTCCGAGGCCACGGCGGATCGCTGTCTCCACGGGCGAGTACGCGCCGTCGGCCCGCTCCAGTTCGTACGGCGCGGCCGGCATCAGCGGCGGCTGGGCCATGAAGCGCGGCCGCACCCCGTGGTGCGGTTGCGCCGCGTGCACCAGGAACGGATGGCACAGGAAGACGTCGCCCGGTGACCCGGTGGCAAGGGCGAGCGGCCGGTGGTCGGACGCGGCCACCAGATCGGGCGCGAGGGTCAGCCCGCTCGCGCCGTCCTCCCCGTACTTCTCCAGCACCTTCGGCACGTCGAGGTGTGAGCCGACGCGGATCCGGGTCGGGGCGTCCTCCTCGCCGACCTCGCTGAACAGGAACAGCATCAGCAGTGCCCGGCCCCGGGAGCGCAGATTCGTGAAGTACCAGCTCTCGCCCTCCGGCAGATAGCTGCCCTCGATGTGCCAGCCCGCGTCGTCCGGCTCCTCCTCGTGCGGGAAGCGCAGCGGGAACGTGCCCAGCGAGTAACGCGGCTCCCAGCGTCCCTCGCCGACGAGCAGGTCGTACGCGTGCTGGAGGAACGGGGAGTTGGGCGCGGCGGCGAACGGCCCCTGCGCCATGCCGCCCACCCAGTGCACGGGCTGTGTCCACGTCGACGGGTCGTCCGGGTCGCAGCCCGTCTCCCGCCACAGCAGTCGCGCGCAGTCCGCGGCCACGCGCGGCGCGACGGCGCCCTCCAACTTCACGAAGCCGTCGCGGAGGAACCGGGATACCAAAGTCGTGTCATCCATGCCCCCATCGTGTGGCGCCACCGGTCCCGGCCACCCGACATTTTCCACACCGCTTTTGTCGGGCATGAGGGTGGGCGTGTGGTGTCCGGCCGTGGTCGGGCAGCGGCCCAGGAAGCCGAGGTGCCGGTCCTTGCGCGGTAACGAGGGCCTGGCGCCGTCAAGTTCGGCGGCGGAGGTCAGCTCGTTGCGGACGATGCTGATGCGCCGGCCGTCGATCACGGTCTTCTTCCGCCCGAGGCCGACGTAGGTGCAGGTGAGGGGCTTGTCGCCGGACCAGGTGGCGGGCATGCCGGGGGGTGTGCGAGCTGGAGGCCCGTATCTGGTGCCGGTCTTCCGTACGGACGTCGCCGCGCACCGCCGGCTCGCGGAGACGGTCTTCGTCGGGCTCGCCCGCCCGGACGGCGACCGTGGCCGTGGTCATCCGCGTGTACGCGCTCCGCCGACGGCCCCGCCGTGGTCCGTGCGGTCGGCCGCGCGGGCCACGGCGAAGTCGTGCCGCACCACGCGGCTAGGACAGGGACCGCCAAGCCCCGACGAGTGCCCGGCGGAACACGTCGATCTCCTCGGCGCTCAGGTCCGCGACCATGCGCTCCTCCAGTCCGCGGGCCGGCTCCGCGTACTCGGCCAGCAGCTGTCGCCCCGGGTCGGCGAGCAGGATCAGGCGTTCGCGGCGGTTGCCGGGGTTGGGCTCGCGGCGGATGAGGCCGCGGCGTTCCAGGGCACGGACCATGTCGGCCATGGACTGGGCGGTGACGAAGGAGTCGCGGGCCAGCTGTGCGGCGGAGATTCCGTCGCGCCGCTGCAGCACGGTGAGGGCGGTGTACTGCAACGCCGTGATCCCGGCGGGCTTGAGCAGTTCCTCCAGGCGGGCGCGCACCGCCAGTTCCGTTCTCTTGATCAAGTAGAGCAGTGAGGCGCTCATGCTCGCCCTCCCGTGTTGACGGTCCGCGCGGGTTGGTTCATGTCGTTCCCTTCGCTGTGCGCCGCAGACTCGGCTGCTCCAGCCTAGGGCATTGACAGGAATCCTGTTGATTGCCCAGACTGGCGTTCATCAGGATTCCTGTCGATCCCGGCTCGGGCCGGCGCTTTCGGTATTCCTCCCTCACCCCACGCACGAGAGGCACCTCTCATGGCTCTTCAGGGAAAAGTCGCCGTCGTCACCGGCAGCGGACGCGGTCTCGGACTGGCCTACGCGCAGGCCCTGGCCGCGGCGGGCGCCGCCGTCGTCGTCAACGACACCGACCAGGCCGTCGTCGACGCGGCCGTCACCTCGATCACCTCCGCGGGCGGCAGGGCGACCGGTGTCGTCGCCGCGGTCGGCGACAGCGAGGCGGCCCGGCGACTGGTCGACACGGCGGTCGAGGAGTTCGGGAGCCTCGACGTACTGGTGTGCAACGCCGGCATCCTGCGCGACCGTGTGCTGTGGAAGATGACCGACGACGACTTCGACGCCGTGGTCCGCGTCCACCTGCGCGGCACCTTCACCTGTGCCCGGGCCGCCGCCGTCCGCATGCGGGAGCAGGGCACCGGCGGCCGGCTGATCCTGATCTCCTCGCCGGCCGGGCAGCGCGGCAACTTCGGTCAGACCAACTACGCCGCCGCCAAGGCCGGCATCGTCGCCATGGCCCGGACCTGGGCGATGGAGCTGGGCCGCGCCGGCATCACGGTCAACGCCGTCATCCCGGTCGCCGCCACCGAGATGACCAAGACCATCCCGGCCTTCGCACCGTTCATCGAGGAGTCCGAGCGCACCGGCAGGCCGCTGCCCAACTGGCTGCGCAAGGACGAGGGCCTCGGCACCGTCGAGGACGTCGCCGGCCTGGTCACCTTTCTGGCCTCGGACGTGTCCAAAGACGTGACCGGGCAGGCCATCGGTGTCGGCGGCGACCGTCTGGCCCTGTGGGCCCATCCCAAGGAGAAGGCCGTCGCCTTCTCGGACGGCGGCTGGAGCGCCGACGCCATCGCCACCGCGTGGGCGAACGGCGTCGGCGCCGAGCCCGAGACCTACGGCATCCCCGCGCCCAAGGCACCGGAGGCGTGAGATGGGCGAGCTGGCACTGGACCTCGACCGGCTGACCGCCATCGACGTGCACACGCACGCGGAGGTGTCCAAGGACGGCAGCGGGGCGTTGAGCCCCGAACTGCTGGGGGCCTCCGAGGCATACTTCAAGGCCCACGGACACCGGCAGCCGACCATCGACGAGACGGCCGGCCATTACCGTGAACGCCGCATGGCGGCCGTGGTGTTCACCGTCGACGCCGAACACGCCACCGGTCACCCGCGCATCTCCAACGAGGAGATCGCCGAGAGCTGCGCCGCCCACGCCGACGTCCTGATCCCCTTCGCCTCCATCGATCCGCACAAGGGCCGCGCAGGGGTGCGCGAGGCCCGGCGTCTGGTCGAGGAGTACGGCGTGCGCGGGTTCAAGTTCCATCCGAGCATCCAGGCGTTCTCCCCGAACGACCCGCTCGCCTACCCGCTGTACGAGGCCATCGAGGAACTCGGCGTACCCGCCCTCTTCCACACCGGTCAGACCGGCATCGGCGCCGGCGTCCCGGGCGGCGGCGGCATCCGCCTGAAGTATTCCAATCCCCTGCTCGTCGACGACGTCGCCGTGGACTTCCCGCAGCTGCGGATCATCCTGGCCCATCCGTCCTTCCCCTGGCAGGACGAGGCCCTCGCGGTGGCCACCCACAAGCCCCATGTGTACATCGACCTGTCCGGCTGGTCCCCGAAGTACTTCCCGCCGCAACTCGTGCGGTACGCCAACAGTCTGCTCCAGGACAAGGTCCTCTTCGGCTCCGACTACCCCGTCATCACGCCCGACCGGTGGCTCGCCGACTTCGCCGAACTCGACATCAAGCCGGAGGTCCGGCCCAAGATCCTCAAGGAGAACGCCGCCGGCCTGCTCGGCCTGCGCACGGACTGAAGGAGCCGTTTGTGTTGAACCAAGGCATCGGCTCATGGCCGGCGCGCCGGGCCCGCAAGACACCCGACCGGGTCGCCCTCGTCTACGAGGAGCGCGCCTGGACCTACCGGGAACTGCACGAGCGCGTACTGCGTCTCGCCCACGCCCTGCGCGGCCTCGGCACGGGACGCGGTGACCGCGTCGCCTACCTGGGTCCCAACCACCCGGTCTTCCTGGAGACGCTGTTCGCCGCCGGTGCCCTCGGCGCGGTCTTCGTCCCGCTCAACACCCGGCTCGCGGCCCCGGAACTGGCGTACAACCTGTCCGATTCGGGCAGCACCATCCTCGTCCACGGCCCGGAACAGGCCGAGACGGCCCGCGCCGCCGCCGAGGAGGCCGGAGTCCGGCACCGGATCACACTCGCCCGGCCCGGCGACGAGGGCGCTCTCGACTACGAGCGGCTGCTGGCCGGTGCGGAAACCGGCCCTCTGGACGAGACCGTGGTGCCGGACGACCCGTGCATCATCATGTACACCTCCGGAACCACGGGCCGTCCCAAGGGCGCTGTCCTCTCCCATGGCAACATCACCTGGAACAGCCTCAATGTCCTCGTCGACATCGACCTCGCCGGCGACGAGGTCACGCTGGTCGCGGCTCCGCTGTTCCACACCGCCGGGCTCAACATGACCTGCCTGCCCACCCTGCTCAAGGGCGGCCGGGTGGTGCTGCTCGGCTCCTTCGACGCCGAGCGCGTGCTGGAACTCATAGAGAGCCGGCGGGTGACCTACATGTTCGGCGTCCCCACGATGTACGACGCGATGGCGGCACGGCCCCGCTGGGCGACCACGGACCTGTCCAGCCTGCGCACCCTCAGCTGCGGCGGCGCTCCCGTTCCGGCCCGCACCATCGCCACCTACCTGGGCCGGGGCCTGGCCTTCAGCCAGGGCTATGGACTGACCGAGGCATCCCCCGGCGTCCTCTACCTGGACAAGGAGCAGACCCTGGCGAAGGCGGGCTCCGCCGGAGTGCCGCACTTCTTCACCGACACACGTCTGGTCCTGCCCGACGGCAGCGAAGCCGGCCCCGGGGAGCGCGGGGAGATCCTCGTCCGGGGCCCCAACGTCATGACCGGCTACTGGGGCCGGCCCGAGGACACGGAAGCCGCCTTCACCGACGACGGCTGGCTGCGCACCGGCGATGTCGCGCGCGTCGACACGGACGGCTACGCCTACATCACGGACCGGGTCAAGGACATGTTCGTCTCGGGTGGCGAGAACGTCTATCCGGCCGAGGTGGAGGACGTGCTCCTCACCCATCCCGCCGTCGCCGAGTGTGCGGTCATCGGCGTGCCCGACCCGGTCTGGGGCGAGGTCGGCCGTGCCGTCGTCGTCCTCGGCTCCGGTTTCCGCGCCGACGAGGCAGACCTCCTCAACCACCTGCGGGGCAGGCTCGCCAAGTACAAGATCCCCAAGTCCCTCGTAGTGGCGGACAGTCTGCCGCGAACGGCCACCGGGAAGATCATCAAGTCCGTCGTGCGGGACACCTACGCGACCGACCCGGCCGCACACACGCAACCGTAACGGAAGTACCGGACACCCGACGGGCACGGGCACGCCGACCACCGCCCGTGCGTCGACCCGTACATGACCCGTGCATCGAAAGGATCTCTCCATGCCCACCACTGCCAACGGCCTCGAGGAACTCAAGTCCCTCAGCGGAGCCGACCTCGGCCGCACCGAATGGCTCGAGGTCACTCAGCAGCGAGTGAACACCTTCGCCGACGCCACCGACGACCACCAGTGGATCCACACGGACCCGGAGAAGGCCAAGGACGGACCCTTCGGCGCCCCCATCGCCCACGGCTACCTCACCCTCTCCCTCATCATCCCCCTCTTCGGTGAGCTGCTGAGCATCACCGGCACCAAGATGAGCGTCAACTACGGCCTGGACAAGGTGCGTTTTCCCAGCCCCGTCCCCGTCGGTGCGAAGATCCGCCTCCATGGTGTCGTCGGCACGGTGGAGGAGGTCAAGGGCAACGGCGTGCAGATGCCCCTGACGTTCACCGTCGAGGTCGAGGGCGGCGACAAGCCGGCCTGCGTCGCCCAGGCCGTCTACCGCCACTACGCCTGACCCCGCTTCGCGGTGAGGCACCGTCCCCTGCCATGACCGGCGGCAGCCGCGGGAGCCGGGGTCTCCGCCCGACGGCGCAGGTGGCGTCCGACCGTCATCGGCGGTGCCGTCCCGGCCCTGTCGCAGCGGGTCCCCACGTGCTCCGGGACGCGGTACCGGCCTGGTCGAGGCCGGCGAGGCGCGTCACGGGTTATCGGGCGCGGCGGCGCAGCACGGCCCACGAGGCGCCGCCGAGGACGACGAGCGCCGCCGCACCGATGGCGATGCCCGCCAGCGGCGGGCCGGAGTCGTGAGCAGGGTCGGCCGCGGCGGCCGGCGAGGGCGCTTTGGTGCTCGAGGGCTTTGGAGTGGCGGCCTTATCCGGTCCTTCGGGGAGCGGCTGGATGTACGCCGGCGCGGTGTTCCGGTCGGGCGGCCCGGGCCGCCCACGGCCGAGGACCAGGACCTGCCGGGCACGGGCGATGCCGTAGCCGAGGTATCTGCTGAGCTTGTCGACGGGCCAGGTGCGGCCCGCGGTGTCGGCCAGGACTCGCCAGACCTGCGCGGCCGTCCAGTCCGGGTGCTTGGACCACACCAGTGCCGCCTGCGCCGACACCAGGGCGGAGGCCGCCGCGGTACCGTCACCGTCCGCGCAGTACCGGCGGAAGCCGGTGTCGCACCAGCGGGGTATGTCCACTCCTGGCGCGGAGATGTCGGCAGCCTCACCGTACTGCGAGGTAGGGGCGACCGTGCCGGTGTGGTCGATGGCGGCTACTCCGACGACTTCGTCGTAGGCCGCCGGGTACTGCGGTTTGTTGCCCTCTTTGGCGTTGTCCCCGACACCGGCGAACATCAGGACACCTTTTTTGACCGCGTATTCAAGTGCCTGGTGGTCGTAGTCGCTGCCGATCACGTACTGGTTGCCGACCGTGATGTCGATGACCTGCGCGCCCGCGTCGACGGCGGACTTGATGGCTGTGGACAACGGATAGTTGGGGTCGGGGAGTTCGTCGTGGCGGACCGGCGGTATCCAGATCGGAATGATCTTCGCTCCCGGGGCGAGGCCCTTCAGTCCGCCGCCGCGCCCGGTGCCGGCGATGAGTTCGGCGGCCGTGGTGCCGGCGCCGGTGGTGTCGTGCGTGTCCGTGACGTCGCCCTTGGCCAACCCGTCCGCGACCAAGGCGTTCCTTCCGGGCAGCACCTGTCCGCGCAGGGAGGGCGTTTCGGGGTTCACACCTGTGCCGATGACGGCGACCTTGATGCCTTTGCCGGTGCTGACCTTCCATATGGCGTCAGCACCCATGGCGTCGAGGTACCACTGCCTGGGAGCCGGGTCCGCCGCGCGGGCGGAGGGCACCGGTCCGGCCGCGACGAGGATCGCGGCGGTGGCCAGAGTACTGAGAAGCGCTCGATGCATGGCCCTATTGGATCACTGAGCCGCGGCACAGGCGGACGGGCGGCCGGACGCGGCCCTGGCATGACTCGGCCGACGCGCCGGTGGACACCTGCCCTGGTCGCAGCGGTGAACGAGGGCGGACACGGCCCCTGACCTGGCCATCAGTCACGACAAACACCGTTGCAGCACTAGGCGGCGAGCAGCGCCTCCACCGTCGAGACCGGGTCCCACTCGGGGTCGAGGCCGGTCAGCCGTTGCGCGACCCGGTGCCAAGCCGCCGGGTCGGTGCCGAGGCCGGAGCGCACGAGGTCCGTGAGGAGAGCGCGGGCCTCGGTGGTCTGGGGCGGGGCATCCGTGCGACGGGCGGCGGCACCCAGGTAGGCGAGCAGCCGCGCGGCCGGGGCCGCGAGGCGCACCAGGTCCGCGCCGTCGAGCAGCCCCGCCGTGAGCAGCCCGTCCAGCTGGGTCGACGGCGCGTGATGGAACTGGCCGCCGAGACCGTGCCGGGCCCGCTCCCGGGTGAGCCGCGCGCTGCCGGGCAGGCCGTCGGGGCCCGGCTCCGGCAGCAGCGCCGCATGCCGCAGCCGTACGTCCTCGGGGACGCCGTCCAGGCGGACGATGTCGCGCCAGTACGGGAGCGGTTCCTGGGCGTGGGCGGCTTCGAGCGCGGTCCAGTCCACGGGTTCGCCCGGTGGGAGGGACTCGACGAGGGTGCGCGCGTGCGCGGCGTGCCGGGCGCGCCGCAGCTTGCGGACGAGTTTCTCCGGCGCCAGTTCGCGGTCGAGCCGGGCGCGGAGGACGGCGGCGGGGTAGGCGGACGCCAGGGCCTTCACGCACACGGTGGTGGCGGAGCGCCCCAGCGCGTTCCGGCCCGCGAGCCTCGCCAGCCGGTCGGCTCCGCCGTACTCGAACAGCCTTAGACAGCCGAGCAGTTGGTGCCCCAGGCCGAGCCGCGAGCCCTCTGTGTCGAGCAGTGCCTCCACGAGATCGGGTTCGGCGGAGCACAGCCACATCAGACCGCCGGCCGGCCACGCGGAGTTTCCGGCTCCCCAGTCGGCGAGCACCCGGCCGCCCAGGGACGGCCGTCCGGTGCCGGGCCGCGACCGGGTCACGATCCGGTGGGCGGCGGGCCGGGGGAGCCAGTGCCGCAGCAGGGCGAGGTCGACCTCGGGGTCGTGGAGGTCGACGAGGCGCTCCACCGCGCTGTGTTCCATCCAGCGGGACTGGGCGGCCAGGACGCGCAGCGCGTCGTGGTCGCGGTCCGCGAGCAGCCGGTCGAGGACGGTGCGTGGTGTGCGGTCGTGGCGCAGCAGGTACGCGGCGAGCAGCCAGGGCCCGTCGGGTCCGAGCCGGGGCAGTACGGCGTCGACCACCTCGGCGTCGGCGAGGCAGAGCAGGGTTCCCTCCGGCCAGCCCCACAGATGGTCGCCGTGCTCCAGCAGCTTGATCGCCTCGTCGGGAGTGGCCGGTCTGGTCCTGCCGATGGCCGTTCCCGCGCTCGCCCGAGGGCCCTCGCCGCACTGCGCGCGCTCCAGCAACCGCGCCCAGCTCAGCCCCTCGGAGGCGGCTTCGGACGCCGTCACGGTCGCGGCCAGGCGGCGCCAGGCGTCGGGGTCGGTGCCGAGTTCGGCGCGCAGGCGACGGGCGAGCGCGGACCGCCACGCGTCGGCGAACGCGAGCCGCCGCCAGTCGTAGGGCAGCAGGAGCAGGCGCCGGGCGGGCAGCAGGGTGAGCAGCTCGTCGGCGGTCAGCACGCCTTGCACGTAGGCGCGTTCGGTGTGCTGCGCGCCGGAACCGTACGTCTCGGGGAGCTGCGCACGCGCCTGCGCCAGGCTGGGCGCCGCATACGCGAAGCCGTCCCGGGACGCGGGGATGCCGTGGACGGCGCAGGCGAGGGCGAACCAGCGAGGGGTGGCGAGGCCGGGCGCGGTCGCCGGTTCGTACACGGTCAGCGCGCGCAGCACCTCGGGATCCTTCGGCCGGGGCGCACCGTCCGGGGCGAGGGAGTAGAGCAGGTCGAGCGCGGCCAGGGCGTGCACATGTTCGCGGCGGTGGAGAGACTGCCGGGATGCGGGCCGCGAGACCGGTGGCAGGGGCTCGGCCGGCGGTTCGGGCTCGGCAGCGCCTTCGGCCCGCGGGTCGGCCTGGACAGGCGGTGCGCAGGGGTCGGTGGCGGCCTCGTCCGCGGCCCTGCCCGCCTTGGCGATCAGCTCCGCGACCGTTCCCCGGTGTGCGGGCAGCAGGACATCGAGCGCGGCCCAGGCTCGCGCCCGCTCTCCCAGATGCGCCTGTGTCCGTGCCCGCAGTTCGGCGGCCGCCGCCGTGCTCAGCAGATCCCGTTCGGCGAGGCGGGCCAGCGCGGCGAGGGCGTGGACGGCTGGGCGCGCGGTGCCGATCAGTTCGACCGGATCGAGGAGTCCGGCCGCTGCCATGCCTTCCGCCCAGACGGCGGCGCTTTCGTCCAGCTCCTCCTCGGCGAGGCGCCGCGCGGGCAGAGCGGTGATCCCTGCGCGGCGCCCCGCGGCCCGCCACGGCTCGTTGAGGACGCACAACCGGAACGCCTGGCGCTGCGCATCGCTCGCCGCCTCGTGGCGGGCCAGTTCCTCGCAGGCCTTGGGCATGAACGGGGTTTCGGCATGGGCCGCGGCGAGGGCGTCGAGATCATGGGCGTACGGCTCGGACAGCAGGTCGCGCAGGGTGCTGGTGCCCCGGGCGGTGGCGAGCAGCTCGGGCAGCCGGGCGGGGTCCTCGTACGGCTCGCCCTGCGCGCGCAGTCGGCGCGGCCCGTCGCCGGCCGGGGCGGCCAGGGCCTCGGTGACCGACTCCACGGTGGCCCGGCTCAGCCAGGCGGCTGCGGCGGGGTCGTCGAGCAGGGCGCGTACGGCGTCCGGGCCGGACCGCTCCCAGATTCTCAGCAGGGCGTACCGCTGGGCGGCTTGACGCACCCCGCACCGCAGTGCCGGCACCACGAGCCGCGGGTCGCCCGAGCCGAGCAGCGGGGCGAGCCAGGTGCGCGGGACCTGGCCGTGCGGCGCCGTCAGCTCGGTGCGCAGCGCGTGGTCGAGCGGAACGGTGTCGAGGCGCTCCACGATGGCGCGGCGCAGGGACTGGGTGGTGCGCGGGTTGCGGTAGACGGCTGCGGCGACCTGGGCGTCGCCGACCGCGGCCAGCCGGGCCAGGTCCCGGGTGTCGAGCCGGGGATGGCGGGCCAGGGCTGCCCGGGTGCGGGTGTCGCCGTGGTGGACGACGGCGGTGACGAGGGCGGGCGCCGGCCGGGTGCCGCCGGCGAGCAGCTCCGTCGTCACCGGCTCGGGCAGGGCGGCGAACGCGGCCGCGGCATGTCGCGGCTCCGTGTGCGCGAGGAGCAGGCCGAGCGTGCGGTGGACGCTGCGGGGCACGGGCGGACGGAGCGTGTCGCCGGACACCGGTGGCAGCGGCGGAGCGGCGAGCAGCTCGGGCAGAGCGCCGGGGTGCCCGGCCAGCGCGTCGTGCAGCCCGCACCAGCGGGCCGCGTTCCCACCGAGGTGACGCTCCGTCAACGTCCGGAGGAAAGCGGCTGTCTCGTCGTCGGCTCCGCCCGCGGCGGCGACCTTGGCCGCCACCGAACGCGCGGGCCGCGCCGCTTCCACCGCCCGCAGCGCGGCACCACTCCGCGGGCCCGCGCCGTCCGCGTCCCGACCGGCCCCGGCCATCTCCCGCAGCAGCCGTCCCGCCGCCCCCGCCTGCGTCTTCGTCATGATCGCCATGCTAGAGGCGGGCACTGACAATCCGGTCGGCACCGGCACCGGTCTCGTCCGACCCGCCAGGCAGCCCTGACAGCAGTCCGACGCTCCCGGCTCCCGAGGCGGAACAGGCACGCCGCCGCACTCGGCGAGCGGGGACGACAGCTCCGCGCACGACCTGCCCGCCTTGCGCTCCGCGCCGGTGGCACGGAGGGCGACCGCGCGTCATGCCGCCGCCGGCCCGGCCCCTCCCCCGCCGGCGCCCGCGCCCGGCGTCACCGGCGTGCCGACGGCGACGCACCGGCCCCGGCCGCCGGACAGCCCGGCCCCGATCCCCGTCGTCGGCGCGGGCCCGACGCGACGCGCGCCCGGGCCGCGCACTCCGGGCCGGCGGCGTTCGTACGCCTCGCGCGGCCTCACCGCCTGGTCGTGGCGGCGCGTTCGCCCGAGCCCCGGACGATCAGTTTCGTGGGGACGGTGATGGTGCGGGCGCGGGAGCGGTCGCCGTCCAGGCGGGCCAGGGCGGCGGTCGCCGCCGCTCTGCCGATCTCCTCGGGGTTCTGGGCGACGACGGTGAGGGCGGGTTCGAGTACTTCGGCGAGCGGGACATCGTCGAAGGCGACGAAGGCGACGTCCTTCCGCTTGTTGCGGGAAAGCTCGGCGAGCATGCCCAGGGCGGCCATGTTGTTGCCGGCGAACAGGGCCGTGGGAGGGTCCGCCAGGTCGAGCAGCTGGGAGGTCGCGGACGCGGCGGCGCTCTGGCTGTGGGCGCCGGCGACCAGGGAGCGGTCGTAGGCGAGGCCCGCCTCCTCCAGAGCCGACCGGTATCCCTTCAGGCGTTCGCGGCGGGTGTAGAGGTTGAGGGGCAGGTCGCCGATGAAGCCGATGCGCCGGTGACCATGGGCGATCAGGTGGGCGACGCCGTCGTGGGCGCCTGCGCGGTTGGAGCTGACGACGCTGTCGGCGGCCAGGCTCGTTCCGGGCCGGTCGATGAAGACGACGGGCAGACCGCCGGCGCGGTGGGGCTTGAGGTGGGAGTGGTCGGCGCCGACGGACGGCACGAGCATCAGAATGCTGACGCGGCGGGCGAGGAACTTCTCCGTCAGCGCGCGCTCGCGACCGGGGTCGTCCGCGGAGGAGCCCATGAGCAGGGTCAGACCGCGGTCGCGGACGGTGTCCTCGATACCGCCGGCGACGGCTCCGAAGAACGGGTTGCCGAGGTCCGGTATGACCAGTCCGACGGTGGTGTCGGGTCCGCCGACCCGGATGTTGCGTGCCATGAGGTTCGGCTGGAAGCCGAGCTTGGCCATGGCGGCGAGAATCTGCTCCCTGGTCCGGGCGGAAACGGGCCCGTCCTCGTTGAGGACGCGGGAGACGGTCTTGGCACTGACGCCTACTTCGTGGGCGACGTCTGCCAAGGTGGGGCGACGGTTCGCTGCCATAGAGGAAACGGTCTCCTGTACTCGTCGATTCCGGCCGCGGCCTCGGCCGGAACCTGTGAGTGTCTCAGTCCTGTGCTCAACTGGCCTGGACGCCCGCGGCCTGCGCGGCCTCGGAGTCCGCTACGACAGTATCGCCGACCGCGTTCACGGTGAGCGCCCCGGTCATGATGGCGACGACTTCGGCCATGGAGTAGTCGGAGGGCTTGATCACGGCAGCGCGCCGGCCCAGCCGGTGCACGTGGACACGGTCGGCGATCTCGAAGACGTGCGGCATGTTGTGGCTGATCAGGACGACCGGCATGCCCTTGTCGCGGACGCGGCGGATGAGTTCGAGGACCTGGCCGGATTCCTTGACGCCGAGGGCGGCGGTGGGTTCGTCCATGACGACGACGCTGCGGGCCCAGGCCACCGAGCGGGCGACGGCCACGGCCTGCCGCTGGCCGCCGGAGAGGGTTTCGACCGGCTGGCTGAGCGAGCGCAGGCCGATCTTCAGGTCGGCCATGTGTTCCGCGGCCTCCTGGCGCATCCGCTTTTTGTCGAGCATGCGGAACACGCTGCCGAGAACGCCGGGACGGCGCAGTTCGCGGCCGAGGAACATGTTGGAGGCGATGTCCATGGAGGCGGCCACGGCCAGGTCCTGGTAGACCGTCTCGATGCCGTGGGCGCGTGCGCTCTGCGGGCCGGAGAACCGGACGAGTTCGCCGTTCAGGCGTATCTCGCCCGCGTCCGGGACCAGCGCGCCGGTGAGCGCCTTGATCAGGCTGGTCTTGCCGGCGCCGTTGTCGCCGATGACGGCGAGCACCTCGCCGGGCAGCAGGTCGAAGTCGGCACCGTCGATCGCGGTGACCTGGCCGTAGCGCTTGACCAGACCGCGGGCCTGCAGGACGGGGGTGGCGGAGTCGGTGGTCATCGGGCCTTCCTCCGGGAGATCTGGTCGACGGTCACCGCGAGGATGACCAGGACTCCGGTGATCAGGGTCTGGTAGATGGAGGCAACGCCCATCAATTGCAGGCCGTTGCGGAAGACGCCGACGATGAGGACGCCGATGAAGGTGCCCAGGACCGATCCGCGGCCGCCGAAGAGGCTGGTGCCGCCGAGGACCACGGCGGTGATGCTGTCGAGATTGTCGGTCTGGCCCGCCTGCGGGTCGCCGACCCCGGTACGCGAGATGAGCAGCAGGGCGGCGACACCGTAGAGGAGGCCGGCCACGGTGTAGATGCCGATGGTCAGGCGGGAGGTGCGGATGCCGTTGAGCCGCGCCGCTTCCTGGCTGTTGCCCAGGGCGTAGAGGTGCCGGCCCCAGCCGGTGCCGCTCAGAGCGTAGGCGAAGAGGAGGAACAGGCCGATGGTGACGAGGGAGCCGTAGGTGATGTCGGTGTGGCCGAGCGGGAAGGTCTGCCCGAGGGCCGTCAACGGGCCGGGCAGGTCGGCGACGGTCTGTTCCTCGGAGTAGATGTGGGTCAGCGCGAACGCCACGTTGAGCATGCCGAGGGTGACGATGAACGGCGGCAGCGGGACCTTCTGCACCAGCAGCCCGTTGAGCAGCCCGAAGCCGCCGCAGACGGCCAGGCCCAAGGCGATGGCGGCGAGCGGGGGCAGGGACCCCTCGGCGGCCATTCTGGCGATCACGATGCTGCCGAAGGCCATCACGGCGCCGCACGACAGGTCGATACCCGCCGTGAGGATGATCAGGGTCTGTCCGATGGCGAGGGTGCCGACGACCATGACCTGCTGGACGATGAGCGAGAAGTTCCCGCCCGTGAGGAACTGGTCGGTTGAGAGGGAGAAGAAGACGCAGGCCAGAAGGAGTGCGGCCAGCGGGCCGGTGGTCGGCGCGGTGAGCAGTCTGCGGGCCGTCGTCGGAGCTTTCAGCTCGGCGTACGGCGCTGTCGTGGCTGTCATGCGAAGTCCTTGTCGGAGGACAGAGGTCCTGGTCGGAGGAGAAGAGGGGCAGCCGTTCCGAGCCGCGTCGGGACGGGTCCGGGCCGGTTGGCCGCCGGGAGGACAGGTGGTGCCGTACGGTCTGGCGGGGCGGCTCAGCCCCAGCAGTTCTCCAGACCGGAGGCGGTGTCCTTGGACGTGACGCCCGTCCGCGCCTTGTCGGTGATCAGAGTGACGCCGGTGTCGGTGTAACCGGACGCCTTCTTACCGCCCTTGGCATACGTCACGACGGCCTTGACGCCTTCGGCGGCCATCTTCAGCGGGTACTGCTGGGACGTGGCGGCGATCTTGCCGTCCTTGACCGCCCGGGTCCCGGTGCAGCCTCCGTCGACGGAGACGACCAGGACGTCCTTCTCCTTGCCCTTCGCCTTCAGCGCGGTGTACGCGCCCAGGGCGGCCGGCTCGTTGATGGCGTAGACGACGTTGATGCCCGGCTCCTTCTGCAGGCAGTTCTCCATGGCCGTCTGCCCCTTGGCCTGATCGCCGCCGGTGTCCTGGGAACAGACGACGGCGGGGTCGCCGCCGCCGATGCCGAAGCCCTTGAGGAAACCGTCGTGCCGCTGGACGCCGACGGAGACGCCGGGCGCGAGGTCGAGGGTGGCTATCTTCGCGGCCTTGCCCTTCATCGCGGCCTTGGCGTATTCGCCGATCAGCTCGCCGGCCTTGAGGTTGTCGGTGGCGAAGAGGGCGTCGGCCGCGCTCCGCGGCTCGGTCGGCGTGTCCAGGGCGATGACCAGGACGCCCTTGGCGCGGGCCTTCTGGATGGCGGGCACGATCGCCTTGGAGTCGTTCGGGGTGATCAGGATGCCCTTCACCCCGGCGGCGACCATGTTCTCGATGGCGGTGACCTGACCGGCGTTGTCACCGTCGAACTTGCCGGCGGCGGTGGACAGTTCGGCGCCGTCTTCCTTGGCGGCCTTCTCCGCGCCCTCCTTCATCTTCACGAAGAACGGGTTGGTGTCGGTCTTGGTGATCAGACCGACCTTCACACTCCCCGAACCGGAACGCGCGGAACCGGATCCGGAGCCCGATCCGCAGGCCGTCAGGGCGAGGGCCGCGACGGTTGCGCAGGCGGCGGCTCCGAGGAGGGAAGCGGTCGGACGAGTGGTGCGGGACATGAACGTCTCCTGCGGGATCGCGAGTGGTGCGGTCGGTATCCGGGTGTGCCGACCCTGATTGTCATCGTTGACTTATGTCATCGTTGACACTGCCTGGCGAGGATGATGGACTCCGCATCCCGGCAACGTCAATGCCTTGCCGCCGTCACAAATCGGCAACGTCCGCCGACGGCGATCCGAGGTCCGGCAGCAGCCGTAGAGCGTTTCATCCGATTTCCCCCTTCTCGTAGAGGAGAGCGGTCCATGAGTCCACGTGAGATCACCGTCCTGGGAGAGTGCGTCGCGGACGCGTTCGCCGAACCGGCGGGCAGCGCGAGTGAACTCGCCCTGCGCGTGCTGCCCGGGGGCGGGCCCGCCAACACGGCCGTGGCGCTGGCCCGGTTGGGCACTCCGGCCCGCTTTCTCGCGCGCTTGTCCGGTGACGTGTTCGGCCGCCTGTTCCGGGCTCACCTGGAGGCGTCCGGGGTCGACCTGTCGCACGCGGTTCCGGCCGCCGAGCCCAGCACGCTGGCCGTGGCGGAACTGGACGGCCAGGGCCAAGCGGCGTTCTCCTTCCACGCGCGGAACACGGCTGACTGGCAGTGGAGCACAGCGGAACTCGCCGGGGTCGACCTGTCCGGCACCTCATGTGTGCACACCGGCTCGCTGGCTCTGGTGCGCGAGCCCGGCGCGGCCGCGGTGGAGGAGTTCCTGGCGACGGCCGCCCCCCTGACCACCATCAGCATCGACCCCAACGTCCGGCCGCTGCTGGTGCGCCCGGAGGTCTACCGCGCCCGACTGAAGGACTGGTGCGCCCTCACGGACGTACTGCGGCTGAGCGAGGAGGACCTGGGCCTCCTCCTGCCGGACACCCCGCCCGAGCGGGCGTGTGACATCTGGCACGCCGCGGGCGCGCGGCTCGTCGTGATCACGCGGGGAGCCCACGGTGTCCTGATCTCGCTCGACGGCGAACGGGCGCGGATCCCCGCGGTGGCGACGCGGGTCGTCGACACCGTCGGTGCCGGGGACTCCTTCACCGCCGGTTTGCTGCACCGTCTCGGCGCCCGCGGGCTCCTCGGCGGCCGGCTCACCGGTCTGCGTCTCGCCGACGTCACCGACGCCTGCCGGTTCGCCACCCGGGTCGCTGCCCTGACCTGCTCGGTCGCCGGGCCGAATCCGCCGTGGCACCACCAGGTGGCAGAGTTCGCGACCGCCGTCGGCGCCTGACGCGCCGTACGGACGGCTCCCCGGATTCCGTCCGGACTGTTGACGTGCCGACCGGAGCCCCCACATCATCAGGGCCTCGATGTCATCGATGACACACGTCATCGATGACATCCTGCCGACGCCGTGGACGACGGCATTCGGCAGGGACCGATCCCGGCTCCGTCCGTACCGCCGGAAGGCCCCGGCGCGTCGACGGCCCCAGCACAGGAGACCGCACATGACCTCCGCAGCATCCCGGCCTGCCCGCGCGAAGTTGCTCGCCGCGGTGGCGGCCGTCTGCGCGCTGTCCGCTGCCCCGCTCGCCCCGCAGGCCGCAGCCTCCGACGTGCCGCCCTGCCCTGCGCACCGTCGACGGGAAGATCCGGCTGACCGGCAAGCCGGTGGAAAGCCTGACGTCCCTGCGGAAGAACCCCCCGGCGTCCGTGGACCAGGTCACCGTCAGGAACACCTCCCAGCCCCTGATCGGCTCGGCGGCCAAGGGCCAGACGCTCGATATCGACGCGGCCTTCTCGCTCCAGGACGCCGACCGGTTCGGCCTGAAGGTGCGCGCCGGCGCCGGCGGAGAAGAGACGGTCATCGGCTACGACACCACCACGAAGGCGCTGTACGTCGACCGCACCCGCTCCGGCGCCGTGGACTTCGACAGCACCTTTCCCGGAATCCAGACAGCACCGCTGAAGGCCGAGAACGGCAAGGTGAGGCTGCGGATCCTGGTCGACCGGTCGTCCGTCGAGGTCTTCGGCGGCAAGGGAGAGGCGGTGATCACCGACCAGATCTTCCCCGACCCCGCCGGCCAGGACGTAGAGATCTTCGCCGAGAACGGCTCCGTGCGGCTGGACCAGGCCCGGGTCTGGCACCTCG
Source organism: Streptomyces sp. SCL15-4 (assembly GCF_033366695.1). Lineage (NCBI taxonomy): Bacteria > Bacillati > Actinomycetota > Actinomycetes > Kitasatosporales > Streptomycetaceae > Streptomyces > Streptomyces sp. SCL15-4. The sequence goes on from NZ_JAOBTQ010000001.1 coordinate 267,966, forward strand.
ACTCCGCCCACTGAAAGGACACGCGACCGTGAAGAAGACCCTGTTCGCCGAATTCACCGCCCGAGAGGGAGCCGAGCACGAGGTGTCCCGCCTGATCCGCGACTACGCCGCAAAGGTGCGAGAAGAACCGGGCAACCTCGCCTTCGATGTCTACACCAAGGCATCCAGCCCGCGCGCCTTCTGGATCTTCGAGGTGTACGAGGACGAGGACGCCTTCCAAGCCCACCTGCGGGCTCCGTACGGCGGCCCCTTCAACACCGCGCTCTCCCCGCTGATCGAGGAGGACGCCTCTGTGCTGACATTCCTCGACCCCGCGGCCTGAGCCCCGGCCGGACACGCTGAAGGTCGCCGGCTGCCTGGTCACGAACCAGGTCCGCGCCTGCTACCTGCTCGGCGCGTTCGGTTTGGTCCTCAACGCCATCGTGCTCCGGACGACGAAGTACATCGACGCCGTCGCCCAGTTCCAGGCCGAGAGCCACGAAATCCGCGAGGAGGACGTCGCGCGCCGGAAGCGGACGAGGAGGACGGCTTCTGACGCCTACTCGCCGGTCATCCCGTGGCTTCCGCCGGCAACGCCTGGCTGCGGCCGGGTCCGCATGCCCCAGCGGGCCAGAGATGGGCCGACAGCGCCCAGTGCCGCGAAGAACAGCGCCAGCAGCAGCCAGCCTGTCGTGCCGAGTCCGAGCACCACGGTGGTGAGGATCGCGGGAGCGAGAGCCTGGCCCGCGCCGAAGCCGAGGCCGAGGACGCCTTGGTACTGGCCCTGGGCGTGGTCGGGGGCGAGACCGAAGCCCAGGGCGAAGCCCGCCGACGACTCCCAGACCTCTCCCAGGCTGTGGACGAAGATCGCGGCCAGGACCAGTACTGCCGCGGCCCGGACCGGGATGTACGCCGCCAGCGCCATCATCGGGCAGCTGACGAGGAAGAGCAGCCCAGCCGTGCGAAACGCCCGGCCGCCGTCGTGCGGGGTCTCGATACGCGAGCCGATCCTGGTCTGCGTCAGCACACAGAAGAGGGAGTTGACGGCGAACAGCGCGGCCACCGTCCAGCGCGGCGCTTCGGTGTGTTCCGAGATCCAGATCGGCAGGAGCAGCGAGACCACCTGGTACTGCAGTCCCATGGCCCCGTAGAGGGCGGTGAACGCCAGGAAGGGACGGTCCGCGAAGACGAGCCGGCGCCGCTGCCGCGGTGGCGCTGCCAGCACCGGATAGCGAGGCAGCAGGAGCAGCAGCACCGCGCACAGGGCGAAGCTCGCCGCGTTGCCGAGGATCAGCGTGACGTAGGCGCCACGGGTGTCCGCGGCCAGCGCCGGCCCCGCACCCACCGTTCCCAGGACGACGCCCAGGTTGACGTACGTGCGCAGCTTGGCACGGAACAGGGCCGGGCGCTCACCGCCGACCCGGACCACCAGCGCGCCCCACGCCGCCCCGCCGGCCGCCGCGGCGATCTGGTCGGCCGTCGCGATGACCGTGAGCGCGGTCCAGCTCTCGACGAGGACGAGGGCCGCCATCGACACCGCCTGGAGCGCGAGAGCCGACATCATGACCGTGCGCGCGCCTCGCCGGTCGGCGAGATGCCCGCCCGGTATGCCCGCGCACAAGCCGGCCGCTGCGGCGATGGTGAGCGCGGCGCCGACCTGCGCTGCGGACAGACCCACGACCAAGGTGAAATAGAGCGCCGACGCCGCATTGAACAGACCATTGCCGACCCGGTTGACGAAACTGGCGGCGATCAGCACGCGCTCCGGCCTGCTGTCCCCTGCCATCCTGCCTGTTCGGCCTGCCAAGCCGCGCCTGCACACGGACGGCAGGCTAACAGCGGTCGCCGATCCGGCAGCAGTCGTACCGAGATCGCGTGCCCTGGCTTCGCCACGGGCACACCCCAGGCCGCCGATCGCCGAGTTCGAGCCCCGTCAACGGCTGCGAGTCCGGGCCGAGGACCGCGTCCGCGCGGCCCGGGCCACCGACCCGGGCAACCTGTCCCCGCACCGTACGGCCCAGGACCGGATCCGGCTGGAGATCGCGCGGATCGCTCTCGACCTGCCGGCCTGGATGCCGGTGCTCGCCCTGACCGGCAAGGCCGGGTGCCGGAAGCACCGCCGCCTGCGGCGCCGCCTGTCCGGCACGGTTGGACAGCTCGTGGAGATCCACCGGGCGGGGTACGGGTGCGGACTGCCCGGTGGAGTCCGGCCGCTATCGCGTCAGCAGCTCCTCCAGGACGTCCGCCGCTTTCGGCGCGCCGCCCGCCCCGCGCACGATCCGGCTCAGGGCCGCCGCCCGGGGGCGGCAGGACCGGACGTCCTGGACGGCGTCGCGCAGGCCCCGCACGGTCGGCTCGGCGAGCGTCCTGCCGACCCGCAGTTCCTCCGCCCGCCGGGCGATCGCCCGCTGTTCCGGGATCTGCGGCACCGCCACGAAGGGCACTCCGTGGTAGAGAGACTCCATCGCCGAGTTCATCCCGGCGTGGCTCAGGAACACCTCGGTGTGCCGCAGCACCGCCACCTGCGGCACGTGCGCGTGCACCTCGACGTTCGCCGGGATCGGGCCCAGCGTCTCCTGGTCCAGCCCGCCCACCGCCATGACGACCTGCCAGTCGCTGTCCCCGAACGCCTCGATGCAGGTCCGGTAGAACTCCGGCCGGTCGTTGAAGACGGTTCCCAGTGATATCAGCAGCACCGGGGCCCGCGACCGGGGGCTCCACTCCTCGGCGGTCTGCCGGCCGCTCAGCGACGGCCCGACGAAGTGGAAGCGCTCGTCGAAGGTCTGTCCCGACATCTGGAACTCGCGGGGGATGAACACCAGGCTCGTCGGGGCCACGTAGCCGAACATCAGGTTCGGGTCGTCGAGGAAGGTGTGGCCCTGCGCGAACTTCCCCATGTCCTGGATCGCGGCCACCAGCCGTGGGTTGGTGTGGTCGAAGTCGGCTGGTAAGTACACCTGCGCCGCCGAGAAGGACTCGTTCTCCGCGAAGGTCGGCACCAGGGAGATCTCCCGCGCCCCGAGCAGGTTCGCCAGCATCCTCCCGGTGAAGGTCACCGAGTCGTAGCACACCGCGTCCGGCGGGTCGGCCGAGAAGTGCTCGGCCAGGACCGGGAAGGAGGCACGCGCGTCGTCGAGGTAGTACTCCATCGTCACGGCGAGCTGTTCCGCCGTGAACTCGCCCCGCGCCGCCAGGTCGGGCGGCAGCTGCGAGGGCAGGGTCACCGGCGACGCCCCGGCGGCGACGGGGCCGTCCATGGTGGCCGGTCCCGTGGCGTAGCTGACCCGGTGACCGCGCCGGGCCAGCTCTTCGACCAGCGGCAGGGTCGGGTTCACATGCCCGGACGCGGGCGCGCTCACGAACGCGAAATGGGCCATCAGCCCTCCTCCAGGATGACCGGCAGAGTCTTGTGTCCGTTGGTGAAGAAGGAACCCAGCGGCTCGAGTTCGGACGACGGGACGGCCAGCCGCAACCGCGGGAACCGGGAGAACAGCGCGGACAGCGCCGTCGTCGCCTCCAGCTTCGCCAGGGGGCTGCCGAGGCAGTAGTGCACGCCGTGCCCGAAGGTGAGGTGGTCGGCGCGCGACGGCCGGGTGACGGAGAAGTCCTCCGCGTCGGCCCCGTGTTGCGCCGGGTCGCGGCCGGCCGCGCCGTAGGACAGCAGGATCGCCTCGCCCTTGCGGATCCGCACGCCGTCCACGGAGATGTCCTCCACGGCGTACCGCAGCGGCAGGTTCGGCACCGGCGCCTGCCAGCGCAGGGTCTCGTCCACCACGTCCTCCCAGGTGCTGCTCCCGGACCGGACCAGGGCGAGCTGGGACGGGTGCGTGGCCAGCGCGTGGACGGCGTGGTCGAGCAGGTTGACCGTCGTCTCGAAGCCGGCGGAGATGGTCAGCAGCAGGGTGTCCAGCAGTTCCCGCTCGGACAGTCGTGTGCCGTCCGCCTCCCGCGCGGCGATCAGGTCGCTGGTCATGTCGTCGCCGGGGTCGCGCCGTTTGGCGGCCACGAGGTCCTTGAGCAGCATGTACAGCTCGCCGGAGGCGGCCTGCACGCCCGCCGGGTCCGCGTCGAGGCTGAACACCGCGTCCACCAGCCGCCGCAGGTCCGCGCCGGTCTGCGCGGTCACTCCAAACAAGCCGGTGATGACCTGGATCGGCAGCGGGAACGCGAACCGTGCGCGCAGGTCGACCGCCTGCCCCGGCGGCACCGCGGCCAGGTCGGCGATCAGGCCGGCCGTGATCTCCTCGACGCGCGGCCGCGTCGCCTCGATACGGCGCGGGGTGAACGCCTTGGCCACCAGGCTGCGCAGCCTGGTGTGGTCGGACCCGTAGGCGGTGAACATGTTCTGCATCGCGACCCACATGATCAGCGGCCAGTCCGGCGGGATGTCGCCGTCGCGCCACATGGGCCAGTGCTTGTTCGCGTCCTTGGAGACCTTCGGGTCGAGCAGCAGCTTCTTCGCCAGGTCGTGCCCGGTGACGGCCCAGGCCGACACGCCGCCGGGCAGTTCGACGCGCGTGGCCGGGCCGCGCTCGCGCAAGGCGGCGGCCTCGCCGAAGATGTCGCCGCCGGAGGGGTCGATGACATACGCGTCGGCGGGCGGGGCCGGCGCGCGCACCGGCTCGGTGAAGGTGGTGGTCGTACGGGGCTTGGGCGGCTCGGTGACCTCCAGCAGGGACGCGGTGAACCGCGAGCCCATGCCGAGGCCGATCGACATGATGGTGTCACCGGGCTTGAGGGTCTCGTCGTGCAGCAGGTGGTCCATGCCGAGCAGCTGGTCGCACGGCCCGACGTGGCCGAGTTCGCGCAGCATCGGCCAGGTGGTGCGGCCCAGGTCGATGCCGAGCGGCTCCAGCACGACGACCTCCAGTTGGGCCAGGCCCAGACCGGTGACGACGAACCTGGTGATGTCGGCGACGCTGACGCCGGCCTCCTTGGCGGCCTGCTCGACCGCGGTGACCAGTGCCCCGCTCATCAGCGTCAGATACGGGGCCAGGCCGGTGACCTCGATCGGCGTACGGTTGCGGTGGCCCTCGGGGTCCGGGATCGTCGGGGTGGCGAGGACCTCCATCTGGGTCGCGGAGCTGTTGGCGGTCGCGACCAGCCGCGCCCGGCCGCCCTCGCGGTTGAGCACGGCCGCGACCGCGCCGTCGGCCAGGAAGATCCCGATGGTGGGCTGCCAGCGCTCCCACCGCGGCGGCAGGAACCGGGCGGTGGCCGTGACCAGGGTCGCGGTCGCGGACGGGTCGGCCACCAGGTGCGCGGCGGCGGACTGCAGCGCGGCCGAGCCGCCGTTGCTGGTGGCCTCGACCTCGTAGACGAGGGCGTGGCCGAGGCCGAGGACGCGCTGCAGGTGGCAGGAGGACGCCATGTGGTCCTGGTGGTCCATCTGGGCGTAGGCGGCCATGGAGATGTCGGCGCCGCTGAGGCCGGACTCGCGCAGGGCTCCGATCGCCGCGTGCACGGCCATCGCGTGCTCGGTGACGTCGTCGGAGCGGGTGAACGACACGAAGTCCGACAGCGCGAGCAGCCGCCGCATGGTCTCGGTGTCCGGCACGGCCCGCGTCGCGGGCGTCCGGGGCGGCAGATACCGTCCCGTTCCGCCGATGTAGACGTTGTCCCAGATCATGCATCGTCCTTTCCCCTGAGTGCGGACAGCCCGGCCCCGTATCCGCTGAAGTCGAGGAGCCACGTGCTGATGGCCAGCGCCGTGGCCGCGGAGTGCTCCTCCAGTACGGTGAAGTGGTCGCCCGAGACGGTGAGCACTTCCTGGGCGGTGGTGGACAGCCGGGGCCACGAGCGCTTCCCGGTGCCCACCAGCAGCACCGGCGCGGTGACGGGTTCCGGGGCGCCGGCCAGATCGAGGTAGCGGCCCATGGCCACCAGCCGGTCGTCGTCGACCGGCTGGACCTGGTGGCCGGCGTCGAGCATGCCGGTGAGCACACCGGGCAGGTCGTCGGGGTAGCCGTCGATCAGCACCACGGCGCTGGGCCGGGCTCCCCGCCGTTCCAGTTCGCCGGCGGTCGCCAGCGCCAGCCACGCGCCCACCGAACGGCCGACCAGCACCGGCGCGGCGACGGCCGACGCGGCCTCGGCGAGTGCCTGGATCACGACGTCGGCGTTCGCGGGCAGCGGGTCGCCGGCGAAGCCCGGCAGGGTGACCGCGGTGACGTCGCGGGCGGCCTCCAGCGCCGCGGCGAACCGCCCGTACTCCTCGATGCCACTGGACGCCAGCGCGGACGGCAGGCAGACCAGCGACGGCTGGAGGAAGCCGGTCGCGAGGGCGACCGCCTCGGCCTTGGGCGCGTCGGTGGCCGGGCTCAGCCGGGACGCCGTGGCCAGCAGGTCGAGCCCGTCCTGCGCGCGGCCGACGTCGACGGCCTTGCGCAGCAGGCGCTCCATCGGCCCGGTGACCCGGTTCTCCGGCGAGCACAGCTGTCCGTAGAGGTGGTTGACGAGCTGTTCGGGTGTCGGGAAGTCGAAGACGAGGGTCGCCGGGAGCTGGAGTCCGGTGGCCGCGTTGAGCCGGTTGCGCAGCTCGATGGCGGTCAGCGAGTCGACGCCGTGGTCGCGGAACAGCTGCCGCGGGTCGTCGATCCCGCCGGGGGCCATCCCGAGGATGCTCGCGCTGTGCGTGACGACCAGGTCGAGCAGCAGGGCGCGCTGCTCGGGCTCGGGCAGGGCTTCGAGCCTGGCCCGCAGGTCGCCGGGGCCGGCCGCCGGGGCCGGCGCGCGGCGCGGCCGGGCGAGTCCGCGCAGCAGCGCGGGCGGGGTGTCGATCGCCGCGAGGTCGAGGCGGACCGGCACCAGCGCCGGGCGTTCGCCGGCCAGGGCGGTGTCGAACAGGTCGAGGGCGTGCTCGGTGGCCAGCGGCCGCATCCCGGTCCGCGCCAGCCGGCGGTGGTCGGCCTCGGTCAGGTTCCCGGTGATGCCGCTGGACTCGGCCCACTGGCCCCAGGCCAGGGAGGTGGCCGGCAGACCGCGCGCGTGCCGGTGTTCGGCGAGCGCGTCGAGGAACGCGTTCGCGGCGGCGTAGTTGGCCTGCCCGGGGGCGCCGAACACCCCGGACGCCGAGGAGAACAGCACGAACGCTTTTAGGTCCAGGTGCTCGGTGGCCTCGTGCAGGTGCCACGCGGCATCGGCCTTCGAGCGCAACACCATGTCGATCTGCTCCGGTGTCATCGCTCCCACCACGGCGTCGTCGACGACTCCGGCGGCGTGCACGACGGCCCGCAGGTCGGGGATCGAGGCGACGAGATCCCTCAGTGCCCCGCGGTCACCGGCGTCGCAGGCGACCACGGTGAGGTCGGCGCCCAGCTCCTGCCGGAGCCCGGGCGGCTCGACGCCGCGGCGGCCGGCGAGCACCACGTGCCGGACGCCGTGCCGCGCGACCAGGTGCCGGGCGACCAGGACGCCGAGGGTGCCGGTACCGCCGGTGATCAGCACGGTGCCGTCCAGGGGCGCGCCGTGCAGGGGCCCGGCCGGGCCGGTCGGGGCGGCCCTCACCAGCCTTGGCACGAGGGCGGTTCCGTCGCGCAATTGGATTTCGGGCTCGCCGTCGCTGACGGCGGCGCGCACCGCGGCGGGGACCGCCTGTCGCGAGGCGGCCGTGCCGTCGTGCCGGACGGTCAGGATGCGCCCGGGGTTCTCGCTGTGCGCGCTGCGCAGGAAGCCGCGGGCGGCGGCGGAGGCAAGGTCGTCGCCGGTGAGGACCACGAGCCGGGCCGGCGTGTCGGTGGCCAGGAACTCCCGGACCGTGCCGAGCAGTTCCCGGGTCACCGCGTGTGCGGCCGCGACCGGTTCGCCCTCGCCGGCGACCTCGTGGAGGACCGTCTCGGTGTCCGGGCCGTCCGGTGCCGCCATCGGGGTCCAGTCGACGGCGAACAGCGTGCCCGGCCGGCGCCCGGCCCCGGGGCCCGCGGCTTCGACGGGCCGCAGGACGATCTCGTCGATGCTCACGACCGGCGTGCCGGCGGTGTCGGTGATCCGCACCGCGCAGGTGTCCGGCCCGGTCGGGTGCAGCACCACGCGGGCCGTCGCGGCCGACCCGGTGACCGACACACCGGAGAACGAGAAGGGCAGCCGCGCCGGGCTGCCGGCGGCGCCGCCGTCCTCGGACGCGAGGCCGGCGAGCAGGGTCAGCGGCTGTATGGCGGCGTCCAGGAGCGCGGGGTGGACGCGGTAGCCGGTGAGCTGGGCGGGGTCCGCCGGGAAGCTCACCTCGGCGTGCAGGTCCTCGCCGTGCCGCCGGATGCCGGTGAGCCCCTGGAAGGTCGGCCCGTAGTCGTAGCCGGCTTCGGCGAGCCGGTCGTAGAGCGAGTCGATGTCGATCGGCGCGGCCTCGCTGTCGTCCGTCCCGGGCACGGCCGCCCGGTCGGCCCGTGTCGCCCGGTCCGCCGGCGGACCGAGCACGCCGGTCGCGTGGCGGGTCCACTCGTCGGGCTCGGCGGAGGTGCGGGAGTGGACGGTGACGGGCCGGCGTCCGGTGTCGTCGGGCGCGCCGACGGTGACCTGCACGTGCACACCGTCGTGCTCGGACAGCACGAGCGGCGCCTCCAGGACCAGCTCGGACAGTACGGGGCTGGCCGTGTGCTCGCCGGCGTGGACGGCCAGGTCCACGAACGCCATCGCGGGCAGCAGTGTCGAACCGAGTACGGTGTGCTCGGCCAGCCACGGGTGGACGGACGCGGAGAGCTTTCCGGTCAGGACCACGCCCTGCCCGTCGGGGAGCCTCACCAGGGACCGCAGCAGCGGGTGGTCGGGCGTGTCGAGGCCCTCCGCCGGGGTGGTGGGCTGGAGCCAGTAGCGCTGGTGCTGGAACGGATACGAAGGCACCCGCGCGTCCGTCCTGGTCTCCGTGACGGCCGGTGGCGTCCAGGACGCGGCGCCGTCCGCCCACAACCGGCCCAGCCCCGCGAACAACCGCTCCGCGCAATCCCCACCACGCCGCATCAACCCATTACCCACCAGCAACGGATGCGGACCCACCTCCACAAACCCCGTAACACCCTCACCCACCAGCCACTCCACCGCATCGGCGAACCGCACCGGCTCCCGCACCTGCCGCACCCAATAATCAGACTCCCCCATCCCCACCGGACGACCCGCCACCGTCGAAACCACCGGAATCACCGGCTCACCGAACGACAACCCCGCCGCCACCCGCCCCAACTCCTCCAACACCGGATCCATCCGCGCCGAATGAAACGCATGACTCACCGCCAACCGCCCCACCCGACGCCCACGACCACGCCACACCTCACCCACCACAGCCACCGCCGCCTCATCCCCCGACACCACCACCGCATCCACCCCGTTGACCGCCGCCACCTCCGCCCCCGGCACCAACGACCCCACCACCTCCTCCACCGACGCCCCCACCGACACCATCGCCCCACCACCAGCCAACCCCTGCATCAACCGACCCCGCGCCCCCACCAGCACACACGCATCCTCCAACCCCAAAACCCCCGCCACATGAGCCGCCGCCACCTCACCCACCGAATGCCCCACCACAAAATCCGGCCGCACACCCAACCACTCCACCAACCGGAACAACGCCACCTCCAACGCGAACACCCCACGCTGCGTGAACGACGTCTCCCCCAACACCCCCTCCCCGTCCTCGAACAACACCCCCACCGGCAACCCCAACAACCCACACACCTCATCCAACACCCGCGCAAACACCGGAAACACCCCGTACAAACCCCGCCCCATCCCCACCCACTGACCACCCTGACCAGAGAACACAAACGCCGACCTGCCCGAGTCGCGGGCCTCGCCGGTCACCAGCCCGGGATGCGCCTCCCCGCGCACCAGGGCCGCCAGTGCCTCCGGTCCGGTCACCACGGCCCGGTGGGCGAACCGGGTCCGCGCGGCGAGCGCGGCGCCGATTCCGTCCGCGTCGGGGGTCTTGGCCGCGTACGCCTGCAGCCTGCGGGCCTGGGCCCGGAGTGCCTGCTCGGACTTGGCCGACAGCAGCCACGGCACCGGCACTGCGGCCGGGGCGGGCGTGGGGGTGGCTGGGGACTCGGGCGACGGCTCCTCGGCCGGTGCCTCCAGGATCACGTGCGCGTTCGTACCGCTGATGCCGAACGCCGAGATGCCCGCGCGGCGGGGACGCCCCGTCTCCGGCCACGGCCGGCCCTCGGTGAGCAGTGAGACCTGGCCCGCCGACCAGTCGACGTGCGAGGTCGGCGCGTCGACATGCAGCGTCGGCGGCAACTGCCCATGCCGCATCGCCATCACCATCTTGATCACACCCGCCACGCCGGCGGCGGCTTGCGTGTGCCCGATGTTCGACTTCACCGACCCCAGCCACAACGGCTCCACCCGATCCCGGCCGTACGTCGCCAACAGCGCCTGCGCCTCGATGGGGTCACCGAGCGTCGTGCCCGTGCCGTGCGCCTCCACCGCGTCCACCTCGGACGGCTCCAGGCCGGCGTTCGCCAGCGCCTGACGGATCACGCGTTCCTGGGAGGGCCCGTTGGGCGCGGTCAACCCGTTGGACGCCCCGTCCTGGTTCACCGCCGAACCCCGCACCACCGCCAGCACCCGATGACCATTGCGCCGCGCGTCCGACAACCGCTCCAAGAGCACGACACCCGCGCCCTCGCCCCACGCCGTACCATCAGCCGCCTCGGCGAACGCCTTCACCCGGCCGTCGGCCGCCAGCCCCCGCTGCCGCGAGAAGTCGATGAAGGCGGCGGGTGTCGCCATGACCGTCACACCACCGGCCAACGCCAGCGAGCACTCCCCCGAGCGCAGTGCCTGCGCCGCCAGATGGATCGCCACCAGTGACGACGAGCACGCCGTGTCCACCGACACCGCCGGCCCCTCCAGCCCCAGCAGATACGACACGCGCCCGGAGGTCACACTCGTCGCCGTGCCGGTGGCCACATAGCCGTCCGCGTCGCGTGAGATCTGGTCCACTCCGCCCGCGTAGCCGGATGCCCAGATGCCGGTGAAGACGCCCGTCTGGCTGCCCCGCAACGACGTCGGATCGATCCCCGCGTCCTCGAACGTCTCCCACACCGTCTCCAACAGCACCCGCTGCTGCGGATCCATCGCCAACGCCTCACGCGGCGAGATCCCGAAGAACGCCGCGTCGAAGTCGCCGGCGGTGTCCAGGAAGCCGCCCCATCGCGTGTACGACGTCCCCGGACCGCCGGCCGGATCGTAAAGACGACCCACATCCCACCCACGATCCGACGGGAACTCCCCCACCGCATCGACCGCGCCCGCCACCACACCCCACAACTCCTGCGCCGACCCCACCCCGCCCGGATACCGGGCCCCGAGCCCCACCACCACCACCGGATCACCTGACACCGGAACCCCGACCGGCACGGGCGCGACCGTCCGGCGCTCCTTGCCGAGGACCACCTCGCGCAGGTATTCGGCCAGCCGGGCCGGGGTCGGGTGGTCGAAGACCATCGTCGCCGACAGCCGGGTCCCGATCGCCGTGGACAGCCGGTTGCGCAGTTCCACGCCGGTCAACGAGTCGAAGCCCAGGTCCTTGAAGGCCAGGTCGCCGCCGATCTCGTCGCTGCGGCCCAGCACGGCCGAGGCGTGGGTGCGGACCAGGTCGAGCAGAATCTCGCGTTGCCGGGCCTCGGGGAGTGATCCCAGCTCGCCCGCCAGTCCGGTGGTCCGCACCGGTCTGCGGGCCCGTGCCAGCGCGCGCAGCACCGGCCGGTCGCCCAGTGCGGACACCTTGAGCGCGGCCGCGACCACCGCGGGTTCCGCGGTGTCCAGGCCCCCGTCGAACAGCCCGAGCGCGTGGTCGGTCGCCATCGGCAGCAGCCCCGCGCTGGCGAGGCGTTCACCGTCGGCCTCGGACATCCGCCCGGTCAGCCCGCTGGCCTCGGCCCACTGGCCCCAGGCCAGCGACACGCCCGGCAGGCCCTGGGCACGCCGGTACGCGGCCAGGCCGTCGAGGTAGGCGTTCGCCGCGGCGTAGTTGGCCTGCCCGGGGCTGCCGAGCGTCCCGGCCGCCGAGGAGAAGAGGACGAACGCCGTCAGGTCCCGTCCCCGGGTGAGTTCGTGCAGGTTCCACGCCGCCCGTGCCTTGGGGTCGGCGACCTGCCGGAGGCGTTCGGGGGTCAGGGCGGTGACCACGGCGTCGTCGAGCACACCGGCGGTGTGCACGACCGCGGTGAGCGGATGCTCGGCCGGGATCGAGTCCAGTACGGCCGCCAGCGCGTCCCGGTCGGCCACGTCGCAGGCGGCCACGGTCACCTCCGCGCCCAGCCCGGCCAGCTCCTCGCGCAACGCCGACCCGCCACCACCGCGGCTGACCAGCAACAGATGCCGCACACCCCGCTCGGCCACCAGATGCCGGGCCACATGACCCCCCAGCGTCCCCGTGCCACCGGTGATCAGCACCGTGCCGGCCGCATCGAGATCCGCAGGAACAGTCAGGACGATCTTCCCGATGTGAGCGGCCCGGCTCATGAACCGGAAGGCGTCCCGCGCGCGGCGGACGTCCCAGGTGGTGAGCGGTGGCAGGCGCAGCTCGCCTGCGCCGAGCAGCCGGACGGCCCCGGCCAGGATCTCCCCCAGCCGCTCCGGTCCCGCGTCGGCCAGGTCGAAGGCCAGCACGCCGGGCCGGATGTCGGCCTTGCCCATCTCCACGAACCGCCCGCCGGGCGCGAGCAGCCGCAGGGAGGCGTCCAGGAACTCACCGGACAGCGAGTTCAGCACCACGTCGAAGGGGCCGAACCGGTCGGCGAACTCCAGGGTCCGGGAGGAGGCGATGTGGTCCTCGTCCAGACCCATGGCGCGCAGCGCGTCCCACTTGCCCGGGCCGGCGGTCGCGTGGACGTCCGCGCCCCAAAGCCGCGCGAGCCGGACCGCCGCCATGCCGACGCCGCCGGCCCCGGCATGGATCAGCACCCGGTCACCGGCCTTCAGCCCGCCCAGGTCGCGCAGGCCGTACCACGCGGTCGTGAACGCGATCGGCACAGTGGCGGCCTGGGTGAACGTCCACTCGTCGGGGATGCGCACCAGCACCCTGTGGTCGGCGACGGCCACCCGGCCGAACGCGCCGGACAGCAGCCCGGCGACCCGGTCACCCGGACGCAGCCCGGTGACCTCGGCGCCGACCTCGGTGACGACGCCCGCGCCCTCGCTGCCGAGCAGTGCCGGGTCCGGGTAGACGCCGAGGGCGATCAGCACGTCCCGGAAGTTCAGGCCGGCCGCCCGCACGGCGACGCGCACCTCTTGGGGTCCGAGCGGTGCCTGCTCGTACGGCAGGAAGGCGAGGTCGTCCAGGCTGCCCGTGCCCGCCTGCGTCAGCCGTCCGTCGAACGCCTCCGGTGCGCAGCGCACGAGCCGGGGCACGTAGACGTCTCCCCGGCGCACCGCCAGTTGGTCCTCGTCGCCGGCCGACAGGCCGTCGGGCAGCTCGTCGGCGTCCACGAGCACGAACCGTCCGGGGTGCTCGGACTGCGCGGACCGGACCAGGCCCCATACGGCCGAGGCCTCCGGGTCGCTCACCGCGTCACCGGGAACGACGGCGACCGCGCCCCGCGTGCGCACCACGAGCCGTTCGCCGGGCCTGGCCAGGAAGTCCTGGACGGCCGCCAGCGCCTCGGCGACCGAGCCGGGCGAGACGACGGCGTCGCCGAGCGCGCCTTCGCCGGGGGTCAGCGGAATCCAGTCGAGGGCGTACAGCGGGCCGCGTTCAGCCATCGGACGGGTGGTCAGCGCCTCGATGGTCGCCACGGGCTCGCCGGACCGGTCCGCGAGGTGGACGGCGTACGTGCCGGGGCGTACGGCCGTCAGCCGCACGCGCGCGGAGGTCACGCCGGTGCGGTGGACCGCGATCCCGCCCAGCGAGAACGGCAGCCGCACGTCACCTTCCGTGCCGGCCAGCAGCGCCAGCGGTTGCAAGGCGGCGTCCAGCAGGGCCGGATGGACGGAGAACCGGGCCGCGTCCGGCACGGTGACCTCGGCGAACACCTCACCGCCGCGGCGCCACACCGCCTGCACGGCCTGGAAGGCCGGCCCGTACTCGTACCCCGCCGCGGCGAGCGTGTCGTAGAGCCCGGTGACCGGTTCCGCGCCGGCCGGCGGCCATTGCGTCAGCTCCTGTCCGACCACGGGTTTCCCGCTCACCGTGCCGGTGGCGTGCCGCACCCAGCCGTCCGTACGGGACCGGACGTCGACCGCGCGGCGGCCGGTCTCGTCCGGCTCGCCCACGACGACCTGCACGTCCACCGCGCCGTCCGCGGGCAACACCAGCGGCGCCTCCAGGACCAGTTCCTCTACTGCCGCCCCGGCCGCGTGCACCACCAGTTCCACGAACGCCGTCGCGGGCAGCAGCACCGTGCCCAGTACGGAGTGGTCCGCGAGCCAGGGGTGGGTGGCCAGGGAGAGCCGACCCGTCAGGACCCGCTGCTCGCCCACCTCGACAGCGGCGCCGAGCAGCGGATGGTCCACCGAGTCGAGCCCGGCCGCGGACACGTCTCCGGCGCCTCCGGCCAGCCAGAACCGCGTGCGCTGGAAGGGGTAGGTGGGCAGCGCCGCCGGGTCCCCTTCAGGGAACGGCCACCGCACCGGCACACCCGCGACGAACAGCCGCGCCGTGGCGGCTAGGAACTCGGCCGGGCCGCCGTGGTCGCGGCGCAGTGTCCCGGTCACCACACCCGCCTCGTGCTCCTCCAGCGCGGGCGTGAGCACCGGGTGCGGGCTGATTTCGACGAAGACGGGGTCGCCACCCGAGGCGAGCAGCGCACGGGTGGTCTGGTCGAACAGCACGGGTTCGCGGAGGTTGCGGTACCAGTAATCGGCGTCGAGAGTGGAGGTGTCGACGGGTTCCGCGGTGACCGTGGAGTAGAAGGGGATGTCCGCGGTCCTCGGCTCGATGCCGGCGAGGTCGGTCAGCAACTGCTCGCGGATCGCCTCGACCTGGGCGGAGTGGGCGGCGTAGTTCACCGGCAGACGGCGGGCACGGATGCCGTCCGTCTCACAGACCGCCAGCAGTCCGTCCAGCGCGTCCAGGTCCCCCGACACGACGACCGAACCAGGCGCGTTGACCACCGCCACCGTCAGCCGGCCACCCCAGCGGGCCACGAACTCGGCAGCCCGCTCATCGCCGAGGCCGACCGACACCATCCCGCCCTGATCCGCCAGAGCGACCAGCGCCTTGCTGCGCAGCGCGACCACCCTGGCCGCGTCCTCCAACGACAACGCGCCCGCCACATACGCCGCCGCGATCTCGCCCTGCGAATGCCCGACAACCGCATCAGGCTCCACACCATGAGCACGCCACAACTCCGCCAGCGCCACCATCACCGCGAACAACGCGGGCTGCACCACATCCACCCGCTCCAGCGAACCACCGCCGGTCAGCACCTCCACCAACGACCAATCGGTGTACGACCCCAACGCCACATCACAGGCGTCGATCACCCCCCGGAACACCGGCTCCGAGCCGTACAACTCCCCACCCATACCCACCCACTGCGCACCCTGCCCCGGAAACACGAACACCGACCCACCCAACGGGCGCGCGGTCCCCGTGACCAGACCCGGCGCCGACCGGCCCTCCGCCAGCGCCTCCAACGCCTCCACACCGCCCAGCACCGCACGGTGATCGAAACGCGACCGCCCCGCCAACGCCCGGCCCACCGCAACCGCGCCCACCCCCGGATGCCCGCCCAGAAACGCCCGCAGCCGACGCGCCTGCTCCCGCAACGCCACATCCGACTTCCCCGACAACACCCACGGCACCACCCCACCCGCGGACCCACCCGCGGGCCCCGCCGAAACCCCGACCGGCTCCTCGGCAACCGCCTCGATCACCACATGCGCGTTCGTACCGCTGATACCGAACGCCGAGATGCCCGCGCGACGCAGGTGACCGTTGTCGGGCCAGGGCCTGGCCTCGGTGAGCAGCCGGATGTTTCCGGACTCCCAGTCGACGTGCGAGGTCGGCGTATCGACATGCAGCGTCGGCGGCAACTGCCCGTGCCGCATCGCCATCACCATCTTGATCACACCCGCCACACCGGCGGCGGCCTGCGTGTGCCCGATGTTCGACTTCACCGACCCCAGCCACAACGGCTCGTCCCGCCCCTGACCATAGGTCGCCAGGAGTGCCTGAGCCTCGATGGGGTCGCCGAGGGTGGTCCCCGTACCGTGGGCCTCCACCGCGTCGACGTCCGCCGTCGACAGTCCCGCATTCGCCAGCGCCTGCCGGATCACCCGCTCCTGCGACGGACCGTTCGGCGCCCCGAGGCCGTTGGAGGTGCCGTCCTGGTTCACCGCCGAACCCCGCACCACCGCCAGCACCCGGTGACCGTTGCGACGCGCGTCCGACAACCGCTCCAGCAGCACCAACCCCGCGCCCTCACCCCACGCCGTACCATCGGCCGCCTCGGCGAACGCCTTCACCCGGCCGTCGGGAGCCAGGCCGCGCTGGCGCGAGAACTCCGTGAACCCCAGCGGCGTCGCCATCACGGTCACCCCGCCGGCCAGGGCCAGCGAACACTCCCCCGAGCGCAGTGCCTGCGCGGCCAGGTGGATCGCGACCAGCGAGGACGAGCAGGCGGTGTCCAGCGAGACCGCCGCGCCCTCCAGCCCCAGCAGGTAGGCGATCCGGCCGGAGGTCACGCTGGTCGCGGCGCCCGTACCGAGATAGCCCTCGGCGTCGGCGGGTGCCTGGTCGCCGTAGCCGGAGGACCAGATGCCGGTGAACACGCCCGTCTGGCTGCCCCGCAACGACGTCGGATCGATCCCCGCATCCTCCAACGTCTCCCACGCCGTCTCCAGCAGCACCCGCTGCTGCGGATCCATCGCCAACGCCTCACGCGGCGAAATCCCGAAGAAATCCGCATCGAACCCCGCCGCATCCGCCAGAAACCCACCCCACCGCGTATACGACGTCCCCGGATGATCCGCATCCGGATGGAACAACCCCTCGACGTCCCACCCACGATCCGACGGAAACACCCCGATCGCATCCACACCCCCCGACACCACACCCCACAACTCCTCCGGCGACCCCACCCCACCCGGCAACCGGCACCCCATACCCACGATCACCACCGGATCGGCACCACCACCCGCCCCGCCCACCGGCACCACCGACACCACCGGCACCGCACCCCCGCCGAGGATCTCGCTCAGCAGGTGCTCGGCGAGTTGCCGCGGGGTGGGGTGGTCGAAGGTGACGGTGGCGGGCAGGCGCAGGCCGGTGGCGGTGTTGAGCCGGTTGCGCAGTTCGACGGAGGTCAGGGAATCGAAGCCGAGGTCCTTGAACGGCTGCCGGTCCCGTACGGCCCCCGGTTCGCGGTGACCGAGCACGGCGGCGGTGTTGGCGGTGACCAGGTCGAGTGCGGCTCGCAGTTGTTCGGCCTCCGGCAGCGACCGCAGGCGGTCGGCGATCGCGCCGTGCCGCGCCGGGCGCCGGGCCGCCTTGCGGGAGACGAGATCCTTGAGGGCCGCCGGGACCGCCGGGGCGCCCGCCAGCACGGACAGGTCGAGGCGTACCGGCGCCAGCGCGGCCCGGCCCGTGGCCAGGGCCGCGTCGAACAGCGACAGGGCGTGGTCGGTGGCCAGCGGCACGACCCCGGCTCGCGTCAGCCGGTCCTGGTCGGCACCGGTGAGGTGCCCGGTCATGCCGCTCTGTTCGGCCCAGTAGCCCCAGGCCAGCGAGGTCGCCGGGAGTCCGAGGGCGCGCCGGTGCACGGCGAGGGCGTCGAGGAAGGTGTTGGCCGCGGCGTAGTTGGCCTGCCCGGGGCTGCCGAGCGTCCCGGCCGCCGAGGAGAAGAGGACGAACGCCGTCAGGTCCCGTCCCCGGGTGAGTTCGTGCAGGTTCCACGCCGCCCGTGCCTTGGGGTCGGCGACCTGCCGGAGGCGTTCGGGGGTCAGGGCGGTGACCACGGCGTCGTCGAGCACACCGGCCGCGTGGACGACCGCGGTCAGCGGATGCTCGGCCGGGATCGAGTCCAGTACGGCCGCCAGCGCGTCCCGGTCGGCCACGTCGCAGGCGGCCACGGTCACCTCCGCGCCCAGCCCGGCCAGCTCCTCGCGCAACGCCGACCCGCCACCACCGCGGCTGACCAGCAACAGATGCCGCACACCCCGCTCGGCCACCAGATGCCGGGCCACATGACCCCCCAGCGTCCCCGTACCACCGGTGATCAGCACCGTGCCGGCCGCATCGAGATCCGCAGGAACAGTCAGGACGATCTTCCCGATATGAGCGGCCCGGCTCATGAACCGGAACACGTCGACCGCGTCCCGGACCTCGCGTACGTCGATCGGCAGCGGTGTGAACTCGCCGTCGGCGAAGGCCCGTACGACGGCGTCCAGGATCTCGCCGAGCCGTTGCGGACCCGCGTCGGCGATGTCGAACGCCCGGTAGACGATGTCGGGATGGTCGGCGGCGTCGCGGATGTCGGTCTTGCCCATCTCCACGAACCGGCCGCCGGGCGCGAGCAGCCGCAGGGAGGCGTCGACGAACTCGCCGGACAGCGAGTCCAGGACCACGTCCATGGGCGGGAACTTCTGCGCGAACTCCAGGGTGCGCGAGGAGGCGATGTGGTCCTCGTCCAGTCCCAGGCCGCGCAGGATGTGCCATTTGGCCGGGCCGGCGGTGGCGAACACCTCCGCCCCGAGCCGCCGGGCCAGTTGGATCGCCGCCATGCCGACGCCGCCGGTGCCGGCGTGGATCAGCACCCGGTCACCGGCCTTCAGCCCGCCCAGGTCGCGCAGGCCGTACCAGGCGGTCAGGAACACCACGGGCACGGACGCGGCCCTGGCGAACGACCAGTCGTCGGGCATCCGGACCAGCAGCCGCTGGTCGGCGACGGTGACCGGGCCGAAGGCGCCGGGGACCAGGCCCATGACGCGGTCGCCGGGCCGGAACCGGGTGTCCGGGCCGGTTTCGGAGACGACGCCCGCGCCTTCGCCGCCCATCAGGGCCTCGCCGGGGTAGACGCCGAGGGCGATCAGCACGTCCCGGAAGTTGAGCCCGGCCGCCCGCATGGCGATCCGGACCTGCCCGGGCCCCAGCGGCTCCATGAGCTCCGGGCGCGGCACCAGCGCCAGGTCGTCGATGCTGCCGGTGCCGGTGTCCTCCAGTCGCCAGGTCCCGTCCGGCGGGGTGAGGCTCGTGCCGACGCGGACCAGGCGGGGGACGCGCAGCGTCCCTTGGCGCACCGCCAGTTCCGGCTCGTCCGTGCCGGCGATCAGCGCGGGGTCCCAGGTCGGGTCGGCGTCGACCAGGACGAACCGGTCGGGATGCTCGGCCCGCGCGCCGCGGACCAGGCCCCAGACCATCGAGTGGTGGAGGCCGACCACGTCACCGGGTGCGGCGGCGACGGCGTTGCGGGTGACGACCGCCAGCCGCGTCCGCTCGCCCGCCAAGTGGTCCCGGATCACGGCGAGTACGCTCCGCGCGTTCTCGTACGCCGCCTCGACGGTGTCCGCCTCGGGCTCCGGCCCGGGCACCTCGTAGACGACCAGGTCCGCGGGGTCGCCGCCCGTCGATGCCGATTCGAGGGGGACCCAGTCGAGTGCGTAGAGGCTGTCCGGGACGGCGGTGGCGTCCCGGACGGTCAGCGACGTGATGACCGCGACCGGAGTGCCGTCCGGATCGGCCACGGCCACGGTGTACGTGTCCGGCCCGGTGGCGGACAGGCGTACGCGCAGCGTCCGGCCGCCCGCGGGCCGTATCGCCACTCCGGTGAACGCGAACGGCAGGCCGGTGCGGTCGGTGAGGAACGCCATGGGGTGCAGTGCGGCGTCGAGCAGCGCGGGATGCAGGGCAAACGTTTCCTCGGCGGGAAGCTCCACCTCGGCGTAGACGGTGTCGCCGACACGCCGGGCCGCCGTGACGCCCTGGAACGCCGGCCCGTACTCGTAGCCGAGCACGGCCAGCGAGTCGTAGAGCCCGTCGACGTCGAGGGGCTCACCGGCCGGCGGCCAGTCCCAGGCGCTCAGCACCGGCTCCTCGCCCAGGGTCCCGGTGGCGTGCCGCACCCACTCGTCGCCGTCACGCGAGTACACCGTGAGCGAGTGGCGGCCGTCGTCCTCTGGGCCCACGACGACCTGGAGGTGCACCGGGGTGTCGTCGAGGACGAGCGGCGTTTGAAGCACCAGTTCCTCGACCGCGTGACCGAGCCGGCCGGCCGCGTAGGCCGCCATTTCCGCGAACGCGGTGCCGGGCAGGAGGACGGAGCCCCGCACGGCGTGGTCGGCCAGCCACGGGTGGGTGGCGAGCGAGATCCGTCCGCTGAGCACCGCGCCGTCGGGCAGTTCCACGAACGTGCTGAGCAGGGGGTGGTCGCCCGACGCCGCCGGGACGGGCCGCAGCCAGTACGGCTGACGCTGGAAGGCGTACGTCGGCAGGCTGACGGGCTCGGTGTCGTCCGGGAACCGCCAGTCGACCGGGACACCATGGACGTGCAGGCGGCCGAGCGAGGTGAGGAAGGCGTCCTGGTCGCGCCGGAGCGTGCCGGTGACGAGGAGGTCGCAGCCGTGGTGGTGACCGGTCTCCTCGACGGCGGAGACCAGGACCGGGTGCGGGCTGGCCTCCACGAAGACGGTGTGGCCGTGGCCGAGCAGCGCACGGGTGGTCTGGTCGAACAGCACGGGTTCGCGGAGGTTGCGGTACCAGTAATCGGCGTCGAGAGTGGAGGTGTCGACGGGTTCCGCGGTGACCGTGGAGTAGAAGGGGACGTCCGCGGTCCTCGGCTCGATGCCGGCGAGGTCGGTCAGCAACTGATCACGGATCGCCTCGACCTGGGCGGAGTGGGCGGCGTAGTTCACCGGCAGCCGGCGGGCACGGATGCCGTCCGTCTCACAGACCGCCAGCAGTCCGTCCAGCGCGTCCAGGTCGCCCGACACGACGACCGAACCAGGCGCGTTGACCACCGCCACCGTCAGCCGGCCACCCCAGCGGGCCACGAACTCGGCAGCCCGCTCATGCCCGAGCCCTATGGAAACCATGCCGCCCTGGTCGGCCAGCACCGCCAGCGCCCTGCTCCTTAACGCGACCACCTTGGCGGCGTCGTCCAACGACAACACACCCGCCACATACGCCGCCGCGATCTCCCCCTGCGAATGCCCGACAACCGCATCAGGCTCCACACCATGAGCACGCCACAGTTCGGCAAGCGCGATCATCACCGCGAACAACGCGGGCTGCACCACATCCACCCGCTCCAGCGCACCACCGCCGGTCAGCACCTCCACCAACGACCAGTCGGTGTACGACCCCAACGCCGCATCACACGCGTCGATCGCCTCCCGGAACACCGGCTCCGAGCCGTACAACTCCCCACCCATACCCACCCACTGCGCACCCTGCCCCGGAAACACGAACACCGACCCACCCACCGGACGGACGGTCCCCGTGACCAGACCCGGCGCCGACCGGCCCTCCGCCAGCGCCTCCAACGCCTCCACACCGCCCAGCACCGCACGGTGATCGAAACGCGACCGCCCCGCCAACGCCCGGCCCACCGCAACCGCGCCCACCCCCGGATGCCCGCCCAGAAACGCCCGCAGCCGACGCGCCTGCTCCCGCAACGCCACATCCGACTTCCCCGACAACACCCACGGCACCACCCCACCCACAAACCCACCCGCGGGCCCCGCCGAAACCCCGACCGGCTCCTCGGCAGCCGCCTCGATCACCACATGCGCGTTCGTACCGCTGATACCGAACGCCGACACGCCGGCACGGCGGGGACGCCCCGTCTCCGGCCACGGCCGGGCCTCGGTGAGCAGTGAGACATGGCCCGCCGACCAGTCGACGTGGGAGGTCGGCGCGTTGACGTGGAGGGTCCGCGGCAGTTCACCGTGCCGCATCGCCATGACCATCTTGATCACACCCGCCACGCCGGCGGCGGCTTGCGTGTGCCCGATGTTCGACTTCACCGACCCCAGCCACAACGGCTCGTCTCGCCCCTGACCATAGGTCGCCAGGAGTGCCTGAGCCTCGATGGGGTCGCCGAGGGTGGTCCCCGTACCGTGGGCCTCCACCGCGTCGACGTCCGCCGTCGACAGTCCCGCATTCGCCAGCGCCTGCCGGATGACGCGTTCTTGGGACGGACCGTTCGGCGCCGCGAGCCCGTTCGACGCGCCGTCCTGGTTCACCGCCGAACCGCGGACGACCGCCAGCACCCGGTGGCCGTTGCGGCGGGCGTCGGACAGGCGTTCCAGCAGCACCAACCCCGCGCCCTCACCCCACGCCGTACCATCGGCCGCCTCGGCGAACGCCTTCACCCTGCCGTCGGCCGCCAGCCCCCGCTGCCGCGAGAACTCGACGAACCCCGCCGGCGTCGCCATCACCGTCACACCGCCCGCCAAAGCCAGCGAGCACTCCCCCGCCCGCAACGCCTGCGCCGCCAGATGGATCGCCACCAGTGACGACGAGCACGCCGTGTCCACCGACACCGCCGGACCCTCCAGCCCGAGCAGATACGACACCCGCCCGGACGTGGCGCTGGTGGCTGTTCCGGTGGCGAGGAAGCCTTCGAGGTCCGGCGGCGGCTGGTTGCCGTAGCCGGAGGACCACAGGCCGGTGAACACGGCCGTGCGGCTGCCGCCGAGTGTGGTCGGGTCGATGCCGGCGTACTCGAAGGTCTCCCAGGCGGTTTCCAGCAGCACCCGCTGCTGCGGGTCCATCGCCAGTGCCTCGCGCGGCGAGATGCCGAAGAACCCGGCGTCGAAGCCGGCGCCGTCGGCGAGGAAGCCTCCCGATCGGCTGTAGGTCGTGCCCGGCCGGTCCGGGTCCGGGTCGTAGACGACGTCCCATCCACGGTCCGGCGGGAATTCGGTGATCGCGTCGGCGCCGTCCGAGACGAGCCGCCACAGGCCGTCCGGGGACTCCACTCCGCCCGGATAGCGGCAGCCCATGCCGATGACGGCGATCGGCTCGCGCGCGGCCTCCTCCATGTCGGCGAGGCGCTTGCTGAGCACTCCCAGGTCGGCCGTGGCGCGCTTGAGGTAGGTGCGGAGCTTCTCTTCGTCGGACATCGCTACTCCTCAGCGTTGCGGGACTCGCCCGAGCGGATGACCTCGGTCCTGCGGTGCACGTCGTCCAGAAGACTGAACAGTTCGTCGTCGCTGGCCTCGTCGACACCGGCCGCGGAGCTGGTGCGTTTGGCGGTCCAGGCCGCGAGAAGTGCTTCGAGGCGGGCCGCGACGGTCTCGTAGTCGGCGTCGGCGGCTGCCGCGTCCAGGGTGGACTTGAGCTGGTCGAGTTCGGCGAGCAGAGGGTCGGGTTCGGTGCCGTGCAGCCGTGTGTGCACGAAGGCGGCGAGGCGGGCCGGTGTCGGGTGGTCGAAGACGAGCGTGGCGGGCAGGCGCAGGCCGGTGTCCGCGTCGAGCTGGTTGCGCAGTTCCACGGCGGTGAGCGAGTCGAACCCGATGTCGGTGAACGCCTGGTCGGGGTCGACCGCCTCCGGTGACGAGTGCCCCAGGACGACGGCGACCTGGCGCACGACGAGTTGCAGCACGTCGGTCTGCGTCCACATGCGGTCGGCGGCCTGCCTGCGCCGGGGCCGTACCAGCTCCCGCAGCAGGACGGCCGGGTCGCCGGCGCGGCGCAGCGCCGGCAGGTCGAACCTGACGGGGGCGAGGGTGGGGGTGTCCGCGGTCAGCGCGGCGTCGAACAGGGCCAGCGCGTCCGTCGTCGGCAGCGGCCGTACGCCGGCCCTGGCCAGGCGGTGCCGGTCGGTGGCGGTCAGGCCTCCGGTCATGCCGCTGGCCTCCGCCCAGTAGCCCCAGGCGAGCGACACGGCCGGCTGTCCCTGGGCGTGCCGGTGTGCGGCGAGGCCGTCGAGGTACGCGTTCGCCGCCGCGTAGTTCGCCTGGCCCGCGCCGCCCAGCACACCGGCCGCCGACGAGAACAGCACGAACGCCTCTAGGTCCGAGGTCAGTTCGTGGAGGTGCCGCGCCGCGAGGGCCTTCGGCTCCCAGACGCGCGCGAACTGCTGCGGGGTGAGGGAGGCCACGACGGTGTCGGCCAGCGTGCCCGCGGCGTGGATCACCGAGGTGACCGGGTGTTCGGCGAGCAGCCGCGCCACCGCCTCGCGGTCGGACACGTCGCACGCCACGATGTCGGTGGTCGCGCCCAGCGCGGCCAGGTCGGCGGTCAGCGCGGCCGCGCCGGGGGCGTCCGAGCCGCTCCGGCTGACCAGCAGCAGGTGCCGCACGCCGTGCCGTTCGGCGAGGTGGCGGGCGATGGTGCCGCCCAGGGTGCCGGTGCCGCCGGTGACGAGCACCGTGCCCTCGGGGCCGAGCGGCGAGGACAGTGGTTCGGTCCGCGCCCGTTCGAGGCGGGGGACGTGAACGGCGCCGGCGCGGATCGCGAGCTGGGGTTCGTCACCGGCCAGCCGGACCTCGTCGCCGTCGTCGCCGTCGACCAGCACGAACCGGCCGGGGTGCTCGGTGGCGGCCGACCGGACGAGGCCCCAGACGGCGGTGGCCTCCGGGTCGACGTCCTCGCCCGGCCGGACCGGCACGGCGTTGCGCGTGGCGACCACCATGCGCGGGGTGTCCGTGGTGAGGAAGTCCTGGATGACCCGCAGGGTCTCGACGGGCGATGTGGCGTGGTGGACCGGGATGTCCGGTTCGGTGGTCGCCGCTTCCAGGACCGGCCACGCCACCTGGTACGGCACGTCCCGCGTGGTGGCTCCGGCCGGCCGGCGCAGGGTCAGCGAGGCGATCTCGGCGATCGGCGCGCCCGTCTGGTCGGCGAGGCCGATCGCGCAGGTGTCCCGGCCGGTCACGGTCAGCCGGACCCGGGCGTGCTCGGCGCCGCGCCACCAGGAGATCCCGGCGAAGGAGAACGGCATCTTCGCCCGGTCGTCGGCGACGGTCACGGTCTGGATCGCGGCGTCGAGCAGGGCGGGGTGCAGGGCGAACCGGGTGTCGCCGGAGGGGACGGCGACCTCCGCGTAGAGGGTGTCGCCGTCGCGCCAGGCCGCTCGCAGACCTTGGAAGGCCGGGCCGTAGGCGAATCCGGCGTCCGCCAGGTTGTCGTAGAAGGCGTCAAGGTCGACGGCTTCGGCGGGCGGCGGCCACTGCCGTGCCCAGGGCTGCCGGGGTGTGACGGGTACGGCGCCCAGGGTCCCGGTGGCGTGCCGTATCCACTCGCCGTCCGTGCGCGAGTGGATCGCGACGCCGCGCCGGCCCGTCCGGTCGGGGCCGACGGTCACGGACACCTGCGCGCCGTCCGCGACCACCAGCGGTGTCTCCAGCGTCAGGTCCTCGACCGCCGGGCAGCCGACGTGTTCGCCGGCCCGGAGCGCCAGGTCCACGAACGCCGCGGCGGGCAGCAGGGGCGAGCCCGAGACGATGTGTTCGGTGAGCCACGGCTGCGCGGCGGTGGCGAGCTGTCCCGTCAGCACCACGCCGTTGTCGTCGGGGAGTTCCATGGCGTCCCGCAGCAGCGGGTGGTCGATCCGGCCGTCACCGGTCGGTGCCGGGGTGGTGGGCTGGAGCCAATAGCGCTGGTGCTGGAACGCATACGAAGGCACCCGCGCGTCCGTCCTGGTCTCCGTGACGGCCGGTGGCGTCCAGGACGCGGCACCGTCCGCCCACAACCGGCCCAGCCCCGCGAACAACCGCTCCGCGCAATCCCCACCACGCCGCATCAACCCATTACCCACCAGCAACGGATGCGGACCCACCTCCACAAACCCCGTAACACCCTCACCCACCAGCCACTCCACCGCATCGGCGAACCGCACCGGCTCCCGCACCTGCCGCACCCAATAATCAGACTCCCCCATCCCCACCGGACGACCCGCCACCGTCGAAACCACCGGAATCACCGGCTCACCGAACGACAACCCCGCCGCCACCCGCCCCAACTCCTCCAACACCGGATCCATCCGCGCCGAATGAAACGCATGACTCACCGCCAACCGCCCCACCCGACGCCCACGACCACGCCACACCTCACCCACCACAGCCACCGCCGCCTCATCCCCCGACACCACCACCGCATCCACCCCGTTGACCGCCGCCACCTCCGCCCCCGGCACCAACGACCCCACCACCTCCTCCACCGACGCCCCCACCGACACCATCGCCCCACCACCAGCCAACCCCTGCATCAACCGACCCCGCGCCCCCACCAGCACACACGCATCCTCCAACCCCAAAACCCCCGCCACATGAGCCGCCGCCACCTCACCCACCGAATGCCCCACCACAAAATCCGGCCGCACACCCAACCACTCCACCAACCGGAACAACGCCACCTCCAACGCGAACACCCCACGCTGCGTGAACGACGTCTCCCCCAACACCCCCTCCCCGTCCTCGAACAACACCCCCACCGGCAACCCCAACAACCCACACACCTCATCCAACACCCGCGCAAACACCGGAAACACCCCGTACAAACCCCGCCCCATCCCCACCCACTGACCACCCTGACCAGAAAACACAAACGCCGATTTCCCCGGGGAGGCAGTGCCCGTGACAATGCCGGGTCTTCCGTCGATCAGCGCGTCCAGGCCGGCCGGGTCGGTCAGCACAGCACGGTGCGGAAACCGAGCCCGCGCGGCCAGGTCCGCGGCCACCTCGGCCGGTGTGACCTCGGGGTGCTCGGCGAGGAACCGGCGCAGCCTGCGGGCCTGGTCGCGCAGGGCCGCGTCCGACTTCGCCGACAGCAGCCACGGCACCGGCACGACGGGTGCGGGCGCGGGCGTGGAAGCGGCAGGGGACTCGGGAGCGGGATCGGAGGTGGCAGGGGACTCGGGCGACGGCTCCTCGACCGGTGCCTCCAAAATCACGTGTGCGTTCGTACCGCTGATGCCGAACGCCGAGATGCCCGCGCGACGCAGGTGACCGTTGTCGGGCCAGGGCCGGGCCTCGGTGAGCAGCCGGATGTTTCCGGACTCCCAGTCGACGTGCGAGGTCGGCGCGTCGACATGCAGCGTCGGCGGCAACTGCCCGTGCCGCATCGCCATCACCATCTTGATCACACCCGCCACACCCGCCGCCGCCTGCGTGTGCCCGATGTTCGACTTCACCGACCCCAGCCACAACGGCTCCACCCGGCCCCGGCCGTACGTCGCCAACAGCGCCTGCGCCTCGATGGGATCACCGAGCGTCGTCCCCGTACCGTGCGCCTCCACCGCGTCCACCTCGGACGCCTCCAGACCGGCGTTCGCCAGCGCCTGACGGATCACGCGTTCCTGGGAGGGCCCGTTGGGCGCGGTCAACCCGTTGGACGCCCCGTCCTGATTCACCGCCGAACCCCGCACCACCGCCAGCACCCGGTGACCATTGCGCCGCGCGTCCGACAACCGCTCCAAGAGCACGACACCCGCGCCCTCGCCCCACGCCGTACCATCAGCCGCCTCGGCGAACGCCTTCACCCGGCCGTCGGCCGCCAGCCCCCGCTGCCGCGAGAACTCGACGAACCCCGCCGGCGTCGCCATCACGGTCACCCCGCCGGCCAACGCCAGCGAGCACTCCCCCGAGCGCAGTGCCTGCGCCGCCAGATGGATCGCCACCAGTGACGACGAGCACGCCGTGTCCACCGACACCGCCGGACCCTCCAGCCCCAGCAGATACGACACGCGCCCGGAGGTCACACTCGTCGCCGTGCCCGTCGAGAGGTAGCCCTCCAGGTCGGGCGGCTGTGCCCCGGCGCCATAGCCCGAGGACCAGATGCCGGTGAAGACGCCCGTCTGGCTGCCCCGCAACGACGTCGGATCGATCCCCGCGTCCTCGAACGTCTCCCACACCGTCTCCAACAGCACCCGCTGCTGCGGATCCATCGCCAACGCCTCACGCGGCGAGATCCCGAAGAACGCCGCGTCGAAGTCGCCGGCGGTGTCCAGGAAGCCGCCCCATCGCGTGTACGACGTCCCCGGACCGCCGGCCGGATCGTAAAGACGACCCACATCCCACCCACGATCCGACGGGAACTCCCCCACCGCATCGACCGCGCCCGCCACCACACCCCACAACTCCTGCGCCGACCCCACCCCGCCCGGATACCGGGCCCCGAGCCCCACCACCACCACCGGATCACCCGAGACCACCACCGGAACCGGCCCGGGTGAGGCAGGCGCCTGGCGCCGGGCGCCGACCAGGAGGTCCCGCAGGTGGCCGGCCAGCGCTTCGGGCGTCGGGTAGTCGAAAGTCAGTGTCGCGGGCAGCCGTATCCCGGCGACCGCGGACAGGCGGTTGCGCAGTTCCACGGCGGTGAGCGAGTCGAAGCCCAGGTCCTTGAAGGCCCGCTCGGCGCTGACGGCCGCGGTGTCGGTGTGGCCGAGGACCGCGGCCGTCTGGCCGGTGACCAGTTCCAGGACGCGGTTGTGCCGATCGGTCTCGGGCAGGGCCGCCAGTTCCCTGCCCAGGTCCGGCCGGTGCGTGCGCCGGGCGGACCTGGTACGGGTGAGGCGGCTGAGCAGAGGGCGGGTGGACGCCGCCGACAGGTCGAGGTGTGCGGGGACCAGCGCGGGATCGGCGGCGCCCAGGGCCAGGTCGAACAGTGCCAGTGCCTGGTCCGTGGGCATCGGCAGCACGCCGGCGCGGGCGAGGCGCTCGCGGTCGGTGTCGGTGAGGTGTCCGGTCAGCCCGCTGGCCTCGGCCCAGTGTCCCCAGGCCAGCGACACGCCCGGCAGACCCAGGGCGCGCCGGTGCACGGCGAGGGCGTCCAGGAAGGCGTTCGCGGCGGCGTAGTTCGCCTGGCCCGGGCCGCCCAGCACACCGGCGGCGGACGAGAAGAGCACGAACGCGCTCAGGCCGAGGTCTTTCGTCAGCTCGTGCAGGTGCCAGGCGGCGTCGGCCTTGGGCCGCAGCACCTGGTCGATCCGGCCGGGCGTGAGGGATTCGACGACACCGTCGTCGAGCACGCCGGCCGCGTGCACGACCGCGGTCAGCGGGTGTGCGGCCGGGATCGAGTCCAGTACGGCCGCCAGCGCGTCCCGGTCGGCCACGTCGCAGGCCACCACCTCGGCGTCGAAGTCCACCTCCGCCGCGGTCCTGCCGAGCAGGAGCAGGTGCCGGATGCCATGCCGGTCGCGCAGGTGCCGGGCGACGAGGCGGCCCAGTGTTCCGGTGCCTCCGGTGATCAGCACGGTGCCGTCCGGGTCGAGCGGGCCGGGTGCCGGGGCCGCTTCGGCCCGTACCAGGCGGGCGGCGTGGGCGGCGCCGTCGCGGACGACGAGCTGCGGTTCGTCCCCCGCGACGAGGACGCGGTCGTCGGTGTCGACGAGCACGAACCGGTCGGGGTGTTCCGCCTGGGCCGAGCGGACCAGGCCCCAGACGACGCTGGACGGCAGGTCGACGGGGTCCGGCCCGACCGCCCCGCGGGTCACGACGGCCAGCCGGCCGTCCCCGTCGCGCAGGAAGTCCTGGAGCACGCCCAGCGTCTCGGCGGCGACGGTGTGCGCGGCCGTCACGGGGTCTCCCGCCGGGGGCGTGACGTGGTGGACGGCCGGGGGTTCGCCGGTGCTCTCGACGGGCACCCAGTCGAGGCGGAAGAGCTGGTCGGTCCCGGCGAGCGGCAGGCCCGGCGGCCGGTGGCGCACGGTCAGCGCGTCGATCACCGCCAGCGGGCCGGACTCGTCGGCGAGCGCGACCCGGAAGGTGTCGGGGCCGGTGGGTGTGAGGCGGACCCGGGCCGTGGAGCCGGCTTCCCGCATCGACACCCCGGCGAAGGAGAACGGCAGGCGGCCGGCCGCCAGCAGGGTCAGCGGCTGGAGTGCGGCGTCGAGCAGCGCGGGGTGGAGACCGAAGCGGTCGCGGGTGTCGGCGGGCAGCGCCACCTCGGCGTAAAGCTCGTCGCCCTGCCGCCGGATCTCGCGTACGCCCGCGAACGCCGGCCCGTACTCGTAGCCCTGGGCGGCGAGGGTGTCGTAGAAGTCGGTCAGGTCGACGGGCTCACCGGCCGGCTGCCAGGGCTCGCCGGTGTCGTACGGGTGGGGGCGGCCGCTGTTCGCGAGCATGCCGGTGGCGTGCCGCAGCCAGGTGCCGCCCGTCCGGGAGTGGACGGTGACGGGTCGCCGGCCCGTCCCGTCCGGTGTGCCGGCGACGACCTGGACCGGCACGGAGGCGTCGTCCGGCAGGATCATGGGGGCTTCCAGCACGAGTTCGTCCAGGACGTCGCAGCCGGCCTGCCGTCCGGCGTGCAGGGCGAGTTCGACGAACACGGTGCCGGGCAGCAGCACGGAGCCCTGGACGACGTGGTCGGCCAGCCACGGCCGGGTGGCCGTCGAGAGCCGCCCCGTGAGCAGGACGCTCTGGTCACCGGCCAGTTCGACGACGGCCCCGAGCAGCGGGTGCCCGGCCGAGTCCAGTCCCGCCGCCGACACGTCGCCCTTGGCGGCGGCGGGGTGCAACCAGTACGGCCGGTGCTGGAAGGCGTACGTCGGCAGCGGGACATGGTGGGGCTCGCCGGGGAAGACCGGCGTCCAGTCGACGGCCACGCCTTGCGTGTGCAGGCGCGCCAGGGCGAGGTGGAATTCCTGCCTGCCGCCGCCGCGGCGCAGTGTGCCGGTCACCACGCCGTCCATCACCGGCACCAGTACGGGGTGCGGGCTGACCTCCACGAACACGCCGTGCCGGTCCTGGGTCAGGATCTCGACGGCGAGGTCGAAGCGTACGGGTTCGCGGAGGTTGCGGTACCAGTAATCGGCGTCGAGCGTGGAGGTGTCGATCTGCTCGCCGGTCACCGTTGAGTAGAACGGGATCACCGCCGGGCGCGGTGTGATGCCGGCGAGGTCGGTCAGCAGCTGATCACGGATCGCCTCGACCTGGGCGGAGTGGGCGGCGTAGTTCACCGGCAGACGGCGGGCACGGATGCCGTCCGTCTCACAGGCCGCCAGCAGTTCGTCCAGCGCGTCCAGGTCGCCCGACACGACGACCGAACCAGGCGCGTTGACCACCGCCACCGTCAGCCGGCCACCCCAGCGGGCCACGAACTCGGCAGCCCGCTCATCGCCGAGGCCGACCGACACCATCCCACCCTGATCCGCCAGAGCGACCAGCGCCTTGCTGCGCAGCGCGACCACCCTGGCCGCGTCCTCCAACGACAACGCACCCGCCACATACGCCGCCGCGATCTCCCCCTGCGAATGCCCGACAACAGCATCAGGCTCCACACCATGAGCACGCCACAACTCCGCCAGCGCGATCATCACCGCGAACAACGCGGGCTGCACCACATCCACCCGCTCCAGCGAACCACCGCCGGTCAGCACCTCCACCAACGACCAGTCGGTGTACGACCCCAACGCCGCATCACAGGCGTCGACCGCCTCCCGGAACACCGGCTCCGAGCCGTACAACTCCCCACCCATACCCACCCACTGCGCACCCTGCCCCGGAAACACGAACACCGACCGGCCCAATGAACCGGCCACACCCGTGATGACGCGGGGGTCTCCGTCGGCGAGGGCGGCCAGTTCCGCCATGAGGTCGGTCCGGGTGCTGCCGACCAGGGCCGCCCGGTGGGCGAGCATGGTGCGGGTGGTGGCGAGGGCCCGGCCGATCGAGGCCGGCCGGAGTCCGGGGTGGGCGGTGATGTGGTTCGCGAGCCGTCGGGCCTGGGCGCGGAGGGCGTCGTCCGTCTTGCCGGACAGCAGCCACACGGTGGGCTCCGCGGAGTCGTCCGCGGCGGGTTGTTCGGTGGTCTCTTC
Organism: Streptomyces sp. SCL15-4; assembly: GCF_033366695.1. Lineage (NCBI taxonomy): Bacteria > Bacillati > Actinomycetota > Actinomycetes > Kitasatosporales > Streptomycetaceae > Streptomyces > Streptomyces sp. SCL15-4. The sequence goes on from NZ_JAOBTQ010000001.1 coordinate 299,582, forward strand.
CGGGAAGTGCTCGATGACGACGTGGGCGTTGGTGCCGCTGGCGCCGAAGGCCGAGATGCCCGCGCGGCGGGGACGCCCCGTCTCCGGCCACGGCCGGGCCTCTGTCAGCAGCCGGATGTCACCGGTGTCCCATTCGACATGCGGCGTGGGCTCCTGGACGTGCAGCGTCGGCGGCAGTTCGGCGTGCCGCATCGCCATGACCATCTTGATCACACCCGCCACACCGGCGGCGGCCTGCGTGTGCCCGATGTTCGACTTCACCGACCCCAGCCACAACGGCTCCACCCGGCCCCGGCCGTACGTCGCCAGCAACGCCTGCGCCTCGATGGGATCGCCGAGCGTCGTCCCCGTACCGTGCGCCTCCACCGCGTCCACCTCGGACGGCTCCAGACCGGCGTTCGCCAGCGCCTGCCGGATCACCCGCTCCTGCGACGGACCATTCGGCGCGGTCAACCCGTTGGACGCCCCGTCCTGGTTCACCGCCGAACCCCGCACCACCGCCAGCACCCGATGACCATTGCGCCGCGCGTCCGACAACCGCTCCAGCAGCACCAACCCCGCGCCCTCACCCCACGCCGTGCCATCGGCCGTCGACGAGAAGGGCTTGCACCGGCCGTCAGGGGACAGGGCACGCTGGCGGGAGAACTCCGTGAACTGCAGGGGGGTCACGCTCACGGTCACGCCGCCGGCCAGGGCGAGTGTGCACTCCCCCGAGCGCAGTGCCTGCGCGGCGAGGTGGATCGCCATCAGTGACGAGGAGCAGGCGGAGTCGACGGACACGGCCTGGCCCTGGAGGCCCAGCAGGTAGGAGACCCGGCCGGAGGTGATGCTCGGCGAGATGCCGGTGGCGAGGTAGCCCTCGGTGTCGGGCGGTGCCTGGTCGGGGCTGCCGACGTAGCCGGAGGACCAGATGCCGGTGAACACGCCCGTCTGGCTGCCCCGCAACGACGTCGGATCGATCCCCGCATCCTCCAACGTCTCCCACGCCGTCTCCAGCAGCACCCGCTGCTGTGGATCCATCGCCAACGCCTCACGCGGCGAAATCCCGAAGAAATCCGCATCGAACCCCGCCGCATCCGCCAGAAACCCACCCCACCGCGTATACGACGTCCCCGGATGATCCGCATCCGGATGGAACAACCCCTCGACGTCCCACCCACGATCCGACGGAAACTCCCCGATCGCATCCACACCCCCCGACACCACACCCCACAACTCCTCCGGCGACCCCACCCCACCCGGCAACCGGCACCCCATACCCACGATCACCACCGGATCAGCCCCGCCACCCGCCCCGCCATCCGCCCCGCCCGCCGGCACCGACGACACCACATCCCCGCGCGCACCGGAGAGTTCCGCTGTGAGGTGGTCGGCGAGGTCGGCGGGCGTGGGGTGGTCGAAGACGAGGGTCGCGGGCAGCCGCAGGCCGGTGGCGCCGGCGAGGCGGTTGCGCAGTTCGACGGAGGTCAGGGAATCGAAGCCGAGGTCGCGGAAGGCTAGTCCGGGGGTGATCGCGGCGGTGTCGGAGTGGCCGAGGACGGTGGCGGTGTGGGTGGCGACCAGGGACAGCAGGTCCGACGCGGGGGCCTTCGGCGTGGGCAGGGTCTGCGGCATGGAGAGGTCGGCCGTGGTCAGCGCGGGACGTCCGGCGGCCAGCGCGACGTCGAACATGGCCAGGGCGCGTTCGGTGCCGAGGGGGCGGATGCCCTTGCGGGCAAGGCGTTGGCGGTCGGCCGCGGTGAGGTGGGCGGTCATGCCGCTCTCCTGCTCCCAGTAGCCCCAGGCCATCGACACGGCGGGCAGTCCGAGGGCCTGCCGGTGCGCAGCGAACGCGTCGAGGTAGGAGTTCGCGGCTGCGTAGCCGGCCTGGCCGGCGTTGCCGAGTACACCCGCGGCCGCGGAGAACAGCACGAAGGCGGCGAGGTGGTGCTCGCCGATCAGCTCGTGCAGGTGCCAGGCGCCGTCGACCTTGGGACGCAGCACCCGGTCGAGCTGTTCCGCGGTCAGCCGTTCCACGACGGTGTCGTCGAGCACGCCGGCCGCGTGGACGACGGCGGTGAGCGGATGCTCGGCCGGGATCGAGTCCAGTACGGCCGCCAGCGCGTCCCGGTCCGCGACGTCACAGGCCACGACCCGCACGTCGACGTCCTCTTGGGGCTCCAGGTGCGGCACCGCGCCGCCGCCGCGGCTGACGAGCAGCAGGTGCCGTACTCCGTGGCGGGACACCAGGTGCCGGGCGACGGCCTGGCCGAGGGTGCCGGTGCCGCCGGTGATCAGCACGGTGCCGTCGGGGTCGATCGGCTGGGGGACGGTGAGGACGATCTTGCCGGTGTGGCGGGCCTGGCTCATCAGGCGGAAGGAGGCGACGGCCTGGCGGAGGTCCGCGGCGGTGACCGGCAGCGGCTCCAGCGTCCCGTCGGCGACCATCTCCACGACCCGGGAGAGGATGTCGCCCTGCCGCGCGGGGTCGACGTCGTTGAGGTCGAAGGCCCGGTAGATCAGGCCCTCGGGTGAGCGGACGTCCGTCTTGCCCAGCTCGACGAAGCGTCCGCCGTCGGCGAGCAGCCGCAGGGAGGCGTCGGTGAGTTCTCCCGCGAGCGAGTTGAGGACGACGTCCATGGCCGGGAACCGGTCGGCGAACCGGGTGTCGCGGGACGAACCGATGTGGTCGTCCGCCAGTCCGAGGCGCCGCAGGGTGTCCCACTTGGCGGGGCTCGCGGTGGCGAAGACCTCCGCGCCGCTGTTCCGGGCCAACTGGATGGCGGCCATGCCCACACCGCCCGCGCCGGAGTGGACCAGGACCCGGTCGCCTGGGCGCAGTTCGCCGAGATCGAACAGCCCGTACCAGGCGGTGGTGAACGCGATGGGCACCGACGCCGCCTCGGTGAAGCTCCAGCCGTCGGGGATCGCCGTCAGGAGCCGGTGGTCGGCGACCGCGCGCGGCCCGAAGGCGCCGGGCATCATTCCCATGACGCGGTCGCCGGGCCGCCATGCCGTGACGCCGGGGCCGGCCTCGAGGACGGTGCCGGCCCCTTCGCCGCCCAACGGGGGCCGGTCCGGGTACATACCGAGGGTGATGAGCACGTCGCGGAAGTTCAGGCCGGCCGCGCGTACGGCGACCCGTACCTGACCGGGTTCCAGCGCGGCCTCGTGCCAGGGCAGCAGGGCCAGGTCGTCCAGTTGCCCGGTGCCGGACTCGCTCAGCCGGTACGCGCCGTCGGGGACGGTCAGTTCCGGCGTGTACCGGGCCTGCCGCGGCACGAGGACGCCATCTTGGCGCAGGGCCAGTTCGGGTTCGTCGCCGGCCGTCATGGCGGCCCGGACCGCGTCCTCCTCGGACGCGTCGCCCATGTCCACCAGGACGAACCGGCCGGGGTGCTCGGCGGCGGCGCTGCGGACCAGGCCGCGTACGGCCGCGCCGGCCACGCCGCGGGTCAGGACGGCCAGGCGTGCGGCCGCCCGCTCCGGCTGCCCGGCCAGGAAGTCCTGGACGAGCGCGCGGGCCCGCTGGACGAGGGCGTGCACGGAGTCCGCGTCGGCGTCCGCGGTGAGTACCGGGCTCGGCACCACCTCGGTCGGTGTGCTCGCGGTGAGCGGCACCCACTGGGTGTGCAGCACCGCGGCCCGGGTCTCGGCGGCCGGTCGGACGGTCAGCGCGGTGATGTCCGCGACCGGGTTGCCGGACAGGTCGGTCAGTGTCGCGCGGTAGGTGTCGGTGCCCGTGCGGGCCAGGTGGACCCGGGCGGACGACACACCGGTGGAGTGCACGGCGACGCCGGAGAAGGAGAACGGCAGCCGGACCCGGGTGTCGGGGCTGAGCAGGATCAGCGGCTGGAGTGCGGCGTCCAGGAGCGCGGGGTGGACGCCGAAGCGGGCGCCGTCGGGGACGGACACCTCGGCGTACAGTTCGTCCTGGCCCTGCCACAGCTTGCGCACGCCCCGGAACGCGGGCCCGTACTGGTATCCGAGTCCGGCGAGGAAGGCGTAGAACCCGTCGGGGTCCACGGGTTCGGTGTTCCTCGCGGGCCGGTCGATGCGTCCGGCCGTCACCCGGCCGCCGAGGGTTCCGGAGGCGTGGCGGACCCAGCCGTCGCCGCCCTTGGAGTGCACGGTGACCGGGCTGCGGCCGGCGTCGTCCGGGGCGCCGACCGAGACCTGGATGTCCGTCGGTGTGTCCGAGAGCGCGAGGGGCAGGTGCAGGACGAGGTCGTCGAGGGTTCCGCCGGCCAGGGTGGCGAGTTCGAGGAAGGCGGTGCCCGGCAGCAGGACCGTGCCGTCGACGGCGTGGTCGGCCAGCCAGGGGTGGGTGCGGGTGGAGATGCGGCCACTGTGCACGGTGCTCCCGTCGGGCAGTTCGACGGTGGTGCCCGCCAGCGGGTGCCCGGTGCCGTGGTCGCCGGCCGCGGCGGTGAGCCAGTAGGTGCCGCGCTGGAAGGCGTAGCGCGGCAGCCTGACGCCGTGCGGGCGCTCGTGCGGCCAGGTCACGGCGGCGCCCTGGACGTGGAGGCGGGCCAGGGCGATGTGGAAATCCGCGAGGGCGCCGTGGTCGCGGCGCAGGGTGCCGGTCGCCACGCCGTCCAGGTCCTGCACCAGCACCGGGTGCGGGCTGACTTCCACGAACGCCTCGTGGCCGTCGGCGGTGAGCCGGGCGGTGGCCAGGTCGAACCGTACGGGTTCGCGCAGGTTGCGGTACCAGTAGCCGGCGTCGAGAGCGGAGGTGTCGACCGGCTCGCCGGTGACCGTGGAGTAGAAGGGAGTCGCCGCCGGCCGGGGCCGGATGTCCGCGAGGTCGGTGAGAAGCCGCTCGCGGACAGCCTCGACCTGCGCCGAGTGTGCCGCGTAGTCGACGGGGATGGCGCGGGCGCGCAGGCCGTCCCTGGCGCAGGCTGCCAGCAGTTCGTCCAGGGCCCCGGGTTCGCCGGACACGACGACGGTCGAGGCGGAGTTGACCACCGCGACGGTGATCCGGTCGCCCCAGGGGCCCAGGTAGCCGGCGGCGTCGTCCGCGGACAGCGCGACGGAGACCATGCCGCCGTGTCCGGCCAGGGCCACCAGGGCCTTGCTGCGCAGCGCGACCACCTTGGCGGCGTCGTCCAACGACAACGCGCCCGCGACGTACGCCGCCGCGATCTCGCCCTGCGAATGCCCGACGACGGCATCAGGCTCCACACCATGAGCACGCCACAGTTCGGCAAGCGCGATCATCACCGCGAACAACGCGGGCTGCACCACATCCACCCGCTCCAGCGAACCACCGCCGGTCAGCACCTCCACCAACGACCAGTCGGTGTACGACGCCAACGCCGCGTCACAGGCGTCGATCACCTCCCGGAACACCGGTTCCGAGCCGTACAACTCCCCACCCATACCCACCCACTGCGCACCCTGCCCCGGAAACACGAACACCGACCCACCCAACGGGCGCGCGGTCCCGGTGACCAGACCCGGCGCCGACCGGCCCTCCGCCAGGGCGTCCAGGGCCGCGGCGGTGCCGACCACCACCGCACGGTGCTCGAACACGGTGCGGGCGGCCAGGGCACCGCCGACCGCCGCCGGGCTCACCTCGGGATGTACGGCGGTGAAGGCGCCCAGCCGGCGTGCCTGCTCCCGCAACGCCGCCTCGGACCTGGCCGACAGCGGCCAGAGGACCTGGTCGTCCGCGCGGTCTCGGGGGGAGGGTGCGACGGAGTCGGTCTCGGCGGGTTGTTCGAGGATCACATGGGCGTTGGTGCCACTGATGCCGAAGGCGGAGACGGCGGCCCGCCGCGGCCGCCCGGTCCCGGGCCAGGCGACCGGTTCGGTGAGCAGGCGGACCGCGCCGGAGGCCCAGTCGACGTGCGGGGTCGGCGCGTCCACATGGAGGGTTCGCGGCAGTTCGCCGTGGTGCATCGCCATGACCATCTTGATCAGGCCGGCCGCGCCGGCCGCCGCCTGGGTGTGGCCGATGTTCGACTTCACCGACCCCAGCCACAACGGCTCGTCCCGGTCCCGGCCGTACGTCGCCAGGAGTGCCTGGGCCTCGATGGGATCGCCGAGAGTGGTGCCGGTGCCGTGGGCTTCCACCGCGTCCACCTCGGACGGCTCCAGCCCGGCGTTCGCCAGCGCCTGGCGGATGACGCGTTCCTGGGAGGGTCCGTTGGGCGCGGTCAGGCCGTTGGAGGCGCCGTCCTGGTTGGTGGCGGAGCCCCGGACGACCGCCAGCACCTCGTGGCCGTTGCGGCGGGCGTCGGATAAACGTTCCAGCAGCAGCAGGCCGGCGCCCTCGGCCCAGCCCGCCCCGTCGGCCGCGGCGGCGAAGGACTTGCTGCGGCCGTCGGGCGCGCTCGCCCCCTGCCGGGACATCTCGGTGAACAGCGTGGGTGCCGCGTTGACGGTGACGCCGCCGGCCAGGGCGAAGGAACATTCTCCCGAGCGCAGCGCCTGAGCGGCCAGGTGCAGGGCCACCAGGGACGACGAGCAGCCGGTGTCCAGGGACAGTGCCGGGCCGAGCAGGCCCAGCTGGTACGCCAGCCGGCCGGAGCCCACGCTCGACGCGGTGCCGGTGACCTGGTAGCCCTCCAGGTCGTCGGGGACCGGCCCGGCGGCGTAGCCGGTGGACCAGATGCCGGTGAACACGCCGGTGGGTGTGCCCTCCAGCGTGGTCGGGTCGATACCGGCGTACTCGATGGCCTCCCACGCGGTCTCCAGCAGGATGCGCTGCTGCGGGTCCATGGCGAGCGCCTCGCGGGGCGATATCCCGAAGAACGCCGCGTCGAAGTCGCCGGCGGCGTCGAGGAAGCCGCCCTGGGACGTGCTGGACGTGCGCGGGCGGCTTCCCGTCGGGTCGTACAGGCGGTCGATGTCCCATCCGCGGTCGGCCGGGAAGTCGCCGACCGCGTCCACGCCGTCCGCGACCAGCCGCCACAGGTCCTCGGGGGTGCCGACGCCTCCGGGGAAGCGGCAGCCCATGCCGATGACCGCGATCGGCTCGTCCGTCGCGGCCGGGGCCGGGGCCTGCGGCGCGTCCCGCTCGCCGGACTCGCCGGACAGGTGGGCGGCCAGCCGGGCCGGGGTGGGGTGGTCGAAGACGAGGGTGGCGGGCAGTTTCACCCCGAGCGCGGCGGTCAGGCGGTTGCGCAGGTCCACCGCGGTCAGCGAGTCGAATCCCAGGTCCTTGAACGCCTGCCGGGGGTCGAGCCGCTCGGGGGTGGCGTGTCCCAGCACGCCGGCGACGTGGGTGGTGATCAGCTCCAGCAGGTCGGTGCCGGCGGCGGGAGGCGCGGGCCGGGGGGCCTGCGGCCGGTCGTGGGCCTCGGGCAGGTCCCGCAGCAGCCGGCTCGGCCGCGCGTGGGTGTAGGCGCGGGCGAACTGTGCCCAGTCGGCCTCGGTGACGACCGCGAGGGCCTCGTCGTGGTCGAGGACGTCCTGCAGCGCGTCGAGTGCCCGGTCCGGGCCCAGTTCGCCGAGGCCGAGCAGGGTGCGCTGGTGCTGCACGGACTCCAGGGCCGCCATGCCGCCTTCGGCCCAGATGCCCCACGCGACGGAGGTCGTGGCGCGGCCCTGGGCGCGGTGCTGTGCGGCCAGGGCGTCGAGGAAGGCGTTGCCGGCGGCGTAGGCCGCGCCGTGGCCGTCGCCCCACACGCCCGCGGTGGAGGAGAACAGCACGAAGGCGTCGAGGTCCGGCAGGAGTTCCGCCAGGTTCGCCGCCCCGGCGACCTTGGCCGCGATGACCTCGGCGAACTCCGCCGGTGTCGTGTCGGCCAGCCTGGTCGCCCTGATCACGCCGGCGGTGTGGAAGACCGCGCGGATGTCACCGGCGCGCTCGACGAGGGCCCGCAGCGCGTCCCGGTCGGCCACGTCGCACGCCGCCACGGTCACCCGCGCTCCGGCTGCCTCCAGTTCGTCGCGCAGGCCGGCCGCGCCGGGTGCGTCGGGGCCGCGGCGGGCGGCCAGCACGATGTGCTCCGCGCCCTGCCGCGCGAGGCGGCGGGCCACGTGTCCGCCGAGCGCGCCGGTGCCGCCGGTGACCAGCACCGTGCCCCGTGGCCGCCAGGACCGCGCGGCCGGGCCCGACGGGGCCTTGCGGCGCAGCCGTTTGGCGAAGCGCCGGGCACCGCGGACCGCCACCTGGTCCTCGCCCGTGCCGGCGAGCACGACGAGCAGCGCGTTCACGCTCTCCTCGTCGGGCACGGCGGGGAGGTCGACCAGGCCGCCCCAGCCGTGCGGGAACTCCAGCGCCGCGGACACGCCGGTGCCCCACGCCAGGGCCTGGGCCGGGCTGGTGACCGGGTCGGTGCCCGAGGTGCTCACGGCGCCGCTGGTCGCGCACCACAGCGGGACGGCCGGTGTCCGCGCCGGGTCCAGGGTGCGGACCAGATCCAGGGTGCGGACCAGACCCGCCGGGAGCACCGGGTGGTCGGGGTGCGGGTCCTCGTCCAGCGCCAGCAGCGACAGCACGCCGTCCGGCCCGGGCCGGGCGTCCCGGGTGCCGGCCAAGTCCCGGCTGCCGGCAACCGCGAAGCCCCGTTCGCGCAGGGCCTCGGCCCACGGATGCCCGGTCGTGGCCAGGACGAGCCAGCGAGCCGGGTCCACCGGGGCCGCGGCACCGCTCGTCGGCGCCCATGCCACCTCGTACCGCCAGTCGTCACGGGGCACCGGCGGGGTCGCGGTCACCCAGTAGGGCTCGCGCTGGAAGGCGTACGTGGGCAGGTCCGCCCTGGGTGCGGTGCGGGGCAGGACCGGAGTCCAGTCGACGTCGGCTCCGGCGGCGTAGAGGCGTCCCGCCGCGGCGAGGAACTCGGTGAGGCCGCCGTGGTCGCGGCGCAGTGTTCCGGTGGCGGTGACATCCAGCGCGGGCACCAGCACCGGGTGCGGGCCGACCTCCAGGAACAGGTCGTGGCCGTCGGCGGTGAGCCGGGCGGTGGCCAGGTCGAACCGTACGGGCTCGCGCAGGTTGCGGTACCAGTAGCCGGCGTCGAGAGCGGCGGTGTCGACCGGCTCGCCGGTGACCGTGGAGTAGAACGGGATCGCCGCCGACTGGGGCGTGATGCCGGCCAGGTCGGTGAGCAGTCGCTCGCGGATCGCCTCGACCTGCGCGGAGTGGGCGGCGTAGTCGACGGGTAGGCGGCGGGCGCGGATGCCGTCGGCCTCGCAGGCGGCCAGCAGTTCGTCCAGCACGTCGAGGCCGCCGGACACCACGACCGCCGCGGGTCCGTTCACCACGGCGGTGGTCAGCCGCCCGTCCCAGCGGGCCAGGTAGCCGGCGGCCTGTTCGGCGGACAGCGCGAGGGACACCATGCCGCCCCGGCCGGCGATGACGGTCAGTGCCCTGGACCGTAATGCCACGACCTTGGCGGCGTCCCGCAGCGACAGCGCGCCGGTGACGTACGCGGCGGCGATCTCCGCCTGGGAGTGGCCGACCACGGCGTCCGGCCGCACGCCGTAGGACCGCCACAGGTCGGCCAGCGCCACCATGACGGCGAACAGGGCCGGCTGGACCACGTCGACGCGGTCCAGCGAGCCGTGGCGCAGTTCGTCGACCAGCGACCAGTCGGTGTACGGGGCCAGGGCGGCGGCGCAGGCGTCGATGCCGGCGCGGAAGACCTCGGACTGCTCGTACAGGTCACGGCCCATGCCCGCCCACTGCGCCCCTTGTCCGGGGAAGACGAACACGGTCCCGCCGGTACGGGCCGGCAGGCCCGGCGGGAGCGCGGCCAGGCCGGACAGCAGGTCGTCCCGGTCGGCGCCGACCACCGCGGCCCGGTGCCCGAACCGGGTGCGGGCGGCCAGTGCGCGGCTGATCGCGGCGGCCGGGACGTCGGGGTGGGCGGTCGCGTACGCGTGCAGTCGCTCGGCCTGGGCGCGCAGCGCGGCGTCGGTCTTCGCGGACAGCAGCCAGGCGGTGGGGGCGGCCCGGCCGGCGGGTTCGGGAAGGCGGCCGGGGTCCGGGTCCAGGGACCGCTCGATGATCAGGTGGGCGTTGGTGCCGCTGATGCCGAAGGCCGAGATGCCGGCGCGGCGCGGGTGCTCGTGCTCCGTCCACGGCCGGGCCTCGGTGAGCAGCCGGACGCCGCCGGAGGCCCAGTCGACGTGCGGGGTGGGGGCGTCTATGTGCAGGGTTCGCGGCAGTTCGCCGTGGCGCATCGCCATGACCATCTTGATCAGGCCCGCGACGCCGGCCGCCGCCTGGGTGTGGCCGATGTTCGACTTCACCGACCCCAGCCACAACGGCTCGTCCCGGTCCTGACCGTAGGCGGCCAGCAGGGCGTCGGCCTCGATGGGGTCGCCGAGGGTGGTGCCGGTGCCGTGGGCCTCGACGGCGTCCACGTCGGACGGCTCCAGCCCGGCGTTCGCCAGCGCCTGGCGGATGACGCGTTCCTGGGAGGGGCCGTTGGGCGCGGTCAGGCCGTTGGACGCGCCGTCCTGGTTGACCGCGCTACCCGCGACGACCGCCAGCACCCGGTGGCCGTTGCGGCGGGCGTCCGACAGGCGTTCCAGCAGCACCAGGCCGGCGCCCTCGGCCCAGCTGGTGCCGTCGGCCGCGGCGGCGAAGGGCTTGCTGCGGCCGTCCGCCGCGAGGCCGTGCCGGCGGGAGAACTCGGTGAAGCCCAGCGGTGTCGCCATGATGGTGACACCGCCGGCGAGCGCCAGCGAGCACTCGCCCGCGCGCAGGGCCTGGGCGGCCAGGTGGACGGCGACCAGGGACGACGAGCAGGCGGTGTCCACGGACAGCGCCGGGCCGCGCAGCCCGAGGTGGTAGGCGACCCGGCCGGACGTGACGCTGGTCGCGACGCCGGTGAATAGGTAACCCTCCAGGTCCTCCGGCAGGCCCGGCCCGGTCGCGTAGCCGGACGACCAGACGCCGGTGAACACGCCGGTGTGGCTGCCGCGCAGCGCGGCCGGGTCGATCCCGGCGTGCTCGAACGTCTCCCAGGCCGTCTCCAGCACGAGCCGCTGCTGCGGGTCCATGGCGAGCGCCTCGCGCGGCGAGATGCCGAAGAACGGAGCGTCGAAGCCGGCCACCGCCTCCAGGAACCCGCCCCGGGTGATGTACGTGGTGCCCGCGCCGCGCAGTTCCGGGTCGTACAGGCCGCCCAGGTCCCAGCCGCGGTCGTCCGGGAAGTCGCCGATCGCGTCCACGCCCTCCGCGACGAGCCGCCACAGGTCGTCCGGCGAGGCCACCCCGCCGGGGAAGCGGCAGCCCATGCCCACGATGACGACCGGGTCGTCGTCGTGGGCGGCCGGGGCGGCGGGGGCCGGCCGGTCGCCGGGGCCGGTGCGCAGCCAGTCGATCAGCTCCGCGGGCGTCGGGTGGTCGAAGACGAGGCCGGAGGGGAGTTGCCGGTCCAGGACGACGGCCAGGCGGTTGCGCAGTTCGAGCCCGGTGACCGAGTCAAGGCCGAGGTCCTTGAAGGTGAGTGCGGGATCGATGTCCGCGGGGTCCTCGTGGCCCAGTACGAGCGCGATCTGCGCGGTGACCACGGCGGCCTCGTCGACCGTGCCGCCCGACTCGGATTCGCCCGTGTCCGTGCCGCCCGTCCTGGTGTCGCGGGTCTCCGGGCCGCCGTCCGGCCGGCCGGGCGCGGCGGTCCCGGCCGCGTGCGTCCCCGGGCCGGCCGGGGTCCGTCCGCTCGTACCGGCTGTCGCTCCGGGCAGCCAGTACGAGCGACGCTGGAAGGCGTACGTGGGCAGGTCGACCGGCGCGGCCTCGGCGACGGCCGGGGACCAGTCGACCGGCACGCCGGCCACGAACAGCCGGGACAGCGCGGTCAGGAAGACGTCCGGTCCGCCCCGGTCGCGGCCCAGCGTGCCGGTGGCGACGCCGGGCCCGCCGGTCCGCTCGCGGGCCTGTTCCAGACTCTGTTCGAGGGCGGGCAGCAGCACCGGGTGCGGGCTGACCTCGACCACGACGTCGTGCCCGTCCGCGAGCAGCGCGGCGGTGGCCAGGTCGAAGCGGACCGGCTCGCGCAGGTTGCGGTACCAGTAGCCGGCGTCCAGCTCCGTGGTGTCGTCGAGGAGGCCGCCGGTGACCGCGGAGTAGTACGGGATGGTGCCCTGCCGCGGCCGCACACCGTCCAGTTCGCTGTGCAGCCGCTCGCGGAGGGCTTCGACGTGCGCGGAATGGGAGGCGTAGTCCACCGGGACGACGCGGGCGCGGACACCGTCCGCCGCGCAGGACTCGACCAGTTCGGACAGGGCCCGCGTGTCGCCGGACACCACGACCGAGCCGGTGGCGTTGACCACGGCGACCGTCAGCGCGCCGTCCCAGCGCGACACGTAGTACTCGGCCCGCTCGGCGGACAGGGCCACGGACACCATGCCGCCCCGGCCGGTCAGCGCCACCAGCGCGCGGCTGCGCAGTGCAACGATCCGGGCCGCGTCGGACAGCGACAGCGCGCCCGCGATGTATGCCGCGGCGATCTCGCCCTGCGAGTGCCCGACCACCGCGTCGGGCTCGACACCGAAGGAGCGCCACAGTGCCGCCAGAGACACCATCACCGCGAACAGGGCGGGCTGCACGATGTCCACGCGGTCGAGCGGGGCGCCGTCCAGGACATCGGACAGAGACCAGTCGGTGTACGGGGCCAGGGCCTGGGCGCACTCGTCCATGGCGGCCCGGAAGACGGGGTACGCGGCGTACAGCTCCCGGCCCATGCCGGCCCACTGCGCGCCCTGGCCGGGGAACACGAAGACGGTACGGCCCGGGGTGCCGGCCCGGCCGGCGGCGACCTGGGCGGAGTCGAGCAGGACCGCGCGGTGCGCGAAGCGGGTTCTGGTGGTGGCCAGCGCGTGCGCGACCTCGGCGTCGGTCAGGCCCGGGTGGCTGCGCACGTGTGCGCGCAGGCGCTCGATCTGCGCTCTTAGCGCCTGCTTGGTCCGCGCCGTGACGATCCACGGCGCCGGCCGGGCCTCGGAGGCGGGCCGCCGGGCCGGCGGCGCGGCCGGATCGGGTGCCTGCTCGACGATCACGTGCGCGTTGGTGCCGCCCATGCCGAACGACGACACGCCGGCGAGCAACGGAGCGTCCGGCCGCGGCCAGGGGGTCAGCGCGGTCTGGACCCGCAGCGCCAGTGCGTCGAGAGGAATGCCGGGATGGGGGGTTTCGTGGTTCAGGCTCGGCGGCAGTGCGCGGTGGTACACGCTGAGGACGGCCTTGAGCAGACCGACGATGCCCGCGGCGCCTTCCAGGTGGCCGACGTTCGTCTTGGCGGATCCCACGCGCAGGGCGCTGTCGGCATTGCCCTCGGCGTCGCCGGTCCCGGCCGGGTCGCGGTAGGCCGCCGCGAGGGCGGCGGCCTCGACGGGGTCGCCGACAGCGGTGCCGGTGCCGTGCAGCTCCACGTACTGCACATCCGCGGGACGCACGCCGGCGCGGGCCAGTGCCTCGCGGATGACCTGTTCCTGGGCCTGCGCGCTGGGCACGGTCAGGCTCTGTGTGGCGCCGTCGTTGTTGACCGCGCTGCCCCGGACGACACCGTAGACGCGGTCCCCGTCGGCCAGGGCCCGGTCCAGCGGTTTCAGGACGAGGAAGGCGCCGCCCTCGCCGCGGACGAAGCCGTTGGCCCGTGCGTCGAAGGTGAAGCAGCGGTCGTCCGGGGACAGGCCGCCGAACTCCGCCGCGCCCTCCTCGCGTGCGGCGGTCAGGTTGAGGTTCACCCCGCCGGCCAGGGCGAGCGCCGACTCGCCCCGGCGCAGGCTCTCGACCGCCAGATGCACGGCGACCAGCGCCGACGACTGGGCCGTGTCGACCGTCATGCTCGGTCCGCGCACACCGAGGAAGTGCGAGACGCGGTTGGCGATGACGCCCCGGCTGGTGCCGGTCAGCGTGTGCGGCGTGATGTGACCGGGGTAGGCCAGGGACGTGTAGTCCTCCCACATCGAGCCGACGAACACCCCCGTCGGGCCGCCCGTCAGCGTGCTCGGCACGATCCGGGCGTCCTCCAGGGCCTCCCAGGCGAGTTCGAGCATGAGCCGCTGCTGCGGGTCCATGCCGGCGGCCTCACGGGGGGACACACCGAAGAACGCGGCGTCGAAGCCGTCCACCTGGTCCAGATAGCCGCCGTGCCGTACGCCCTGCCGGCCCGCGGGCGGCGCGGTGATCGCGTCGGTCCCGGCGCACAGCAGTCGCCAGAACGCCTCCGGGTCCGGGGCTTTCGGCAGCCTGCCCGCCATTCCGATGACAGCGACACGATCAGCGTCCGAATCCAAGGGGAAGCGCATCACATCGACACCTCGTGAGCCGGGGGATGAAGGGAGCCGGGGTGTTTCCGTAGCAGTGCCGACGGTGCGGTTCCGGCCGCGCGAGCGACCGGATCATCGAGGGCGCGGACAGCCCGGCGACCCGGTCGTATCCGTACCCGGACTCGCCCGCGCTTCGGGCGCCTGGATCAGTGGAGCGGTCCTCGAAAGCGACAGCGTTGGCGATCTGCGAGGAAGATGCGCTGGTCAGCTGAGTGGAGGGGCGGGACGATGATCGGCCCGCCGCGCAGACGAGCATGGCAGCAACATCACGCCATCGCCATAGGCCGGGCGAAGGCTGGCTCAAACGAAGCACATCACAACGTCATATGCCCGCACGAAAGAGGCACCTTGGCGAGATCCGTCCCGTACTCCATGAAGCGCGTCGCGCCTTGCGGACGGCCCGTCGCAGTGTCCGCCGACGGATCGGCCGGCGAATCCGCCGGTGAGCCTGCCGGTGCGGTCACGGACGTTCGTCCACGCCCCGCACCGCCACGACCGGACCGGGCTCCTGGGCACCATCGACGCCGCCGGTGTCAAGGCCCTAGAATCCCCATTCGCACTCGCGCGGAAAAACGTCCTCGACCGTCATCCGGCCACCCGGCACCTCCGCACGGCCATCACCACCCGGATCGAGCGAACCGACCACCGGCGCCGCCGACAGCTCCGGATGCACCGTTTGACCCTCATCGACCTCGAGACGATCGCGCAGCGCCACCGCCCCCGGCGGCATGAAACCCAGCTGTCACCGATCCGTGCCTCGGTCCCGGCCGTTCACGCCCGGCACCCGCTGCCCGGACCTGGTGACCTCCAGTCAGGAGGCAGCGATGCCGGCCACGTTCCCCTTCACCACACCACACCACCTCGACAACGAACCCGAAGCCGAGGCTCTGCTCGCGCAGGCTCCGGTCGTCCTCGCGACGATGGGTCCGGCAGACGTCTGGCTCGCCCTTTCCTACACGGCGGTGCGCCAGGTCCTGAGCGACAGCCGGTTCAGCCGGGAGGCGGCCACACTTCCGGGCGGCCCGCTGAAACTGTCCGTCGCCGCCGACCCGTTGCTGGTCACCAGCCTGGACGGCGAGCGCCATGCCCGCCTGCGCAAGCTGATGTCACAGGCGTTCAGCCCGCGCATGGTCGATCAGCTCGAGCCACGCGTGCAGTCGATCGTGGACTCCTTGCTCGACTCCCTCGATCCCACTGCGGATCTTGTGGCGGGTCTCTGCGCTCCACTGCCCTTGATGGTCATCTGCGAGCTGCTCGGCGTGCCCTACTCCGAGGCGGAGGCCATCCGCAGGTGGACCAGGCGGCTGTTCGTCACGGACATCACTCCGGAAGAACTGGGGGCCGCGCAGAGCGAGATGCAGGACTGGCTCGCCGATCTGGTGCGTCAGAAGCGGGCGCGGCCGGACAACGGGTTGATCTCGGCGATGGTCGCCGCCAACGACGAGGGCGACCATCTCACCGAACCCGAGCTGCTGGCCAACC
This sequence comes from Streptomyces sp. SCL15-4, assembly GCF_033366695.1. Classification (NCBI taxonomy): domain Bacteria; kingdom Bacillati; phylum Actinomycetota; class Actinomycetes; order Kitasatosporales; family Streptomycetaceae; genus Streptomyces; species Streptomyces sp. SCL15-4. The sequence goes on from NZ_JAOBTQ010000001.1 coordinate 315,284, forward strand.
TCGAGGGCCTGCTGATCGCCGGCCACGAGACGACCGTCAACCAGCTGGGCAACTCGTTGCTCACCTTGCTGCGCCACCCGGACCAACTCGCGCTGCTGCGCTCGTCACCGGACCTGATCGGACCGGCGGTCGACGAACTACTGCGCTACAGCAGGCTTTTCTCCTCGGCCGAGGTCCGGGTCACTACCGAGCCCGTCGCCCTGGAGGGTGTCGAACTGGGGGCGGGCGAACCGGTGTTGCCGGTCATCGTCGCGGCCAACCGCGACCCCGGTGTGTACCCGGATCCCGGCCGCTTCGACATCACGCGCGAGGGACCGGCAGCACACCTCGCCTTCGGGCACGGGCCGCACTTCTGCCTCGGCGCGATATTGGCCCGCCGGGAGATGCGGGTGGCGATCGGGTCCGTGGTGAAACGGTATCCGGGACTGCGCCTGGCCGTCGACGAGTCCGCGCTCGCCTACGTGCCGGAACTGGTCTTCCGCGGCCTGGAGGCGTTGCCGGTCACTTGGTGACCCGTGGTCTCTGACACCAGCTCTGTTCCGGCGTCGGCAATGACGGACGGGCTCACACCGCGATGCGGCCGGCGACCGTGTCGCGGTGGTCGGAAGGTCCTGGTCACCAGCACATGCGAGCCCGCCGCTTCCCGGGCCGGAACCACTCGTTCCCGGCCCGATCGCCGTCCCCGGCACAGCCTGAACCGGGGACCGGGCCCGGCCCCCGTTCCCGGGTCGATGGCGGACGTGTCGCTCCCGCCCGGAGCGGCGCCGGAGCCGAGCTGACGGAATGACCGGGTCCGCTTGTGAACCTTTTCTAACCATACCGATGGGTGTAGTGTCAGAGCGTGACTGTCAAGGACGAGACGATCACCGGCCGGAGCGGCAGGTCGCGCGGGGGGCGGCATCTGACCCCGGCCGGAGTGAAGATTCTCGAGACCGCGTCCCGGCTCTTCTACGAACAGGGCATCCGCGCCGTCGGCGTGGAGGCGATCGCCGAGGCGGCGCAGGTCACCAAGAAGACCCTCTACGACCGCTTCGGCTCGAAGGACGACCTGATCGTCGCCTATCTGCGGGCCCGTGACGGCCTGTGGCGTTCGACTCTGGTGAAGCACGTCAACAGCCACGACGGGCCGCCCGGCGAGAAGATCCTGGCCACGTTCGGCGCGCTGCGCGACTGGATGCGCGAGCGCAGTCAGCTCAGGGGCTGTGCCTTCATCAACGCCGCCGTGGAACTGCCCGAGAACCACCCGGGCCGCGAGGTGGCCCGCGACCAGAAGGCGTGGCTCCTCGCGTACCTGGAGGACCTGGCGGCCGAGGCGGGCGCCGAGGACCCGGCGGCACTGGCCGCGCAGGTGCTGATCCTGCACGAGGGCGCCTGCGTCACCCAGTCCATGCGATCGGTGGAACAGGCGATCGACCGTGCCGAACAGATGGCCGCCGTCCTGCTGGAGCGATCGCTCACCCGGTGACGCTCCCTGACGGACGCTGACGGCTCGGTCGGCCTGGACCGGGCGCTCCCGGCCCGGCGGAGCGGCGGGACCGGCGCCTTGCGCCGCGGGCCGGACCGGCCGTGTGGCCGTGTGGCGGGGACGGGTTCAGGCGACCAGTGACGAGACGGAGCGTGTGGACGGCGCCGGGCGGGGGGCGTCCACCGGGCACGGCGCGGCGCGCTCCGGCTCTCCGTCCAGTCTCCGCGACAGGTCGGCGGCGTAGGCGCGCAGCAGGCCGGGCAGGTGGTAGTGGCGCTCGTCGCGGTGCCGGATGAGGTGTGCGCCGGCGAGACGGTGCAGCAGGCGCATGGCCTCGTCCTTGCTGACGCCCGCTGTCGCCGCGGTGTCCGCCGCGTCGAACCGGCCGCCGGGAAGGCGGCCGAGCAGCCGGAACACCCGTGCGCTCGGCTCGTCCAGCGTCCGGTACGAGGCGTCGAACGCGTCCCGCAGTGTCATGTCACCGGCGGCCAGGTTCAACCGCGCGCGCTCGGACTCGAGTTCGGCGGCGAGAGGACGGGCGCTCGGGTGCTGCCGGCTGACGACGTGTTCGGTGGCCAGTGCGAGCGCCAGGGGCAGGTGTCCGCAGCGCTCGGCCAGGACGTCCACCGCGTCGGGCGCGGCGTCGGCACGCGCCTCGCCGATGGCCGACCGGATCAGCGTGGCGGACTCGGCCGGGCACAGCTCCGTCACGGGCAGGGAGACGGCGTCGACCCGGCACATGAGGCCGGGCAGGGCCGTCCGGCTGGTCACCACCACGGCACAACCCGGGGAGGCGGGTAGCAGGGGGAGCACCTGCCGGGCGTCCGCGGCGTTGTCCAGCACCAGCAGCATCGCGCGGCCGTGCAGGTAGGAACGGAAGGTCGCCGCTCGCTGGCCCAGTCCCGCCGGTATGCGTTCGGCGGGCACGCCGACGGCCAGGAGCAGGTCCTTCAGGACGTCGACCGGAGCGGCCGCGGTACCGGGCCCGATGCCCTGGAGGTCGGCGAAGAGCTGTCCGTCGGCGAAGTGGCCGTCGCTCACCGCCTGGTGTGCCCAGTGGACCGCCAGCGTGCTCTTGCCCACGCCCGGCGGACCGTGGACGACCGCGACGGGTACCGCCAGGGACCGCTCGTGGCCCCGCCGCAGCTCGTCCAGGCGATCCATGAGGTCCCGGCGGCCCACGAAGATCCGCTTGGCCACCGGGAGCTGGGCGGGCCGGACCCAGCCCTGGCGCTGGCGGGCGGCCGCCTCAAGGGCCGACGCGATGGCGGTGAACGTGTCGCCCGTGCCGAGCGCCCGGTCGCAGGCCTCGGCGAAACCCACTGAGGGCGGGCGTTTGCCGGTCTCGATCCTGCTGAGGTGGCCGCGGTTGAAGTGGACCCGTTCGGCGAGTTGCGCGAGTGACAGCCCGCGCCGTGTGCGGTGGGACCGCAACAACTGCCCGAATGCCATGGGAGCGACGGCGCCCGGAGCGCGGCCGGGCCCGTCGTGGGAGGACTGGATGGCGGTCAAGCCCTGTGCTGGTTGCCGTAACACGGTCAAGCCCCCAGAAGAAATCATTCGGATCGTCTACGTAGCCTCGCGGAGCCGGTCCGGCGCGGTGGACATGCCGTGCCGTCGACCGGCCGTCCGGTGCGCGTGGGCGCCGCGTCGGGCCGCTCCGCCGGTCACGGGCGGTCACCCGCACGACCGGGCGGTGGCACCGCTCAAGAGGTCGCGAGGAGGTCGTCGAACGAAGGGAAGCGGGCGGCGATGCCGTCCGGGAGGAGATGGGGTTCGCCGCCGGTGCGGTCGGCGAGGAAGCGGATCGCGGTGTACCGCGGGCGGGCTCCCGCGTCGAACCAGTGGGCGGTGCGGGCGGGTACGGACAGCAGGTCCCCGGGGGTGCACAGCACCGCGTGCACCAGGCCTCCGACATGAAGGTAGAAGCAGCCGGCGCCCGCGACGACGAAGCGCACCAGGTCCTCGTCGTGGCGGTGCTCCGTGCGCGATGTCGCGTCCGGGACCGCGTCCGCCGGGGCTTCGGTCATGCGCGCGACGTCGACGGACCAGTGGCCGCCCTCCGCCCTGATGTGGGCGATGTGGTGCCGGTAGGCGTGCAGGATGACGGCGTCCTCCGCGTCGGCCGGCACCCTGCGGGCGGCGTGCCAGCGGGCGAGGCGGACACCGATCCTGAGCAACTGGCCGCGGATGAGGTCGGCGTCGTCGGTCCGCAGCCGTACCGTCTCCGGCCGGTCCTCCGGCATGACCTGCAACAGCGTCATGACGGGTTTCCCGGGGCGGGCTGCCGGCTGCCGGGGCCGCGCAGCGGACGCGCGTGTCCGAACTCCGCCGCCCGCTCCAGCCGGTCGCGGGCCTCGGCGACGTCCCGGCCCCAGACGACCACGCCGCCGCGCTCGACGAGCAGCACCGGCGGAGCGTCGGCGCAGGGCACGTCGAGCGCCTCTCCGTCCGCGGGCGCGGTGCCGGGCCGGTGCGGCAGGACGGTCGGCAGGGGCGGCGTGGCGCGGTTGGGGAGGAGGACGTCGTCACCGAGGGCCGCCTGGTCGGTCCCGTTCCGGCCGGGGCCCGCGGTCAGGCCGCTCAGGGTCGTGACGCTCTCTGCCGGTACGTGGATCACGGCCCCGCAGCCGGGCAGCCGCCGGTAGAGCGCGAGGTGCACCGGTGTCTCGGCGCACGGCCATGAGGTCTCACCGAGCAGCGGCAGTCCCCGGAAAGGGTCGACGAGAACCGTGTCGTGACGGGTCATCGTCTCCTTGCGCACCCGGTCCGCCGTGATCAGGACCGCCTCGCCCGAGGCCACCGAGACGCTGCCGGACGTCCCCGGCAGCCGGCCGCTGCGGCTCAGTGACCGGACGGCCGCCGCCAGGAGGTCCCGTTGCGGCTCGACGTCCGCGCCGGTGCGGACGGGCCTCACGACCCGGCTCCCCGCCCGAGAGGCGAAGGGCTTCTCGGGTGTCCGGCATCCCACGGGTGTTGCCGTGGTCCTGCGGCACGCACGGCCGGAGCACGGCGGGCGCCGTCAACTGATGCGTCGGACGGACGGAACGACACGCGGACATCTCCTTAAGGGAGAGGGAGAGTCAACAAGGTATACCTACCGGTATAGATACATGCTAGGGAGCCGTTTTTTGAGGTGTCAACGGCCCGTGGGCAGGACAGGCGGATTCAGGCCATCCGGTTACCGGGCCCCGGCTCCTTGCTCCATCACCGTCGTCCCGCCCGGGGGCCGGTCCGGCGCGGTCCGCGCGGTGTCGCCGTCGTTGCCTCACAGGTGACAACAGTGCGGCCCTTGAACGGCTGCGCCGGACGTGCCGATAGTGAAAGCACTTCCCAGCAGGGCGCTGTTCCCCGCGAAGGGCGGCCGGTCGCCGCCCCGTCCCCTCCACCGCGGTTCCACACCACGGGGCCCGCCGGCCGCAGCCGGCGCGGCGCGAGCCGGGGGTTCCCGTTACAGCAGCGCGTCACCACGCCGAAGGAGACCCGTGATGGGTGTACACATCGACCAAGCCGAACTGGTGGTTTCGCCGCGCGAGTTCTTCCGGCTCCCGAGGACGGACCGCATCAGCTCGTCGATCGGACTCGGACTCTCGGACCACTCCTACCTTCCGAAGGCGGACGACCCGCGCGCCGACTGGGTCGCGAGCGTCGCCGTGCCCGCGTTCAAGACGCTGGCGCACATGGGTTTCCTCGCCCCGCGGTTCTGCACCATCGGTACGGGCGCCGGCCTGGACGTCCTGGCGGCCGTGGAGATCCTGCGCTCCCGGACCGTCGGCTTCACCGACCTCCACGAGGACGTGCTCGGCCACGCGCGGGACAACATCCGCCGCAACCTGCTGGACGGCGACGTCGAGTTGATCGGGGGCGCCGGCGACCTCCTCGCCCCGCTGGCCGGCAAGCTGTCGGAGGTCGACGTGGTCTACGAGAACCTCCCCAACATCCCGATGGGAGGCGTCGGTGACCTCGCCGACGGCCAGACCAGTTCGACCTTCATCACCCAGCGCAGCGAGGAGGTCCCCGGCTTCGCCGAGAAGAACCTCGTCACACTGCACTACTTGGCGCTTCAGCAGGCGCACGCCCTCCTGCGGGTCGGCGGACGCACGCTGTCCTCGATCGGTGCGCGCATCCCGCTCTCCGAGATCCTGGCCCTCTCCGGAGCCGCCGGCTACAACGGCAGCATCCTGACCTACACCTGGAAGGTGCAGTCCGAGCCGCACGAGGTCGTCGGCGGGTACGCCCGCTGGGAGCGGGAGGGCCTGGGACCGTTCCACTTCTACCCGGTGCGCGTGCTGCGCGAGGCTTTCGACGGTGTGTCGGCCGCGGCGGCCGGTGCGCGGGCGCTGCGGATGGAGCGGGAGCTGGCGCCCTACGAGATCTCCGCCCGGGACGCCTTGGCGCTCGTCGAGAAGGGCGAGCGGGTGGGGCACACGGTGGCGGTCCTCGACTCGGTCAAGATCCCCGCCTCCGCGCTCTGACGCCGGTCCGCGGGCCGGAACACCAGATTCCTCCCGGTCCACCCGCCAGGCCCGCGTCCGATCCCGTTCCGCAGTACCCCGGTTAAGGAGCCGGCATGAACATGCACGCGTTCGTTGGCACGACCCCCCTCGTCGAACTGCAGACCTTCGACGTGCCGGCCGATGTACGGATCTTCGCCAAGGTCGAGTACATGAATCCCGGGGGCAGCATCAAGGACCGGATCGTCCGGTACATCCTGGACGACGCGGAGCAGCGCGGCCTGCTCCGGCCGGGCGCGACGATCGTCGAGAACACCTCCGGCAACACAGGGGCGGCCATCGCGATGATCGCGGCCGCGCGCGGCTATCGGGCGGTCCTGACGATGCCGGACAAGGTGAGCAAGGAGAAGCAGGACACCCTGCGTGCGATGGGTGCCGAGGTCCATGTCTGCCCGACCTCGGCGCCGCCCGACTCGCCGAAGCACTATGTGGCGTACGCCAGGCGCATCCACGCCGAGACACCGGGTTCCTTCATGCTCGACCAGTATGACAACCCGCTGAACGCGGAGGCGCACTACCGGTCGACCGGCCCGGAGATCTGGGAGGCGCTCGGACCGTCGGTGACGGCGTTCGTCGCGTCCGGCAGCACCGGTGGCACCATCTCCGGGACCTCACGGTTCCTCAAGCGGCACAAACCGTCCGTGACCTCCGTCCTGCTGGACCCGGTCGGCTCCGTCTACCACCGGTACTTCCATGAAGGCGTCGTCGACCACGGGCAGATCGCGCCGTACTTCGTGGAGGGGGCGGGCGAGGACCATCTGGCGAAGTGCATGGACTTCTCGGTCGTCGACGACGTCCTGCGATTCACCGACGCCGACGCCTTCGCCACCTGCCACCACCTGGCGCGACGGGAGGGACTGCTCTGCGGCGGCACCTCCGGGGCGAACGTGTGGGGCGCCGTGCAGGTGGCCCGTTCGCTCACCGGGCCGGCCACGGTCGTCACCGTCCTGCCGGACAGCGGCACCAGGTACATCTCGAAGATCTACAACCCGGACTGGCTGACGCAGAACGGTTTCGGCGGCGGTGCGGCCGACGCACGGGAACGGGCACGCTGATGGGCAGCACACAGAAGAACGTCGCCGCGGCGCTGACGGCCGCGCTGCTGTGGGCGTTCGCCTTCGTCGCGCCGGCCGCCGTCCGGCCCGCGAGCGAACTGCTCCTGGTGACCGGCCGCTACTCCCTGTTCGGCCTGTGCGGCCTCTACGTCCTGTGCCGCGGCCGGCACAAGCTCAAGCTCATGCCCCTGCGCAGGATCCTGTTCGGCCTGTACATCGGCTTCGTCGGGTACTTCGTCTTCTACATCTGCGTCTCGTACTCCGCGACCACGGGCAGCGGCTTCATCACCGCCGTCGTCGTCGGCTCGTCGCCCATCACGATCGCGGTGGCCGGCAACTTCGCCGAGAAACGCATGTCCTGGGGCGAGCTCGTCGCACCGGTCGTCCTCATCCTCACCGGAATCACCCTGCTGAGCGTGTCCGACCTCATCGAGGGAAAGAGCGCCGGCACCGCCACCGACTCCGTCGTCGGCATCGCCCTGGCCCTCGGCGCCATGCTCACCTGGTCGTACTTCGTGGTCCGCAACGCCCAGTCGCAGCGCACCTGGGAACGGAAACCGGACCCCACCATCTGGGCGGCCCTGGTGGCGATGGGCGCGGGCGGCGCCTCGATGGTGCTGCTGCCCTTCGCCATCGCCACCACACCGGAGGCGACCTTCGCCCCGTACGCACTGTTCAAGATCATCGCCTGGTGCGTGTTCCTCGGGGTCATCGGTTCGTGGTGGGGCACCTACATCTGGGTCAAGGCGGCGCAGGGCATTCCGGTACCGCTGGTCGGTCCGCTGCTCGCCACGGAGACGATCTTCGGAGCGATCCTGAGCCTGCCGGTGGAACGGCGGGTGCCCACCTGGACGGAGGTCGGCGGGGCCATGTTCATCCTCGTCGGCATCACCGTCTACCTGGTCTTCGACATCAGGAACTCCCGGCTGCGCGTCAGCCGCGACACGCACAGCCAGGACGCCTCGGACGTTCCCGCCGTGACCCAACGGTGAGCCGGCGAGGCGGAAAAGCACGGTCATGATCACTGGCTCCGTCCGACAGGAGGCACTTCCATGAGCAACTCCTTCACCAACGTCAAGCAGTCCCACGTCTTCTTCGACGACGCACCCGGACTCAAGAACTACTACGAGGACTGGGCGTCCCGGTACGACGTGGACCTGGCCGACCAGCAGTGGGTGGCACCGCGGATCGCGGCCAACCTCGTGCACCTGCTGGCCTCCGCCTACGGCTCACCGGAGACCACCGTGTTCGACGCCGGCTGCGGTACCGGTCTGGTCGGCACGTTCCTGAGCCGGCTCGGCACCTACGTCGTCGACGGCGTCGACCTGTCGGAGAACATGGCCGCCGAGGCCGTCAGGACCCGTGCGTACCGGAAGGTGTACGGCGGCGTGGACCTCTCGGTGCCGCGGCGGGACGACCGTCTGGACCAGTACGACATCGTGGTCAGCAGCGGCGTCTTCACTCTCGGGCACGTGCGTCCGACGGCACTGCTCACGCTCCTGGAGTACACCCGGCCCGGCGGCCGGATCGTGGTCACCACCCGCGCCAGCTACGCCGAGGAGACGGGCTTCGCGGACTTCGCCCAGTCCCCCGCGGTCCGGGAACGGGCCCACCTGGACTTCCGGCTGGCGAACGCCCACTACATCGCCGAAGAGCCCGCCGACTACTGGGTGTTCCGCACGGTGGCGCGCTGACGAGGACGCCGGCCCGGCACCACACGGGCGGGGCGCACCCTCCCCACCGACGCGCCCCGCCCGGCCCACCGCACCCGTTCCGCCCGAAGGACGCACCGCTCCGTCACGGCACGCCCGCCGCGCGCCCGCCGGCTGCCACGTGCCCACCCACCACAGTCCTGGAGTGCCATGTCCCGCAGCCTGTTCACCTCGGAGTCCGTGACCGAGGGACACCCCGACAAGATCGCCGACCAGATCAGCGACACCATCCTCGACGCGCTGCTGCGCGAGGACCCCGCCTCGCGTGTCGCCATCGAGACCCTGATCACGACCGGCCAGGTACACATCGCCGGCGAGGTGACCACCTCCGCCTACGCCGACATCGCGTCCCTGGTGCGCCACAAGATCCTCGACATCGGCTACGACTCCTCGGCCAAGGGGTTCGACGGCGCCTCCTGCGGCGTCTCGGTGTCCATCGGCGCCCAGTCCCCGGACATCGCCCAGGGTGTCGACGCCGCGTACGAGGCCCGGGTCGAGGGCGACGACGACGAGCTGGACCGGCAGGGCGCGGGCGACCAGGGCCTGATGTTCGGTTACGCGACGACCGAGACACCCTGCCTGATGCCGTTGCCGATCGAACTGGCCCACCGCCTCTCGCGCCGGCTCACCGAGGTCCGCAAGAACGGCACCGTGCCCTATCTTCGTCCCGACGGCAAGACCCAGGTCACCGTCGAGTACCTCGGCAGCCAGCCGGTGCGTCTGGACACGGTCGTCGTGTCCACGCAGCATGCCGGCGACATCGACCTGGACGGGCTGCTCACTCCCGACATCCGCGTGCACGTCGTCGAGCACGTCCTGGCCGGGCTCGCCGACGACGGGATCAAGCTGGACACCGAGGGCCACCGGCTGCTCGTGAACCCCACCGGCCGGTTCGAGGTCGGCGGCCCGATGGGCGACGCCGGCCTGACCGGCCGCAAGATCATCATCGACACCTACGGCGGCATGGCCCGCCACGGCGGCGGCGCCTTCTCCGGCAAGGACCCGTCCAAGGTGGACCGCTCGGCCGCGTACGCGATGCGCTGGGTCGCCAAGAACGTCGTCGCGGCCGGACTCGCCCAACGCTGCGAGGTCCAGGTGGCGTACGCCATCGGCAAGGCCGAGCCGGTGGGCCTGCTCGTGGAGACCTTCGGCACGCACGCGGTCGCCGTCGAGCGGATCGAGGCCGCCATCACCCGGGTGTTCGACCTCCGCCCGGCCGCGATCGTCCGGGACCTCGACCTGCTCAGGCCGATCTACGCGCAGACCGCCGCCTACGGCCACTTCGGCCGTGAGCTGCCGGACTTCACCTGGGAGCGCACCGACCGGGCCGACGCCCTGCGCAAGGCGGTGGCCGCGGGCTGACGGCCGAACGCCGGCCCGCCCCGGCACCGCGGTGTGCGGCACGCCCGGCCGCACACCGCCCTTCCGCGCGGCGCGCGCCGCCTGCGCCGTTCCCTTCCCGGTTCCGGGCCCCGGGTCCAAGGAGTGCTGCCCATGCGTATCGCCGTGACCGGCTCGATAGCCACCGACCACCTCATGGTGTTCCCCGGACGCTTCGCCGAGCAGTTGCTGACCGAGCAGCTGGAACGCGTCTCCCTGTCCTTCCTCGCCGACCGGCTGGAAGTGCGCCGGGGCGGCGTCGGCGCCAACATCGCCTTCGGTCTCGGGCTGCTCGGCCTCGACCCGCTGCTCGTCGGCGCGGCCGGTGTCGACTTCGCCGAGTACGACGCCTGGCTGCGGGCCCACGGCGTCGACACGTCCGCGGTCCGCATCGACGAACGGGCGCACACCGCGCGGTTCGTGTGCACGACCGACCAGGACCAGAACCAGATCGCCACCTTCTACGCCGGCGCCATGGCCGGCGCCGCCCGCATCGACCTCGCCGCCGTCGCCGAACGCGCCGGCCGGCCCGACCTGGTCCTGGTCGGCGCCGACGATCCCGAAGCCATGCTGCGGCACACCGCCACGGCGCACCGGCTCGGCATCCCGGTCGCCGCCGACCCCTCGCAGCAGCTCGCGCGCCTCGACGGCGAGCAGGCGCGCCGGCTCGTCGACGGCGCGCGCTGGCTGTTCACCAACGAGTACGAGGCCGCCCTGCTGCAGGAACGCACCGGTTGGACGAAGGAGCAGCTCCTCGGCCGGGTCGGCACCTGGATCACCACTCTGGGCGCGGACGGCGTGTCCCTGGCCGCTGCGGGAGCCCCGGCCGTGCGCATACCGGCGGTGGCCACGCACCACATCGCCGATCCCACGGGGGCGGGGGACGCCTTCCGCTGCGGATTCCTCGCCGGCACGGCGTGGCGGTGGCCGCAGGAGCAGGCCGCCCGGCTCGGCTGCGCCCTGGCCACCACCGTGCTCGAGTCGGTCGGCACCCAGGAGTACAAGCTGATCCCGTCGGACCTGGTCGCCCGCATCGACCGCGCGTACGGCAGCGAGGCGGCCCGCGTGGCCGAGCCGCGCCTCGTCCCGGTGCCGTGAGCACGATGGACGTACAGCCGGTGGGCGGGCGGCCGTACGCCTCCGGTGGCAGGCCCGCTCTTCGTGCGGCGGCCGAGGCCGAGTTCCGGCGCGTGGTGCCGTTCGCGGACCTCTGCGCCTCGGTGCCGAGCTTGCGGCCGCCGGACAGCGCGGTGCCCTCCCGGCAGGGCCGGACCACCCCGGAACTCCCCCGTCATCGCCCTACGGGCACCGGACGGAAGCGGAACCGGACCGGCGGGGCCGATACCGGCCCGTGAGCCGGACAGCACGACGTCGGACTCGCCCCGTCGGACGCCGACGGGCCAAGCAGGACGCGTACGGACGCAAGACCGGGACCGGTTGACGGAACCGGCCGCGTACTGGACGAGGCCACGTGCCGGACGGTTAGGAGCCCGGTAGCGGGGCCGGGTGGCGCGGTCCGGTGACGGCCGAGGCGGTGAGGGAGAGCGGGCCGATGGGTGGAGCTGCCCGCCCGGCTCCGCGGGCGCGGACAGGCCGGGAAGGTTCGTCGCGCACGCTCTGCGGGCAAGGCGATGCGCGGTCGGACCGGGCGGCCGGTCCTGCCCGGACGACGGCGGTGGCAGCGGTCAGGCGGCGAGGCCGAGTCGCGGGCCGCCCCGGTCGCGCAGCCGTCTGAAGAAGGCCAGCACGCCCGCGGAGCCGCCGGCCCAGGCGGCACTCGACCGGGCGAGACCGGTGTCCGGGAACACGGGCCGGGACCAGGTGCCGCCGCTGCGGCCGAGGATGAGCAGGGCGACGGTCTCGGCCGCGTCCCGGAACTCCTCGGACGCGGTCGCCTCCGCGACGTCCACCATCAGGTCTCCCACTCCGGCCAGTCCGCAGCATTGCGTGACCAGCGGCATCCGCGGTGCCAGCGCGGCACACGCACGCGCGGCCCGCTGGGCGAGGTCGAGGTACCCGGGTTCGTCGAGGCGTTCGGCGGCCCGGACGAGTACGGTCCCGATGCCGGCCAGGCCCCGGCACCACGAGCCGTAGCGGCGGGTCGCCCCCGGCTCCGCGGCCGCCGCGATGATGTCCGGCGTCACGGCGGCCAGATGCGCGGCGGCCTTCTCGGAGCGGCTGACCGCGTCCGGGTCCCCGGTCACGCCGGCGTATTCGAGCAAGAAGCAGGCGACGCCCGCCTCGCCGTGCGCGATGCCCTCGCGGAGTGCGGCGTCACCGGCCCGGTCCGAACCGGTCGGGGTCAGCCGGGCGATGTCCGACGCCAGCATCCGGTCGCAGTCGGCGGCGACGGCCAGGTGCCGGTCCGCGGCGTGCCGGTGACCGGACCGGAGAGCGTGCCGGGCGAGCAGCAACCGGCCGAGGCCGATTCCGGCGGCGCCCGCGATCAGGTCCGCCTCCGGCGGTCCGCCGTCCGGCGCGCGATCCGGCAGGACGGAGTACCGGGATCGCACGACCGCGTCCGGCACCGGCTCCAACCCGGCCTCCGCGAGGAAGAGTTCGACACCGGTGCGGCCCGTGTAGAAGCCGGGTGGCAGGTTCCTCGACTGTTCCGCCGTCCACCGCGCCAACGCGGTGACGGTCGAACGCACGTGGGGCCGGTTCGCGTGGTGGAGGAGTTCCAGTCCGAGTCCCGAACTGCCGCCGTAGACGTCGATGGAGGTGGGGACGTTCAGCCGCGCGGCCCGTACCGGGTCCACGATCGCCTGCGCTTCGCCGACGCAGAACGCGGTCGTGTGCTCGATGATCTCGTCCAGCAGGTCGCTGTCGATCCGGGGACGCGCGGGCCGGCGTGCGGGTCCGGCGGTGCCGGTGCGCATGCCGTCGGCGGCGGCGGTCCGGACGGCCGGGTCGAAGCTCAGGAGGCCGGTGATCGACGACCGGATCTTCCGGTGGGCGCGCCCGGGCAGCGCCCATGCCAGGCAGGCCAGGGTCCGGTCCCGGTTGGTCCCGTGGTCGGTGTCGACGATCACCGGGTCCATGCCGGTGGCGGCGAAGAAGAGCGTCGCGCCGAGCGCGTAGTAGTCGTCGGCCGGGGCGGCCGGTCCGGTCGCGCGCAGAACCGGCTCGGTGTATCCGGGGGTCGCTCCTCCCGGGCCGGCGCCCTTCCACTCGCTGATCCCGAAGTCGATCACGTGGCAGTGGCCGGGACTGGCGTCGTCGAGCACGACGTTGCCGGGCTTGAGGTCGCGGACGACCACGTTCCGGGCGTGGATCGCGTCCAGGACGCGCAAGAGCCGGGCGGCGAGGACGGACAGGGCGCGCGCCGGCCGGATGCCGTCGTCCCGGTAGGGGCCGTTCCGCAGGACCTCCCTGCGCAGGTCCCGGTCGCCGCAACCGCTCATCACCAGGTACTCGTCCGACTGGTGAGCGAAGTAGTCCAGGGCGCGGGGCACGCCCGTGACGCCGTCGAGCACGGTGAGGACCGTGCGCTCGTTACGCAGCCGGTGGCGGGCGTCCGTACCGGATTCGTCCTCGCCCACGAAGGCCCTCGCCTGTTTGACCACCACCGGCCGCCCGGAAGTACGGTCGACCGCGCGATAGACGTTGCCCCGGGCCGCGCGCGCGATGCCGGTGGTGATTGTGTAGCGTCCGCCGCCGAAGCCGGGCGCGGACGGCTCCTCACCGTGTGGTGCGGAGCGTTTCACGAAGGGGTCCTCGGCCCAGGGCGGGCACCGGTAGCGGCCGACGGCCAGGCCGTCGAAGATCCGGCCGTCCGGCCCGGCCATGACGGATTCCAGCCGTCCGCTCCGGCCGGTCCGGTAGTCGCCCGTGAAGGGGCCGTAGCGGTAGTAGACCGGGGCCCTCGGATCGACCCGCCGGTCGCTGACGACCCGCGGGCCTTCCCGGTCACGCAGTACGGCGGCGAGTTCCCTGGCGACCTCGACCACGGTGCCGGCCAGTGGGTAGACGGTGATCGCCTTGCCGACGGCTGCGGCGCTCACCTCCCCGGAGTTGAGGCGGCGCAGCGTATCGGGGTCGCGGGCGAACTTCGCGTGGCAGACGTGCCGGGACAGCACCGGCAGGACGAGCCGTATCACGGCGTCGAGGTCGCCGGGACGCGCCGAGACGTGCAGCTTCCAGCCGTGTTTCATCGCCGGCATCCGCGGATCGTTCAGGTACGACCACGTGTCGTCGCACGAACCGCTGCGGCCGGCGATGGAAACGGCCACCGCTACGAGTTCAGATCACAGGCGAATCGGGTGGTGGCGGTCACCCAGGGGTCGGCGAGACACGCCGTGGGGTCGAGGTGGCCGCGGTCGTCGTCCTCGAACACGATCGCCTCGTCGTCGATCTCCAGCGGACCCGCATCGCGGAATCCGTCGGCTTCCAGAAGATCCGGCACGGCTATGGGCATGTGACGCCTCCGTGGTCTGTCGTGCGCTGAGGAGCGGGCAATGGCCGACAGGGACCGGTGGGCCCCTGGGCCAAGGACTCGGAGCACAAAGCTAGGCAGAAGCGCACGCTCTGACAAGAGGTCAGGTGACACTGCTCTCGGGATTCGTCGCCGGGGGCGCGCCGGCCTCGTGCTCGATGGCGGCTCCGGTCGCACAGGCGCGATGCCCGGATGCGACCCCGGTCGTACGGAGGATGTGCCTCCGAGTGCGACTCGAGGATCGGCCGCCGGCTGTCCTCGGACGTCAGTGCGTCGTGTGCAGTTCGGCGACGTATCCGCCCGGGAACCGCACCGTCGCGGTGGAGCGGCCTTCGGCGGTGTACGGCCCCCACAGCACCTTCGCGCCCGCCGCCTCGGCCTTGTGCAGCGTGGCCGCGAGGTCGTGCACCGCGTAGCCGGTGGTCTCCCGGCCGAACGGGTAGGGAAGGTGGCCGTCGGTGACGCTGACGACGGTGTTGCCGAACGGGGAGCGCAGGGCGATGCGCCGGTACGTCCGCCCGGGCAGGCCGATGTCGCCGGCGTCCGCCGACCGCTGGTCGGAGACGATGCGCCCTCCGGTGAACCGGAGGTAGGAGCCGAGGAACCCGTCCACCGAGTCCGGTGTCAGGTAGACGCGGTTGTCCGGCACGGTCTCCAGCGGCGCGTACGACGGGGCTTCGGTGTGCCAGTACAGCTGGGCGTTGACGCCGCCGGGGAACTGGACGACCGCGTCCCGCCCGATGGGATCGTCAAAGGGTGCCACGACGACCTGCGCCCCACTCTTGCGGGCCTGCCGGACGCCCAGGTCGAGGTCGCGCACGAGCCAGCCCGTCCGCTCGGTGCCGAACGGATACGGCACGGGCGTCTTGAAGTCGAAGACGGACAGGGTGCCGACGGGCGAGTGGACCAACTCGGACTCGGTACTGCTGGGCGTCGGGGTGACGGTCGTGACGGCCTTCGCGGTGTGTGTGCCGCCGAAGGTCGCCTCCCAGCTCACGACGAACTCGTCCACGTCGCCCGGGGTCACGTAGACGTGCGTGGTGTCGTACTGGGGGCCGACCGCCGTGGTCGTAGCCGCGGCCCGTTCGTTCCGGGCCGAGGACGGCGCCCCGGAACCCACCACGCTGAGCGCCACCAGTAACGCGGGCAGCGCCCATGCCATCGCCTTGCGCTTCATTGCCGTCCCTTTCCGTCGAAGCAGATGGACCGAACGGTAAGGAACGGCACCGGCCGCGAGGCCGCCGTCAGCGCCCCGGGTGTTGCCCGTAAGTGAACAGGCCGGCCCGCACGATGCCCCCTCGGGCCTGCCACGGCCTCTACGAGCCTCACCACCACCACGCGGGTCCCGGCTCGCCGGAGATCCCGCGGCCGGGTCCTGGGCTGTCGGCTCGAGTGCGGCGGCGTGGACCAGGGCGAGCAGGTCGCGATGGCGGTAGAGGAACGCGCGGTCCGCGCCGGTTTCCCGTGCGATGGCCGAGACGCTGACCGGTTCAGCCGCTCCCGGCGGCGAAGCAGGTCAGCGTGGCGTCCACTCCGATGGCCCTGGGCACGTACTCGGAGTCGAGCAGCCCTTGAGCCTGGCGCCGGACGGGGCTCCCATGGGGGAGGCGGTGACCGGGTCGACCGCTGCGCGCCGCCGTTCCCGGCCGGCCCGGTAGTACGACTGAGCAGTGGAGAGTTCGCGGTGGCCCATCAAGTCCGCGATGTCATCGGTGTGGCTTAGAGTCCGGCCATGACGACTCTGATGATCGACGCCGGCCCGGCTTCGCCGGACTCGCCACTGACCCGGACCGGTGGAGTGCCCCTGGCTCCCGCTGGCACCGAATGGCCGTGCTGCGCTTCGTGCGAGGGTCCCATGCAGTTCCTCGCCCAGGTTGTCCTGAACAACCTTGATGCGGGGGCCTCGGAGAGCAAGCTCGGAGTCCTTGCCTTGTTCGCCTGCCAGAACGACCCAGGCATGTGTAGCGACTGGGAGCCGGCCTCGGGAGGAAACCGCGCCCTGCTCTTCCCACTGGATGGCCTCGAGCCGCTGCCCCGCCCCGATGGTGCCGAGGAAGCCCTGCTCGTACTCGGCGCGGTCCGCGCCGTCGAGCCGCACCAAGAGCCCGGGGACGATTATCACCTGGCCCGCGAAGCCTGGGCGGCGAGAAGTGATCGTCCTGAATCCTCGGTGCTCGGGCAACTCGGAGGGGACCCCGCTTGGATCCAGGGCGATGAGACCCCCTCCTGCCCCTCGTGTGCCGACACGATGCCGTTCGTCGTTCAGCTTGAGGAAGGACCGGATCACAGCACCGCCATGAACTTCGGCGGCGCGGGCTGCGCATACGCGTTCGCCTGTGCGCCGTGCGGCCGTGCGTCGCTCCTGTGGCAGTGCTGAGTCTCGGCGACCACTGATTCGACCGCGCTCAGCCGCATGTGCCGATCACCTGTCCCGGCCTGCCGGAGCCCGGGCCGAACTGCATGCCGGTGCCCGGTCGGTGACTACTGCGACGGCAGCCCACGGCCGGCGACAGCCACGTCGTCGGGGGCCTGGTCCGTCTTCGGCCGGTTCGACGCGGTCGGCACCGCGAACGGCGGCCGGTCTTCGCCCGGGTCGTCGGCGTACGCCTTCCGCCTCGCCGCCGGTCAGGCAGGAGGTCCCGGTGCCCTCGGCGGGCTGTGGGGCCGGGTCGCCGTGCACGGGTGCCGCGGTCAGGGGGCCGTCCTGCGCTGCCGCCTGATCGGCTCCCCCACCCGGTGCAGGTGCGCCAAGGCCTCGCGGTAGGAGCGGATCAGACCGGTCTCGTGGTACGGCACACCGATCTCGGCGCAGTACGCGCGCACGATGACCTGGGCCCGGCGCAGATGCGGGGTGGGCATGCTCGGGAAGAGGTGGTGCTCGATCTGGTAGTTGAGCCCGCCGAGCAGCACATCGGTGAACCGGCCACCACGGACGTTGCGGGAGGTGAGGACCTGGCGGCGCAGGAAGTCGGGCCGCTCGTCGCCGCTGATCGTGGGCATGCCCTTGTGGTTCGGGGCGAAGGTGCAGCCCAGGTAGACGCCGAAGAGGCACTGGTGCACGGCGAGGAACGCGACCGCCTTGCCGGGCGGCAGCAGCAGGAACAGCGCCGAGACATAGGCGGCGAGGTGCAGCAGGAGCAGCGCGGCCTCCGGTGTGCGGTGCTTCATGGACGGTGAGCGCAGCGCGCGCAGGCTCGCGACGTGCAGGTTGAAGCCCTCCAGCGTCAGCAGCGGGAAGAACAGCCATGCCTGGTGACCGCCGATGAAGCGGGCCAGGCCGCGGCTGTCGCGGGCCTGGGCGGTGGACCACACCAGGATGTCCGGGGCGACGTCCGGGTCCAGTTCCTCGTGGTTGGGGTTGGCGTGGTGACGGGTGTGCTTGTTCATCCACCAGCCGTAGCTCATGCCGATCCCCAGATTGCCGAAGAGCCGGCCCCACGTCTGGCTCGGCCGGCTGCGTCGGAACACCTGGCGGTGGGCCAAGTCGTGGGACACCAGGGCCGTCTGGCCGTACATCAGCGCGAGGAAGGCGGCCACCGCGAGCTGCCACCAGCTGTCACCGAGCGTGAGGAACGCTCCCCAGCCCGCCGCCGTCAGTGCGACGACCAGCCCGAGCCGCACCGCGTAGTAGCCGGGGCGGCGCCGCATCAGTCCCGCCTCGGTGATGCGCCGGGACAGCCGGGAGAAGTCACTCCCGGCGCCGGGATCACGGGAAGGACCGGCGGGTGTCATGGTCGGGGCCAGAGGCTGTGCGGAAATCGTCATACCGTCGAGTCTCGGCGTGCCCGGCTGTGCGGGACAGCCAGCCAGATACCGATTCGAACCGGGGGATTACCCCAGGGTCACCCGGGGTGGTGCCACCACATCAGCCCCGTGACGTGGGTCTTTACCGAAGACGACGTTCCGGTGCCGCATACCGGGAGCGGACGCTCGGACTTCCACCCGGTGCACCGGCCGGCAACCGGCGAGGAGTCCGAGGAAGGCCGTGAAGGCCGCTCGCCTCAAGTGCGCCGAGGCCCGTGCGCGGGCCGGGCGGGCCGTATTGCGGGACGGCGTCGAGCGCGGATGTGATCAGCACGGGCGGCGCGGTGGCCGGCGACTCGTGCGCCACCGCACGTGCCGCCCTCTGGATCTGCCGCGAGGGCGGAGCCGGAAGCGGACCTCCGGATCTCGGCCCGTTCACGGGTGTCGGGACTGGGCCGCCGGCTCCGTCCCCGGTATACCGGTGGCCTCGAAGAGCCGCGCGACGCAGAGGGAGAACCGCCATGACGCTTCAGCGGATGGACAACGTCGGGATCGTTGTCGAGGACTTGGACGCCGCTGTCGCCTTCTTCTCCGAACTGGGCATGGAGGTGGAGGGCAAGGCGCGGATCGAGGGCCTCTTCGCGGATCAGGCCGTCGGACTCGACGGAGTGCGCAGCACCATCGCCATGATGCGGACCCCGGACGGCCACGGCAAGCTGGAGCTCGCGCAGTACCACTCCCCCGCGGCGATCGGCGACGGGTCGCACACCCCGTCGCCGAACACGCTGGGCCTGCACCGGATCATGTTCGCCGTCGACGACATCGACGACACCATCGCCCGCCTGCGCGCCCGTGGCGCCGAACTGATCGGCGAGGTGGCGCGGTACAAGGACATCTACCGCCTCTGCTACCTCCGCGGCCCCTCGGGCATCATCCTCGCCTTGGCCGAACAGATCAGCTGACGGCCCCGGGGACAGGGAACGGGTCTTGGAGAGAGGAGATCACGCCCTCCTGCCCGGAGTCGCGGTGGCGAAGCCGAGGGCGGCCGGACCTCACTTCCACAGGTCCTCGCTCCTGCACACGCGTGCGCCCATGTTCCGCTCCATCATTTGTAGTGCGGCCTGGGCGAGGTCCTCGTGAATGTGCGCTACGGCGTCCTCGGGAACGATCACTTCGAAGTGACGGATGTGGGCGTCGAGTGCCGAGTAGAGCACGCACTGCTCGGTCACCTGCCCGGTGAGTACCAGCTGGTCGATGTTCTGCTGTCGCAGGAGGTACTCCAGGGGGGTTTCGAAGAAGACCGAGTGGCGGGCCTTCAGCACGAAGAGGGAGTCTCCGTCGGGCTTCAAGGGATCCACCAGAGAGCCGTGTGGGCCGTTCAGAGCCTCCTGAAGCAACTCACCGTGGTGTGATCGCCACTCACCGAAGTTGTCGTTCACGTAAATCACCGGTACGGAGAGGTCTCGCGCGCGCCGCAAGAGGTCCGTCACGACCGGGACGACCGTCCGAGCCGAGGGAAGCAGCAGGTCGGCGTCCTTGTGGCCGTAGGTGTTGATCATGTCGATGACCAGCAGTGCAGTTTTACTCACGTCCACCGGGTTCCCAGTTTGCGCTCATGCCTCCGCTGTTTGCTCCATTCGGCGGTGACTCGGTGATCGTCGCCGTGGACGACGTGGTCGGCGCACCCTCCGCCCGCCCTGCCACGGAACCGCCCCCGCCGCCCAGCGGCCCTCTCGACCCACACCGCAGATCACCCCGCCGACCGACCTGATGACCGGCGCCGACGACCTCTTCGAGCTTGCCCTGATGACACAACCGAGTCAGCTCCGTCCAGCCTAGAGCGTGCCCCTCGTGCGGGTGAACGCGCGGGCGCAACGGCACGGCAGCGGGAGGGCTCACGTCGATCATGGGCGTCACCTACCTCAAGGAGTGCTCATGGGTCTACCCGTCATCGGCGGATTGATCGACAGCGTGATCGGCATCGTGACTGGCACGGTGGCCGGCATCCTGCCCCAGGTGCTGGCCCTCGCGAGCGGTCTGGGCGTACCGGTGTGAGTGCCGTGGGTATGCCGTAACAGCTCCACGTCTTTGACCGAGGTCCTACTCCGAAATCGGGGCAGGGCCTCGTCAATCGAGCGGGCGCCGGGAACGCGCCCTGATCCACGACGTGAAGGACGCGTCGAGAACTTCGGTGGCGAAGCGGGATTCGAGCCGTGCGCGCCTGTCCCGGTAGGGCACTGGCATGAGGTCGGTGCCGGCTGATTCAGGACGTCGAAGGTGATCAGGTAGGCGGGGTGCTCCACGGCGGCCTGCTCGGCGCTGCGGCCTCGGCGGCGGGCGCGGTGCTGGAGTGCGCCGAAGTCCAGCCACCCCGCACGGGGGACGACCAGCTCGCCGTCCAGGGCGAGGCTGTCGCCGAGGGCCCTGGCCGCCGCGGGAATAACAGGGAAGGACCCGGTCAGGTCCGTGCCCTGGCGGGACCGCACCATCACCAGGTCACTCCGGGCGAAGACGATGGCACGGAGCCCGTCGGGCTTCTGCTCTGCGAAGCTGCCTCCGGGCAGGTCATCGACCGGCGGCAGCTGGTGTCGGGCCTCAGCGAGCATCGGCTCGATGGGAGGAGTCAGGGGCACACCGACCGGCCACGGCCGCGGTCGCCGCCGTTTCCTGGCGCTTCCTACCGAAGGTGCCTGGCGCTTCCCGGCCGAGGCCGCGAGCACACCGCGGCACAAGAACCACCGCTCCGGCCACTGCCTGGGTATGCTCCAGCCGCAGCACCGTCAGCCTCATGAGCTGCCGGACATCCCGACGTGGCTCTGGTCCCGGCCCGTAACCGGTCGGCCGAATGTCGACGCTCGCCGCTCCGCCCTCATTGCTGCCCCGGCTCATCCTCGCTTCGATGACCTACTGCCGGGGCGCTGCGCCGCCGGCGCCACCGACAAGTGGGGGGTTGGAAACGGTGCGTCACGATGCGAGAGCGGGGAGCAGACCAGGAGGCAGAGGCCGCGAGGGTGGCCGCGGAGCGCGGCTGGGCGGCTTAGCGGGTGCGGCGGCGCTGACGGGCGTCGCCGCACTCGTCGTCGGGACGTTGCCCGCCGTCGCCGTGACCGGGACGGTGCCCCCGCGGGCGCCGGGCCAGGTGGTTCCCGCACCGGACACGGACACTCCGGCCCTGGTCCAGGGCAT
This sequence comes from Streptomyces sp. SCL15-4, assembly GCF_033366695.1. Classification (NCBI taxonomy): domain Bacteria; kingdom Bacillati; phylum Actinomycetota; class Actinomycetes; order Kitasatosporales; family Streptomycetaceae; genus Streptomyces; species Streptomyces sp. SCL15-4. The sequence goes on from NZ_JAOBTQ010000001.1 coordinate 336,775, forward strand.
CCGGGAGCCGGCACCGGCCAAGGTCGGCGCCGCGGACGCCGCCCGCGCCTACCTGGACGGCAAGCGCGAGCGGTACCGGATATCCCACGCGGAGCGCGACCTGGTGCCCGGGGCGGTCACCGCGTCGCAGGGGCGGGAGACCGTCCGGCTCCAGCAGCGTCACCGCGGCGTGCCGGTGCTGGGCGGCCAGTACGTCGTCCGGATGGAGAAGCAGGACGGCCGACGGGTCGTCACCGGCACCTCGGGCAAGTACTTCACCGGTCTGACCACCGGCACGACGGCCGAGGTGGACGGGGAACTCGCCGTCGAACGGGCCGTCTCCCGGGTCCTCGACGACCTCGACGGCCGGCGTCTCGCCAAGGCACCGCGCGAGGGCGAGGAGGAGGAGTCGCCGCTGCGCGGCACCGACCGCGGCCTGGTCGTCGTACCCAAGGGCAGCGGCGTGCTCACCCGGCACGTCACCGTCCACGGCACCGACCCCGCGAACGGAACCCCCGTGCTGCAGGAGGTGTACGTAGACGCCCACGCCGGTTATCCGGTCCTGCAGTACAGCGGTATCAAGACGTTCGGTGCCCCGGACCAGAGCGCCGCAGGGCCTTCGGCCCGGGACGCCGTACCGGCGGAGCCGGCCGGACCGCCGGCCTCGGCCGGTGAGGAGCAGGGCAGCGGAGTGAGACTGGACGGCACGACGGTCGGCCTGGGAGTCGTCCACGACGACGAACGCGGCCTCTACCTGCTGCGCGACGACGACCGCATTCCCGACGACGAGTACACCGACCGCTTCCTGGCGACCTATGACGCGCGGGACCTGATGGTGGGTGACGTGAGCGGCCAGTGGCCGCCGGGCCTGGCGGAATTCACCTCCTCCTCGAAGGAGTTCAGCGCCGAGGTCACCGGGAGCGGTGGCGTCGACGCGCACTGGGCCGCCGCCCGGGTCTACGACTACTACCGGGACCGGCACGGCAGGAACAGCCTCGACGGCCACGGCATGAGCATCGACTCGCTGGTGGGCGTGACCCAGTACGGGCAGCCGTACGTCAACGCCTTCTGGGACGGCCAGAAGATGGTCTACGGCGGCGGCGACGAGGAGTACCTGCCGCTGTCCGCCGCCCTGGACGTCGTCGGGCACGAGATGACGCACGGCGTCATCGAGCACTCGGCGAACCTCGTCTACGCCGGTCAGTCCGGAGCGATGAACGAGGCGATCGCCGACTACTTCGGCAACGCCATCGAGGCGGACGTGTACGGCCTGCCCGCGGACGACCCGGATTCCGGCCTGCTCGGCGAACGCCTGTGCCGGACCAAGAGCCCTCGCGACTGTGCCGTGCGCGACCTCGGGGACGGGCGGACCACCACCGGCTCGTTCCTCGGTCTGGACTTCCTCAACGACAACGGCGGCGTCCACCACAACGCGACCATCTTCGGTGGCGCGCTCTGGGACGCGCGGGAAGGACTGGGCGCGGGGCTCGCCGACCGGATCGTCTACCGGGCACTGACCGAGTACCTCACCCCGCTCGACGGCTTCACCGAGGGCCGGGCCGCGGTGCTCGCCGCCGCCAAGGACCTGGGCGCCTCGGCGCACGATCTGAAAACACTGCGCCGCGCCTTCACGGCCCACGGCATCGTGCCCGGCTGGGAACTGGCCCTCGGTGCGGACTCCGAGCCGCTCCTGGACCGGATCAACACCACCGGAACCGGCCTGGGCGCCGGCGGCGGCTGGTGGACGGCCGCCAAGTCCGACGAGGACGGCTCCGAACCGTACTCCGTGTGGGCCGGACGCGCCGACGGCAAGTCCCCGCCCAGGCTCATGAGTCCCAACGACGGCCGGTACCACGTCAATCCGGCGACCGACGGCAAGACGGTGGTCTGGCAGGCGTACGGGCCCGGCGGCGTGGAGGTCCTCGCCAGGCCGCTCGCGGGCGGACCGGTGAAGAAGCTGTGGTCCGGCCGCAGCGGAGGAAGCGTCACGGACGTCGACGGGGACGTGGTCGCCTTCAGTTTCGCGAACGTGGGCGGACGGTCGGCGGTGGCCTACCTGAGCCTGAAGGACCCGGCGAACGTCGTCACGTTCGGCGGAGGCACCTACCGGCGGGCGTACGCGCCCTCGGTCAGCGGCGGCAAGGTCTTCTTCCGCGTGTGGCAGCGCGTGGCGCTCACGCGCGCCGTGTACGAATGGCGGATGACCGTCGTCGACGTGGCGACGGGCGAGTCCACGGTGGTCCAGCAATACCCGAACACGGTGAGCCTCGGCCCGACGGCCGTCAACGGCACGCACCTGTTCTGGCTCCTCTCCGGCACGGCCGAGGAGACGGACGCGAAGACGGCCGTGCGGCGCGCCGCCCTCGACGGCTCCGACGCGGTCGACCTCAGCCCGGAGACCGGGCCGGACGCCTTGTACGCCTACGACATGACCGTCTCCGAGGACAGCGCCACGGTCCTCGCCTACGACCCGGACGGCGGTCTCACCAACGAGGCGACTCCCAAGCTGCACCAGTTCGCGAGCGCCGGTGTTCCGGGCGCGCCGGGAACCTACAAGGGCCGTGTCTCCTGCAACCGCGGCGCGCAGACGCACCCCGCGGCGGTCGCCGGCAGCCAGGCGGTGTGGCTGGACTCGACGACGGGCACCACCGACGTGGTCACGCGTAAACGGCCGGCCGGCCGCTGCGGCTGACCGCCGGGACGGGTCACAGCCGGGGACCGGCGCGAGACCGGGACGATCCAGGGCATCGCCGGCACGTGCCGGCGATGCCCGCCGTCCGCGTCACGAGGCGCCGGAACCGCATCGTGGCCGTACGCCCCTCGCCCGGAACCGGCTGCACAGGGTATGCAGGAGCACAGCGAACTGCCGGCCCTACGAACGGAACCCCATGCGCGCGCAAGACCCGATGAAGAGCGAGAAGCAGCCGCAGCGTTCCGCCACAAACGTGGCCGCGCGGCCGGAAGGCCCGGTGCCCGGTGCGCTGCTCAGGCTGCAGCGCACCGTCGGCAACACCGCCGTCGTCCGTATGCTCCAGCGGGACGGGCACCGGCACGGCGCGGGCTGCGGCCACCAACGGCCCACGGCGGAGCCTGTGCAGCGCTCCGCCGTGCACGCCGTGTTGCGCACGCCGGGCAATCCGCTGGACGAACCGCTGCGCCAGGAAATGGAGTCCCGCCTCGGCGCCGACTTCTCCGACGTCCGCCTGCACACCGGCTCCGCGGCCCGCGCCTCCGCCGCCGAGGTGGGCGCGCGTGCCTACACCTCCGGCAGCCATGTCGTCCTCGGCGACGGCGGCGGCGACAAGCACACCCTCGCCCATGAGCTGACGCACGTCATCCAGCAGCGCCAGGGACCGGTGGCCGGTACGGACAACGGGTCGGGACTGAGCGTCTCCGACCCCGGCGACCGCTTCGAGCGCGAGGCCGAGGCCAACGCCGTCCGGGTGATGCGGCGGACCCCCGAGCAGAGCGCCCGGCACACCCCGGACCCTCGAAGTGGTCCCGTGCAGCGCGAAACCGACGCCGTGGCCCGGCGCTCGGCGCGCGGTTCCGACGCGACGACCCTCCAGCGCTTCTCCGAGGTCACCACCGCGGAGTTGGGGCGCGCACGGATCTCGGAGAACGGCCTCTATCTCATGACCGTCGATCCCGGGGCGGACACCACCGTCATCTGGGTCGCGGAGGGCGCCCCGGCGCCCCGGTACTGCTCGCCGACCGGGGAGAGCGGGGAGATCGCGGGGCGCACGTACGCGGAGTACGAGCCGCAGACGTCCTTCCTCGCGGACTGTGCCCACACCGCCGAGGAGATCATGCACCAGCAGCGGCTGGCCCTGGGGCAGGACGCCAGTGAATTCGCCCTGGGCGGCCACCAGTTCGGCCTGGGTGACGAGGAGAACGCGCAGGGCGCCACAGCGTACGCGAACGCCAGGCCCGGCGGCCCGCACGCGAACGGCGAGGAGCGGCCGGCCCCCGGCCAGGCGTTCGCCATCGTGGAGACCGCGTGGCACGGGAATTACGAGCGGCCCGACAACGCCAGCGGGTGGCCGTACCACGTGGCGGCGGTGGTCGCCGAGGACGGTGACGACCGCATCACCGTGGAGCAGGCCGCGGACGGCAACGACGCTCGGGCCCGGCAGGGGCACGAGGGCATCGTCGACATGTATACGTCGGGCACGGACCCGACCAACGGACAGGCGCTGCCGCGCAGCTTCCACGGGCGCAACACCGGCGGTCCGGTGCAGCACTTCTCGGTCGGCGCGATCACCGTCATCCTCCAGCCGATCAACGTGGGTGCGCTCAGAAGGGAGACCGGCCGCCGCAAGCTCATGTGACCCGCCCCCCATGCGACCTGAACGCCATGACGCAGTGGACCGCGACGTGCTCCGCCGATGCGGCTTCACCGCCTCCGCTCCCGCCGGCGGTTCCGCGTCACCGCTCCTGCCTCAGCCGATGGTGACGACCCGGGCCCAGGGCGGCGGGGTGTCCGGGGCGTAGTCCGGGTCCTCCTCGTGCACGTCGCGGGCGGGACGGGGGAAGAGACCGACGACGGTACGGCAGGGCGGCTGTGCGGAGGGCCACGGTGTCTGGCCGTCCGTCAGGGCGACGATCACGTCCGGGCGCGGCCGGGAGCGGAGCGCCCGGGCGAAGCCGGAGCGCAGGTCGGTGCCTCCGCCGCCGACCAGTTCGATGTTCTCGGCACGGCAGAGCGGTACGGCGATCCCGGCCGCCGCGTCGCAGGAGATCACCGACACCAGGTCGCGCCGACCGCCCACCGCCCGCGAGATCGCCGCCACCTCCAGCAGCGCGCTGCCCAGCTCGGTGTCGCTCACCGACCCGGAGGTGTCGATCACGACGCAGACCCGGGGCGGCGTACGGCGCAGGCTCGGCAGCACCACTTTGGGGACGGACGCCGAGCGCCGGGACGGACGCCGGTAGCTGTGGTCCTCACCCGCTCCCGGCGCACCCGCTGCCGAGCGGACCGCCGCCCCGAGCAACTGCCGCCACGGCTGCGGCGGATGGAACGCCTCGTCCGCCCACCGGCGCCAGCCCTCGGGCGCGTCGCCCGGCTTGCCCTTGATCCCTTCCGCCACCCGGAAGCGGACCGCGTCGCGCTGCTGCCTGGTCAGCCCGTGGGCCCCGTCGGGCCCCGGCTCCCACGGCCGCTCCTGGCCGTCGGCACCGCTGCCGCAGTCCAGCCAGGCCAGGTCCGCGGCGAGAGAGGACGTCGACGCCGAACGCAGGTACTCCTCCATCAGCAGCCCGTCGGGCAGCCGCAGCAGCGACGGCAGCGCCGCTCCGGCGGGCAGGGGCAGGCCGTCGCCGTAGATGTCGTCGTTGATCTCGAAGTCGGCGGCGATGTTCCGCCGCAGCCGCTCGCCCGGCCCGTACTCCTCGTGCTCCCGCGCATACCGCTCGCCCCGCCCGTGGTGGTCGCGGAGCAGATGGGAGACCTCGTGCACCCAGACGCCCGCCAGCTCCTCCACCGGGGTGCGCGCCACGAAGCCGGGCGAGACGTAGCAGCGCCAGTGCGCGTCCACCGCCATCGTCGGAACCGACCGGTCCGCCACGATGCGCAGCGCGAAGAGCGCGTCGGCCAGATAGGGACGGACCCTCACCGCGTGCAGCCTCGCGGCCAGCAATTTCTCCATGTCCAGCGGAAGACCGGGCCGGCCGCCCGGTCCGCCGGATCCGGCCGGCGGCTGCGGCGGGGCGGCCCGCACCGGGCGCGGCGCCGGGGGCGGGGACAGGGGGCGCGGCAGCGGGCGCGGGGACGCGGACACGGAGTCCCGCATGGGCCCCGTCATCGGCGTACACCCGTCGCACGCCCGGTCTCGGCCGCCGTGGCCCTGCCCACCGACCGGTCCGCGCGCCGGACGAGACCGACCACTCCGGCCAGCCGCTCCACCGCCTCCGGCACCTGCCAGTCGTCACGCCGCAGCGCGGCCAGCGTCCTGGCCGGGGCGACCAGCAGGTCCGGAGTGCCGGTCTCCATGGCCCGGACGAGCACCGACCAGGCCGCCTCCCACCGCTGCCGCTCCGGGCGTGCCCCGACGGCGGCGACCACCGCCTCCAGCGCCGCCTGGCGCAGATCGCCCCGCTCGGGGAGTTCGGCGGAGGCCGGTTCGGCGAGCAGCGTCTCCGGGTCCGGCAGGTCCATACGGTCCAGGTGGGCGAGGAGTTCCAGCCCGGGGCCGTCTCCCACCGCGCCCCGCACCAGCAGCGCCAGCACCTCGCGGGAGGCGGAGGCCGCCGTCCCGAAGGCCAGCAGGGTCAGCGCGGCCTGCCAGCTGCGGGGCGAGGGCCAGGCACCGCCGCGCCGCGTCTCGGTGCTCGGCAGCCGGTGGATCAGCGTCGGCCGGACCCGCAGGAAGCCGCAGACCGCGCGCCGGGCGAAGGCCACCGCCTCCGGCAGCCGCTCGGGCGCCAGCCGGGGCAGCTGCGCACGAGGCCAGACCCCGCCCAGCCCGCGCACCACCACGTCCCGGTCGTGCACCCAGTGCAGGTGGACGAACCGGTTGGCCAGCGGCGGGCTCAGTTCCCATCCGTCCGCCGCCGACGCCCGTGGGTTGGCGGCAGCCACGATCCGCACGCCGGGCGGCAGTTGCAGCGCTCCGACCCTCCGTTCCAGGACCACCCGGAGCAGGGCGGCCTGGACGGCCGGAGTGGCGGTGGACAACTCGTCCAGGAAGAGCAACCCCCGCCCGGCCCGCACCAGTTCCACGGCCCACTGCGGCGGTGCCATCGGCACCCCTTGCACCGCCGGGTCGTCGCCCACGACGGGCAGCCCGGAGAAGTCGGACGGCTCGTGGACGCTGGCGATCACGGTCGTCAGCGGCAGGTCGAGGGAGGCGGCGAGCTGGGTCAGGGCAGCGGTCTTGCCGATGCCCGGCTCGCCCCAGAGCAGCACGGGCAGGTCGGCCGCGACGGCCAGGGTGAGCGCGTCGAGCTGTTCGTCGGGGCGCGGCTCGGTGGTGGTGGTCCGCAGGAGGGTGAGGAGGTTGTCGGCGAGGGCCAGCTGGGCGCCGGTTTCCGAGGCGTCGGCGGCAGCGGGGGCGGGCTCGGACAGAAGGGTGCTGAGGGACATGGGCATCACCTGGGTGGGAGAAGGGAACGGCGACGGGACGGCCCGTTCCTGAGGACATGAGGGCGTACGGCGCCGAACGCGCGGTACCGGTGCGGGACTTACGCGGAGGTCAGCAGGTCAGGCCGGTGCGGGGCCGGCCGCGGCCGGCGCGCTTGCGGCGCGTCTCGGCAGGCGTACGGCGGTCGAGCCGGGGACGGCGGTCCGCCGCCGTGTGCTTTCCGCCCGCGGCGGTCCCGCCGTCCGCCGCGCCGGCCGCGGGGTGCACGGCGACCAGCCCCGAGCGGAAGAGCCCGTGGTCGACGCGGCGCTCCGCGGCCGACTCCAGTTCCTTCCGCAGCGGCCCGTCGCGCAGGACCGCGGCGGGACCGAGCAGACCCTCGACCACGGCCAGGGCCCCGGCGACGTCACCGTGACGGAGCCGCTCGCGGACCGCGGGCAGTGCCTCCGGGGTGCGGTGCACCGCGTCGATGGCTCGCAGGCAGGGCAGCGCCGGCCCGCCGAGCGCCACCAGCAACTCCTCCCTGCGCAGTTCGGCCGGGTCGTGATCGACCGCCGCCAGCACCCCGTTCCGCAGCGCGATCCGGTGGACCTCGCCCCGGCATGCCACCCGGTGCGGGTCACCGGGCTCGGCGGCCGGGCCGGACACCGCCGCGGGGCCGGACACCGGCAGCGCCGCGGCGACCAGTGGATGCAGCCGCTCGGCCGTGACGAGCCCGGTCCGCAGCAACTCCAGGTCCGGCAGGACCCGGGCCGCCGCCTCCGGCAGCACCGGAAGCGCCGCGGCCTCCTGCGGTGGCAACGCCTCCCGCAGCGGCCGGAACGACGGGGCGTGGCTGTCGTCCGGGGCGACGAGTTCGAGGACGGCGCGGCTTCGGGCAGCGAGCCGTACGGTGAACGCCCCGCGCGGGCGCCCCTCGGCCCGCAACAGCAGTTCCGCCTCGGCGGCCCAACGCCCCAGCGCCCACGGGGCGTCGGGTCCGGCGGCCGGGTCCGGCGGAGCGGACCGACCGCGCCCGCCGGGCAGGTCGGGCGGTGCCGTGATTGGTGCTCCGTACGCGCCGCACCGCGACGCCAGTTCGCCGCTCCGGCCGGCGTCCCAGAGATGCCGGTGCAGGTCGAGCCGGAAACGCCGGTCGGGATGCGGATGCGGGTGGTGCCGAGGTGCGCCGTTCGCAGACCCCTCCCACAAGGCAAGGGACATCCGCTGTCCGGCGTCCGCCCAGGCCGGTGGTGTCCGCACCACCAGTTCCAGTGGCAGGGCGCCGGAATTTCGGTAACGGGCCAGCGAGAGGGTGAGGCCGGGCCTGAGTCGCCCGTCGGGAGCGATGCGGGGCATGTGCCAGCGGAGCAGATCCGGCGACAGCCGCCGTAGATCCGCACGGAGGCGGTGGACGAGGTCGGTGCCGTGGCGGTCGCGCACGGCGCGCAGATCGAGATCGACATCGATCCGGGCGGCGGCGCAGGCCCCCGCCCAGTCACCGACCGCACGCCGTGCGGTCGCGGTCTCGATCATGGACGGTGGCACGGCGTACTCACGCACGCGCTGCCACATCAACAGGCGGGACGGAAACTCGTTCGCGAAGTGATGTGCCATCAGCCATCACCTTGCGCGGACGATTCCCCCAATCCGTACGAGGAGAAGTTCATCATCACAGGCATCGTAACCACTCCGACGACGATCTGTCTCTCCTTATCCTCGCCCGCACGCCCGGCCAGCCGCACTCCGGCCCCGGTTCTCCCCCGTACGAAGGAAGGGCTGGCCACACCCCCGACCGACCCGTTGCCCGGATGGTGGCGCATGCCTCGGACCACGAGGCTGAACGCATACGGATCCACCAAGCAAAAGGGAATCCTCTGTGTTCAGCTTCGAGCCGTCGCGCCGCCGTACCGTCCGCACCGCCGCAGTCGGCGCTCTCGCCGCCGCGGCCTGCGTCACCGTTCTGGCCGGCAGTGCCGAGGCCATCGTCAACGGGTCGGACTCCACCGAGAGTTACCCGTTCATGGCGGTCATCCCGGCCTCGGCCCCGGACCAGGGTCTACGTGACGGGAACTGCGGGGCATCGCTGATCGATCCGCAGTGGGTGCTGACGGCGGCCCACTGCGTGCGGGTCGAGGGCCTCAAGCCGGCCGGCATCGTGCGGGTCGGCAGTGACCACCGCAAGTCCGGCGGCACCGTACGGAAGATCGACCGCACCTTCGTCCACCCCGGCTATGTGAACGGCGACGACAAGGCCGCCAACAAGAACGACATCGCACTGATACGCCTGGACCGTCCGGTCGCCCAGCGGCCCATCAAGATCGCCGAGCAGGCGGGGCCGCCTGGCACACCGACCCGGCTCCTGGGCTTCGGCACCACCGTCGACAACGAGTTCGAGTTCCCGGACCGGTTGCGGGAACTGAGCACCCGCAGGGGCGCCGAGTCCGAGTGCGCGCCCGGCTACGCGGACCGGACCCGGCTGTGCACGATCACCACCGTGCCCAAGGCCATGGCGTGCTTCGGGGACTCCGGCGGACCGCAGGTCCACAAGGGCCGGGACGGCCGCTGGGAGCTGATCGGCGTCACCTCGGGTCCCGGCGCTCCGAAGGTTCCGTGCTCCGAGGGCCCCGGCCTCTACACCAGCGCGCCCGCCTACGCGGGCTGGATCCGCAAGACCATGAAGGCACACAGCGCTCCGTCGGCGGCGGCCGAGGGCTCCGGCCTGACCGAGACCGGCAACAGCGACGACACCGCGGCGATCACCGGCGCGGCCGCCGTGCTGGTCGCCGCCGGTGGCGGCACCGCCCTCGCAGTACGCCGCCGCAAGGCCCGTCGCACCGCCTGAGCGCAACCAGCGCGGCCCCGAGACGGCCACCGTGCCAGGGAGCCGGTGGACGAGGTGGCACGGGAGCACCGGGCGCGGCCGGAGGAGGCGTTCGCCGCCTTCGAACGGCTCCCTTCCGTACAGCGACGGGGATACCGCCGTACGCTTGCTCGCAGGAGGATCGACACGAGGCGGAGTCGGGTTCGGAGCGCGCGGGCGGGACCTGCCCGGCATGGCCGCGCCCCAGCGCCCGGACCGCCAGGAGGAGTTCAGTGCCGTACGCCACGACGCCGGACGGAACACGCATCGCCTACCAGGTCCAAGGCTCCGGATCCCCCTTGGTGCTGCTCGCGGGACAGGCCAACAACCACCGCTGGTGGGACGGGGTCCGCGGCGACTTCCACCCCGCCCGCACCACCATCACGCTGGACTACCGTGGCACGGGCGACAGCGACGCACCGCGGCTTCCGTACAGCACGTCGGTTTTCGCCCGTGACGTCGTCCGCGTCCTCGACGAACTCGGCATCGACCGAGCCGACGTCTACGGTACGTCGATGGGCGGCCGGGTCGCCCAGCAACTGGCCGTCCAGCACGCCGGGCGGGTCCGCGCCCTCGTCCTGGGCTGTACCTCACCCGGTGGCCGCCACGGCATCGAGCGCACCGACGACGTACGCCGTTCACTGGCCCACCCGGACCCTGCCGAGGCCCGGCACGCGTTGCTCCAGCTGATGTACACACCGGCCTGGCTCGCGGACAATCCGGGTCCCTTCCACACGCTCGGCGACCCCGCCATGACTCCGCACGCCCGGCGCGGCCATCTCTTCGCCAGCGACCGGCACGATGCCTGGGACGCGCTTCCCCGTGTGCAGGCCCCCACCCTGGTCCTGCACGGCAGTGACGATCGCCTCAACCCGACCGCGAACGCCTCCTTGCTCGCGGCACGCATCCCCGGTGCGCGGTCGCACGTGATTCCCGGTGCCCGGCACGCCTACTTCGAGGAGTTCCGCACCACGGCGTCCCCGCTGGTCCTCGACTTCCTCGATACGGGTACGGTCAAAGACCGAGGGTTCTCCATGGGTACGGTCGGCGCGAGCTCGCCGCCGGTACGCGTCCGGCAGTAGTCGTCGCGGATCCTCCGGTAACCGGGGACGCGGACCGTGCCCAGCAGTTGTGCCCATTGCGCGGCGTTCGTCTCGATCCCGCGGATGACGCGGTCGCGGGCGGCCTGGTCGGGAGCCTCGGCGAGCTGCCGCGCATGCTCCCACGCCTGGGCGCGCCAGGTGCGGAACAGCTGCTGGGCGGTAAGACCGGCGATGGGGTTCCAGCGGTCGTCGGCGAGGGCGACCAGCGGGTCGTAGCGACCGGCGACGTCCTGGACGGCTGAGCCGTAGGCCCGGTCCAGGACGGTCTGGAAACGGTCGTAATCGGGCTTGCGCGTGCCTCCTCCGGGACGGGTGAGGCCGAGGGCGGCCAGGACGTACGGCATGTCCCGCTGGATGTGCGCGTTGGCTCCCAGGAGCACGTCCTGCCCGGCGTTGACATCGGCCGTGCGCGCCGCCGTGAACGCCGCGTGCCAGGCGGCCGGGACGGGGCGCCCCGCGCGGTCGGCCTCGTAAGCGTCGAGGTACAGGTTGACGAAGCCGGTGTTGAGGCTGCCGGCGAGCCATGACGGTTCGTCGAAGGCGCCGCCGTCGGCGACCGCCGCCTCCAGCGAGCGCTCGAGGTGGACGTAGATGGCGGGGAAGGGCGCGCGGTGGTCGCAGCCCAGCCGGTCCCGGATCCCCTCCAGGGTGCGGCGCGCGTCCTGCACGCAGCGGATGACCGCGCCTTGGCACACCAGGTGTCCGGCCGGAACCGCGGCCGGCGCGGCGGCGGAGGCCGTGCCGCCGGCCAGGGCGACAACTCCCGCCATGGCGACGGCGATGAACGTACGGACTGCGCGCGGCCGACGGCCCATGCCCGCCCCTCCTCGTACTCCCCGGCGACAGAGATGCCCACCTACTGGAACGAGGCCGAGGGAGAGGAGGTTACGGCCGACAGGGCGACGCGAACACGCGGCGCGGACGGCGGCGCGGCGAAGCCGACCGAACGGTACCGAGGCGCAAGTCGCCCCGGGGCCTAGCCCCTCACGCGGCGTCTCAGCCGACCTGGTGGCCGGCCGCCTCCCCGTCTGGGTCGTCGGCCAGCATGACGACCGCCTTGATCCGTTTGCCCACCGGCTCGCGATGCACCTCGAAGCTCCGGCAGACGGCCATGACGATCTCCAGTCCGTGCTGCCCCACCCGTCCCGGATCGGCGGCTCGGGCGACCGGCATCACCGGATCGCTGTCCCACACCGTCACGTCCACGGCGCCGTCGCCGATCCCCAGCGTCAGCAGACAGGGGCCCGGAGCGTGTCTGAGGGCGTTGGTCACCAACTCGCTGACCACCAGCTGGACCATGCCCATCACACGGTCCGACACCGGAAGCCCGTGCACCGCCTGTACGTCCTCGAGGAAGGACCGGGCCAACTCGCGCGCCCCGGCGATCTCCTCGCTGCTTCCGAACGCCGCGGACACCTCTGCCGACGCCAGAGAGTCCCGGCCCTCGCCCTCTTCCGCCTGCACCATGTGGCCGCCTTGCCTGAGCATCTCAACCCGGACCGTCTGCCCCAACGGCCCGACTACAGACACGACGCACAGGTAATCCGAGAAGTTGCCCAGATCCGCTACACATCCGGAGAAACTGTCAGGGAATATCGACGGAAGCCGTGTCGGCGGCCGGGGTGCCCGGCCTGGCGCTCCGCGCCCGGAGTACCCGCCGCCCAGTCGGCGGGCGGCTGGGCGGGCCCGGTCCGCACGGCCGTACGTACCACCGGCCCTCCTCGCTCCGGTACGACCACATCGGCCTGCCCGGCCGCTGCTCGCGCACCAGGCCTCCGGCACCGGCCCCGCGGCAGCGCCGCGACCACGCGGCACGCGCGATCCGGCGCGTCAGGGGATCCGGGCCTCGATGTGGGCGAGTTGGGCGGCGAGGATCTCTTCGAACGCGGCGCGGCGGTCCGCTCCGAGCGGGCGGACGTCGCGGGCGAAGTGGGCCAGGGCGGGGAAGCGTTCGGGGTCGGCGCCGAGCACCGCGACGCGGAACTGCTCCATGCCCTGTTCGTACTCCTCCGGAGCGATGGCGCCGGCACCGGCCTCGGACGTGATCAGCGACGCGAGGAGGATCACGATGCGGTGATACCGGACCGGGACCTCCTCGTCGGGCAGGCCGGACGCGCGCAGGGCCTGCAGCAATTCCTCCATGACCAACCGGGATCCGGTGCCGCCGGACCCGTAGCGTCCCCATACCGCGGCGAGTTGGAGCTGCTCGCCGAAGGCCTCGCGCAGGCGCATGGCCAGGGCGGTGACACGCTGCTTCCAGTCGCCCGCCGGCCGGTAGCCCTCCATGGCGGCCAGCAGGACCCGGTCGGCGACCGCGCGCAGCAGTTCGGTCTTGTTGCGGAAGTGCCGGTAGAGGCTGGAGGAGTCGGTCCCGAGCGCTGCGGCGAGCTTGCGCACGCTGAACGACTCGGCGTCGCTCGTGCGCAGCAGTTCCGCCGCCGTGTCCAGGATCTCCTCGGTCGACCATCGCCTTCGGCCAGTCATCTCGCCCCTCTCATCCGAACTCATCCTACCTGTGCACTTGGTTATGCACGCACCGCGTGCATAATGGGGACAACGCACGGTCCGACCACAACGGCCCCGGCATCCGGCCGGGAGGGGAGAAGGACACATGAGCGAGACCACTACCGCGACACGGCCTCCGGAGCCCGACTTCTCGGCGATCACGGCCGAGGAACTCATCGCCTACCGCGACGCGGAGAACCGCTTCCGGGCCTCCGGCGCGGCGCGGGCGATCCTCGGTGAGCCGGACACCGGCGCCGCGATCGTCTGGCAGGAGATCGCGCTGCCCGGCCGCGACCTAACGGTCCGGGTCTACCGGCCGGCCCCGACGGGAGAAGCCGAAGCCGCGCCTCCGGCCGGCCTGCCGCTCGTGGTCCATGTCCATGGCGGCGGCTTCGTGGGCACGGCGGTGCAGTGCGACTGGACCAACAGCCACCTGGCCGCGAAACTGCCCGCCCTCGTCGTCTCGGTCGAGCACCGCCTCCTCGCCCCCGACAGCCCTCTCGCGAACGCCGCCGACGACGGCTGGGACGTGCTCCGGCACGTGGTCCGTAACGCCGCGCGGTGGGGCGCCGACCCGGCGCGCGCGGCCGTCTTCGGCGAGAGCTGTGGCGCGTTGATCAGCGCGCTGACGGCCATCCGGGCCAGGGAGGCCGACCTGGACCTCAAGGCGCAGGTGCTGGTCAACCCCGCGGTCGACGTGACCGAGACGATGTTCGACCATCCCTCGATCACCGAGTACGCGTACAGCCCGAGCCGGGCCCTGCCACAACTGCGGTTCGTCCAGCGGCTCGCCGTCCCGCCGGGAGCCGACGCCGGCGCACTCTCACCGCTGTACGCGGACGACCTGAGCGGGCTCGCCCCGGCGCTCGTGGTGGTGCCCACCCAGGACGCGCTGGCCGACCACGGCCGCCGCTATGCCGAGCGGCTGCGCGAGGCGGGGACGCCCGTGCGGCTTTCCGAGTACCCGGGAGCCAGGCACGCGTTCCTCACCATGCCCGGCGTGGAACCACAGGCCGAGGCCGCCCAGGCGGAGATCCTCGCGTTCCTCCGCACGGCCCTGGCCAAGTGACCCGGGAACGATGCGGCGCGGTCCCGGCGCGCGCATGACCGGCACCTACGGCACGAGGCCGCCGCCACTGTTCCGGAGGCCGTCGATCCGGGCGGCACCGTGTTCGCCGCCGGCGACTTCTGCGGCGACGGAGTGAACGAGGAACTCTTCGGCCGGGTCCTCGCGCCGCACCGCGCGGGTGCGGTCACCGAGACCTGAAGTGAGCCGCACCGCCGAGGGCCCGGTCCCGAGGCGGAGGAAGGCCGGAGGGGGCCCGGTTGATCGATGCCGGGCCCTCTCCTTCGTAGCCGGGACAGGACGTGAACCTGCGGCCTGTCGGTCGTGCGCCCAGCAAGCCGCCGAGCTGCTCCACCCCACGTCGGTGGTGCCGCTCCGCACAGGGCTTCCGCAGGCCGGCGGGAAATGTCAGCCGCGGACGATGTTCTCCGCCTGGGGGCCCTTCTGGCCCTGGGTCACGTCGAACGTGACCTTCTCGCCCTCGACCAGCTCGCGGTACCCGTTGCCGGAGATGTTCGAGTAGTGGGCGAAGACGTCCGGTCCGCCGCCGTCCTGGGCGATGAAACCGAAGCCCTTCTCGGAGTTGAACCACTTCACGGTGCCGCTGGCCATACTGCGTCCTTCGATCTTGCCGGGGGTGCCGGCCGGGATGAATAGCGGGATCCTCCACTGTGGGAAGACGCCCGGCGTCCGTTCTACCCCGCCCAGGGCCCCGTCATACGATCATCCGCCCACAAGTCGGATGCGGTCTGATCCGGCAGACGACGCGGACCCGCGCGACGACCACCCCAAACAACCTCCTCGGGACGCCTTTTCCGCAGGTCAGCGAGTGGTTACCGCCCCTGTCGCCCCGTGTCCGACGCCGGGTGTCCGCCCTGCGAATACCCGCACACGGAGGACGACTCCCCCGGCCGTGGGCAGCTCACTGAAGAAGGTGAACAAGCTCCAGCCGGTTCACGGGCTCCACAGCGACTGCGGGCGAAGTCGTTCGCGGGCGGCGGAGAGACTGGCGGCGGCCCGGCGGGCGTGGGCGCGCGATGGTGGCTGCGTCCGCGCCGTCGTTCCGGACCATCTGTCGTCGATCGCGAAGATGCCGGGCAGGCTCATCGCCCCGCTACGCCGGCGGCCTGGCCTCCGGCGAGATCACCGGCACCGAGGGCACCGGCAACGCAGGACGCGGTACTGCGCGGGTGGCGGGAGTCGCGGAGTCCTGTTTGCGGAGAGCCGCTTGCCACTTCGCCGTGGCTTCGGGCGAAAGAGGCGGAAGCAGTCCGCCGGCGCTGGGACGGGTCAGGCGTAGCGGGCCCGCAGGTAGCGCAGGTACGCGTCGACTGTGGTGTGGTACTGGTCCTGCGCCCCGTGGCGGTGCAGTTCGAGTCGGCCGGCGGGGTGCAGGCGTACGGTCGTCGTCGCCCGGCGCGGCGCGGGGCCGCGCCGCGGCGGACCGGTGGGGCCGGCGACCGCGGAGGCGGCGGCTGCGGGTTCGGCGAGGACGGGGACGGTGGCGGGGAACATCGCCAGCGCTTCCCGGCTGGTGGACGCGGGTGGGTGCCCGGTGCGGTTGGCACTGCTGACATACAGCACCGGATGGTCGTGCAGGAGTGGACGCAGCGGCTGCCATCGGGCGCCGAAGAGCAGCACCCAGCCGTCCTTGTGGGCGGGCTTCAGCCAGGCCGGCCGTGCGGCGTCGGCGCGCACAGGCACGAGTACCGTGAGGTGCTCCTCCGCCAGGAGCCGCTCCGCCAGGAGGATATGGGCGGCCGGCAGGTCCCAGAGGCCGCGCAGGCGCTGGAGGGTTCGGGGGTGGTGCGCCCACAGGGCGACCGGCTGGCCGCCGGGGCGTCCTTTGGCCTCGTTGACGGTCCGGGCCCGGGTGGCGGTCACCACATGGGTCAGCGGCTCGGGGTTGGGCAGGACCACGGCCGCGCCCTCCCTCAGGGCGCGGCGCGCCTGTGCGAGGGATGCCGGTGCGCGCGTCGGCGGATCGGTACTCGGATTCATGACGGGTTCCTGCCGGTGAGGTGGGTGAGGCGGTCAAGGTAGTCGGCGAAAGCGGCGTCATCGCTCACGGCGCGGCCGGTGCGGCACGCGCACACGTCGACGGCGATGGTGTCGCCCGGGCCGCGGGCGTGTCTCACCGGGTCGATGCCGGCGGCGAGCGCTTCGGCGGCGGTGCGGTGGGCCGCCTTCGCCGTCGCCTCCGAGGCATGGACGACCACCATGACCCGGGCGGGCCGGCTGTCCCGCACGGAGGCGACGGCCTGTTCCACGTCCCGCCGGCCACCCCGGCACACCGCTGCCACGCCCACCGCTCCCTCGGCCTCCCGCGCGACCCGCGGCCTCGGCCTCCTGGGCACGCACTGCCGGGAAACCCGCGGATGAGGACCACGCGCCGCGGACCGTCCGCACCGGACATCCGCTCCGTCTCGTGAGCGTGCGCCAGTCGCATCCGGAAGCCGGCGCTCGTCAATGTCTTGGCCTGGGCTCCGTCCCGGGCCGAGTCTTCCCGCAGCACCACCCGGCCGGCCGTCGCCGGCCCCCGCATCCCGTCCTCGGACATCCCGTCCCCGCATCGTCCGGCCTTCGGTCACGTCGCCGGACCACCCGGCACGCCGACGACAAAACGATCCACCGCCCTGGTCACCGAAGTCAGGTCGCACCCGGACCGGTCACCCGAATGAGGGAACAGCGCGCACCCGCCCTCCCCGTTGCCCGGCCCGCTCGGAATTCGGCGTATTTCCGCAGGGGGACGCGAGGCGCGACACGGAAGGTGATCATACGGATAGCGCTATAAGCGCACCAAAGGTGCGTTTGGGCGTGAGCGCAGGCAGGCGAACGCCACATCGCACCACATTATCTAATTAACCTCTCATAGAGGGGTAATACAGGCTAATTGGACTCGCGTCACACCGGCGTGCGTTACTTTGCGTCGGCTTGGATTAGGCCCGCCGGGTCGCCTTGCCTGCCCCGTACACGGTCGTGTTCCATTAGTGCGAAAGACGGGGGATTGAATTTCCATGGATCAACTGCGGTTTATCTGCTGTTGCGCCCGGCCGAAAGGAAAAGTCGCTCGCCGGGGGCAGCGCCACTCACCGTTTTCCTGTGGGAAGGGTCTTGACGTGCGGCGGACGGTACGGCGTGTCGGCCACGGGTGAGCATCGGACCGTATCCGCCGGCTCCGCAATCCACCGCATCGCCGCAGGCCACGGGCGGTAAGGCCTAGACATTCGAAACGGTGCTCCTGCCGACGGGCGTGATCGTCGCTGCGGAACACGCCGGATGCCCCGCGCCAGGAGGCAGGACTGCGCCGGTCGTCTTCTGTTCCCTTCACGAGCGGGTCGGGGTATCCCGTTCGCCGATGCAGCGCCGCGCCGCGCCGAAAAGGGACTGCCAAATCTCGGGGGAGATTTTCGCATGGATAAATCTGACGTGAATGGTGTCGTGCAACGTGCGTTGGACGGAGATCCGGCTGCCTGGGGCGAACTGCTCGGCAGGTTCTCCGGGCTGGTCGGCTGGATCACGCGCGAGCACGGCCTCAGCCACGCCGATGCCGCGGACGTCAGCCAGACCGTGTGGATGAAACTGTTCGAGCACCTCGCCGTCGTCCGCAACCCGGACAGCCTGGGTGCCTGGGTGGCCGTCGTCACGCGCAACGAGTGCCGTCGGCTGCTGAGCTGCGGGCGCCAGGAGATCAGCGCCACTCACCAGGAGCTCGCCTCCGTTCTCGTCGACGCCCGGGACATCGGCGTGCCGCTGATCCAGGACGAGTGCAGTGTGCTGCTGTGGCAGACGGCCAAGACCGTCCTCAACCAACGCGGTTACGCCATCATCCGCATGCTGATGGCCGACCCGCCGGCCAGCTACGAGCAGGTGTCCCGGCGCCTGAAGATTCCCATCGGCAGCATCGGGCCGACCCGGAACCGGTGCCTGGCCCAACTCCGCTCCGCCCCGGGCATCCACGAGTGCAAGGCGATGGTCGCATCCTGAACACCGCCTGGCGCACCGGCCCCGCGGATGCCCGTGTCCGCCGGTGCGGGCCGCCGCGAACGCCACCGCCAGGAGCCGCACCCGTACTTCCGGAGGCGGCCACCGCCCGGCCCACGTGCCCACCGTCCCGTCCGTCCCACCTCTCTCCGTCCCATCTGTCTCCGCCCGGCCCGTCCGGGTGGCTGTCGACGTCCCCGCAGGAGGAACATGTGAGTCCGGCCAGCAGTCCCCGCCCGCGCACACTCAGCGAGAAGGTGTGGGACGCGCACGTGGTGCGTCCCGGCGGCGGCTTAGGCGCGCCCGATCTGCTCTACGTGGACCTGCATCTGGTGCACGAGGTCACCTCGCCGCAGGCGTTCGCCGCCCTGCGGTCCGCGGGACGGGCCGTGCGCCGGCCCCGGCAGACCGTCGCGACCACCGACCACGTCGTGCCCACCCGGGACGCCGGCCCGGCCGCCGCCGACCCGGACGCCGCACGCCAGATCGCGGCCCTGGGCGACAACGCCCGGCGGTTCGCCCTTCCGCTGTTCGCGCAGGGCGACCGGCGTCAGGGCATCGTCCACGTCATCGGTCCGCAACTCGGGCTCACCCTGCCCGGCACCACCGTGGTGTGCGGCGACAGCCACACGTCCACCCACGGTGCGTTCGGCGCGCTGGCCTTCGGTATCGGCACCAGTCAGGTGGAGCACGTCCTCGCCACCCAGACCCTGCGGATGGTCCGGCCGGGAACCATGAGCGTGCAGATCGACGGCGATCTGGCTCCCGGTGTCTCGGCGAAGGACCTGATCCTCGGCGTGATCCGGCAGATCGGGACGACCGGCGGTTCGGGAACCCTCGTGGAGTACCGCGGCTCCACGGTCCGCAAGCTCTCCATGGAGCAGCGGATGACGGTCTGCAACATGTCCATCGAGGCCGGCGCCCGAGCCGGCATGATCGCCCCCGACGACACCACCCTCGCCTACCTGAAGGGCCGGCCCCATGCGCCGCGTGGGCGGCAGTGGCAGGAGGCGGAGGCCTACTGGCGCACCCTGCGCACCGACGAGGGAGCGCGCTTCGGGCGGACCGTGCGCATCGACGCCTCCGCTCTCGCCCCGTACGCCACCTGGGGCACGGATCCCGCGCAGAGCGCCCCGCTCAGCGGGCACGTGCCGGACCCCGCCGCGATGGCGGACCCCGGGGAACGGCGGCGGGCCGACCAGGCCCTGCGCTACATGGAACTGCGGCCCGGCACGCCGATGCGCCGGATCCCGGTCGACGTGGTCTTCATCGGCTCCTGCACCAACGGCCGGTTGGAGGACCTGCGTGCCGCGGCGGCCGTCGTACAGGGGCGCCGCGTACGGCCGTCGGTACGGGCACTGGTGGTGCCCGGCTCCACCGCGGTGAAGGAGGAGGCCGAACGCGAGGGACTGGACCGGGTGTTCACAGCGGCCGGCTTCGAGTGGCGCTCCCCCGGCTGCTCCATGTGCTGTGCGATGAACGGTGACGTCCTCGGGCCGGGGCAGCGCGCGGCCTCCACCTCCAACCGCAACTTCGAGGGCCGCCAGGGCTCCGGGGGCCGTACTCACCTGGTGTCCCCGGAGGTGGCCGCGGCCTCGGCGATCGCGGGCCGCCTCGCGGCCCCGGCCGACCTCGCGTGACGCCTGCGACCTGTACGGCGCATGTGACGCGTGCGACCGACCTGTACGACTCTCGTGAAGGGACCTCGAAGTGGAGCAGTTGGACGTGGTGCGCGGCCCGGCGCTCGTGCTGGACCGGTCGGACGTGGACACCGACCAGATCATCCCCGCCTCCCGCCTGAAGCGGGTCGACCGTGCGGGGTACGCCGACGACCTGTTCGCCGACTGGCGCGACGACGCGGACTTCGTCCTCAACCAGCCGCGTGCCGCCGGTGCCCGGGTACTGGTCACCGGACGGAACTTCGGCTGCGGCTCCTCCCGCGAGCACGCCGTGTGGGCACTGCTCGACTTCGGCTTCCGCGCGGTGCTCTGCGAGCAACTGGCCGACATCTTCCGGGAGAACGCCGTCAACGCCGGCTTGGTCCCCGTCGAGTTGCCCGCCGCCGACGTGCGGGCGGTGCGCGACGCCGTCGCCGACGACGCCGACCGGGTCGTGGAGGTCGACCTGGTGGCACGCCGGGTCCGGGTCGCCGGTACCGCGATCGACGTGCCGCTGCGGCTGGACGCCGGCGCCTGCCGTACGCTGCGCGCGGACCGGGACGCCGTCGCGGTCACCATGCGCGACGAAGAACTGATCGACCGATACGAGCGCCGGCGTCCCGAGTGGATGCCGCGGATGCCGGCCTGAAAGCGGAATGCCGCCGCGCCGTACGGCGCGGCGGACCGGTGCGTGGATAGAATCGGCGGCCCTGGGCCGCACTCACAGCAGAGGTGATTGCCTTGACCACGGCGCGCATTGTGGCAACAAGTCCCGCGGCACTTCAGGAGGCCGCCGACGTATTACGCGGAGGCGGCCTCGTGGCGCTTCCGACGTTAACCAATTACGGACTCTTCTGCGATCCGTTCAACGCCGCGGCGGTTGACCGTGTGTTCGAGGCGAAGCAGCGCACGAAATTCGGGCCGCTGAGCCTTTTCGTCCCCGAACCCCGGCAGGCGGAGGAGTACGTCCGTATTCCCGACGGGTTCGGCCCGGCGGTACTGGAGCGGATCTGGCCGAGTCCCACCGCGGTGATCTGCTGGAAGAAGCATCCCTTTCCGCCGCGCATGACCCTGGGCCTGCCCACGCTCGCCGTCTGCTGCCAGGGCCCGGGCTCGCCGCTCCAGGAGGTGCTGCGGCTCATCGGGCAACCGCTCGGCGCGTCCTCCGCCAATCTGTCCGGGCAGGGTGACATCGACGTCACCTTCGATGTCACCGTCCGCGATCTCGGTGACCGGGTGGACCTCATCCTGGACGAGGGAGAGACACGGCGCGCCAACCGCCGCCCGCAGAAGCATCCCGGCAACACCATCATCGACCTCACGTTCACCCGGCCCCACCTGGTCCGCCACGGCTTCGTCGGTCCCGAGACCCTGATCCCGCACCTCCCCGACCTCGATCTGGACACCGAGGCGTACCCGGCGCTGCTGCGGAAGCGGCGCGCCGAGACGGAGGCGGCCGGGCCGGAGCCTGCCTGACGGTCCGCTCCGCCGTGCGGTGCTCCGACGGGCCGGCCGGCCGCCGCGTGCGCGGCGGCCGGCCGGTCCTCTGGTGTGGTGCCGCTTTCAGGAGTTGCGGGCCAGCAGGCCCTCTGCGAAGAGGCGGAACTTCTCGTCGGCGACGACCGCGTCGCCCTGCCGGAACGCCTCCGACTTCACCCACTGCGTGGCCGCCCGCACCTGGTCGGCGTCCAGGTCGAGGTTCAGGTTCTCGGCCGCGGCCCGTACGACCCGGTCGCTGGCCAACTGGGTGAGGACCACCGTCGGTTCGATGCCCAGCAGGTCCGTCGGGTCGTAGGGCTGGAACAGGGAGCGGTCCACGAAGGGCGTGCCCGTGGAGATGGTGCCGACGCCCGATCCCACCAGCGGGTCGGTGACCTTCAGCGGTGTACCGGTGGCCTCCGAGACCAGCCGTGTCAGTTCGGGGACGCGTCGCAGGTCCGGGTCGGTCCACCAGAGCGACTCGCTCGTACCGATCAGACCCGGCAGCCGCTCGGGCGCGTAGCTCAGCAGGAACATCAGCTGCTCGGTGCACGCCATGCCGGACCGCTCCCCGAGGCCCAGCCACGAACTGGCGACGATGCGGATGCCGGCCCTGACGGCCTGCACCGTGTTGGCGAGCGCCATTCCGAGGTCGTTGTGCAGGTGCGCCATGACGACGGCCTGCGGATCGGCCCGCCGGGTGACGTCCGTGTACAACTCGTACGCCTCGTGCGGCAGGATCCCGCCGACCGTGTCGGCGAGCTGCACGCTGGCCACGCCCGCCTCGGTCAGCCGCGACACGGCGTCGATCAGCAGCTCCCGGTCGGCCTGCGGAGCGTGGGAGAACGCCATGTCGATCGCCAGTCCGTCGGCCCGCTCCACCGCGTACCGGGCCATCTCCACCGCCTGGTCGACGGACTCCTTGGCGGACTTCTTCAACAGCGCCTGGGACACCGCCTCGGAGCCCGGCAGGAAGTACATCAGCCGCCCGTGCGGTGCGCCGCGCATCGCGGCGATCGCCGTGTCGATGTCGCGTGGGGTGCCGCGGCAGACGCAGGTCGCGCTGATCTCCTCGACCTCCTGCGCGACGCGGCGGGTGATTTCGAACTCCTCGCGGCAGGCGGAGGGGAATCCGGCCGCGAACATCACGTGCCGGTGCCCGTCCGCGCCGAACATCCGCCCGTGGGCGCGGGCGAGGGCGATCCGTGTCTCCGCGTCCATCAGGGTCTTGCCCTGGGCGCCGTCGCGCGCCGACTCCTCGAACACCACCAGCTTGCCCGCCTTGACGGAAGCCCGGACGGCATCGCCTTCCCACACCGAATCGTTGACCATCGCACTCTCCTCCACGTGTCGCAATCTGGCGTCACGGCGCGCGTCCCGGCTGTGGCCCGGACGGCCGCGGCCGGAGCTGCTTTTGCGAGCACCGGCCGCAGAAGCAGAGTCCGCGGGTCCCCGGAAAAATACGTTCGCCGTGGCTTTCTGCCGGGCGTATCAACGGCGCCGGCCGGCCCCTCTGCTTTGACGACCGGACAGCAGCCATCCCTTCGGGGAGCGGACAGGCAACAGGAGAGGACCATCGCGATGGCCGTACCGATATCCACCGCAGCCCAGCAGGAACCGGCCGCACACCACAAGGACGCTCCGAAGCTCGGCTTCGGCGTCCATTTCACCGACCACATGGTGACCATGCGCTGGACGTCCGCGCGGGGCTGGCATCCGATGCGGCTCGAACCGTATCGGCCGCTGGAGCTCGACCCGTCGGCCCTCGGCCTGCACTACGGCCAGATCGTCTTCGAGGGGCTGAAGGCGTACGCGCAGGCGGACGGAACGGTGGCGCTGTTCCGCCCCGGGTTCAACGCCCGGCGCCTGAACCACTCCGCCGCCCGCCTCGCCATCCCGCCACTGCCCGAGGAGTCCTTCATCGAGGCGTTGCAGACCCTCGTCGCCGCGGACCGGGCCTGGGTGCCCGAGGGCGTGGGCCGCAGCCTGTACCTGCGCCCGTACATCATGGCCGTGGAACCCACCATCGGAGTGAGGCCCGCCCGCGAGTACCTGTTCGTGCTGATCGCCTCGCCCGTCGACCCGTTCTTCTCGACGGAGGTCAAACCGGTGACGGTGTGGGTGGCGGACGACTACGTGCGCGCCGCTCCCGGCGGCACCGGCGACATCAAGTTCCCCGGTAACTACGCCGCCGCCTTCCTCGCGCAGCAGCAGGCCGCCGAACACGGCTGCGACCAGGTGGTGTGGCTGGACGCGGTGGAACGGCGCTGGGTCGAGGAGATGGGAGCCATGAACCTCTTCTTCGTCGTGGACGACGGCCGCGGCAAGCCCGCCGTCCTCACTCCCCGGCTCACCGGCACGCTCCTGCCCGGCGCGGTACGCGACTCCCTGATCGCGCTGGCGACCGACGCGGGCTATCCGGTCCGCGAGGAACAGGTGTCCATCGACCGCTGGCAGACGGGCTGGGAAGACGGCTCCATCCACGAGGTCTTCGCCTGCGGCACGGCCGCCGTCGTCACCCCGGTCGGCGCTCTCAAACGCGGTGAACACCAGTGGCGGGCCCCGGCCGGCACGGGCCACCCGATCACGCTCGGCCTGCGCCGGCGCCTCCTCGACATCCAGCACGGACACATCCCGGACCCGCACGCCTGGATGACGCCGGTCACAGGCTGACCTGCCGAGCCGCCCGCCGGAGAAGCGCTCGGTCCGCGTCGCGAACCGGCTCCTCGCAGTCGTCGAGCGTGTGGGACCCGTGTGGTCGTGATGCGCGGGGACGTCCAGTGCCGGTTCGCCTTCCCGGTGGGCCTCGGTGATCAGTTCGCGGCCCCATGTGCACATGGTGGTCGCGAGCAGGCGCAGAGGACTCCGTGGCGCGGCAGCGGTCGGCCAGTGCGGCGACCCGTGCGACGGCGGCTTCCTCGACCTCCTTGGCCAGTTCGTCCTTGCGGGTGAAGTGGAAGTACAGGGCGCCCGCGCTGACGCGCGTCCGGCTGCTGATGCCCGGCAGCGAGGTCCCCGCGTAGCCGTGGTCGGCGAATGCTCCGGCAGCCGCCCGGACCACCGCCTCACGCGTTTGCGCCGCCCGCGGCTGCTTGCCCCTCTCGCTCTCCTACGGAAGTCCGCGTGCGTCAGCCGGCCGGCCGCAGCACCACCGGCAGGGTCTGGTAGCCGTTCATGAGGAAGGTGGGCATGGGTTCCAGTTCCTCCGGAGCACAGGCGAGGCGGATGTCGGGGAACCGCGCGAAGAGGGACGAGAGAGCGGTGCCGGCCTCGACGTAGGCGAGTTCCGCGCCCATGCACCGGTGCGGTCCGTGCCCGAAGCCGAGGGTGTCGCGGTCCTCGCGCAGCACGTCGAAGCGGTCCGCGTGCTCGCCGTAGCGCTCGGGATCGAGACCGCCGGCGGCGAAGGAGACGAGTATGGGGTCTCCCTTCTTGATGAGGACTCCGTCGAGGTCGATGTCCTCCACGGCGAACCGCATCGGGGAGTAGGCGCCCGGCGTGTGTACGCGCATGGTCTCGGCGGCCACGTCCTCCCAGTCGGCGCGTCCCGCGCGGACGTGTTCCAGCTGGCCGGGATGGCTCAGCAGCGCGCCCACGGCGTTGGTGATGAGGGTGGCCGTCGTGTCCTGGCCGCCGGCGATCATGAGGAACAGGGTGCCGAGGAGTTCCTCCTCGCTGAGCCGGTCGTCCTGGTCACGGGCCTGGATGAGCAGGGAGGTCAGGTCGTCGCCGGGATCGCGGCGCTTGGTCTCCACGTGCGCGGCCAGCCCGGCCAGCGCCTGCTGGCGCGCCTCCGCGATCTCCTGCGCGGGCAGAGTGGTGCTGAACACCTTGTGGAGCGCGGCGCAGAGCGCATCGCGCTCCGCGCCCTGCGGCACGCCGAACAGCTCGGAGATGACCTGCAACGGGAGCGGTTCGGCGAACGCCGCCCGCAGGTCGGTCGGGGAGCCGGGCGGTATGTCGGCCAGTGTGTCCAGCAGTTGTGCGCAGATCTCCGCCACCCGGGGCCGCATGGCCCGTGACCGGCGTGCGGTGAAGGCGCCCGCGACCAGCCGGCGCAGTCTGGTGTGGCTCTCGCCGTAGGAGAAGAGCATGTTGCGGTTGGCGACCCACGGGTGCAGCGGCCAGTCCTCGGTGATCTTCCCTTCGATGAAGGCGGGCCAGTGCAGGGAGGCGTCCTTGGAGACCCTCGGGTCGGTCAGCAGCCGCTCGACCTGCGACTGCCGTACGACGGCCCAGGCGACGATCCCGCCGGGCAGTTCCACCTCGGTGGCGGGACCCTTGTCCCGCAGCATCGCCGCCTCGTCGGCGAGGTGGCGGCCCGTCACGTCCAGGACATGGGGACAGGCGGTCGTGTTCATGGGTGCGCTCCATGGGTCGGTCCTGCATCAGCTGTGCTCGCGGCGTGCCCAGGGGGCGGTTCGCGGCTTCCGTCTCGCGGCCACGGACGCGCCGGCCCGGTGGCCGGCGGTCAGCCGACGGCTCGCACCGCTCCCTCGCCGTCGTCCGCGATCCTGTTCAGTCCGGTCGTCTCCTGGTAGACGCGTCGTCCTCGATCCGGGGCCATGTCCAGTTGGACGAACACCGTCGGGACCGCCATGCTCGACATCAAGTGCTGCTGTAACTGGGCCACCCGCTCGACCAGGTCGGCGTGATTGGTCAGCATTTTGGACAGCATCTGCACACCGGTGAACGCGCCCACGAACATGCTGGCGGCCGTATCGATATCGACGTGGGGCATCAGTTCCCCGTTGCGCTCGGCGGCCGCCAGCGTTTCGACATTGTGGTCGACCCACTCCCTCATCGGCACGCTGCGGTCCAGCCCGTCCGCGGGGGATCCCGGCTCCACGGCGAGGCGAACCCCGGCCCGGACCAGTGGATCGCCCTGCTGCAGCAGATAGGCCAGGAGGAACGCCTCGTCCAGGCCGCGCTGGAGCATCAGCGTGCGCGGGGGGACGGGAGGCATGCCGGTGATCTGGTCGGCCAGCACGGCCTGCGCCAGTTCCTCCTTGGAAGCGAAGTGGAAGTACAGCGCTCCCTTGGTGACCTTGGCTCGCAGCAGTATCTGGGCGACCGTGGCGGCCTCGTAGCCGACCTCGGCGAAGACCTCGGCCGCGGCGACCACAATGGACTTCCGCGTCCTGATCGCCCGTTCCTGTGCCACCGAAACACCTCCGCCCGCCCTGCCCACTTGCCGCGACAGAACCTAAAACCAACCTTTCGGTATGTCAACCGACGGACGGGGCCGAGAGGGTCAGCGACCTCAGGTGAGAACTCCGCGCGGAAAACAGGCAAAAACGGTGCCGTCAAGCTGGACTACCGTTCCCACTGACATGGATAAAGGCCGCTTAAGCTTATGAAAAAACCTTGCGCGCCATGCCCGGTGAGCAAGAGGGAGTTGTGAAGAAAACCGGAAGGTCAGTATCTTCAGGGCCCATACACATCGCCAACTCGTTCGGATCGCGACCTGGAGAGGGCCATGACCCAGCTGCGAGCTTCGGAGACCTCCCTGCCGTCCTCCGCGGCCGACGCCCGCCACAGGCAGCCGTACGACGACGCTCCGGCAGCCTTCGAGGACCTGACCGACCCAGACGGCACGGTCCCGGACGAGCTGGCACACGCGCTCTTCGACCGCAACGACCGGACACGGCTGCACGGTACCTGGCAACAGCTCGTCGCCGCCAAGGAGTTCCGTCACCGCCCCGACCTCACGGAGGCCGAACTCGTCGCCCTCTCCTACGAGCGGCTGCACCTCGTCAACGCCGCCGTCGACGGCGACGCTTCCCTCCTGGCCCAGGACCCGGCCCTGCTGGCGAGCCTGCACGAATGGACGGCGATCGTCGACGGCGGCGGCAGCCTGTGCACCGTGGCGAGCATTCACTACAACCTGTTCCTCGGCAGCCTCTTCGACCACGACGGCGCGGCCGGCCGGGACCTGTCCGACTTCACGTCGCTGCGACGCACGGGCACCTTCCTGTGCACCGAACTCGAGCACGGCAACGACGCCTCGGCGCTGGAGACCACCGCCACCTTCGACCCGCACACCGCCGGATTCGTCCTGCGCACCCCGCACCCGGGCGCGCAGAAGTTCATGCCCAACACCAGCACCACCGGCGGCCCGAAGACCGCCGTGGTCAGCGCGCGGCTCCTGATAGACGGACAGGACCAGGGCGTGTTCCTGTTCCTGACACCGCTGAGCGACGAGCACGGGCTGCTGCCGGGGATACGGGTGCGCCGGCTGCCGATGCGCAGAGGCGCACCGGTGGACCACTGCCTGACCTCCTTCGATGACGTGCGACTGCCCAGAGAGGCGCTGCTGGAGGCGGAGCACGGCAGGATATCCGCGGACGGGACACTGCACAGCACCCTGGGCAACCGCCGTAAGCGGTTCCTGCGGGCCATCGGCCGGGTGACCATGGGCAAGCTGTGCATGAGCGGCGCCGCCGTCGGCGCCTCCCGGGCCGCGCTGGCCATCGCCGTCCGCTACGGCGAGCACCGTCTGGTGAGCGGACCGCGCGCCGGGCAACGCATCCCCGTCAACGCCCACCGCAGCCACCACGGCAGGCTCCTGCGATCGGTCGCCACGGCGTACGCCATGACCTTCCTGCACCGTTCGGTCGTCTCCCGCTTCGTGCACCGGACCGACGAGGACCGGGACGAAGTGGAGCGGCTGGTCGCCGTCGCCAAGGGCTGGATCACCTGGCAGGCCCGTGACATCACCGCCGAGTGCCGGGAACGCTGCGGTGCGCAGGGGCTGTTCTCGGTGAACGCGCTGTCCGACTTCTCCCCGTACGTCGAGGGCACCATCACCGCGGAGGGTGACAACCTCGTCATCTGGCTGAAGGCCGCCGCCGAGATGGTCTTCGGGTACGACAGCACCCCGGCGAACCCCGGCTCGCCCGCGCAGGGTTCGCTGACCGATCCGCGCTGTGTGCGGGACCTGCTGGCCTGTGCGGAGACCATCTGGCAGAAGCGCGCCCGCGCCGGACTGCGCCAAGGGCCCGCCAAAGACCCCGTCGGCCGCTGGAACGCCGCTTCCACCGCGGCGTTGGAACTGGTCTCGATCCACGCCCGCGTGCGGGCCGCCGACGCCTTTCTCAGCGCGGCGGCGGACACGGGCGCACCGGTGGCCCGGAAACTGCTGGAACGAATATGCCTGCTGTTCCTGCTGCGGGAGATCGGCCCGTACACCGGCGACCTGCTGGCCGCCGGCCACATGTCCAGCGCGCAGGTCCGCCGGCTTCCGGAGGTGCTGGAGGCGGTGGTGGCCTCGCTCGCCCCTCACATGAGGACGCTCGTCGACGCCTTCGACCTGCCCGCCGAGTTCCTTGACGGGATTCCCATCGCCAACGGCGACTGCGTCCCTCTGGCCGACTACACCGGCGGCCCGGATGCCTGAACCGGAAGGCACCGCACGGGCGAGGTGACCCGGAATGGGCCGGACCGGTGAGGCCGTCTCGTGTCCGGCCACGGCCGGGACCTTCGGCCGTGGACCGGTGAGGCCGGCGACCGCGACCGGCTGCTGAGCGGCCCTTCGGTTTCCGGCACGGTCGTCTGCGGATGGCACCGAACCGGAGAGCGGGCCAGGGCCGCCACCATGCACGGCAAGGCCGCCGCGAAGGGCGCCGCCGGGCCGGGCTTCGCGCTGTGCTGATGCCGTGGTCACGGGCGACACGGTGGGCTTCGGGGGCCGATTCGGTCAGCGGGCGCGGCCACGGCCCGTGCGTGTGGCGGGCGCGTGGTGGCGGGCGCCAGACCTCGGGAACCGTCTGCCGTCGTCGCGGCCTGCAAAGGCCGGATGGCGGGGGTACGACGGGCCGACCGCGCTCGCCGTCCGGCACCGGGTGGACAGCGGCGCCCCGAGCCGCTCCTCCGGCTGCCTGTCAGCCGCCCGGCCGCGCGGGTCGGGTTGGTCGGCCTTCCTCCACCTCTCCTCGGTGTCCGGCCGCTCGGGGTCGCCGCCACCGGACTCGTCCCGCTACATGGAGAAAACCAACCGAATGGGCGTCATTTACTGGCGCTCTTCGTAAATCGGGTCTCATAGCCTTGAGTCCGGCATCCGATGCGTACGGGGCCGTCGTTGCCGCCCAGCACCCACATGAACGAGGCAGAGCGCTTCCATATGACTGATCCCGGTTCGACGAAGATCCTGATCTACGCGTTCAACTACGCGGACCGCATGCTGGAGGAGGTTCCCTATCTGCGGTACTCGGCCGAACGCAGCCTGTGTTTCCTCGGGGATCTGCGCGACCCGGGCACCCGGATGGTGGTGATCACCGCGGAGGCCGTCGACCCCTACACCCTCGACTACCACCTGCGGGAGGTCCTGCGCTTCGACGAGCGGACCTTGGACGACGTACGGCGGAGGCTCACCCTGCTGACCCCGGCCTCGCGCGCGGCCCGCCCGCTGGACTCGCTGGCCGTGGAGGACGAAGCGCTGGTCGAGACGTTGCGCCGGACGGTCTCCGAGCGGCCCGCGGGCGTCATCGTGAACTTCTCCGCGTCTCCCGCGACGGACGAGCTGGGCCGGCGGACCGGCGCGGCGCCCGAGGAGGGCGGCCATCCCTTCGTGGCCCGGTGGGGCGGCAAGGGCGGAGGCAAGGAGATCTGCCTGCGCGCCGGGGTCGCGGTGCCCAAGGGCACCTCCGAGGTGCTGCACAGCGAGGAGGAGGTGGTCGAGGCGATCCACCGGCTCTCCCACGGTACGGCTCCCGCACGCCGCGCCATGGTCAAGCTCGCCCCCATCACCTGGGCCGCCTCGATCGGCAACGTCCTGATCGACTGCGAGAGACTCCGGCACACCGGCGACCTGCTCGCGTCGGCCGAGGTGATCCGGCTCCCCGCCGGCGAGTTCCGCCGCGAACTGGCCCGACACGGCGCCATCGTGGAGGAGTTCATCGACGAGGTCACCGACTCCCCGAGCGGCCTCGGCCGTGTCGAACGGGACGGAACCGTACGGGTGATCGCCTGTCACGACCAGGTGCTGACCGGCGGCCAGTACTGGGGCTGCCGCTTCCCGTGCGACGAACGGTGGCGGCCGGCCATCGTGGACGCGGTGCGCCGGAGCGGCGAGGTGCTCTCCGGGCTCGGCCACCGCGGCACCTTCGGCGTCGACTTCGTGGTCACCGGGGAACGCGGGCTGCTCGCGGTCGAGATCAACCTCCGCAAGGTCGGCCCCAGTCATGTGATCCGCTGCGCCGAGGCGCTGGTGGGAGCGCGGGTCGGGGCGGACGGCATGCTGCGCGGTACCGACGGCCGTCCGGTGTACTACACGCACGGACGGCTGCTGGAGCCGGAGACCCTCGGCAAGCTCAATCCGCGCGCGGCGGTCGAACGGCTGCGCTCGGAAGGGCTGTTGTACCGCCACGACACCGGCGAGGGCGTCGCCCTGCACGTCCTCGGCGCCCTCAACGCGTGCGGTTTCGTGGAACTGACCGCGCTCGCCCACGCGCCGGGTGCCGCGGACGACTACTCACGGGCGGCGCAGGCGGTGCTGACCGGGCCGGACCCGGCCGCATGACTCGGCGGACCGACGCACGGCAAGCCGGCGCGGACCGGGTGCACCGGGCGCCGGGCCCATGCCACCGCCGCCCCCCGGCGCCGTCGACGGCGTCCCGGAAGACCTCCAGGATCAGCACCGGACCTTCGACGTCCACCGAGACCCGCAGCAAGTCCCGCCCGATCCCTCAGGGCCCGGTTCCTCTGAGAGGCGGGCGCATCCGGCGCTGCCGGAGATGTTTTCCGGCCATCCTGTCCGGGTGGGAAACCGAACGTTTCCGGCCGACTCCGCGGGCCGCCTGCGCCTCAGGCGGTCGGCATCTCCGCCGCCGTCCGGCTTGTGAGCTGGACCCGGCCCTCTCCCGCCTCGTCGGCGGGCGCCGCGAACCGGCCTGTCCGGCCCTTACTTCGACGGAACGTGTCGCTGTACTATGACACCTCTTGCTGCGACTTCGACTTCAGTATCGGAGGCGAGATGTCCGGCGCGACACATGATCCGGTGTTCCCCGCCGTGGAGGCGGTGGCCTTCACCCGGCAGCACATCGACGACCTGGCGGCCGGGCTGCTCGGCACCGTCCGGGTACCCGGCTTCTTCGGCCGGCCGGCGCTCGACACCATGCTGACCTCGTTGCACCGGATCCCGGTCGTCAGCTTCGACCTGGACCGCATGCAGCATCCGATGGCCAGGTTCGGTACCGCGCTCAACGACTACCGCACCCCCGAACTGGCCCTGGACGCCGGTCGCTACTGGCACGACGCCGACACCGCACGGCGCCAGTGGGCCGAGATCCGGATGACCCCCGACCCGTTGGAGCTGGCCCTGGACGCCCTCGGCCGGGCGTGGGGCGTGCGCCCCGTACCCGCCACCGTCGGCGGCCGGCCCGCCTTCGTCGGTATGCTGCGCGAGGTCAACGACGGCACCTTCATCCACTACGACGACATCAACCGGGAATACCGCGGCGGGCTCTTCGACCAGAAGGTCGTGGCCCAACTGGCGTTCAACGCCTGGCTGACGGCCCCACTCGAAGGCGGCACCACCACCGTGTGGCGCCACCGCTGGGAACCCGCCGACGAGGACCGCCGACACGGCTACGGCTTCCAGCCCACCGCGGTCGAGAACGACCCGTACGTCACGCTGTCCCCGACGGCCGGCGACGCCCTGCTGTTCAACGCGAACAACTACCACATCGTGCGCCCCAGCGCCCCGGGCCAGCGGCGGATCGCCCTCGCCTGCTTCCTCGGCATCACGGCCGGCGGCGAACTGGTCATCTGGTCCTGACCGTTCGCCCTTCGGCCTCCGCGCCTCACGGTCGGCCACGGACCGGCGGATCCGCATCTCGGTGGCGCCCGGGCGACGGCTCGGTCCTTGGGCGTGTCGGAGGTGGCAGGGCCTCGGTGGTCAGGGTCTGGTCGTGGCCGGAGCGCACCATTTCGCCGTGGTTGATGCCATTGGTCCGCACGACCCGTACGCCCTCTTCGAGGCGTCGGACACCCGCGAGGGTGTCCGGCACCGACCGGTGCCTGCCATCACCAGGGTGGTGTCGCCGCATCCGTCGGGGAGACGACGTGGTCAGGGAGCGGTCACCTCGAACCGCGTGACGCGGACGGAGCCGCCGAGTGCTCCGGTGGTGTAGTTGAAAAGGGCGTAGCGGTAGCCCATGAAGAACTGCCAGGCGTTGTTCAGGGTGAACGCGGGCCCGAACGGGATGAAGTTGGTGCCGTCGGTGCTGTAGGAGAACCTGGCGGTGCGGTTCGCGCCGGGGGTGATGTCGGCTTTCGCCCGCAGCCAGATCCGGCCGCCCGAGACGTTGGCGCTCGCTCTCACGGCTCCGGTGCCGGTGGTGTTCCAGTTGGAGTCCATGGTGAGACCGTCGACCATGACCACGCGGGTGCCGCCGCTGTCGCGCATGAGCCCGACGCAGGCGGAGGAGTCCCGCAGCAGGGCCAGACCCGCCCGGTCCCCGTCCCGCATTCCCGAGTACTCCACCAGTGCCGTCGCGGTGGAGGTGGGCCCCGGAATGCGGTGGGTGAGGGTGTTGCGGGCCCAGTACAGGTCGCTTGTGACGGTCGCGGTGCGCAGCGTGAGACCGTTGCCCACCGACCACTTGCTGTTGTCGGGGTTGTGGTTCCACTCCCATTTCGGCGCCAGGGACGTCCCGGTGAAGTAGTCCACGCCCGTCATCGGCTCGACGGCGCGGGGCGGCGTGGGAACGGCGGGGGCCGGATACGAGCTTCCCCAGGCGTTGTTGACGAGCTGCACCGTGGGCCAGCCGTCGGACGTCCAGGTGACCGGGGCCAGGACGGGGATGCGGCCGCCGGGATAGGCGTCGACGAACGCCATGTAGTACCACGCCCCGTACTGTGTCTGGACCAGTCCGCCCTGGTGCGGAACCCCTCCCCCGCCGACCGGGCCGGGCAGGTCGAGCAGCACCTGCCTCAGCGTGTAGGGCCCGAAGGGGCCGCTCGTCGACTTCAGGACGTACTGGCCGTTGGCGGGACGCGTCAGGAAGATGTAGTAGTTGCCGTTGATCTTGTAGAAGCGGGAGCCTTCCAGGGTTCCGATGCTCGACGGAGTGCTGAACACCTGCTGGGTGCGGACCTGGGTACGGCCGTCCGCGGAGAGTTGCGCCACGTTGATCGTGGTGTTGCCGTAGGCCACGTACAGGGTGTCGTCGGTGTCGACGAGCATGCCCGCGTCGTAGTAGGCGGTGCCGATCGTGGTCAGCCGGCTCCAGGGGCCCTCGACGGCGGTCGCCGTGTACAGGTAGGTTCTGGCGAAGTCGATCTGGCCCACCCAGTAGAACGTCTTGTTGGACGGACGGTAGGCCAGTGACGAGGCCCAGATGCCGCGGACGTAGCCGCGGGCGCCGTTGAGGTCGTATTTCGAGCCGAAGTCCAGGACCGGCACGGAATGGCCGGCGAACTCCCAGTTCACCAGGTCGTAGGAGCGCAGGATCGGCGCGCCGGGCGAGTAGTGCATGGTCGAGGCCGAGCAGTAGTACGTGTCGCCGACCCGGATGATGTCGATGTCCGCGAAGTCCTGCCAGAGCACGGGGTTGGTGTAGGTGGCGGCGAGGGCCGGGGCAGGTTCAGCGGGCTGCGCGGCGGACGCCTGCCCGGCCGTCGCGGTGTGCAGCACGCCTCCCGCCACCAGGCCGGTGCCCGTGGCGAGTACGGCACGACGATTCACTGGTTGACGAGACCATGACATGGATAGGCTCCTTGTGTCGTCGGGCGGCCGGGACTGGAGGGGCGAGTCGCCACGCCCCTGTGCGTTCGATGTTTCGAACATGCTTCGGGTGATCGGACGGTAAGGATCGTAGAGAGCACCCGGGGTCCGTCAACCCCTCTGCATCATTCGATGGATGCGCCGAAATAATTCGAGCCGCCGGACAGCGCCGGGTCCGCCACCGCGTCAGCCGCGCCCCACCTCGGACGCCGACACTTTCCTCCTGCTCAAGCCCTTGCGGCCCGGGCGCGGTCGCTCCTCGCCCGCGGCAAACGGCGCAGCGCGTCGGCCGTTGAGCCTCATGCTCGTCGCTGACCGACCGCGTTGACTACCGCGTCAGATCGGCGACACAATCGCTGACACCGACGGTCGTTTCCGTTGGGATCGCTGGGGCTCCTCCCTGTGCGCCGCCCGTGAAGCCGCCGGCAGGCCGGTGAGGGACGGCACTGTTCAGCACCCTGGGGGCGCGGCCCGACGGGTCGCCTCGTAGGCTTCCCCCATGGCTTCCATCCCTGTCTCCCCTGCTCAGGCACTCGACGCCTTGCTCTCCGGAAACAAGCGCTTCGTTTCCGGAACCCCGCACCACCCCAACCAGGACGCCGCGCGGCGGGCCGAACTCGCCCCGGCCCAGAAGCCCTTCGCGGTCCTGCTGGGATGCTCCGACTCCAGGTTGGCCGCCGAGATCATCTTCGATCAGGGCCTGGGTGACCTGTTCGTGGTCCGCACCGCCGGCCATGTCCTGGGCCCGGAGGTTCTGGGCAGCATCGAGTACGGCACCAGCGTGCTGGACTGCCGCCTCGTCGTGGTCCTCGGACACGACTCGTGCGGCGCGGTGGCGGCGGCCCGCGCCGCCGTCGAGGACGGAGCGTCGGCGGGCGGATACGTCCGCGACGTCGTCGAGCGCGTCACCCCCAGCGTGCTCGCCGCCCGCGCGGCCGGCCGCACCGAGGACAGCGACGTCATCGACACCCACATCGAGCACACCGTCGATCTGCTCCTGGACCGCTCCCGCGTCCTGGCCGACCAGGTCGCCTCCGGCCAGACCGCCGTCGTCGGCCTCGCCTACCGGCTCGCCGAAGGCAGCGCCCGGCTCGTCACCGCCCACGGCATCCCGGACGCGGCCGCATCCACCGCGCACGCCGGCTGATCACTCACCCGGCTGAACCCACCACGACAGCAGCCGCGGCGCGCGGACTCCGCGCGCCGCGCACGTGTTCATACGTCGGGGCCGAAAGGTGAGGCCGGCCACCGCGCTTGACGACAACGACCGCGGCGGCCGGTGCCGGGCCGGACTCAGGACAGCGCAAGACGGCGATGGCCCTCTCCGTCGCGCCATGCCCAAAAGCGCCTTGTGCCTGGCCGACGTCTCACACCGGGTGGCCCGCGTGCACGACGGTCCGACGTCCCCGGCTCGCCGCCAGTACCTCTGGCAGCGGCAACGACAGCGCCCGGGCCAGTTCCGTGAGTTCTTCCCGCGTCGGGCGGATCGGCCCGTCGGCTCCGTCTTCGATAAACGCCTTGACGCGCGGGGCGCGGATACCGGTGGTGTAGGCGATCGCCTCGGCACTCAGGCGCTGCCGGCGCAGCGCGTGCGCGAGCAACTCGGCCAGTTCCATTGTCCGCCCTCCTCTAGCTCTTCCGGCCGGTCCGGCCGCGCACGGCCTTGGACGCTGCCCCGCGCCGGCCGGCTGCCCGGACTCATGTGTCACGTATGCCCGGTCTGCGCTGTGGCATGAGCCGCGGTCCCGGCCGACCCACCGGTGCCGGAGCCGGGACACCTGCGTGCGTCCGGTGCCGGAGCCCGTTGGCGATTCATCCGGCTCCCCTGCCCGCGCGCCTCGCCGGTTAAGCGTGCCGGGCGTGGCGGGCCGGGCGTGCGGCGGCGGTGGTGCCGTGCAGCCGCCAGGCGGTAGCGAGTACCAACGCGGCCGAGATCAGCGCGTAGAGGCCGATGACCTGGGCGACGGTGATCGCGCCCACGTCCGGCCGGGCCCAGATCAGCACTCCGGCGATCACGGAGGCGGCGCCGGCCAGGAACAACAACCACTCGTGATGCAGTTCCCGGCGGAAGTGCACCGCCGCCCAGATCTCCGTGATGCCGGTGATCACGGCCCACGCGCCGACCAGGCTGATCAACGCGAGCGCGGTCACGCCGGGCCAGGCGATGGCGATCACGCCGACCACGATGCCCAGGACACCGCCGACCGCGTGCGCCGACCGGTGCCCCGTGCCGCCTTCCTTGCGCACGGCACTCGCCAGCAGCGCCACGCCGTCGACGAGCGCGTACACGCCGAACAGCAGAGCCAGCGCCAATACCGTCACTCCCGGCCATATCAGTGCCACGATCCCGAACAACAAGGCCGCCGCGCCCCGCAGTACCAGCATCCACGTCAGCTGTCGACGCACTCGCTCATCCCTTCGCTCGACTGACCCGATCCGCCCCTCATACCCCGAGTTCCCGGCTTGTCGACCCCGGGGAGAAGCGAGAGTGCGGGAAGAACGGGGCCCTGTTCGACACCGGCCTGCGTCACTACGCCCGGGCCGCCGCCGACGCGCTCACCGAGGCAAATCGGTCCCGGGCGTAGTGTCATGCGACCGGGACAGGGCGAGGGAGGCGCCGAGGAGTTTGCGCAGTGCGATCACCGCTGCCGCCAGGACGATACTGTCCCACGACGGCTCGCCGGCCAGTCGGAGCAGTCCGGCGGCGGTCAGGAAATCCAGCAGCACGGCCAGGAACCCTCGCACGGTGTGCGTCAGGCGCCAGGCCGCTGCCGCGGCGACGAGACCGAGAGCGGTGATCAGCACAGCCGCCGTCGGTAGCCACGTGCTCAACTCGGCAGGCCCTTGGTGCCGTGCGAGGGTGCCGTCTCGCCTCGTTCGATCTCGGCGCGCTCCTGGGCGATCTCCCGGCCGAGGAAGTAGTTCAGCGCGGTCCGGATGGCCGCGATGGCCGCCAGCTGGCCGATCTCCGTGAAGCTCGGCGCAACCGCCGTGCGCAGCACGTCACCGGCGAGCTGGAACTCCAGGCCCAGAACAAGGAAGCGGCCCAGGCTCAGCCTGATCCGGTTGAACCCCGCCACCCTGCCGCGCCCTCGCATGCCCGCCCGTACGAACTGCACGAACGCCCACGCGCCGCCGATGAAGATGATCAGCGCGCCGGCGGACTCGATCAGCCTGACCAGCAGTCCGATCACCTCGCGCAGGGTCGACTCGGGCAGCATTTCCACCGACAAGGTCATGCGGGTGCCGGTACCCCCGGGTGCGGCCGGCAACGCCCTTTCTCGCCCGCCGTGCCACTGTCGAGTGATCCCATGTCCTTCAGGTCGAGGGCGCCCTTGCCGTCACCGTCCGCGAACCGGCGGGAGGCGTCCCGCACCGGGGTGGTGCCGCCGGCGTCGAACGAGGCGAGGAAGGGGTTGGCGGCGCCGCTCTCCTTGGGCTGGCCCATCAGGAGACGGTTCTGAGCGCGGGCTCCCGGGGCCAGCTGGAGCCGGCCGACGTCGTTCCAGCCGGTCGAGTCGACCGTGCCGTCGGCGGACATGTCCAGGGTCGTGGGCGCCGTGGCGCACTGGTAGTCCTGGAAGACGTAGGCGTGCGTGCTCCACACCTTGCCTCCGGCGAAGGCGACTGGCCGGCCGCAGGTGTCGTACGCGGCTCCGTACGCTCCGTTCTGCTGGAGCGTGCCGGTGTCGTAGCTGACGACCCGGGAGCGCTCGCCCACGTACAGCGTCGCGGAGTCCTCGCTGAGCGCCACGCCCGAGACCGCGTACTGGTGCCGGAGCGTGGTGACCTTCTGGCCCTTGAAGTCGTAGACCAGCACGGTGCCCTCGGAGTTGGTGTCGCGCTGGTCGGTGATGTAGACGCGCTCGTGCACGGAGTCGACGGCCAGGCCCGAGTACGACGAGATCGACAGCTTGGCCACGGCGTCGGAGGCCGGGGCCCGGTGGACCGTCCACCAGGGCCGGCCGTGACGATCGCCGGTCGGGACGCGGCGATCGGCCGCGACGTCACGGGTGTGCCGGTCGGCCCAGGCGGATCCGGCTCGGCACGTTGTCAGGACGGCACGGCAGGACAACTGGTGCCCCGAGGTGGGACTTCCAGGTCGGTGAGGTAGCTGTCCACGGCGTCCTCCATGCACGGGCCGCTGGTGACGCTGCCGTGCCCTTGGCCCTCGTAGGTGAGCAGCACGCCGCTGCGGCCGAGCTGCCGGGCCACCGACACCGCCCACGGGTAGCCGGTGGCGGGGTCGTGCAGCGCGTTGGACACCAGGATCGGCGGGGCACCGTGTACGGCCAGGCGGTGCTGCGGGTTGGCGGCCGGTGCGCCCAGACACGCGGCTGTCATGTGGATCGGCAGCAGGTACGGCAGGTCAGGCGCCGTCCTGTTCATCATGGTGACGAGCGAGGCGTACTCCTGGTAGTCGCGCACCGGCAGGTGCCAGTCCGAGCAGAAGACCGGGGTGGCCGGATGCAGCGGTGCCGTCGAGGTGGGGGACGCGGGCAGCGGCCGGCTCGCGTCCAGGCCCGCGATCGCCGTGGCCAGGCCCGCGTGGTCGGCCTCGTAGAACTTCCGGAACGCGATCTTGTTGACCAGGTCCGAGGACGACAGCCGGGCACCCGGCTCGGCCGGGTCCTCCAGCTCGCCGCGCGCGGCCCGGGCCAACAGGCGCTGCCAGACGGCGCGGACGCCGCGGTCGCGCAGCGCGCAGTCCGCGGCACCGTCGCACCACTTCACGAACTCCTGGAAGGAGTCCTCCGCCGTGGCCGCCTCGGACCGCAGGAAGTCACGGGTGGTCGGGACGCTGTGGTCCATGACGCTCTCCAGCACGAGCGCCCGCACGCGGCGCGGATACGTCTCGGCGTACTGCGTGCCGAGCAGCGTGCCGTACGAGCTGCCGTGGAAGGTCAGTCGACGCTCGCCGAGAGCGGCCCGGAGGGCGTCCAGGTCCCGGACCGTCTGGGCGGTGTCGAGGTGGTCGAACACCGGGCCGGTACGGGCCCGGCAGTCGGCGCGGAGCCGCCTGTTGTACGCCATGGTGGCGTCGAAGTCCGCCTGGCTGTCCAGCTCCGGTGACGGTCGCCCGGCAAGCAGGTCGCCGGAGCAGGACACCGGGTTGCTGCCGCCCACGCCGCGCGGGTCGAAGCTGACGATGTCGAACCTGCGGCGGACCTCGGGACTGAAGCGGCTGATGCGGCGCACCACCATGTCCACGCCCGAGTCGCCCGGCCCGCCGGGACCGAACACCATCGAGCCGACGCGCGCGCCGGGATCGGTGGCCTTGCGGCGGGCCACTGCCAGGTCGAGTCGCTGCCCGTCCGGGTGGGACCAGTCGACCGGCACCGAAAGAGCGGCGCACTCGGCTTCCGGCTTCGCCGGGTCGTCACACGGTGCCCACCGCAGGGCTCCGGTGGCGGACGGCGACGCCTGGACCGCGGGAGCGGCGGCGAGGCCGGTGACGACGGCCATGGCGGCTCCCACGGCCGTCGTCGTGCTCCGCGCGGTGATGCGCCGCAGTGCGGATCTGCCGCTGAACGGCATGGATCCTCCTCGTGGAGAGAGCGGTTGTGTCAGGCGTGCGGACCCGGCCGGGGCACCGTCGTCACATTAGGTGCGCCGTGGCTCAAGTGGTGTGCCTGTCAGGGGCTTTTCCGGGTCGAGTCGGGGGCCGCTCAGGGACGGTCGGGAAGCGGGGCGCGAAAAGGCCGGGGCAGGGTCAGGGGCCTTCGGAGGGCTGACCGGTGCCTACGGAGGGCACGTGGGCAGGACGGTCGGAGGCACTGCGTGGGCCAAGCAGGAGCAGCGGCCCCGCCACGAGCGCGCCACCGTCGGCAGCGGCCGCGGCGATGGCCTCACGGCTGGAAGAGGTCCGCGCGGCCGACGCCGACAGGCAGGGCGGGAGAAGGGAGGCGGACCAGCGGCATCGGCCCCGCGCGCGCCTAAGAGGAGACCTTCCAGCACGCCGCGAAGCCGTGATCCGCCTTGCCGGGACCGGACTCGTGGTCCGCCGCCGCACCGGCGAGGTCACCATCAGCCTCTCCCGGCGGGACCGCCTGACCCGTTCGGCCGACGGCGCGCCCACCGCCGCGACGGAACGGGAAGGAGGACGGGTAGGCGGCAACCGGCCACAGCGTCCGAGGAGGTCCATGGACGGCCACCAGGACACGTCCGGGCACACCGTATGCGCATCTTCCCGGCCGCGTCCCGTACAGCCGGTGCCTGCCGCCCCGCTGCCCTTCGTCCCGTGCCTGACCCGGCGGCGACCGCCCGGTGTGCGGACCATGGCACCGGTGCCGGCCACCGGGCCGCCCGGCGCCGGAGGCAAGGCCGACCGGGCGGCGGGCCGGAACGCCCCCCCCGAGGCAGGCCGGACCCCGGGCCGGCGACGCACCGCCGGACGAAACCCCACCGCACCCACACCAGGACGGCACCCATGCAGACGTTCCTGCCCGACTCCGATTTCCGGCGCTCCGCCCTGCTTCTGGACCGCCGCCGCCTGGGCAAGCAGCGGGTCGAGGCGCTCCAGGTCCTGCGCGGACTGACCGTGCCCGGTTACGGCTGGCGCAGGCACCCGGCCGTGCGGATGTGGAGCGGGTACGAGGAGGCCCTGGTCCGCTACGGACTGGAGATCTGCCGGGTCTGGCGCGAGCAGGGCCACCAGGACAGCTGCGCCGCGTCACTGGTCGCCGGCTACGCCGGAAGCCGTCCCGGTGCTCCGGTGCGCGACCAGACAGCGCTCGCCCGTGCCGGGGAGCTGCCGCCGTGGCTCGGCGACGCCGCCTTCCACCGCAGCCATCAGTCCGCACTCGTCCGCAAGGACCGCGAGACCTACGCCGACGTGTTCCCGGGTGTTCCCGACGACCTGCCCTACGTGTGGCCGTCCTCGGACCGGGAGCCCACCGCCACCTGACCTCGGGGGACGGCGTCCGCAGGCGGGCGGGACGGCTGCCCGGAGCAGCGGCGGCGCGGCCGTCGCAGCCGTCCGGACACCGTCACACGCGTCCGGACCGCGGCGCCCGTCCGTCATCCCGGGTCCGGGTGGTTGCCGGGCTCGCCGCCCGGTCCGGCGAGCGGCGTGGGCGACAGGGCCGTGGGTTCCTCGCCCGGTTCGAGCAGGGTCTCCGCCGCACCGACGATCAGCGGGTCGGGGGTGCCGACCGCCTCGTGGTCCTTGGCCGGGTAGTCGAAGCGGCCGAGGAGACTGCGCATCGCCTCGAGCCGACCCCGTCGTTTGTCGTTGTTCTTCACGACCGTCCAGGGCGCGTGCGGCGTGTCGGTGGCGCGGAACATGTCGACCTTGGCCGTGGTGTAGTCGTCCCAGCGGTCGAGGGAGGCCAGATCGGTCGGGGAGAGCTTCCACCGGCGCACCGGATCGACCTGACGGATCGCGAACCGGGTGCGCTGCTCCGCCTGGGACACCGAGAACCAGAACTTGACGAGCAGGATGCCGTCCT
Source organism: Streptomyces sp. SCL15-4 (assembly GCF_033366695.1). Taxonomy (NCBI): domain Bacteria; kingdom Bacillati; phylum Actinomycetota; class Actinomycetes; order Kitasatosporales; family Streptomycetaceae; genus Streptomyces; species Streptomyces sp. SCL15-4. The sequence goes on from NZ_JAOBTQ010000001.1 coordinate 378,651, forward strand.
CGGTGAGCAGGCGCTCGAACATCGGGGCCTGCCGGAGGAACTGCCGGTACTCGTCCTCCGTGCAGAATCCCATGACCCGTTCGACGCCGGCGCGGTTGTACCAGGAACGGTCGAAGAAGACGATCTCGCCGCGCGCCGGCAGGTGGGCCACGTACCGCTGGAAGTACCACTGTCCCGCCTCGCGCTCGGTCGGCTTCTCCAGCGCCACCACGCGGGCCCCGCGGGGGTTGAGCCGCTCGGTGAAGCGCTTGATGGTGCCGCCCTTGCCCGCCGCGTCCCGTCCCTCGCAGACCACGACGACCCGCTGGCCGGTGTCCTTCACCCAGCGCTGGAACTTCAGCAGCTCGATCTGCAGGATGCGCTTCGTCTGCTCGTACTCGCGCCGGCCGATCCTGTGGTCGTAGGGGTGGTTCTCCCGCCAGGTCTCGATCGGCCGGCCGCCGGAGTCCAGGAGCACCGGCCGCTCCGGCTGCCGGTCGTCCACCTCGAGCCCCCGCAGCAGGTCGTCCTCGCGGACCGTGCCGTGGGTCTCCTGTGTCTTGGTCGCCTGCTCGTGCTCGGCCACGACACCGCCTCTCCGCCTCGCCGCTCCCCGGGACCGTCCCGCCCCGGTCTTCTCCCACGTGCCCACACGAACGGGTCCCAGACACCTGTACCGTCGCTACGGTCGTTCCTTTCCGTACGGCGCGAGACAGGAAGGCGATCACATGGCGGAACTGCGCCTGGGACCACTGCTGAGGTACACCGACGGCTCGTGCGCGACCGTGTGGGTCGAGACGGACGTGCCCTGCACGGCGCGTGTGCGCTGCTCGGACGGCTCGGGCGGTGCGGCCCCCACCTTCCGGGTGGCCGGGCACCACTACGCGCTCGTCACGGTGACCGGGCTCCGAGCGGGCACCTCACCGTCGTACGAGGTGTTCCTGGACGAGACGCCGGTGTGGCCCCTGCCCGACTCCCGCTTCCCGCCCTCCGTCATCCGGTCCCCCGGCGCCGGCGACGCCGTCCGGGTCACCTTCGGATCGTGCCGCTGGGCCGCGCCGCCGGCCGACGGCAAGGACCCGGTCGGCCCCGACGCCCTGGACACGCTCGCCAAGCGGCTGGCGGCCGACCCCGGCGCGCAGCGCCCCGACGTCCTGCTGCTCCTTGGAGACCAGGTCTACGCCGACGAGGTGTCCGAGGAGACCCGGCGCCTGCTGGCCGGCCGCCGCGACCTCGACAAGGCGCCCGGCAGCCAGGTCGCCGACTACGAGGAGTACTGCCACCTCTACTACGAATCCTGGCTCGACCCGGAGATCCGCTGGCTGCTGTCCACCGTGCCCAGCTTCATGATCTTCGACGACCACGACATCGTGGACGACTGGAACACCTCCGCCGCCTGGCTCGCCGACATGCGCTCCACCGACTGGTGGCAGAAGCGGCTGCTGAGCGGCCTGATGTCCTACTGGGTCCACCAGCACCTGGGCAACCTCTCCCCCGCCGAACTGGCCGAAGACCCGGCCTGGGCCGCCGTGCACGCCGCGCCGGACGGCACGCGCGCGCTGCGCGACCTCGCCGAACAGGCCGACGCCGACTTCTCCTCGGTCCGCTTCAGTTACCGGCGTGACTTCGGCCGGGTCCGGGTGGTGATGGTCGACTCCCGGGCCGCACGCGTCCTGGACGAGGACCGGCGCGCCATGCTCGACCCGGGCGAGGCCGGCTGGCTGCGCGAGCAGGTCCTGGCCGACGAAGGGGCTTACGACCACCTTCTGATCGGCACCTCCCTGCCCTGGCTGCTGCCGCACCTGGTGCACGACGCCGAGGGCTGGGACGCGGCCCTGTGCGCCGGGGAACGCGGGGACCGCTGGGCCCGCTTCGGCGAGTGGCTGCGCCGCGGCGCCGACCTGGAGCACTGGGCGGCCTTCCCGCGCTCCTTCGCCGACCTCGCCCGCCTCCTCGGCGAAGCCGGGTCCGCGCCGGGTGCTCCGGCGAGCGTGTGCGTGCTGTCCGGAGACGTGCACCACGGCTACGTCGCGCGGGCCTCCTGGCCGTCCGGCGGCCCCGGCATCCCGGTCGTGCAGCTCACCTGCTCACCCGTGCACAACTCCGTGCCCCTGACGATGCGGATCGGCTTCCGCTTCGGCTGGAGCGCGCCGGCCCGCCTCCTGGGACGGCTCCTGGCCCGGCACGGCCGCTGTCCCCGGCCGCCGGTGAGGTGGCGCAAGCAGGGCGGGCCGTGGTTCGGCAACCAGCTCATGACCCTTACCCTGCGCGGCCGTTCGGCCCATCTGCGCCTGGAGCGCACCGGCACCGACGAGATATTGCGGACCGTGCACGAAACCGTCCTGACCGCCGGTTAGCGCGGCGCCGGGCGGCGTACGGCACGACGTGTTCACCGAGGACGCCGCCCGGCGGATACGGGAGCCGCTTCTCCGTCGGCCGTCCCGTCGAGGACGCCGGGGGTGTCGTGCAGGACCACGCTTTGCCGCAGCGGGATGCGTCCCATGTTGATGTCGTACATCGGTGAGGTCCGGTCGCCGGTGCCGAAGGCGATGCCGAACAGCAGCTTGAGGTCGTCGTGGACGCCGAGGGTCCGGCGGACGGTGTCGGCGTAGAGGCCGAGTATGGCCTGCGGTATGCCGCGGTAGCCGCGGGCGGTGAGCGAGAGCAGGAAGTTCTGGGCGTACATGCCGACGTCGCCGGCCGCCCGTACCCCGTCGCCGAGGACCGGTATGAAGAGGAGGGCTACGTGGGGTGCTCCGTAGAAGCGCAGGTTCTCGCGGATGACCTCCTTCCTGCCCTCCTGATCCGAGCGCGCCACGCCCCACCTGCCGTAGACGACGGCGGCGTGCTCGTGCGACCGGTCGCGGTGGATGCCCTCGCCGTAGTCGACGGGGAAGTCGGCGCAGACACGGTCTTCCTCGTGCGCCTTGAGCAGTTCCTCGCTCAGGGCGTCCCGTGCCGCGCCGGAGACGATGTGGACGTTCCAGGGCTGGGTGTTGCTGTTCGAGGGGGCGGTCTGGGCGTCTTCCAGTACGCCGCGGATGTCCGCGGGAGACAGCGGGGCGGGCAGGAACCGCCGCGGGGAGTGCCTGGTCCGGGCGAGGTCGGTGAAGAGTGAGGCGGTGGTCGGCAAGGGGGGCTCCTTCGGTGGCGCTCTCGTGGTCGGGTACGGCCGCACGCGTGGTGCCGCGAGGTGAGGGCCGTGAGTCAGCCGTGCGGGCGGCGGTCGGGTTCCACGGCTTCCTCCGGCGTGGGCGCGGAGGTGAGCGTGGCGAAGCGGCTCGTCCGGCGGTCCCGATGGCGCGGGGCCGCGCTGCGGTCAGCGGCGGCGAGGGCCTGTTCCGGATCGCGCGGGCTCGGCTCGGTGCAGTAGGCGGGCGTCATCGGTTGCCGGCGCCAGGAGTCGGCCGGCGCGCCGGCGTCGTAGGGGTCGAAGCCGCTCTCGTCGACCAGGCGCATGCCGACGTGGCGTGCTTCGCCGGAGTCGGCGGCGACCGGCAGCGCGCTGCGGCCCGGGGGCGCCGCCGGTACGCCCCTGGTCTGCGAGGTGCCTGCCAGGGCCGCGTTCCACGCCTTCACCGCGGGCCGCCCCAGTCGCTCGGCCGCCCGCAGGCTCTCCACCCGGCCGTCTTCCGCCGCCTCGATGCGGTCTCCCGGCTGGGGAAAGCAGTCGGAGGTGTCGATGACCACGGTCCGGCCGGCACGGAGCGCAGATCCCGGCCACGTCCGGGACGCGGGCGAAGGGCACGGACGGGATGATCACGTCCTGGCCGGGGGTTCGCCACCTCGGCATCGTGCCCGTCGGCGCTGAACGTGCCCGTCCGCGATGTCCCGATCGGGCCGGTTCCGATAACGTCAAGTTCCATGATTTGTCCTCCTAAAGGTCGCGTCGCTCCCTTGGAGGGAAGGGGTGACGCGGTCGGCGGCAGCGTCCGGAAGGGCGTGGCGCCCGGGGCCCGGCCCGGTGGTCTACTCCGCGTCGCCGGGCCGGCGGTAGCCGCTTTCGATGAGGTCGCGCAGACGGCCGAGCGACTCTTCGTCGGCGGCGCCGGTGCCCATCAGCCAGGCGACGGAACAGGCGGCGAGGAACAGATCGAATCCCGTCACCGAAGGCCGCGCGCGTCCCGCATACTGGGCGGCCTTCACATACTCGTCCGTTGTGGCGATGAGCATGTCACAGGGCAGGGTCAGGGGGTTGCCCGGCTCCTGCGCCTTGGCCGCGACCATGAGCGGTTCCGGCAGCCCGCTGAAAGCACTGAAGTACTCCTCCAGCGCCCGCAGCCACTGCCGCAGCCTCTCGGCCGCGTCGTCGATCCCGGCGATCTCCGCCCGGCGGGCCATCAACTCGTCGGAGCGCGTCTGCAGCACCGCCGCGAGCAGCGCCTCCCGGGTCGGGAAGTGCCGGTACAGCGTCGCGGGCCCGACTCCGGCCTCCTTGGCGACCGCTTCCAGCGACGTACCCACCCCGTATCTCAGGAAGTGGTGCTGCGCCGCGTCCAGGAGAGCGGCCCGGTTGCGCAGGACGTCCGCGCGCGGCTTGCGTGCTTGCTGTCCGCCGCTCATGCGCACTCCCGTTGTACGACGCCACGAAACGGATGCTGCATCCGTATGGGGCGAGCGTAAAACGGAGGCAGCCTCCGGTCAAGCGGCCGCATGTCCGCCGCCCGCGCGGACCGAGCAGATCCCGTGCTCCGGGTCAGGGGAAGCTGTACGTCCGCTCTCCGTCCGGGTATCCGCGGACGTGGTCCGGTGTCCATGGAGGTAGGCCCGGGCCCAGTCGCCGCGCGGCGTGTCGACCGGGGCGACGGGTGGCTCGACGGCATGGCCGCCGGTGCCGGAGCCCGGTGCCGCGTGGACGGCCCGGTCGCCGACGGCCGGACGGCCCTGGCACAGACCGCGCCGCTGTTCCCGGGCGCCGAGCGCCGTGACCGCGTACGTGGCGCGCGGAACGAGGCCGCGCAGTGCTCGTCAGTCGGTGGTGAGGTGGGTCGTGCAGAAGTCGGTGAGCTTGTCGACGGCAAGGTCGACGTACTCCTGCTTGTCGTAGAGGTCGACGTGGCTGGCGCCCTTGATCCAGTGGAGTTCCCTGGGGCCGGTGGCCCGCTGGTGGGCCTCCACGGCCATCCAGGCGGTGACGGCGCGTTCGCCGATGATCTGGAGCATGGGGCGGGGGGCGATCAACGGGACGGCGGAGAAGGCGTCGTGGAAGGCCATCCTGTCGATGCTCTCCCAGGCGAGGGTCTTCGCGGAGCGCTCGTGGTAGCCGCGTGGGGTGCAGTAGTACTCGAAGCCTTCGAGGCCGTGCCGGCCGCCGAGCGCGCGGGCCTGCTCGGCCGTCTGCGCGAACATGGTCATCGTGCCGGGGTCCTCACCGCGTGCGGCGGCGCCGCGGGCCTCCGCGGCGGCGCCCAACAGGGCCTGGAAGACGGCCGGGTCCTGGGTGCCGTCGGCGCCGAGACGGAACTGACGGGCGGGCTCGGCGGTGGACACGGTGGCCACGGCCCTGACACGGTGGTCGCCGCCGGCGGCGGCCAGCGCATAGCTGCCGGAGGCGCAGATGCCCAGCAGGCCGATCCGGTCGGCGTCGACCTCTTCGAGGGTGGTGAGGTAGGAGACAGCGGCCTTGAAGTCCTCCACCCGCTGGGCGGGGTCTTCCAGACCGCGGGGCAGGCCGCCGGACTCGCCCTGGTAGGCGGCGTCGAAGGCGAGGGCGACGAACCCCCGCTCGGCCATGCGCCGCGCGTACGTGCCGGAGGTCTGCTCCTTCACGCCGGTGCCGGGGTGACCGACGACGAGCGCCGGCCGTGGTCCCGACGGCCGCGTGCCGGGGATGTAGAGGTGGCCGGCGAGCGGGATGCCGGCGCTGGTGAAGCCGACGGTGGTCCGGGGCATGAGGCACTCTCCCTGAGACGGTGGTGACGTGTCACGACGCACCCGCACGGCGGACTCGCGGTCCGCACCCCGCCGGGCACACCTCCACGTTCCGCCCGTCTCCGCACGAGCGGGAGAGCAAGGTTTCTGCCTGGGAAAGAACTTGTCCCCCCATACGTGTGCCGTGGTCGTCGTGGGCGCGATGACACTTATGGGCATGACTTCGGATTCCGACGCCCTGGCGCTGGGCGCCTTCCTCAAGGCCCGCCGGGCCCGGCTCACGCCACGAGAGTGCGGCCTTCCCGAGACGGACTCCGTCCGCAGAGTCGCCGGTTTGCGCCGCGAGGAGGTCGCCCGGCTCGCCGCCATCAGCGTGGACTACTACACACGGCTGGAACAGGGCCGCGTCCGGGCATCCGGACCCGTGCTGACCACGCTGGCCCGCGCCCTGCGCCTCGACGACGACCAGCAGCGGTACCTCTACGAACTCGCCGGCCGAAGCGACGCCCGGCCGCGCCGCCGACGGCCCGCCCAACGCCCGCGTCCGGCCATGCGACGCCTGCTCGACCAGCTCACCGGAACCCCCGCGCTCGTCCTCGGCAGACGCCTGGACGTCCTGGCCTGGAACTCCGCCGCCACGGCCCTCTACACCGACTTCGCCGCCCTCCCGGCGAACCGGCGCAACTACATGCGGCTGCTTTTCACGCACGCGGTGGTCCGGCACCTGCACCGGGACTGGGCCCACGACGCCCGGGAAGCCGTCGCCGCGCTGCGCATGGCGGCCGCGGCCGATCCCGACGATCCCGACCTCGCCCAGCTCGTAGGCGAACTCTCCCTCCAGGACTCCGACTTCCGCACCTGGTGGGCCGAACACCACGTCAACAGCGCCAGTCACGGCACCAAGCACTACCGCCATCACCTGGTGGGCGACCTCACGCTCGACTGCGACACCTGGGCCGATCCCGACGGTTCCGGACAGCGCCTGATGATCCTGACCGCCGAACCCGGCAGCCCCTCCCACGACGCCTTGCGCATCCTCACCTCATGGACCGCCCGGCAGCAGAGCGCCAACGGGGCGCAGGGCCCGGCGCGATGACCGCCTGGGCACCTGGAGGCGTCCTCTGTCGCGCGCACGGAGCGAGTGGGAGGCGTGCGCGCGAGCGCTGGGCGGTGCCGGCGCGCCTTCCGCACGCGCCAGGACGTCGCCGTACGCCCGAACCGCACAGAGCAGGCGGCCTTGACCTCGATCATGGTTGAGGTTGTTGGGTGGGTGATGGCGGCCAACGCGGCCTCCACTCGAACGATCCGGCACGGAAGAAGGCACCGTCGTGACGAGCGACATTCTTGTGGTGGGCACGGTTTCACCGGAGGCCCGGGCCGCGGTGACAGGTGTGGTGAAGAGCCTGGAGAAGGCTTTCAACGAGAAGGACCCGATCGCGCTGGGCGAGCAGTTCGCCGAGCGGGCCTCCTGGACCAACGCGAGGGGCACGCGTCTCGACGGCAGGGAGGAGATCACCGAGTTCAGCACCGTGGCGATGAAGAGCTTCCTGGGCGACTCCTTCGCCCGGTACGACGTGGTCAAGCTGCTGGAGGTGGCCCCCGACGTGATCGCGGTGAATGTCGTGCAGACACCCACCGACAGCACAGGCAGCCCTGTCGACGGCCCACGGGGAGCAACTCTGTACGTGCTCGCCCGGCAGGTGGACGGCTGGCACATCGTGGCCGGCCAGAACATGGCCGTGGACCCGCGGACGGTGTGACACCTGGTCTCCGCACCCTCGCGCGACAGCCGACCCGGCCGGGCGCGGCGTCGACGAACGCGGGACGAGCGCGACACCGGCGTCGCGCTCCCCGGCGAGCCGGAACGGCCCGGCCGACGCGACCGCTCGACGCGACCGGGTCCACGGCGCCGGCCACCCAGACTTACGGAGGTGATGGCGACCGGCTTCACGGCGGCCGCCTCCGCGATACGTGCCAAGGAGGTGCAGGGCGGTCAGCCGCGTCAAGCGCGGTCCGTCCGGTGGTCGGGATCGTGCCGGGCGGCGACCGGCCCGGGACGTGTTGCGCGCGATGGCCGCGTCGTCTGCCTTGTCGTCGGACTTGACGACGTCGACGGGGTGGACCGGAGCGTGGTGACGGCACGGGCGGTGGGGCGGACGGACGCGGTCGTGGTGGCGGTCGTGGCCACGCTCGCGTCCGCAGACGACGCCGAGACCACGGACCGGCTTCCGTCATCGCGGGGTGAAGACGTCGTGGAAGTCGCCACCGGTCTCAAGTTCTTCGCCGGGAACCTCGGACAGGACGGGAGGCCGGTGCGGAGGGCACGGGCGAGTAACGGGTCCGTTCGCCGACGGACCGGGAAAAGTTCGCGGCGCGGTGTCGATCCGGCCCCGTCCCGATCGACGTCATGGTGTGCGGTGCCCCGCCGCACGATGACGCCACGGAACCCGACGAGGACACAGATGGATCAGCTGCTGAGAGTCATGAACTTCAACGTTTCGCGTGACGGCATCGGTGCCGGCGAACACCAAAGCCTCGAAAGTCCGTTCGGCTACGATCATCCCGAGAGGCTGTTCGCCTGGGCCGGGGCCACGGCGAGCTGGCCGATGCGCACCGAGCCCGGCGGGAGCCGGGGCCTCGACGACTACTTCACCCGGGACTTCGCCCGGAACATCGGAGCCGAGATCATGGGCCGCAACAAGTTCGGTCCCCAGCGCGGGCCGTGGCAGAACCACGAGTGGCGCGGCTGGTGGGGACAGGAACCCCCGTTCCGCACACCGGTGTTCGTCATGACCCACCACGAGCGCCCGTCGTTCACGCTCGGCGACACCACGTTCCACTTCGTCGACGGCGACCCGGCCACGGTCCTCCGACAGGCGAGGGAAGCGGCACAGGGCAAGGATGTCCGGCTCGGCGGCGGGGTCACCACCATCCGCCAGTTCCTCGACGCCGGCCTCGTCGACACCCTGCACGTCGCGGTCTCGCCGGTCGAACTCACCTCCGGACTACGGCTCTGGGAGTCCCCCGACGACCTGCGCGACCGGTACCACCTGGAGGTGGTGCCCAGCCCGAGCGGCGTCACCCACCACCTGTTCTGGCGGAAGTAACGCCAAGCGCCTCCTCGCTGTCGGGCCCCGGCCGCGAGGAGGCACCCGCCTCGACGGGCGCCTTCGACGCGGGGCCCGGGATCACGCGGGACGCGCCGCGGTAGTGGGAGCCGGACCCGAAGCGAACTGCCGCGGCCCGCCGAAAAGTGCCGAGAGCCGCGACGAGCGTCATCGCCGTCTCGGACGGACTCGGCCGGGACGGTTCGGCGTGCGGGTGGTCCGTGAGCCGGCCGATCGCGCGGACGAGGGCCGGGCCGAAGTGCCGACGTGCCGCAGCCCGGGCACGCGTGGGCGTGTCCAGGCTGCGTGGCCGGGTGCCGTGATGGCCGCGGCGTCAGGCGGAGACGGCGGCGTGCAGGGCGTCCAGGCCGTCTCGGTAGATTCCGGTGAACAGGTCGACGACCTCGGACTCGGTGGCGTCGACGGGGTTGAAGCGGCCGGACCACTGGACCTCGGCGATGTCGTCCCGGCCGGGGATCGTGTGGACCCGGAGGGTGGCGACGTAGCCGTTGACGGGGAACGGGGCCTGGAGGATGGCGTAGCTGTAGTGGCGCTCGGCCTCGTTGAACTCCAAGAGGCGCTCGGTGATGATCTCGCCCTCGGAGTTCTTCAGCCGGCGCACCCGGCCGCCTTCGAGTGCGGTGCTCTCGGGGATGTGGGGGAGCCAGTCGGGCAGGGCGTCGAAGCCGCCGATGAGGCTCCAGACCTTGTCGGGTGAGGCGGGCACTGTGCGGCTGACGGAAGTCGAGGCCATGGTCTTTCTCCTGGATGCCGGCGTGGGGGAAAACGGGTCGGGGGGGGTCAGGCGCCGTCGGGCAGCGGGGCGGCCGGGCTGATCAGGCCGGCGGCGCGCAGGTCGTGCCAGAACGCGGCCGGGACGGTCTCGTTCAGGGCGGCGGTGTCCTCGGCGATGCGGCTGGGCCGGGTGGCGCCGGGGACGACGGCGGCGGCTGCCGGGTGGGCGAGGGAGAACTGCAGGGCGGCGGCCTTGATGCTGATGCCGTGCTCGCCGGCGAGGGCCTTGAGCCGGCCGACGCGCTCGATGATCTCCGGAGGGGCCTGCTGGTACTCGAAGTGGCTGCCACCGGCGAGGATGCCGGAGCTGTAGGGGCCGCCGACGACCATGTCGACGTTCTGTTCCCGGGCCATGGGCAGCAGGCGCTGCAGGGCGTGCTCGTGGTCGAGGAGGGTGTAGCGGCCGGCGAGGAGGAAGCCGTCGGGGCGGGGCTCGTCGAGGGCGAGGGTCAGCTCGATGGGCTCGGTCTTGTTGACGCCCAGGCCCCAGGCCTTGATGACACCCTCGTCACGCAGCCGGGACAGAACGCGGAAGGCTCCGGTGCGGGCCTCCTCGAACTTCTGGACCCAGGCGTCGCCGTGGAAGTCCTGGGCTATGTCGTGCACCCAGACGATGTCGAGCCGGTCGACACCGAGGCGCTTGAGGCTGCCCTCGATGGAGCGTTCGGTGGCCTCGGCGGTCCACTCGTGGAGGATCTTGTTGGAATTGCCGTGCTCGAAGAGACCGCCCTTCTCTCCGAAGTCGGGGACGTCGGTCTCCGGCTCGTCGAGGATGACCCGGCCGACCTTGGTCGACAGCACGTAGGCGTCGCGCGGCTTGGCCGAGAGGACCTGGCCCAGGCGCTCCTCGGCCAGGCCGGCACCGTAGAAGGGGGCGGTGTCGTAGTAGCGGATGCCCTGCTCCCAGGCGGCCTCGACGGTGGCGCGGGCCTCCTCGCCGGGGATCGCGCGGAACATGTTGCCGAGCGGGGCGGTCCCGAAGCCGAGCCGGCCGGGAAGGATTTCCTTGAGGGACATGACAGTGCCTTTCGATGGATGCGTTGAGCGCCGGGGCCGTTACGGCTTTCCCGGCCCGACCGAGGCATGTGCGGACGGATGCCTCTGCGGCTCGCGGCTCCGGCCGCGGAACCGTGGCAGTGGACGCGCGGCGGCGTCTTGCCGGAGCCGGGGCGCCTCACCGCCGTGAATGCGGGAGCGCGTTATATGCATGAACAATACTTGCAGACGCGGGCTAATGCAAGTGGTGTCCCACCGGGCGATCTCACCGGCGAGGGAAGTGCGGCAGGACGTCCTCGGCGAGTTCGCGCAGTACGTCGTCGACGGGCCGCTCGTTGGGACGCAGGTTGAAGGAGACATGGGCGACGCCGAGATCGGCCATCCGCCCCAGGTGGTCGATCAGGCCCTTGCTCCCGACGCTGAGTCCCAGCCGGATGGGCCGGGGCGGAGCGTCCGGGTCCTCTCGCAGGTGCAGCACCATGGGCGTCAGGTACGGCTTGCCGCCTCCGGTGAGCCGCTGCCACTCGCGCGTCTTCAGGCGCAGGGCGCCAAGGTCGCGCGGGTAGTCGAGGGAGGCGTCGGCGTGCTCGGCGATCCACTCCGGGGTCTGCTGCGCGCCGCCGGCGACGGCGATCGGGATGCCCGCCGCGTGGACGGGCCTGGGCAGGACGGCGAGCTGCCGGTCGGCGCCGAGGCCGGCCCGGGGCAGCTCCAGCGGGCCACCGCGCCAGGCGGCGCGCAGAGTCTCCACGCCTTCGCGGAACGCTGTGCCACGCTGCCGGAAGTCCCGCCCGAAGAGCGGATACTCCACCGGGCGGTCGCCGCTCGCGAGCCCGAGCAGCATGCGGCCGTCCGCGAGCACGTCCACGGTGGCGGCGGCCTTGGCGACCAGCAGGGGCTCGCGCAGGGGCAGCACGATCGCGCTGGTGGCGAGGACGGCGTCGTCCGTGACGGCGGCCAGATGACCGAGGTGGGTGAAGGTCTCGAAGACGGATCCGGCGTCGCCGAACTGCACGGGGTCGTAGAGCGGCACGTCGCGCAGCCACAGGGCGGCGAAGCCGAGCCGGTCGGCGAGCCGGGCGAGCCGGGTGTGTCCGGTCAGGTCGGGGACGCCGAAGGGGCGGCCGGCCTCGCGGCCGGCGTGCTGCCGTGCCGGGTCCCAGTCGTTGTCGAGGGGGAGTTCGACTCCGAGGGTGAGCCGCCCGGGGGCGGGGGCCAGACGGGCGAGTGCGGGGTGCGGGGATGCCACGGTGGGTCCTTCCGGGGCGGGTACGGCGCCCCGTCCCGGGCATCCGCCCGGGACGGGGTTGCGGTGTGCGCGGCTCTCGAGCCGTATCGGTGCCGGTGTACCGGCTCGGGCCCGCGGATCAGTTGAACTGGTCCGGGTGGGGGCCGGTGCGCAGGCCGCGGTCGGCGGCCTCGATCGCGGTCATGTCCTCGTCGGTGAGCCGGAAGTCGAACACGTCGAGGTTCTGGCGGATGCGGGCCGGGGTGACCGACTTGGGGATGACGATGTTGCCGAGCTGGAGGTGCCAGCGCAGGACCACCTGGGCGGGGGTCTTGCCGGTGCGGTCGGCGACGGCGGTGACGGCGGGATCGTCCAGGACCGCGCCCTGGGCGAGCGGGCTCCACGCCTCGGTGGCGATGCCGTGCCGGGCGTGGAAGGCGCGCAGCTCGGCCTGCTGGAGACCCGGGTGCAGCTCGATCTGGTTGACCGCCGGGACGAGCGCGCTGTTGTCCAGCAGCCGCTGAAGGTGGGCGGGCTGGAAGTTGGAGACACCGGCGGCCCGGATCCGTCCCTCGCCGGCGAGGCGCTCGATGGCGCGCCAGGAGTCCAGGTACAGGTCGCGGGCGGGAGTGGGCCAGTGGATCAGGTAGAGGTCGAGGTGGTCCAGGCCGAGCTTGGCGAGGCTGGCGTCGAAGGCCCGCAGGGTGGCGTCGTAGCCCTGGTCGGCGTTCCACAGCTTGGACGTGACGAACAGCTCCCGGCGGGGCAGCCCGGAGGCGGCCAGCGCCCGGCCGACGCCGCCCTCGTTGCCGTAGATCGCCGCGGTGTCGATGCTGCGGTATCCGGCTTCCAGGGCGTTGGTGACGGCGGCGGCGGTCTGGTCGTCGGGGACCTGGAAGACGCCGAAGCCGAGCTGGGGGATCTCGACGCCGTTGTTCAGCTTCACGGCGGGGACGGTGGTCATGGTGTGGCTCTCTTTCAGTCGGTGTGGTCGGTGAGGGTGTGTGGTTCGGCGTGGTCTGCGGGGGCTTCGCGGGGTGCGGGTCAGCGGGCGAGTTCCTCCAGCACGGTGGCCGCGAAGGCGTGGTCCTGCTCGGGCGCGCCGCCGCCGACGCCCACCGCTCCGACCAGACGGCCGTCGCGGTGGACGGGGACGCCGCCCGCGATGAACAGCAGCGGCCGGTCCAGTGCGGTGGGCAGGGAGTGGAACGGCCCGTCGGGCTTGACGAGGTCGACCGGGCCGGCGGTCGGCGCGTTCAGCTGAAGGGCGGTGTACGCCTTGCGGGTGCTGGTCTCGCCGGGGATCAGGACCGCGCGGTCGTCGCGGCGGAAGGCGAGCAGGTGCCCGCCCGCGTCCAGGACGGTGACGCTGACCGGGACCCCGGCGGCCTCGGCGGCGGCCCGGGCGGCCGCGATCAACATGTCGGCGTCGGTGGTGGTCAGCGGAGTGACGGCGGTGGCGTTCATGGTGCTTCTCCTCGGGGAGCGATGGCGCTTGTCCTGGGGAGGAGAGGAGGTCAGTGGTGGACGGGGGCAGCCGCGGGGGCGGTGGACGCGCCGTCCCGTGCGGGGGTGCGCCGTTCCAGGGCGGCGGACCAGAAGGCCAGGAGGAGAGCGGCGGCGGCGAGGACGGCGCCGACCCAGTTCGGTGCGGTGTAGCCGAGGCCGGCGGCGATGACCACGCCGCCGAGCCAGGCGGCGAGCGCGTTGCCGAGGTTGAACGCCCCGATGTTCACGGCCGAGGCCAGGGTGGGAGCGCCGTGCGCCTGGTCGAGGACGCGCTTTTGCAGCGGCGGTACGGTGGCGAAGCCGAGCGCCCCGACGAGCAGGATGGCGATCGCGGCGAGGATCTTGTGGTGCGCGAACACGGTGAACAGCGCGAGGACCACGGCGAGGCCGCCGAGAGCGGTGTACAGCATCGGCATCAGCTTGCGGTCGGCGTAGCGGCCCCCGAGCAGATTGCCGAGGAACATGCCGACACCGAAGAGCACCAGCAGCCAGGTGACCGCGCCGTCGGAGTAGCCGGCGACGTGGGTCATCATCGGCGCTATGTAGGTGATCGCGGCGAACACACCGCCGAAGCCGAGCACCGTCATCGCCATCGCGAGCAGCACCTGCGGGTTGCGGAACGCGGTCAGCTCCCCGCGCAGGCGCGCGCCCTCGGGCCGGGGCATGGCGGGCACGAGCCTGACGATGCCGAGCAGGCCGACCACGCCGAGCGCGGCGACGACGGCGAACGTGGTCCGCCATCCCACCGCCTGTCCGATGAACGTGCCCAGCGGCACGCCGACGATGTTCGCGACGGTCAGGCCGGTGAACATCGTGGCGATGGCGCCGGCCTTCTTGTCCGGGGCGACCAGGTCGGCGGCGACCACCGAGCCGATGCCGAAGAAGGCGCCGTGGGCCAGTGAGGCCACGATGCGGCCGGCGAGCATCACGCCGAAGCTCGGCGCCAGCGCGGAGAGCAGGTTGCCGGCGACGAACAGGCCCATCAGCCAGATGAGCATCGTCTTGCGACCGACCCTGGTGCCGAGCACGGTCATGAGCGGGGCGCCGATGACAACGCCGATCGCGTAGCCGGTGACCAGCAGACCGGCGGTCGGGATGGAGACGCCGTAGTCTCCGGCGATCTCGGGCAGCAGACCCATGATCACGAATTCGGTGGTCCCGATTCCGAAGGCCCCGATGGCCAGGGCGAGGAGTGCGAGAGGCATGGCGCCGTCCTTCGTACGATTGCTAGTGCGCCTTACAAGCGTCGACAATACTTGCATACGCGCGCTACATGCAAACGCGGACATCCCTCGCCCGGATAGACCTCGTGGCCGACCACGCCAAAGATACTTGCAAAAGCCTTATGTAAGCTCTAGCTGATATTTCCACACAGGGCGTATCCTGGTGCCGAGTCTCATCCGGAAGGAGACCCGGACCCATGACCGCCACGGATCCCTCGCTGACCGCTCTGGCCAACGGATGGGCAGCCCTCTACCTCCTGTACGGCAGGATCGAGGCGCACATCGAGCGCGCGCTGCAGTCGGCGCACGATCTGAGCGTGCGCGAGTACTCGCTGCTGGACGTGCTCAGCCGCCAGCACGACGGCGAGGGCGGGCACCTGCAGATGAAGCAGGTCGCCGACGCGGTGGTGCTCAGCCAGAGCGCCACGACCCGTCTGGTCACCCGCCTGGAGGACCGCGGCCTGCTCTCCCGCTACCTGTGTCCGACCGACCGCCGCGGCATCTACGCCGATGTCAGCGACGCGGGTCTGAGACTTTTGCGAGAGGCCCGGCCGACCAACGACACGGCCCTCAGAGAGGCGCTCGGCGAAGCCGCCGGGAATCCCAGGCTGGCTCCTCTGGTCACGGCGCTTGAGGCGATGCACCCGACGCACCGGAACGCCGCTCTCCTCCCGGCACGGTAGAAGAAGCCTTGACCTGGAAGGGCGGGCGGGCGCGTCGACGGCCCGCCCGCTCGGCGCGTTCCCGGTGCTGCACGCGGTATGTGTGAGATCTGCCCGGGGCCGGGCGGACCGCCGGAGGCGCGCGCCATCACGAGCGGACGTCTCTCCGCCGGACGCGGTGAGCGCATGGGACTCACGGCATGTCGGTCAGGGCCGCCAGGCGGCCGGCGACGCCGCACTCACGCGTCCGCCCCGTTTCCGCCGCCCGCGCGCAGTCGCCGCTCCGCTGCGGCCCGTTCCTCCGCACGCCGGGCCAAACGTTCGGTCTCGGCGCGCTGCTTAGGTGCAGGTGGGTGGCGGAAGTTCACGGGCGCGGCGGCGCCGGTACGCCGCATTCGGGCGACGTCGGCTCCGTCTCAGAGGTCCATGACGAGTCCCCTCCCCCGCAGCCCGGCCTTCGGGAAACGTGCGCGAACCGCCGCCACCGGCCCCGTCAGGTGGTTACACGCCGTACGCCCAGGGAGCGGAGTCGCCGGGCCAGTCGCTCTCGTGGACGCTGTGAGCGGTCTCGCGTGCTTCGGGCAGCTGGAGGGGTGCGGGCCACATCTCGTAGGTCTCCAGGCTGCCGGGTCCGCTGTCGTGGTCGTCGATGTCGGGCATCGCTGTTCCTTTCGGCCGGGTGCGGTGGTGGTCGTCGTCGGGGGTCAGGGGCGGCGTCGGAACATCCGGAGCACCGGTTCTCCGAACATGTCGACCACGGGCCCGTCGACCTCGAACCCGTCCAGGTTCACGAGGTGGTACTGGACCCCGAACCACAGCGGGATCAGCGGAAGGTCCTGGCAGGCCTTGGCCTCCGCCTCCGCGTACAGGGCCCGGCGCTCCGCGGCGTCGGCGGTGGCGCGGGCCTTTTCGATGAGGGCGTCCACGCCGGCGTCGCGGTAGCGGGTGAAGTTGTCGTCGCTGATGGACGCCGAGTGGAACAGCGG
The DNA here is from genome assembly GCF_033366695.1 of Streptomyces sp. SCL15-4. Taxonomy (NCBI): domain Bacteria; kingdom Bacillati; phylum Actinomycetota; class Actinomycetes; order Kitasatosporales; family Streptomycetaceae; genus Streptomyces; species Streptomyces sp. SCL15-4. The sequence continues at coordinate 395,007 of NZ_JAOBTQ010000001.1, forward strand.
GTAGAGGAAGTTGTCGACGGACGGGTAGTCGATCGCCCAGGTCATGCGGAACATGGTGTCCGCGCGGCCCAGCCACTCCAGGAACTCGGGCCAGGCCATCGGCCGCGGCGTCACGTTCCATCCGAGGTTCTCGTTGAGCTGCCCGACCAGGGTGCTCACCCAGCCGTCGTGGCCGAGACCGGCGTTGTAGGTGAAGTCCGTGGTGACGGGCTCGATGCCGTGCGCGTCGAGCAGGGCGCGCGCGGCGGCGGGGTCGTAACGGATCGCGGTGAGGTCGGCGTCGTCGTCGCCCCGCAGGGCCGGCGGCAGGACGCGCCGCGCGATCGGGCGCGTGCCGCTGAACGCGGAGTCGATGATGGCCTGCCGGTCGACGGCCATGGCCGCCGCGCGCCGCACCACGGGGTTGTCGAACGGAGGCGTGTCGACGGGGAAACCGACGTACTGCATGAGGGCGCAGGGGGTGCGGCGGAAGCGTTCGCCGAGGGGAAGGGCGTCGGGGATCCGGGCCGGCGGCACCTTCACCACGTCGAGTTCGCCTCGGTGCCAGTCCTGGTAGGCGTCCTCCAGTTCCTCGTAGATGCGGAACTCCAGCCGGTCCAGGGTTCCGGCCCCGCCGTCGGGGAAGGCACGGTTGCGCGCGTGGTATTCGTCGAACCGTTCCAGGACGATCCCCTGTCCGGTGACCCACGGCTCGGCGACGCGGTACGGGCCGGTGCTCACCGGGGCCACGCGGAAGGCGTCGGGATCGCCCTCGGCGAGTTCCGCGGGAACCGCGGCCGTCACGCGGTGGCCGAAGACCGCGGGTATCTCGTGGAACGGGTGGACGAGCCGGACCCGCAGCCGCCGCGGCCCGATCGCGGTCACGCCGCTCAGCGTGCGCGCGGCGCCGGACCGCACCTCCTCGTAGCCCTGGACGCAGGCCAGGTGGTAGGCGAGCTTGGAGCCGGTCTCCGGGCGGGCCACGCGGGAGAGCGAGTAGACGTAGTCGGCGGCGGTGACCTCCCGGCCGTGGTGGAAGCGGACACCGGGCCGCAGGTGGAAGTCCACCTGGGTGCCGTCCTCGGTGACCTCCCAGCGTTCGGCCGCCGCCGGCCGCGGTTCGCCCGTCCCCGGGTCGTAGTCCACGAGGGGGTCGGCGAGGAACCTCAGGAGCAGCGCGCCGTCGTGCTCGAAGCCGTTGCACGGGTCGATCGAGGACGGCTCCCCGATGAAGACCCGCACCCGTGTGGAGGTGTCGGGCCCGGGGTCCGGGGCGGTCGTGGTCGGGTTCACTGGCTGTCTCCTCCTGTGCCTTCCCGGCGGAGCTTGAACAGGTCGGGGCCGGCGAGCCGCTCGGCCAGGGTGAAGATCTCCTGCGGGTGGTCGACGGCCGCCACCACCCGCACCAGATTGCTCGCCGTCCCGTCGGCGGAGTCCACCACGCTGTCGCGCGCGACGACGTGGTGGACACTGCGGATGCCGGGCACGTCCCGCAGCGCAGCCGCGTCCGGCGCGACCTCGACCCGGTGCCGGCCGCCCGGGGGCTGCGGCGTCAGGTACGCCGACCAGCGCCGGCAGCGCACGTCGACCTCGGGGCGGTCGCCGACGGACAGCCGGGCCAGGTTGAGCGGCAGGTCGTAGTCCGCGACCAGGAGCAGCTGCTCCGGGACGCTGCCGCCGACCCGGCCGTTCACCTCGATGATCCGGGGGCCGCCGGAGGTGAGCTTCACCTCGGTGTGCGTGGCGCCGAACCGCACTCCCAGCGCCCGGTGCGCGGCCCGTACCTGGGCGACGGCGGCGGCGGTCTCGGCTTCGGGGCGCAGGGCCGGCAGGATGTGCCCGTTCTCCCGGTACGGCAGCGAGAGCGGCAGCTTGTCGGAGACCGCCAGGACGTGCGTCTCGCCGTCCACCACCAGCGCTTCGACGGACAGGTAGTCGCCCAGCCCGCCTTCGGTCCACCGCGGGTCGCCGGTCAGTTCCTCCTCCAGCAGCATCACCGGACGGTGGTGGGCGATCCGGTCGTCGGCGAGCGCGAGCGCGCGCGCGTGCTGCCAGGCGTCCGCCAGCAGGCCGGGGTGTTCCACCCGGAAGGTGGCCGTACTGCCCATGCCGACCGACGGCTTGAGGACCGCGGGGAACGGGCAGGTGGCCGCGGCCCGGCGCACGTCCGCGGCGTCGCGCAGTTCCACGACGCGGGGCGTGGGCAGGCCGCCGTCGCGCAGCCGGGCGCGCTGTATCCGCTTGTCCTGGAGGGCGTCGAGCACGTCCGGCGGGTTGGCGGGCAGGCCGAGGCCGTGGGCGACGCGCTGGGCGAGGTGGACGACGCGCTCGCTGAAGGCGAGGACGCCCGCCGCGTGCGTGCGCGCCGCCACGTCGGACAGCACCTGCCGGACGTCCTCGGGCCGGGTCACGGCGGTGACCGAGCCGCCGGCCTCCGTGGCCGCCGCCAGGGCGGTGGCGCGCCGCTGCCGTGGTCCGTCCGCCTCGACGGCGAGCCAGACCGCGTGCACCTCGAACTCGTCCAGCAGTGACGGCAGGTACAGGGAGGGATGGGGTCCGCCCGGTGCGTCGGCGATCACCAGGGGCGTCTTGGGCGCTGCGGTCACGGGGCCTCTCCTCGGTCCGGGCGGGGTTCGGGTGCCGTGGGCAGTCCGAGCTGGGTGCGCAGGGCCTCCTCACGGGCGGCGAGCCGGGCGGTCGCCGGCTCTTGGAGCGGGGCGGGCCAGCGGACGACTCCGTACAGCGGGACGGGGACGCAGCCGCGGGCGAGCTTGGCGGCGTAGGTGCCCGTACCGAAGGAGTAGCGGGTGATCCCGTGGTCGATGCCCCAGAGGATCGGTTCGTAGTACACGGCGTTGAAGTAGGCGAAGTCGGCGTCCAGGGCGGCGTAGTCGAAGCCGGCCAGGCGCACGTGCAGCCTGTCGCCGTCGACCAGGGCGAGGCTCATGCCGATGGGCCGGCCCTGCCGTTCGCACAGGAAGACGCGCACCCGGTCGTCCACCGTGGCGCGCAGATGCGTGTAGTCGCGCAGGATGGACTCGATCGAGCCGGCGGCGCCGTACCGCCGGCGCAGCGCCAGTTGCAGCCGTGCCGTGTCCTCGTCCAGTCCGCCGGTGCCGTGCAGGACCCGGGTGCGGACGCCTGCCTCTGCGAACTGCTTGCGTTCCCGCCGTATCTTGTTGCGCCTGGAGCTGCGCAGCGTGGCGAGGTAGTGCTCGAAGTCGGGCCAGCCGCCTGCCAGTTCGGTCTGCGCCGCGACGAGGAAGGGTGCTCCGGCGCCTGGGCCGAGTGCGTCCGAGACGTCGGCTGCGGCCTCCTGGCCGAGGTAGAGGAATCCGGTGGCCGCGCAGTTCTCCTCGTTCGCCAGTTCCACCACCGCGCGGGCCAGGGCCCCGCGCTGGGCGGATCGCAGGGGGCCGTCGGCCGCCGGGTCGGTCAGCAGCACGCAGTGCGCTCCGGACACCGCCGCGACGGCGCTGGGGAAGAGCGGCGCCGTGTCCGGGACCTCGTCCGGCGACGGGCCGTCGAGGAGGGCCCGCAGGTTGTACAGGGACATCACCCGGTCGTCGCGCACGATGCGTACGGTGGCCAGTCCAACGACGCGTCCCGGTCCGCTCTCCAGGGTGATGTGTCTCAGCAGCCCGTCCGCGGCCGCCTCGCAGTAGCGCAGCCATCCGGGCGAGTCGTACAGGGTGCCGGTGGCGGCGAGTTCCAGCGCGGCCCGGGGCAGCTCGTCCACGCTGCGGTGGACCCGTGTGGTCAGCAGTGCGGCGGAGGTCATGGGTGCGTCAGCCTTCCGGTGAGCAGGGGCACGACGGTGCCGCCGAGGAGGACGTGTCCGTCGTCCTCGACGCGCAGGCGCAGATGGCCCTGCCGGTCGGGGTCCGGCGGGCCCTGGCGGACCCGGATGTCCCCGCGCGCGCCGTCCAGCGCGGCCAGCGTCCCCACTCCGAGCACCGCACCGCCCGTGGCGCTGTCCTCGGCGCCCGCCAGTGACGTGGTGAAGACCCGCACGCGCCATGCGCCCGGTCCGTCGGGTGCCGACAGGACGAGGCCGTTGGTGCGGGTGCGGGCGCACAGCTCGGTCACGTCCCCGGCGCCGATCTCCGCGGCCTCGACCTGGCCGGCGTCGGCGCAGCGCAGATGGATGCGGCTGCGGGCCTGGCGGAGGATCACCGCCGGTGCCGCGCCTGCCGGCCGGCGGCCCGCGCAGCGCGGCCAGTCGGTCTCCTCCAGCCGGGGCGGGCCGGCCTGTTCGTGCCGGGCCCAGCTGACCGGGCCCTCGCGGTGGACGAGCAGTTGCTCGCCTTTCTCGTGGCGTACCCGCCACGGCACCCGGTCCGGCACGTCCAGTGCCGTGAGGACGGCCAGCGAGGTCTGCAGGCACTGGGCCAGTTCCTCGACCGGAGAGAAGGTGCGCAGGACCACGGAGCCGGGTTCCACGGCGGTCACGAAGGCGGTGTCGGGCACGCCCAGCGCGGCGGCCGTCGCGCCGGGGTCGGCGACCGGTGTCCCGGGCAGCACCACGGCGGTGTGGTTGCCGCCCCTCACCCCGTCGGTGAAGACCCGGCCCCACCAGGCGCCGCCCGGGGCCGGGGTGTCGTGCGCGCTCGCCGGGCCGGTCATCGGCCGCTCCCCGCGGCGTCGCTCTGCGCGGCCAGCGCCGCGCCCAGCACGGAGACCGAATGCGCCAGCTCCTCCTCGGAGATGGTCAGCGGCGGGGTCCACTTGATCACGGCACCGTCCGCGCCGCCGCGCAGGGCCAGCACACCGAGATCACGCATCCGGCGGACCACGCCGCGGGTGAAGGCGGCTCGGTCGCCGTCCGGTGCCTGCGCGACGCGCACACCGGTCATCAGCCCGCGTCCGATGGCTTCCAGCCGCACCCCGGGCACCCGCGTCTCGGCGATCCGGCGCACCAGGAAGTCACCGAGGACCGCGGCGCGTTCGGGCAGCCGCTCGGTCAGCAGGGTGTCGAGCACGGCCGTTCCGGCGGCGCAGGCCACCGGGTTGGCGGCGAAGGTGCTGGTCTGCCGGAGCGGCGGTATGGCGCCCAGCAGTTCCCGCGGCCCGGCGACGAGGGACACCGGCAGTCCGCCGCCCAGGGCCTTGCCCAGGACGACGAGGTCGGGCACCACGTCCTCGTGCCGGAAGCCGAACATCGCGCCGGTGCGGCCGAAGCCGGTGAAGATCTCGTCCAGGATCAGCAGCATGCCCCGCCGCGCGGTGAACTCCCGCAGTTCCGTGAGGAATCCGGGCGCGGCCGCCTGCATGCCGCCGGCGCCCTGGACCGTCTCCACGATCAGGCCGGCGACCGCGTCCGCGCCGAAGTCGGGGTGGTCCAGGATGGCCCGGCCGAAGTCATGGCCGGTGGTGCGCGGGGCGTCGGGCGCAACATGGCCGGCCGCGGTGGGGTACGGCAGGGACAGGCCCGCCACCGGGACCTCGGTGACGTCGGCGCGGAAGCCGGCGTTGGCCGTGACGGTCAGCGCGCCGGCGGTCTTCCCGTGGTAGCCGCCGAGGAAGCCGAGCACTTGGCGTCGCCCGGTCGCCGCCCGCGCCACCTTCAGGGCGGCCTCCACGGCCTCGGTGCCGGTGGCGCACCACAGCAGCACGGGATCGTCCCAGGGCAGCAGTGCGGCGAGCCGGTCGGCGAGGTCGGCGCGGGCGGGACAGCCGTACTGCCAGCCGCCGTGCACGAAGGACGCGAGCTGGTCCCGCATGGCCTCCAGTACCGCCGGGTGCCCGTGGCCGAGGGCGTGCACTCCCGAGCCCGAGGTGAGGTCGAGGTACGCGCGTCCCTCCTCGTCCCAGACGGTGCTGCCCTGCGCGCGGGTGAGCACCAGACCGATGTCGCCCCGGATGGTGTGCGCCATGGACGGGCTCTCGCGGCGCAGCAGCGTGTCCATGGCCGTCGTGCCCGGCCGTGGCGGGTGCGGACCCGGTACCGGTGTCTCGGTGGTCACAGCCATCCCCGCTCCTTCACCAGCGCGTCCACGCGGTCGACGAGTGCCTCGGTGATGGCCTTGCCCTTCTCGGCGGTGGCGGCGCGCGGGTCTCCGAGCACTCCGGACGGCACGTCGGCGGGTGAGAACCGCACCACGTGGTGGGCGCGCTTGCTGACGTGCAGGTCGTCCCGTGTCAGGTCGCCGCTCGGCTGGGTGCCCACGGCGACGCGGTCGGTGCGCACGCGCTCCGGGTACCAGTGCAGGAACACGGAGGTCAGGCCCTCACCGCCGTGCGACTCGCTGGTGGAGTCCGACACGTCGCGGATGACGTCGCTGACCAGCTGGGCCCACTCGACCACGACCACGTCGGTGCCGTGGTGTTCCACCAGGGAGCGGGCGGCGAGCAGCAGGGGCTCGTGGTTCTCGTCGTGGCCGTTGAGGACCAGCAGCCGGTTGCTGTACGGCACCACGGTCCGGGCCATGGCCGCCACCTGGTCGGTCAGCACCGAGGCGGGTACGCGCTGGCTGCCGGGCCAGTCCTGGAAGGCGTGCAGCACGCCGGTGCGCACGCTGCCGAGGATCACCGCGCCGTGCCGGGCGGACGCGAGGCGGGCCAGCCGTTCCACGACGAGGGTGTCGGCGCCGAGCGGCAGGTGCGGTCCGTGCTGCTCGGTGCTGCCGGTGACCAGGAGCCAGTACGGGACAGCGGGTGCCCGGTCGGCGAACTCCGTCCATGTCAGGTCTTCCAGCAGGATGGGTGCTGATGAAGCGGTCACGACAGCCGTCCTCCGTCGATGATCAGGGTCTGCCCGGTGATGTAGGTGTTGCCGGACGAGAGCAGGAACGCGATCGCGTCGGCCACCTCTGCGGCGTCGGCGAGTCTGCCCAGCGGGATCTCCGTCCGGTATCGGGCGACCGCGTCCGGCGCGTCCGGCCACCCGGGGTTGTCGATCTTGCCGGGGGCCACGGTGTTGACCAGAACGCCGCGGTGGGCATATCGCACGGCGAAGGTCCGGACCAGGGCGGCGACACCCGCCTTGGCGGCCGCGTACGCGGAGGTGGCCGTGGTCCTGCCCGTGTGCGCCGCGGCGGAGCCCACCGCCACCACGTGGCCGCGGCCGCGGTCCGCCATCGCCGGGACCAGGGTGCGCAGCAGCAGGAAGCAACTGGTGAGGTTCGCGTCGAGGGTCTGCCGGAAGAGGCCGGCCGGCATCTCCGCCTCCTCGATCGCCGCGCCGTCCCCGGCCTTGGGCGACCATCCCTGGCACATGACGAGGTGCGCCGGGGCGCCGCGCTCGGTCAGCAGGCGGTCGAGGACCTTCTCCAGCGCCGTCTCGTCGGCGAGGTCGACGAGTACGGGTACGGCGCCGGGGTGGCGGGGCGGCTCGCGGTCGAGGACCACCACCGTGCGGCCTTCCGCCAGCAGCCGGTCCGTCAGCGCGGAGCCGAGGAATCCGGCACCGCCGCTGACGACCGTGTAGCCCCCGTCGCCGGCCGCGTCGGCGCCGGCCGGGTGTCTCGGGTGTTCGATGGTCACAGCACATCCACGGGTGCGTAGCGGGTGAGATCGTCGAGGGCACCGGGGTGCGAGGTGGCCGCGGCGGACACGCCGTGCAGTTCGGTGGCACCGCCGGCGAGCAGCGTCAGCACGAAGGCGGCGAAGACCACCCTGTGGTCCGGCGGAAGGTCGATCCGGCGTGGTGCCGTGAGCGGGCGGGGCTCGATGACCAGGCCGTCGGCGGTGGGCCGGACGCCGGCCCCGAAGGCACTCAGCAGTTCGGCGGTGGTGGCGATCCGGTCGGTGTCCTTGCCCCGCAGTTCGCTCGCGTCGCGGATGACCGTGGGGCCGGTGGCGGCGGTGGCCAGCGCCGCGACGGCGGGCAGCTCGTCGATGGCGCTCTGCACCAGCCGGGGGCCGGCGACCTCGGTTCCGGTGAGCCTGCCCGGGAGGCTGACCCGGATGTCGGCCACCGGCTCCGGGCCCGGCTCGTCCGACGGCACCTCCACGACCTCGGCCCCCATGGACCGCAGGATGTGGAAGAACCCCGTGCGCCGCGGGTTCACGCCCACCCGGCGCAGGGTCAGCTCCCGGCGGGCCCGGGGCGAGGCGAGGTGCAGCGCGGCGAGCAGCGCGGCACCCGAGGGGTCGCCGGGCACCTCCAGGTCGAAGGGACGCGGCCGGCCCGGTGTCACCACCAGTTCGGTGCCGGTCTCCGTGACCGCCACTCCGGTCCAGCGCAGCAGGCGCTCGGTGTGGTCCCTGGCCGCGGTGCGCCGGGTGATGCGCACCGGCGCGGTGGCCTGGGAGCCGGCGAACAGCAGCGCCGAGACGGGCTGGGCGGAGTCCACCGCGACGTCGACCGTGCCGCCGCGCAGCCGCCGGCCGCGCACCCGGACCGGCAGCCGTCCCGGCTCTCCCAGCTCGGTGAGATCGGCGCCCAGGTTCCGCAGCGGGCCGAGGACCTCGGCCATCGGGCGGGCGCGCAGCAGGGCGTTTCCCGTGACGGTGCAGTCCGCCGCGCTCGCCGCCAGGACCGCCAGCAGCAGGCGTGAGGTCGTCGCGCTGTTTCCCGCGTCGAGCAGCGGACCGCGGCGGTCCAGACCGAGCGGGCCGCGGCCGTCGATCTCCACGGTGGCGTCCGCGACCGCCCGGACCGGTACGCCGAGCGCGGTCAGCGCTCGCAGATTGGCGCGCACGTCCCGGCAGTCGGCGAGGCCCCGGATCCGGCTGGTGCCGTCCGCCAGGGCGGCCAGCATCGTCGCGCGCTGGCTGATCGCCTTGTCGGGGTGCGGCACGAGGCCGGCCGGCGGCAGCGGGCCGTCGGGATGGGGCGCGTGCACCGCGATGCGGTCCGGGAGCCGCCGCTCGGGCCCGAACAGGGCGGTGTGCAGGGCCTCTTCGGTGGCCGTCGGGGTCATCGGGGCCTGCTCATCGACTCGATCAGCTCGTCGTCGTCCAGCGGCCGTTCCAGCTTCTCGCCGGCGACCGGCGGTTCGGGGACCCGGCCGGGGGCCTGCGCGGCGTAGCTGGCGTACCGGTGGCGCTTGCGCTGGAGCCCGAGGCTCTCCTCGGGGACGAACGTCTCCTCGGTGACCCTCAGGTCCCCGTGCGCCACGGCCGCGTCGACCAGTTCCTGGCCGCGCTCGGTACGGGTGATGAGCAGGGAGGCCTTCTCCGTCCGTTCGGTCTCGCGGCTGGTGCGGAAGATGTTGGGGTCGCCGTCGGCGATGGACACGTCGGCCAGCCCGCTCCACCAGTCCGGGCAGGCCAGGCAGCGGTATGTCTTGAACTTCTTGAACTCCAGGACCAGTTCGTGGAAGGGCAGCGAGTGACGGTCGCCCTCGCGGTCCCAGACCGTGAACTCGCCGGGGTACTGGCCGGCCCGGTACTTCATGCCCGTGACGTCCACGAGCGGGAGACCCAGCCGGTTCTCGATCAGATGCTCCGTGCCTTCGCGCCGGGTGTTGGAGGCACAGCCGATCTCCACCGTGAAGGCGATGCGGTCGGCGACCGCCGGCCGCTCGGGCAGGTTGCGCATGCGGTTGACGGCCTCGATCTGGCAGGCCAGGCCGACGACGCCGATCCGCTCGTACGGGGCGTCGCGCAGGAGTTGCAGATTGGGCGTGATGCAGTACGTGGCCTGGGCGCAGGAGACGATCTCGTCCACGGTGGTCGCGAGCCTGGGCACCGGCACCCAGGGGCGCTCGGTGTCCCGGCCGATCACCAGGGCGGCCTCGATGTCACCGCGCTTCAGGGCGGAGACGAGCAGCGCGGTGGCGGCTCCGCCCGCCGAGGCCGCGTCCTTGACCCGGGGCTCGGCCGCCTGGGCGGAGTAGGTGTTGCGCACGATCCCGGTCCAGCGCTCCTCCACCGTGCGCGTCCGGCCGAAGAGCCGCCGCTCGGACTCGGGGACGGCGGTCTCGCGTCCGGGGCACACGTCGGTGCACAGCGTGCAGGACCCGCAGGCGTCCGCGGCGGCTCCCGCGGTGAGTTCGGGAACGGGCCGGTCGGCGGAAATGGTCAGCACGTCCTCCGGGCACACCGCGGCGCAGGCGCCACAACTGGCACACAGGTCGGCGGCGAGGACGGTGTCGCGCAGCTCAGCGAAGGTCATGTGGGGAACCCATCGGTATCGTGCCCCGCGCGGACGCGGGGCGAGGGAGAAGGACCCGTGTGGGGGCCGGGTCGTCAGTCACCCGCCGCGAGGGCGTCACGCAGCTGGTCGAGGTGGTCGCGGTCGTGACCGGCCAGCACGGCCAGCAGGACGCGCAGGGATTCGGCGCCGCGGTAGGAGAGGACGCCCTTGCGGTCGAGGTCCTCGGAGCTGAGCGAGCGCGCCAGCGCGACGGTGTTCCGGCGCGACACCTCGAAGCGCTCCAGCGCGTCCTCCACCGGCTCCACCGCGAAGAACCTGGTCCACGGGTCCGAGTCGTATCCGAAGATCTCGGGAGTGTCCTCGGTGAGGACGGACCTGATGCGTACGGCGTTGACGGCCTCGTTGTCCGCCAGGTGGTGGACGATGTGCACGGCGTTCCACTCGCCGTCCCCGGGAGCGACCGTCAAGCGGGGCGCGGGGACGGACTCGACCATTTTCCTGACGGCGTCGGGAGTCGCCTGGAGAAGGTCCATGACACTTTCACCGGCGGTCAGCAGCTCATAGGCGCGGCGCTGCCCGGGGGTACACGCTCCCCGGGATATCTCGCCTTCCGCCCAGGAACGGATCTCTTGGTCGTGCGGGTTTTCGAAAAGCTGGTCGAGGGCTTTCGCCCAGTCGATGTCACTCATGAGGAAAGGCTCCGGTATGAGGAGTGAAAAGGGCATGGAAAGGAGGCAGGGGAAAGGGAGACAAAGAAGATCGGTCAGCCCCGGCGGATATACGGGATCACTTCGCGGAAATACTCAGGCGGGTACGATCTCGCCACGAGTGTCTCCGTCACGCCTCAGCTCGACCCGGTCGCCGAAAAGACGTCGCCGCAAGAAGAGGAAGGCGATGACGAAGAGACCTAGATAGCCGGTTGCTATGACCGCGTACAGCGAGGCGGTGAACGGAATCCCGCGGTCGCTCGCGAACTCACCGGAAAGCGGCAGCAGAGCGACGGCGGTGACGGAGATGACGCATTCCTGGGTGATGAACAGCCGGCCGAGGATCTCCTCGTCGCTGCGCATCTGCAAAATGGTGTCCAAAGTGGTGGCACCGAGCGTGGTCGCGACCCCCAGCAGCCAGAAGGCCAGGCCCGCCAGGACCAGGCTGGAGCCGGAGGCGAGCAGCAGCAGCGCCACCGCGGACAGCCCGCAGGCCACGCCGACCAGGTAGGTACGGGTCGCCAGCCGGCGGGCCAGCGCGATGGAGCACAGCGCGCCGACGGCGGTGCCGCCGTCCAGCACCGCGATCCCGTACGAGCCTCCGTGCACCCAGTGGTTGACGGGGGCAACCAGCACCGCGGCCAAAGCGGTGACGGTCGCGGGCATACCGCTGAGAATCAGGTGCACACAGAGCCCGGGAACGGAGCGCAGCGCCGTGCCGAGCTGTCGCCAGCTCTCGGAGAGGCTGGTGGGACGCACGGAGGCGGCATCGGACCCTTCCTTCCCGGGCCCGCCGCCCGGCAGCCCGCCGAGCGCGGCGAAGCCCAGTGTGCCGACGAAGAAGAACACGGTGAGCACGCACAGGACGACACCGCTGGAGCAGAACGCGGCGAGCAGGGCGACGATGCCGAGACCGGTGAGTTTGGCCGCCGGCAGGAACGCCGAGCGCAGGGCGTTGATCCGCTTCAGCTCCGTGGGAGGCGACACCTGCCGGGCCAGCACGAAGCTGGCGGAACGATACTGCGGCCGGATGAAGGCCGAGATGACGAAGGCGATCATCAGCGGCAACTGGGCACCGGTCAGCAACAGGAGTATTCCGCCGAAGAAGACCGAGACACAGCGTACCGAATTCGTGATCAGCGCGACGCCGAGTGTGCTGTACCGATCGAGAACGCTGCCGCCCACGAGTTGGCCGAGGAATCCCACGGCGTATTCGAGAGCGACCAGGAGGCCGAACGTCGTGGCGCTCCCCGTCTTCTCGTAGAAGGCGAGTCCGACGGCCAGGGTGAAACCTCCCACGCCGATGTTGGTCAGCGTGAACCCGGCCAGATAGACAGGAATGGCGCGATCGGCTCCGAGGTTTCTCATGATGCGCACGTAGCGTCTCGTACGTGCGTGAGCGATGCCGACAAGACATGCCTCCCGAGTGCGACCGGTTCCTTCCGGACCGGCCGCGCAAACGCACAGCCGGTGGTCGGGTAACACCCTGCCCACTCCCCCGATGGTGATCAACCACCGGTCTCATCCCCCGAGATGCACGACCGTTATTTTACCTGTCCATTAAGTGGCATTGGAATATTCCTGAGGATCAGGTCCGTGGAAGACCCACGTGGAAGACCCCGCCGCGGCCTGGCGGGGATGGCGGGAGATTGCCGTCCGGACCCGGGTCCACTCGCCGGGTGCGGGCGCACCGTACGGCCGTCGGGTCCGCCTCGGCGGCCTTGCCGACGGCGATCGCGCCCGTCACCGCACGGGGAATCGCCGGGCATCGGGCCGTAGGCCGGGCGCTGGGCGCTCTGCGCCGGTCGATCAGGCGGAAGGCGTCGCCGCGGGTGCCGTCGTGCCGGTGCCGAAGCGGATGCCCAGGACCCGCCGCGTCAGGGCGCGTGCGACGGCGTCGCCCTTCCAGGCGCCGGCCACCGGGTTGTGGCTGACCGCGGCTCCGGTGTCGGCCGGCACGGGCATCTCGTCGTCGGCGACAGCACGCAGCGCAGCCCGGTCCTCCTCGGCGGCCTCGGCGATGACGCCCACGTCGACGGGTGCGCAAGTACCTGCGTCGGTGACGGTGGTGAACCCGTCGTGCGACGCCTCCAGGGCCGCGAGCTTCGCCGAGAGGCGGGCGGTGCCGGCGGCGGTGCGGCTGCCGGCGGCCTGGGCCGGCTGGGCGCTGCGGCGGGAACCTCCGGTGCCGGACCCGCGGTTGTTCACCGTGCCGGTGGTGCGGGCGGGGGCGGTCGGCATGGCGCCGGCGTCCGTCGGGATGTCCGGCCTGTTCCACGTCAACGTGCGGTGTTCGCGGTACGCCAAGGGCTGCTCGCCGCGTGGCTGCCGCCGGTGGCGGGTGCGCTGCTGCCCGCTCCGCGCTGCGCGGTGGCCCTGGAGCGGCGTAAAAAGCCCCCCGGTGACGCTCGGGTCCGAGCCGGTGGTGCCGGCGGCCGGTCCGGGCACGGTCTCGCTGGTCGGCCCGGACACCCGTATCCGCCGTACGCGCTCGGAGCGGCGCCACCGCGGCCGGGTGCGGGCCGGCGACGCCGCTGCCGCCGCACGGCACGAGGTGCGCGCCGCCCGGGCGCCGGGCCGGGGCGGGTCGGGGTTGCGGAGGCTGGCGCGGGAGCCGGGCGGCGCGCCGGGCGTGGCGGTCAGCGGCAGCGTGGTGACCGGGTGTTCACCGCGGGCCTCCCGGTGCCGCTGCGCGGGCCCGGCGCGCCGACGGCCGTTCCCGCCGCCGAACGGCGCCCGGTCGCCCAGAGCTTGACCTCGCCCGGCCTGCGCACGCCGTCGTCACGGACTTCATCACGTCCCTCGACACCGTGATGCGGATGCCGGCCGTACTGGTGGTGGCGGTCGGCGCATCGGGGGCCGCCCGCGCCGCGAGCCCGGGGGCGCGGGCGGCCAGGGCGAGTGACGGCCGACGGGCGGGCGTCTGCGCAGCGCGCTCGGCGGTGCGCTCGACGTCGGGTGCGGCCTGTACTCCACGACTCCCGTGACCGTGAGCGCCCAGAACTTTAGAAGTCGTCCGCGCCGTTGCGCAGTTCCGGGGTCCAGTAGCCGGTGAGGGCCTTGGCCGGGTCGACGGCGATGCCGTCGCTGCCGGGCGCGGTGACGGCGATGACCGTGGAGTCGCCCTCCAGCGTGACGGAGAACGCCGACACCGGTTCGTTGTCCTCGTCGACGCCGCCGTCCGACAGCTTCACCAGGGCGTAGGCCGGGGCTCCCGCCGCCAGCACGACCGGTGTGGCCGGCTTGCTCTTGGCGACGGCCGGGACGTCCTGCTTGTGGCTCTCCAGGAACTGGATGTGCGGGAAGCCCGTCAGCCGGCAGAAGTGGCGGGAGGTGTTCTTCGCCGTGAGGACGATGTGGGTGTAGGGCGGACCGTCCTGCGTGGCGGCGGTGATGGTGACGTCCCCCGCGGTGCAGACCGGAGCGGAGGCGGAGGCCTGCTCGCCCGTGGAGCCGCTGGTGCCGGCGGAACCGGTGGAGCCCGTGGAGCCCTTCGCCCCCGTCGAGCGCGCCGAGCCGGTCGATCCCGTCCCCTCGGACGCGCTGGTGTCCTTGTCGCTTGCCGGCTGAGCGGACGCCGTGGACGACGCCACGGTGGCCGCGGGAGCAGCCGAGGACTTCGACGTGCTGTCCCCGTCACTCTGGCAGGCGGTGAGAGACAGGGTGAGAGCCGTACCCGCGACGGCGAGCAGCACGGAGCGGTGGCGCGGAGTGTTCATGGAGAGTCCCCCCGGAGAGTGCGGGCCGCGGCGCGGTGCCGTCGGCCGAGGTCGTCGTACTGGTGTTGCGGTACTGGTCTTGCGGTACCGGTGTTGCGCGGTTCTCAGTCGACGTCGGGCGGTCCGGACCTGTCCCCGGCCCGCACGGGCTCCGGCTCCCGGCGGGTCCGTCCGCTCCGGGATTTCATTACCTAAGCCGCGTCCGCCCCGGAAGGCCGACCGTTCCGCGTCGGCCTTCAGTCGACCATTTCCGGTCCGCCGCGCCCAGGCGGTTCTCCCGGCAGAAGTACCGTCGGCCATACTTCTGCCGGGAGGCTCTCATCCGGACGAGCCGGACGATCGGGGACATCGACGGTGCGCGACGGCACGCCAGCCACAGGCGATTTCGGGCAGCGGTTGCGCCGGCTGCGGACCCGTGCCGGACTGAGCCAGGAAGCCCTCGCGCACGGCGCCCAGGTGAGTGTCAGGGCGCTGGCGGACATGGAACGCGGACGTACCCGGGGGCCGCAGCGCCGCACGGTGCGGGCGCTGGCCGAGGCGCTGGGACTGGACGACGACGAGGCGGCGAGCCTGGAGGAGTCCGCCGCCCTCGGCCGTCCGCGCCCCCGGCCGGCCACCGGCCCGGCCGGTCCCGGCATCCTGGCCCTGCCGCGCGACATCGAGGACTTCACCGCGCGCGGGCCGGCCCTCGCCCGTCTGCTGGACCTGGCGCGGGACGCCGCCGCGGGCCGGCCGGTGGTCAGCGTGGTCTCCGGGCAGCCCGGTCTGGGCAAGACCGCGTTCGCGGTGCACGCCGCGCACGTCCTCGCCCCGCACTTCCCCGACGGGCAGTTCGCCCTGGACCTGCACGGCATGGATCCCGAGCCGACCACGCCCCGCGACGCGCTGGCCCGGCTGCTGGGCGCGATGGGGGTGGCCGACGCGGCGCTGCCCGCGGGCACCGACGACCGCGCCGGCCTGTGGCGGTCCCTGGCCGGCGAACGGCGCATGCTCCTGCTGCTGGACAACGCCGCAGACGAATCCCAGGTCGTCCCCCTGCTGCCCGGCACCGGCCCGTCCCTGACCCTCGTCACCAGCCGCCACACCCTGGCGGGCCTGGAGTCCGTGCACCGCACCGATCTGGCGCTGCTGCGGCGCGAGGAAGCGGTCGAACTCCTGACCCGCATCGTCGGCGCGGACCGGGTACGGGCTCAGGCACAGGCCGCACGCGACCTCGCCGACCTGTGCGGACACCTCCCGCTGGCCGTCCGGATCGCCGGCCAGCGGCTCCTCAGCCGTCCGCACGAACGCCTCGGCAAGCTCGTGGCCCGCCTCGCCGCCGAGAGCCGGCGGCTGGACGGGCTCCAGGCCGGAAGCCTGCGGGTGCGCGCCGCCTTCGCGCTCTCGTACCGTCAGCTTCCGGCCGAGTCGAAGACCTTGCTGCGCCGCGCCGCGCTGGCCGCCGGCTCGGACTTCAGCCCGGAGACCGGCGCGCTCCTGGCCGGTCTGTCCTACGACGAGGCGGTCGCCCGCGCCGAGGAACTGACGGACGCCGGTCTGCTGCAGAGCGATCCCGCCGCCGAGCGGTACCGCTTCCACGACCTGCTCAAGCTCTACGCGGCCGAACAGGCCGAGCGCGAGGACGGCCCCGAGGTCCGTGACGCCGCCCTGGACCGGACCGAGCACTGGATGCTGCGCCGGGCCACCGCCGCCGCGCTGCACTTCGACGTCGGCCACGAACGGACCACGGCGCTGGGCGACCCGGACCCGGACACGGCGCCCACCGGCCGGGACGAGGCACGGGCCTGGCTGGAGGCCGAGCGGGCCCAGTGGCTCGCCGCGCTGCGCCGGGCCCATGACGCCGGCCGGCACCGGCAGGTGCTGGACACGGCGGAGGCGATGCACTGGTTCTCCGACCTCAACCAGCACTGGGAGCAGTGGGTGGAGGTGTTCCGGCGCTCCGCCGACGCCGCCCGCTCCCTGGGCAGCAGACGCGAGGAGGCGACGCACCTCAACTACCTCGCCTGGGCGTACAACCTCTGCGTCCACGACCCCCGCGCCGCCCTGACGAGCGCCGACGCCGCGCTCACGGCGGCCCGCGACTGCGGGGACGGGCTGCAAGAGGGCTGGGCGCTCGGCTACGGCGCGGGCGCGCTCAGCCGGCTGGGCCGCACGGAAGAGGCCCAGGAGCGCCTGCGCGCCGCGGCCCGCTGCCTCGCCGTGCAGGAGTCACCGCAGGGCCGGCTGGCCGAGCTGACGGTCCTCAACAGCCTGGGGACCCTGCTGCGCCAGACCGGCCGGGCGGCCGAGGCCCTGGACATCCACCGCCGCAGCGAGCGGATCTGCCACGCGGGGATTCCGGGCCGGACGCAGGAGGTGATCGCGTTGTACCACGCGGTCGCCCGGCAGCAGATCGGCAACGATCTCGCGGCCCTGGAGCGCTGGCAGGAGGCCGAAGCGCCGCTCCGGCAGGCCCTCGCCGCCTTCGAAGCCGCGCAGATGCCGGCGTGGGCCGGACAGGCCCGGCTGGACCTGGGCCAGGCGCTCGGTGCCGTGGGACATCCTGAAGCCAGGGAGACGTTGTGCGCCGCCCGCGACGCCCTGGCGGCGTTGAGAAGCCCGCGCCGGGTCGAGGCCGACGCCGCGCTCACCGCGCTCGACCGGGCCACCGCCGATTCGTGAGGTCACGTCGCGCCGCCGGCTCGGTGGCCGGGGACGCGAGGCCGGCTCACCGTCCGTCGACGAGGATGCCGGCCGGTCCGGCGAAAGGCTGTCGCAGAGCGGCCCGGACGATGACCGGCGATCGGCGCACCGGCCCGCGCCGGCCACGGCACTGACGTGCCGCCTCCGGATCTCCTCACTGTGAGGCCGTAGCGCCTACCGGGGTGAGGTGTGGCCGTTTGGCGGTGTGGCCGTCGCCGGAGGAGCGGCCGCGCAGGCGCCGGGTGAGCCAGGGGCCGAGGAAGGCGGCGCCCCATCGGAGTTCGCTGGTGGCCGCGCGCCATCCGGTGGGCACGGGTGTCGTCGGCGCGGCCAGTGGGTGTGTCCAGGTGTCGTCGGCGCCGGGCAGGTCCAGTGCGTGGGCGAGGGCCGCGGCGATGCGCTGGTGGCCGAGCGGGCCGGCGTGGAGCCGGTCGGGACTCCACAGACGGGGGTCGGTGACGACGGCGTGGTGGCCGGTCTCGGCGACGGCGACGCCGTGGTCGCGGGCGGCTTCGCGGACGCGCTGGTTGAGGGCGGTGACGCGCGGGGTGAGGGGGCGGGCGAGTGGGGTGATACGGGCGAGGTCGGGAAAGGTGAGCGTGGCGGCGTGGCCACCCTGGGCGGTGAGGGCGGCGAACACGGCCGCCAGGTGGCCGGCGACGTGGCCGGCGTCGAAGCGGGGGCGCAGCAGGCCGTCGACGCCGGCGACGACGGTGGCCACGTCGGGGCGGAGGGCCAGGGCGGGCGCGAGCTGTTCGGCGTGGATCTGCGCGGCGAGGCGGCCCCGTACGGCGAGGTCGGCGTGGCGGAGACCGGGACGGCCGTGCGCGAGGTGCTCGGCGAGCCGGTCGGCGAAGCCGCGCAGGCCGACGGTGTCGTCACCGTCGCCGAGGCCCTCGGTCCGGCTGTCGCCCAGGGCGACGTAGCGGCGGTACGTCGCGTCAGTGCCGGGCATGGGCCCGCTGCCTCTCCCGCAGGACCGTGATGGTGCGCTCGCACCAGTCACGGTTGCCCTGTTCGAAGGCCAGGCCGCGCAGGCACGTCAGGTAGGGGCCGACGCGGTCGCCGTGGCGCAGGAACTCCTCCTCCGTACGGTCGCCGCGCATGCCGCGCAGCAGCTTGCCGAAGAGGTCGATCTTGGCCCGGGCGAACGCGGCGCGTTCGGAGAGCCGCGCGATCAGGGCCTCGGGGTCGACGTGGTCGGCGGCCTGGACCTTGACGAGCAGGTCGTCGCGGATGAAGGAGGGCTTCGCGGAGGCGGCCGTGAACTCTCCCAGTTCGGCCAGCCCGGCGTCGGTCACCTGGAACAGGCGCTTGTTGGGCCGGGTCTGCTGGAGCACCTCGCGGCCCGCGATCAGCCCGTCCTTCTCCAGCCGGGTCAGCTCGGCGTAGAGCTGCTGCGGCTGGGCGTACCAGAAGTTCGCCACGCCGAGGTCGAACGCCTTGGCCAGCTGGTAGCCGCTGAGTTCTCCGTCGAGCAGTGCCGCCAGCACGGCGTGCCGTAGCGCCATCGGGCCGTCTCCTTGTCTGCCTCTGTCGCGGATGCCCCGACCATGGTAGTCATGAAAATGACTAGTCACATTTATGACTATGGAGGAGAGCCGGCCATGACCACCGCCGACCGTTTCCGCGCCGCCGTGCACCGCCGTGACCTCGCGGCACTGGACGACCTGTTCACCGAGAACATCCGCTTCTACAGCCCGGTGAAGTTCACCCCCTTCGAGGGCAAGCCGATGGTGCTGGGTCTCTTCGGGGTCCTGCTGCGCACGTTCGAGGACTTCCGTTACCTCGGCCAATACACCGGCACCGCGCAGACCGGCGCCGACAACACGTCCGCCGCCTCCGCGGTGCTGCTCTTCCGCGCCAGGGCCGGCGGCAAGGACATCCACGGCATCGACCTGCTGCACTTCGACGACGACGGCCGGATCAAGGAGTTCACCGTCATGGTCCGGCCCCGGTCCGCCGTCGACGCCCTCGGTGAGGCGGTCCTCGCCGGTCTGGTCGCGGACGGCCTGGTACCGGCGTCCACCGGCGAGTAGCCGCGCACTCCCCCGCCGTCGTGGGTCAGGGCCTGCGCACCTCGTAGTGGAAGCAGCCGTACTCCACCGCCCGTACGTGCACGAGCGCGACGTGGGAGTCGGCGAACGCCGCGCGCAGGGCCCGCTCCACGACGGTCTGCGCCAGGCCGGGGTCCTTGGGCAGCTGTACGACCGCGCCTCCCGTGATCCGGCCTTCGCCGTCGTAGCGACGCACGACGCGCAGCGCCCCGGTCTCGGCGAACGGATAGTCCAACGCCGCGTTCGGGCCCCGGCACCGGCCGGTGTGGATGAACACCGGGCCCACCTCGTCATAAGCCCCCGGGGCGGCTCCCACCTCCGCCGCCCACCGGCGCAACGGAGCGTACGACACCAAGGAGATCCGCTCGCCGGCCCGACTACGGCGCAAGCAGCAGCGCAACGGCGCTCCGTCCATGTCGTACACACGGGCGCGGGGAACCACGCCGGCGTCGTCGCGCTCGCGCAGCTCGTCGAGAACGTGCGGAGCGATGGCCATCGGCTGATAGGTCAACGTCGTCATGTACTCAGGCTGCGTGGCGGAAGCCGCCGGTGCTGGCGGCAATCAGACCTCGAGTCCACCGCGGCACGCGGCCCGCCGACGGCGCGGCCCCCGCCCGGCGAGCGGGGGCCGCGGTGGTGGGGCACTACCCGGCGTACGTCTCGAACTCGGCGACCTGCGGGGTGCCGCTCGCGCCGGTGATCTGGAAGGTGACCTTGGAGAGCGTCGTCCGGGGGAGGGAGATGGCGCCCGCGCCGCTGCCGGAGGCGAGCACCGCCCCGGTGTCGCCGTTGAGGACGCGCCAGGAACCGATGCGGCCCGCGGTCCCGGCCGTCTCCCGGATGTCCACCGAGGAGATGGCGGTGGGCGAGCCCCACTTGATGGAGATGGACCCGGTCGTTCCGGCCGGCGACCAGTAGGTGTTCAGGTCGCCGTCGCGCACGTTGCCGTAGCTCGTGCCGTCGGCCTTGCTGGAGCCGTCGGAGCCCGCTCCGATGCTGAGGTTGGTGCCACCGGGCTGCGTCGGCGTGGGGGTCGGGGTCGGCGTGGGGGTGGGGGTCGGGGTCGGCGTGGGGGTGGGGGTCGGGGTCGGCGTGGGGGTGGGGGTCGGGGTCGGCGTCTGCGGCGTGCAGGAGCCGTCGGAGACGCGCAGCCCCTTGCCGGCGCCCGCCGTCTGGCTCACGATGGCCGGCACGCAGCTCGCGGCGTCGAGCGTGTAGGCGTAGGGGATGGCGACGGTGGTGTTGGACTGCGGGTTCGGGCCGGCCGGGTGGTTGTCGGTGCCGGGGCTGGTCCAGGTGACGTTGTCGTAGATGTTGCCGGCGACCTGCCAGTAGCCCGGCTCGTCGGTGTAGAAGGTGCCCAGGACGTCCTTGGAGTCCTCGAAGTAGTTGTTGTCCACCTTGGCGTGGGCGCCGGCCCGGGAGTTGATCCCGGACTTGTTCAGGCTCACGTAGTGGTTGTTGTACATGTGGGCCGTGCCGCCGCGCAGCAGCGGAGCGCGGGAGTCGATGTTCTGGTACAGGTTGTGGTGGAACGTGATGTAGCTGTTCGACAAGTCGCTCTCGCTCGACCCGATGAGACCGCCGCGGCCCGAGTTGCGCAGGATGCTGTACGACAGGGTGACGTACTGGGTGTTGTCCTTCATGTCGAAGAGCGCGTCGAAGCCCTCCGCCTCCCCGCCCGAGGCCTCCAGCGTCGCGTGGTCGACCCAGACGTTGCGGACGTCGCTCTCCATGCCGATGGCGTCACCGCCGTTGGAGGTGGGGGAACCGGACTTCTTGACGTTCTTCACCGTCACGTTCTGGATGACGATGTTGCTGGACTCGCGGATGTGGATGCCCACTTGATCGAAGACGGCCCCGCCGCCGACCCCGACGATGGTCACGTTGCTGATCTGCTTCAGCTCGATGACACCGTCGGCGGTGTTGCAGCTGCTGCCGGACACCTTGCCGGTGTTGGCGTGGTTGATGGTGCCCTCGACCTGGATGGTGATCGGAGTGCTGCTACTGGCCCGGGAGCACAGGGCCGCGTGGATCGCGGTGCCGGTGGTGGCCCGCACGGTCTGCCCGCCCGCGCCGCCGGTGGTCCCGCCGTTCTGTGTCGCGTACCCCGTGGCGCCCGCGGCGGCGGCCGACGCCTCCTCGGGCATCGCCACGACCATCCCGGCCGCGGCGGCCACCCCCAGCGTGGCCAGGGCTGCGTACAGTCGCATGGCGACTGGTCGTCTCATCCTCGTCTCCCACTCGGTCATTCGCCGCCGACGCGGCTCGAATCCTGGGTGGTGCTGCTCAGCCGTACGCGGGAAAGCGCTTTCCGTGCGGCGAGAATAGGGTGGCTCCCGGTGAACGGCAAGGTTCCGGACAGTTACGGAATGCATCACTCCGATCAGCGGCGGCCCCGTTACGGGAGGCGGTAGAAACCGCTTTTACCCCGCGTCGCTCGTACGGGACAACCGGGCCCCACCCTGCCCCTTGGCCACGGTGGGGCCCGGTCGGGCTCGTCGGCCGGCGTGCTCCGGCGCCACGGATACCCTGACTCCCACTGGCCCCCACCCATGACGCACGTGAACAGGACAGGAGTCCCATGCCGGCACCACTGGATGTAGCCCGTGCCCGCCAAGAGACCCCCGGATGCGCCCACGTCGTACATCTCAACAACGCCGGCGCGGCACTCGCTCCGACCCCGGTGCTCGACGCCGTCATCGGCCATCTGCGGCTCGAGGCGCGGCTCGGCGGTTACGAGGCCGCGGTGGCCGCCGCCGCGAAGGTCGACGCCGTCTACGAGTCGATCGCCCGTCTGATCGGCTGCCGGCCGCACGAGGTCGCCGTGGTCGAAAGCGCCACCCGGGCCTGGGACATGGCCTTCTACGCGCTGCGTTTCCGGCCCGGCGATCGCATCCTGACCTCGCGCGCCGAGTACGCCAGCAACGTCATCGCCTTCCTGCAGGCGGCCCGCCGCACCGGTGTCCGGGTCGAGGTGATCGACGACGACGAGCACGGCCAGCTGTCGGTGAAGGACCTCGAACGGCGCCTGGACGAGCACGTCAGGCTCGTCGCCGTCACCCACGTGCCCACCCAGAGCGGCTTGGTCAACCCCGCGGCCGAGGTCGGCCGGCTGACTCGTGCCGCCGGCGTCCCGTTCCTGCTCGACGCCTGCCAGTCCGTCGGCCAACTACCCGTCGACGTGCGGGAGATCGGCTGCGACATGCTGTCGGCGACCGGACGCAAGTTCCTGCGCGGACCGCGCGGTACCGGCTTCCTCTACGTCTCCGACCGGCTCATCGAGCAGTTGGAGCCGCCCTTCCTCGACTTGCACGCCGCGACGTGGACCGACGCGCGGACCTACGAAGTCCGTCCCGACGCACGGCGGTTCGAGGCGTGGGAGACCAACTACGCGGCCAAGATCGGTCTTGGTACCGCCGTGGACTACGCCCTGGGCTGGGGCATCGAAGCGATCGAAGAACGGGTCACCGCCCTCGCCGCACGGCTGCGGCAGCGACTCGCGCAGCTGCCCGGCGTGACCGTCCAGGACCGAGGGCGGCGCCTTTGCGGCATCGTCACCTTCACCGTCGACGGCGTTCCCGCGGCCGACGTGCGGCACCGGCTCTCCGAGTCGGGCGTCAACACCAGCGTCTCGGCGCTCACTTCCGCCCGCTACGACCTGGGGCCGCGTAATCTTCCCGCCGTGGTACGGGCGTCGGTGCACTACTACAACACCGAGGAGGACATCGAGGCGCTGACCGCAGCGCTCGGCGCGCCTCCCGCCTGACCGGTCGCGCACGGGGACCGGCGTGCCTCCCGAGCGGCCTCCGCTTGCGCACGTCGGTCCGCGAAGCGGCCTGCCGGCCCGCAACACCGGAGCCGGACACGGCAGGCCACTGTGGCCCAAGGAACACGCCGAGCCCTCGATGCCCGCCCTGTCCCGGCCCGGCGTGAACCCCAACGCTCCTTTGGACCGCGCTACTTGACCCCCGACGGCTGAGACTGTGCCGTGGGCGCGCCGGGCCTCGCGTGTCGGCGGATGACGGCGTGCGCCGTCTCCGCCGCACCGAGGCCAAGCACGATGAACGCTGCGCCGACGGGACCGAGCCAGCGCGCGCCGAACCATGCCATCCCTGTCTGACCGACCAGAGGGGCGACCGAGACGCCGACGTAGACCATGGCCGAGGCGAGACCGGTGAGCAGAGGTGCCGCCGTCGGCATGGCGGTGATCAGGCGGTGCGTCTGCGGTGCCAGGAGTCCCCATCCGGAGACGCCCCACAGGAGGAGTGCCACGACGGCGGAGGGCAGATGTGCGCTCGTCCACGGCAGCAGCGCGAAGTCGGCCGCGGCCACGACGATCGCGGCATTGATGACGCGGCGGCTGCCGAAGCGGTCGATCAGGCGGCCCGAGCCGAGGGTTCCGGCGGTGGCGGCCAGTCCCCACACGAACAGCAGTGCGGCGAGGGTGGTGCCGCTGCCCGCGGTGGCGCGTTCGAGGCTTTCGCCGATGAAGGAGTAGACGGTGTACAGGCCGGTGTAGACGAGGAAGGTGGTCAGCAGGGTCAGGCCGATGCGGCGGTCGGCGAGCGGAGCGACGCGGGTGCGCAGCGGTACCGCCGGGGGTGTCGGTATCGCGGGCAGGAGCATGGCGATCCCGGCGGCGGCCAGCACTCCGAGAGCGGAGACGAACAGCATGGTGGCGCGCCAGTTGCCGGTAAGGCTGCCGATCGCCGTGCCGATGGGCGCCCCGAGCGCGGTCGCGGCGCTGAGGCCCGTCATGACGGTGGCGATGGCGCGGCCGCGACGCTCGGGCGGCGCGAGCGCGGTGGCCGCGGCGACGGCTGCGGGGGTGACCATGGCGCCGCCGAGCCCGGCGAGCGCCCGTGCCGCCAGGGCCACGCCGAAGGCCGGAGCGAAGGCGGTGACGAGATTGCCGGTGGTGAAGATGGCGAACCCGGCGAGAAACAGGGTGCGGCGCGGCCAACGGGCAGTGAGCGCCGCCATGACGGGGCCGAGGACGGCGTAGGTGAAGGCGTAGGCGGTGAGCAGCCAGCCGGCGGTTCCGACCGCGACACCGAGAGAGTGAGCGGCGTCCGGCAGGATGCCGGCGATGACGAAGCTGTCGGTGCCGATGGCGAACATTCCGGCGGCGAGGACGACGAGCGATCGGTACACGATGCGGGCCTCCAGATATGTGACGTAACAGGAGTGGTTACAACAACGGGCCGAAGAGAGGCCGGCCCGAGAGGACCGGCCGACGCCAGGTGTGGGGCTGTTCAGGACCCGGGAACCGTCTCTCTCGCCACGTCGGCGACGGTGACGGCTGCCAGTTCGGCTTTCATCGACTCCTCCGCGCGGTCGTACACCTGACGCAGCACCGGCGGGATGCCCCGCGCGACGGGGCACGCCTGATTGGGAGGCGTGGAGTGCAGAGCGATGAGGGGATCGGGTTCGACGGCGAGGTAGACGTCTTTCAAGGTGATCGATTCCGCAGCGCGGGCCAGCCGCCAGCCCGCACCCTGTCCGCGCTGCGACTCCACCAGACCCGCGCCGCGCAGACTTCCGAGGATGCGGCGGATGACCACAGGGTTGGTGCTGACGCTGGCGGCGATCTGTTCGGATGTCACGATGCCGTCGGGACGCGTGGGACAGACCCGCGCCATCCAGGTCAGCGCGTGCGTGGCCACGGTCATCCGACTGTTCGCACCCATGAGGCCTCCCGCCGTCCGAAGTCGTCGACGCCATCCGGGTCGCAACTCATACTGTTACGACACAGGGTCGCATGTCCAGCCGTCCCGACGGCCCCCTGCCGTCCAGCGCCCTCCATCCGCGCGACCGCACGCGTGGAGAGCGCCGCCGTCACGCCGCCGCGCACGAGGTAACCAAAGGGTTAATGATGCATTTCGCGGAATGGACGCAAAATTTCCGGACTGAAAAAACCGGCCTCATCACAGCATGCGATCATGGCCGATCCGACCCTAAAACACCTGAAGAACTTGTGCGGGATTTCGAACTCAGCAGGTCAATCCTTGATCCATTCACGTCGACAATCCCGTCACCATGGCCAGAAGCTGTCGCTTGACCGATCAAGTGAGCGCTCTCTAAGATCCCTATGGGCTGACCATTAAAGAACCAGATGGTCGTTGCAGGCTCTTGGAACCAACCGTCGCACGTGTCCGAGTCACGAGGAAGGTGGCGGACGTGGGTTCGTTGGTCAGCGAGGTGTTTCCGGAATCCGACGGCGGTGCGTCCCGTGGAGTCTCCATATCCGCACGGATGGCGCACTCTCTGGCACAGCGCACGATCTGGCACATCAACACCACCGCGCGAGGTGGCGGTGTCGCCGATTTATTAGAGAAGGCCATAAGGCTGCACAACGAGTCCGGACTGAAAACCCGATGGCTGGTGCTCGGCGGTGAGCCCGAATTCTTCGCGGTGACCAAAAGGCTCCACCACCGCCTGCACGGCAGCCCGGACCCGGCGGGACCGCTCGGCACCGCCGAGCGCGAGGTCTACGAGAGCACCACGCTCCGTCAGGCGCGCGAGGTACTGGAGCGGATCGCGCCGGGCGATCTCTGCGTCCTGCACGACCCGCAGACCCTCGGCCTGGCCCCGCACCTCGTGGCCGCCGGCCTGGACGTGGCCTGGCGCTGCCACATCGGCACCGCCTCGCACACCGCGGTGGTCCGGGACACCTGGGCCTTCCTCGCCCCCTATCTGCGGGCTCCCGCGCGGTGCGTGTTCTCGGCCGAGCGGTACGCCCCGCCCTTCCTGGCGGAACAGGAAGGGAAGGTCGTCGTCCTGCGGCCGTCGATCGACCCCGCCGCCCGCAAGAACCGTCCGATGGCGCGGGCGGCGGTGCACGACCGGCTGCGCGCGATCGGACTCCAGGCCGCGCAGGGCCCGCCGGCCGCCGAGCGTACCGCCCGCATCGTGCAGGACCGGCCCCTTCCCGCGGACGCCCCCGTGGTCCTCCAGGTCTCCCGCTGGGATCCGCTCAAGGACATGGCGGGGGTGCTGCGCGGCTTCGCGGACCACGTCGCGCCGGCCCGGGACGACGTCCATCTGGTGCTGGCCGGGCCGGACCCGGACGACATCCCCGACGATCCGGAAGGCTCGCGGATCCTGCGCGACCTGTGCGGCGTCCGGGAAGCGCTCGACCGGCCGGTCCGCGAGCGGGTGCACCTGGTCACCCTCTCGCTGCTGGACTCGGACGCCAACGCCGACTCCGTCAACGCGCTGCAACGGCGCGCCGATGTCGTCGTACAGAAAAGTCTTCGGGAAGGTTTCGGGCTCACCGTCACCGAGGCCATGTGGAAGGGCAAGGCCATCGTCGCCAGCGCGGTCGGCGGCATCACCGACCAGATCCGCGACGGGCACGAGGGCGCCTTGGTACCGAATCCGCACGACCTCGCCGCATTCGGTCAGGCCATTCTCCGGCTGCTGTCGGAGAGTGATCTTCGCGAGCGATACGGAACCGCCGCGCACCACCGCTGCACTCAGGAATTCCTCATCTACCGGGAATTCATGGACTACTGCTCGCTCTATACCGGTCTGCTCCAGCGAACCCCTACCGCCACTCATCCGTGAGCGGTGTAAAACCTCTCACACAGACCGGACCATCGCACCCATCCCTTTCCATCCGTAACCGATGAGGAAACGACGACATGGAAAGCCTTGTGCAGTCCACCACCCGTACCCGGCCGGACACCGACGACGCCTCGGTCCCGACCTTGATCAGGAACGGCGGGAGCCGGCCCGAGTGGCTCGTGCAGGCCACGAAACCGGTCCGCTACGAAGTCCGCATGGTGGACGGGCTCCTCGACCCCGCCCACTCCGACCTGGCCCTGGCCGGCGTCACCGAACGCACCGGCAACCGGCGGTTCATCGTGCTCGACGACCACGTGGAGCGTCACTACGGCGACCGGCTGCGTGCCTATCTGGACGCGCACGGCCTGGAACCGTCCATCTGCGTCCTCGCCGCCGAGGAGCGCACCAAGACCATGGACAGCGTCTCCCATGTGGTGCGCGCCCTCGACGCGTTCGGGATCTCCCGGCGGCACGACCCGATCATCGCCATCGGCGGCGGCGTCCTGCTCGACATCGTGGGCTTCGCCGCGAGCCTGTACCGGCGCAGCACTCCGTACGTCCGCGTCCCCACGACGCTGATCGGCATCGTCGACGCCGGCGTGGGGGTCAAGACGGGCGTCAACTTCGGCAGCCACAAGAACCGGCTCGGCACCTACTTCGCGCCCGCGCTGGCCCTGCTGGACCGCGACTTCCTGGCCACGCTCGACGAACGGCACATCAGCAACGGGCTGGCCGAGATCCTCAAGATCGCGCTGGTCAAGGACATGCGCCTGTTCTCCCTGCTGGAACGGCACGGCACGACGCTGGTGTCGAGCCGCATGCAGGCGCGGGGCGCCGAAGGCGACGTGGTGCAGGAAGTGCTGGAGCGGGCCATCCACGGCATGCTCGAAGAGCTTCAGCCCAACCTCTGGGAGAACGACCTCCAGCGCCTCGTCGACTACGGCCACACCTTCAGCCCCACCATCGAGATGCGGGCGCTGCCGGACCTGCTGCACGGCGAGGCCGTCGGCATCGACATGGCCCTCACCACCGCCATCGCCCGTCGGCGCGGACTGGTCGGCGACGGGGAGCAGCGGCGCGTCGGCGGTGTCATGCGCCGGCTGCGCCTTCCGCAGTACCACCCGGTGTGCGAGGTGCACAGCCTGGCCGAGGCGCTGGAGGACACCGTCCGGCACCGGGACGGCTTGCAGCGGCTGCCGCTCCCGGTGGGCATCGGATCCGCCCGGTTCGTCAACGACGTGACGGTGGACGAGATCGGGCAGGCCCTCGCCACGCTGGCCGCCGGGGGCCTCGATGCGTCCTGACCTGCAGATCTCCGACCTCGCCTCCCCGTCGGACGTCCACGGTGTGCACGGCGCGGCCGGAGTGACCCAGTGGCGGTCGCTCGCGGCCGGGCGGGGGCTGCGCGGTCCCTACGAGGCCGTCGAGTGGGCGTGCGTCCCGCCCGGCGGGCTCAGCGGGGAGCATCTGCACAGCCGTACCGAGGAGGCGTACGTCCTGCTGTCCGGCCGGGGCGAGGCGCTGCTCAACGGCGAGCCGCACCCGGTGCGGGCCGGAGAGATCGTCCTCACCGGTCTCGGCGCGACACACGGCCTGCGCAACACGGGCGCCGGGCCGCTGAGCTGGCTGACGCTCGAAGTCCCCGCCCCGCGCACGCTGGCCCTCACTCACTCGGCCTGGAAGGAAGCACCCATGACGGACCCGCAGACCGGTGAAGCGGTGATCGTCGACCTCGAAGAGCTGCGGGACGTGGATCCCCGGCCCACCCTCCAGGGGCCGCTGCGCCGGATCCGGCTGCTTGAGCTGGCCCCCGGCGCGGCCGAGCGCCTGCCCGGACAAGGGGCCGAGCACACGGTGTTCGTGCTGTCGGGTGCCGCTACGGCGACCAGCGGGTCCGGTGACGTCACCGTGCGGGAGGGCATGTCCGTGACCGCGTCCGGCGGCGAGGACCTCCGGATCACCGCGTCCGCCGCGGGCCTTCGGGCCGTGTGCGCCAGTTTCGTCGTCCCGTCGCCGCACGAGAGGGGCGCGGGGCTGTGATCGTCACCGACAGCGGCGCCGCCTCGGCCGTGCTGGACGGCGACGGCCGCAGCCGGCGCTGGCGGTGCCTGGCGCGCCGCGGCATGCTCTTCAGCGAGTGCGAGTCCGTCGACCACGTGACCCTGGAGAAGGACTCCGTGCTCCACGCGGACCCCGAGGCCGGCACCGAAAGCCTCTGGTACGTGGTGCGGGGCGATGCCGCGTTCCACGCCGGCCACGGCCCGGCCCGCCCCGTCCGGGAGGGTCACGCCGTCCTCCTCCCGGCCGGCGCCTCCGGGCGCCTGGTGGCCGGCTCCGCCACGGAGGTCGTCGTGGTGACCTGCGTACCGGACGCGGTGGCGCGCCGGCTCCCGGCCCGGGCGCCGTCGCTCCCGGCACCGGCGCGGGGCATCCCGACGGCGACCAATGTCGACCACATCGCCTATACCGTGCCCGACCTCGACGAGGCCGTGCGGTTCTTCGTCGATGTCCTCGGCGCCGACCTGCTGTACCGCGAGGACACCATCCGCTCCGACGGCGACGACTGGATGCGCGAAGCGCTCGACGTGCACCCGCGGGCCACCGCCGACATCGCCATGCTCCGCCTCGGCCCGGTCACCAACATCGAACTGTTCCAGTACACGGCACCGGACCAGAACCGGACCATGCCCAGGAACAGCGACGTGGGCGGGCACCATCTGGCCTTCTACGTACGGGACATCGACGCGGCGACCGCGTACCTGCGCCGGCACCCCGGCGTGCGCGTCCTCGGCGACGGGCCACGGACCGTGACGAGCGGCCCGATAGCGGGAGACCGCTGGGTCTACTTCCTCAGCCCGTGGGGCATGCAGATGGAGCTGATCAGCCTCCCCGAGAAGCTGCCCTACGAGGACACGACCCCGCACCGCCGGTTCGGGCCGTGCGCCGCCTGGTCGGTCACGCCGTGACCGGCGCACCGCCCCGGGCCCGCGAAGGAGGTCTCGCACCGTGAAGGGCAGCGAGGAACTGGTGTGCCGGGCCGTGCTGTTCGACCTGGACGGCGTCCTCGTGCGGTCGGAAGCCGTGGTGGAGCGGTCCTGGACCGCGTGGGCGCTCGACCGGGGACTGGAGCCGGACCGGGTGCTCGCCGCCTGCCACGGCCGGCGGTCCGTCGAGGTGGTCGCCGCGGTCGCCCCGCACCTGGACGCGGCGGCGGAGGCGGCCCGGGTGGAGGCCGCGCAGACCGCGGACACCGATGGCCTCACGCGGTGCCCGGGCGCGGACGCCGTGCTCGGCGCGCTGTCCGGCGCGGCCTGGGCGGTCGTGACCTCGGGGACCAGGGCCCTGGCCCGCTCCCGGCTGCGCGCCACCGGCCTCCCGGTGCCGGACGTCCTGGTCACCGCCGACGACGTCGCGAACGGGAAACCGGCACCGGACGGCTATCTGGCCGCGTCCCGGGCGCTCGGCCTCCCGCCCGCGGACTGCGTCGTCGTGGAGGACGCGCTCCCCGGCGTCACCGCCGCGCGCGCCGCCGGCATGACGGTCGTCGGTGTGCGGGGACCGGCCCTCGGCCCCGAGGAGTCGCTCGGGAGGGTCGTCGGCGCCGTGGGCGACCTCGCTCCGCGGCTGCGCGCGGGGCACATCGTGCTGCTGGGCGGCGCCCGCCGCCCCTCAAGCCCCGGCCTCCCTCCCCGCGCTCCGGCCCACCCCTCACCCATACGTGCGAAGGAGGCGTCATGAGCGGAGATTCGCCCGCCGTCGGCCTGGTGACCGCGGGGTCCGGCGGCATCGGCCGCGCCGTGGCCGAGGAGTTGCTCGCCCGTGGCGTCGTCGACCGGCTGGTCGTCGTCGACGTGAACGAACCCGCGGCGCCGCTGCCCGCGCGGGCCGTCTTCCGGCAGTGCGATCTGCGGGACGCCGGCCGGCTCGCCGAGCTGGTCGGTGAACTACCCGCCGAGCTGTCGGTGCTGGTCAACGTGCTCGGCGGCGAGCAACGGCCGCCCGTGGCACCGGTGGCCGACGTCGCCTGGCCGCCGCCGGAGGTCTGGGACGACATCATCGACCTGAACGTCTCGGCCGCCTACCGGCTCACGCGCGCGCTGGCCGACCGGCTCGTCCCGGGCGCGGCGGTGTGCAACGTCAGCTCCATCGCCGCGGCGATGCCGTGGGCGGTCTCCCCCGCCTACGGCGCCGCCAAGGCCGCGCTGGAGCACTGGAGTTCCTCGCTGGCCGTCCTCCTCGCGCCGCGCGCGGTCCGGGTCAATCTGGTCCGGCCCGGATTCGTCTGGAGCCGTCAGTGGGCGGCCGTGGACCGGGCGGAGTTCGAGCGCGTGGTCGCCGACCGGGTCGTCCTGCGCGAGGCGCCGCCGTACACCGGCCGGGAGCAGACGGCCGCGGACGTCGCCGCCGCGGTGGCGTTCCTCTGCTCCGCCGACGCCCGGCATGTCACGGGGCAGGCCATCAACGTCGACGGCGGGGCGACGCTCGTCAGGGCCGCCCGATGACGGGACCCGCCGGGCCGCCGCCGTCCCCGCAGCGGTTTTCAGCCAAGAGAAGGGCACACATCGACATGCAGGAAGAGACCGTCCCCCGGCTGTCCGTGGTCATCCCCACGTACAACCGCGAGAGTCTGCTGGACCGGACGCTCAAGTCCCTGGTCCGGCAGAACGTCCCGGTGTCGGACTTCGAGGTGGTCGTCGCCGACGACGGCTCCTCGGACGGCACCGCCGAACTGGTCCGCTCCTACGCGGACCGGCTTCGGGTGCGCTACCACTTCCAGGAGGACCTGGGATTCCGGGTGGCGGCGGCCCGCAACGGCGGGGCCAGGCTCGCCACCGCCCCCGTGCTGGCGTTCCTCGACACCGGCATGATCGTGGGCCCGGACTGGGTGCGCGCCCATCTCGAAGCCCACGCGTCCGGCCGCCGGCAGGCGGTGCTCGGCTACTCCTACGGCTACAACCCGGCGAACCCGTGCCGGGAGATGGAGGGCATCGTCGACACCCTCCCGCCCGAGGAGGTGGTGCGGCGGCTGATCGACGTGCCGTCCTTCCAGGACATGCGGCTGCCCGACTACGAACGCGTCGGCTTCGATCCGGGCCGCATGGCCATGCCCTGGGTGTTCCTGTGGACGCTGAACTTCTCGCTGCCCGCGGCCGAGTTCTGGGCGGTCGGCGGCTTCGACGAGGACTTCACGGGCTGGGGGGTGGAGGACATCGAGCTGGGGTACCGGCTGCACGGCAACGGCACCGCCATGGTGGTCTCGCGTACGGCGTGGGGCATCGAGCTGCCGCACGAACGGGCGCACGACGAGGCCGCGGTCAGCATCATGCGCAACTGCCAGCGGTTCCTCGACAAGCATCCCGGGGTGCGGACCGAGCTGTACTGGGCGGTGTCCTCGCGTGGTCTCATCGACCCCCTGGAGGTCGAATGGGAGGACCTGCTGGGCTGGACCTCGGCGGCCGACGGCCGGGACGCGGCCGAGGAACTGGCCGATGCCACACGCCACTTGCAGGATCGGTCCGGTGATCCGGCGCGCGTGGCGGTGTTCGGCTGCGGCCCGCGGCTGCCGGCCGAGTGGGCGTCCGCGAACGCGCGGTTCTCCCTCTGCGACTTCGACGAGCGGGCCCTCGGGCAGGCCGTGGACGGCGCCCCCGCCACGGTCGTGGAGTCCCTGCACCTGTGCGGGATGCGCACTCCCTGGCCGGACCGCCGGTTCGACCTCGTGGTGGTGACCTCCCGGCTCGCGGGCGGCCTGTGGAACCGCTGGGGCGATCACATCACGGCCGAGGCCAAGCGGCTCGGCGGCGAGGTCCGCGCGCCCGGGCCCGACCTCATGTGAGCCCTGTGCGGAGGCCGTGGCCGAGGCCGGAAAACGCCGACGGGTCTTTATTTTCAGGAACCCTGCCTGAAAAATGAGCGGCCCGGACCACCGCAAGCGCTTGTCGTCATCGCATCCCCGAGGAGAACCCGCCATGAAAGCGTCGACCGACCGGCCCGCGCAGCAACGCCCCGGAGCGCGCGCGGCGCGCGTGCGCACCGCGGCCGTCTTCGCCGTGCACGGTGCCGTCGCCGGCAGCTTCGCCACCCGTATCCCCTGGATCGTCGACCATCTGCGCATCAGCGACGGTTCGCTGGGCGTGGCCCTGCTCGCTCCGGCCCTCGGCTCCCTGCTGGCCATGCCCCTGGCCAGCAGGCTGGTGCACCGGTTCGGCGGGCGCGCGGCACTGCGTACGCTGCTCACCGCCTGGTGCGTCGCGCTGCTGCTGCCCGCGCTGGCCCCCAACGTGGTCCTGCTGTTCGCCGGGCTGCTGGTGTTCGGTGCGGCGGCGGGCATGGCGGACGTCGTCATGAACGCGGCCGGGGTCGAACTGGAGAAGGAACTGGGCCGTTCCGTGATGGCGAGCATGCACGGCATGTGGGGTGTCGGCGGGCTGGTGGCCTCGGGTGCCGGGTCGCTCGCCGCGGCGGCGCAGGTGGACGCCCGGGTCCACTTCGCCGCCGCGGCGGCCGTCCTCGCCTGCGTCGGGCTGTACGCCGTCCAGGGAGTGCTGGACATCAGGCCGCGGCCGGGCCAGCAGGAACCGCCGCGCTTCGCGCTGCCGCCGCGGTCGGCGCTGGCCATCGGCGCGGTCGGCTTCTGCGCCGTCTTCGCCGAGGGCGCCAGCGGCAACTGGAGCGCCCTGTACCTGAGTTCCGTCGCACACGCCGACGACGGCGTCGCCGCGGGCAGTTACACCGGGTTCGCCTGCGCCCTGGCGGTCAGCAGGCTGCTCGGCGACCATGTGGTCCGGCGGATCGGCGTGGTGAACGCGGTCCGGCTCAGCGGAGCGGTCGCCACCGCCGGCCTGCTCCTCGTCGTCGTCGCGCGCACCCCGGCACCCGCCGTCTGCGGCTTCGCGCTGGTGGGCATCGGAGTGGCGGTCGTCCTGCCGCTCTCCTTCGCGGCCGCGGGGGCGACGGCCACGGACACCAGCCGCACCATCGCCGGCATCGCGACCCTCACCTACACCTCCAACCTGCTCGCACCGGCCGTCATGGGCTTCGTCTCCGACGCGACCTCACTGCCCGTCTCCTTCGCGCTGGTGGCCCTGCTGACCTTGTCGCTCGTCTTCACGGCCTCCGTGCTGCGCCCGTCCGGCACCCCCGAGAAGGCGGCCCCCGCCGCCTGACGCCGACGGCACCGACGAGACAGCACCCCAGCCGCCCACGGCGATCCGCCGAGGGCACCGATCGGAGAGACAGCCCGCATGGACATCACCACCGACCGCGCCGTGCTCCGGCGCGGACGCACCGCCACCTCCCTCCTCTTCCTGCTGTTCGGCGCCGCCCTCGGCGCCTGGACGAGCCGGATCCCCAGCGTGAAGAGCCATCTCGGCCTCGGCGACGGCCTGCTGAGTCTGGCGCTGCTCTCCTTCGCCCTCGGGGCGATCGTCGGCATGATGGTGCTCGGCCGGCTCGCCGACCGGTACGGCAGCACCCGGGTCATGGTGCCGACGGCGCTGCTGGAGGGGCTCCTCCTCGTCCCGCCCGCCTATATGCCGGACCTCGCGGCACTGATGCTGGCCCTGTTCCTGTTCGGGCTGGTGCACGGCACCCTGAACATCGCCATGAACGCCAACGCGATCGAGGTGCAGCGGGCCTGGGGACGGCCGATCATGTCGTCGTTCCACGCGGTCTACAGCATCGGCGGCTTCCTCGGTTCGGCGGCCGGCGGCCTGTTCGCCCGTCAGGAGCTGAGCGCGCGGGCGACCTTCCTCTCGGTGGGCGGCTGTGTCGTCCTCCTGGCGCTCTGGGCGGCGCTCTGGGCGCTGCCGGCCGGCACGGGCGCCGCCGCGCCCGAGGGCGCTTTGGCCGGGCCCGCCGGGCGCGGCGTCATCCGCTCGCCGCAGTTGTGGTTCCTCGGCGCCCTGGCGATGTGTGCCCTGGTCGGGGAGGGCACGGCGGCCGACTGGAGCGCCGTCTATCTGCACGAGGACCTCGGCGGCTCGCCCGGCTTCGCGGCGTCGGCGTTCGCCGCGTTCTCGGCGGCGATGACCGCCGGACGGCTGCTCGGCGACCGGCTCACGGCGCGGTTCGGACCGGTGGCGCTGGTACGGGCCTGCGGTGTGCTCGCCTCCGTCGGCATGACGGCGGCCCTGATCGTCGGCCGGCCGTGGGCGGCAGTCGTCGGATTCGCCTGCCTGGGAGCGGGGATGTCCTGCATCGCCCCGCAGGTCTACTCCGCGGCCGGCCAGCGCGACCCGGCCCGCGCGGGTGCCGCGCTGTCCCTGGTCGTCAGTCTCGGCTACGTGGGCTTCCTCATCGGCCCCATCGTGATCGGCGGCGTCAGCACGGTCGTCGGGCTGCCCCTCGCCCTCGGCCTTCCCGCGCTCCTCGTCTTCCTGGTCGCGCTCGGCGCACCGGCCCTGCGCCCGGCCGCACCGGCTCCCGCGACCACCGGCCGCACCGAAGACACCGGGCTGGTGCCCGGCCCCGGACGCGGCTGACCCGGACAACTCCCCCACCGACTTGCCGTATCGCCTAGCGAACAGAGGGACCGTTGCACATCATCGAGTGTCATTTCGAGTTCAGCGGATTCGACGACCACCTCGTCAAGGCGGGAACCTCCGTCTATCTGTGGAACCTGGCCCGGCAGTTCCGGGACCAGGGCCACCGGGTCGGCGCGGTCACCCCCGCGCACGGCCTCCTGCCGCTGCTGCGCGAACGGTACGAGGTCGTCGACCTGGACTGGCGGACGGACGACGCGATCCCGGTACGGCTGGACCCGGCCGAGTGGCCGGGCCGGCCGGAAACGGCGCACCTGCCGGTGTCCGTGCGCGCCCACCGGATGACCGTCGACGGCATCGACATCGTGCTGCTGAGCGGCGGAGTGCTGGACACCCACCCGGACACCTTCTATCCGCCCGCCGACCTCAAGGGCCACGACCTCACCTTCTTCAAGACCCTGGTCTTCCAGGTCGCCGCCGCCCGGTACGTCAGGGAGCGGGTCCCGGCGGGCGCGGTCGTGCACCTGCACGAACCCGTCCACCACTACCTGCTGCCCGCGCTGCTCGCCGGACACGGCCACCACGTGGTGTCCACGGTGCAGACGAACCTCCCCGTCGACACCAAGGTGTACGGCCCCGAGGTGCGCACCCTGCTCCGCCACGAGGGGGCCGACGCCTCGGTGGCCGACGGTCTGGCGGATCCGCCGCTCGACGGTCACCTGGAGCGGGCGATGCGCGCGTACCTGCCGCGCACCCTGCTCCACACGGACTCCCCGGAGCGTCCCGGCCACGACTACCTGCCGGTGCTGGGCCTGGTGTCCCGCTCCGTCGCCGCGCTGGACTTCCTGTCCGACGGGCAGCTGGCGCACGCGCTCACCCAGGCGGGAACCCCGTTCGAGCAGCTGTTCCAGCAGCTCGCCGTGCGCCGGGAACTCCGGGCGCGCACCCATCTGATGACCGTCGGCGGCTGCGCCATCGGCGACGAGTGGCTCGACGTGCAGCGCTCCGAGGAACGCCGCCGGCGGACCCTGGAAGCCCTGGGACTGGACCCCGCGCTGCCCACGCTCTACCACAACGCGCGCTACTCGGTGCAGCACAAGGGCCAGAAGGAGCTGTTCCGGGGGGTGCGGCGGCTGCTGGAGGAGGGGCACCGGGTCAACGTGCTGCTGCACTGCCTGGCGCCGCGGCCTCCGCAGGACGAGGACCTGGCCGCGCTGGAACGCGACCACGCCGGTCTCGTGCGCGTCCGGACCGGTCCGATGAGCACGCCGGAGCTGATGGACTGGGCCGCCGCCGGTGACTTCTGCGTCTTCCCGTCCAAGTTCGAGATGGACACCTTCCTGATGGCGATGGGCGAGGCGATGGCCGCGGGCTGCGTGCCCGTCGCGACCGCCCAGCAGGGGATGCGGCACTTCGGGCACACCGAGGACCTGGACGCGCCCGGAGCCACCGGACTGGCGCTGCCGCGCTCGTTCCGGGTGGACGACGAAGCGCTGACGGAGGCGGTGCGGTCCGGCGTGCTGCGCATGCTGACCCTGTGGCGCGAGGACCCGCGGCGGATCGAGACCCTGCGCGCCAACGCCGTGGCCACGGCCCGCGGTTTCACCTGGAAGGCGGCCGCCGACCGCTTCCTCGCCGTGTTCGAGGCCTGTGCCGAGGGGCGCCGCCCGGCGGACGCCACCCCGGTGGTCCGCTCGGTCCTCGCCGAGGGCGACCGCGCACCGCTCCCGGGCGGGCACGGAAGCGCCCACCGCGCCGGGGACATGGTGCGGGTGCGGTGGCAGGGCACCGGCCTCGGCCGGGTCGAGGTCGTGCCGGCCACGCCCGATGCCGCCGTGGTGGAACTCGCCGCGCGGCCGGCCGGAGACCTGTTCACCGGCGAGGTCCCCGGCCCGGCACCGGAGCTGGCGCTGCTCGTCACCGGCCGCGACGGCAGGTCGGCGTGGCACGCGCTGCCCGTGGAGCACGCACCCGAGGTCACGGCCACCGGCTCGAAGGTGGTCTACGAGAACCGCTGGATGAGCGTGCGCGAGGACACCACCGTGCGCGACGACGGCACTCCGGGTCTGTACGGCGTGGTCCACAAGCCCGACTACGCGATCGTCCTGCCCTACTCCGACGGCGGATTCCACCTGGTCGAGCAGTACCGGTATCCGGTCGCGGGCCGGTACTGGGAGTTCCCGCAGGGTTCCTGGGAGGACCGGCCGGATGCCGACCCCCTCGACCTCGCCCGGGGCGAACTCGCCGAGGAGACGGGCTTGACCGCCGCCGAGATGACCCGGATCGGGCACCTGTTCGCCGCCTACGGCTACAGCGACCAGGGCTTCCACGTGATCCTCGCCACCGGTCTCACCCAGGGCGAGCCGCGGCTCGAACCGGAGGAGGCCGGCCTGGTCAGCCGCTGGTTTCCCGAGGAGGAGGTATGGCGGCTGGTGGCCGAGGGCCGGCTCAAGGACGCCCCGTCGCTGGCGGCCCTCGCCCTCCTCCAGCGGCACCTGGCGGCCGGCCGGACGGACGTTCCGGCCGCCGCGCACAACCGCAGTTGACACTCGGAAAGGGCACGCATGGAAACCCATGTCCTGGTGGTGCACACCCGGCCGAGACCCGGCGCCGAGGCCGAGTACCACCGCTGGTACGACGACTTCCACCTCGACGAGGTGCTCCGGGTCCCGGGCTTCGTCTCCGCGCGGCGGCTCCAGCTGCTGCCGCGCGACGCGGGCGACGACCTCTTCGAAGGCTCCCCGGCCCGGCCCGGCAGCCACCTCGCCCTGTTCACGGTGGAGACCGACGACATCGACGCCACCATCGCCGCGTTCCAGCGGGCGCGGACATCGATGCGGGTCCCCGACTGCCTCGACCCGGACAGCGTGACCCTGAGCTGGTGGCGCTCCCTGGGCCACCGCACCACGGCCCGCTCCGCCGCCGCCCCCGGCCGCACCGGCACGGCTTCCACTCCGACGTCGTCCCACAGGAAGGCCCCGTCACCATGAACGTACGGCCGGAACCGATGACCACGCCGGCGCCGCACGCCCCCCGGGACACGGAAGGGGTGCGCGCGGTCCTGTTGGCCGGCGGCGAGGGACGGCGCCTGGGCCCCCTGGGCCGGGGCCGGCTGAAACCCCTGGTGCCGTACGGCGGCACCGCCCGGCTGATCGACTTCAGCCTCGCCAACGCCCGCCGCTCCGGCTTCCGCGACGTGCTGCTGCTCTCCCAGTACGAGGAACGCCGGCTCATGGACCACCTGCACACCGGCTGGAACCGCGAGCCCGGCTTCCGCGTGCACTTCGGGCCCTACGACCAGGCGTACCGCAGCTCGCCCGGCGCGCCGCCCCCCGTGCTGCCGCAGCGCACCCGGCCGCCGGAACGGGGCACGGCCGACGCCCTGATCAGCAAGGCGGACCACGTCTTCGAAGGCGACCCGTCCGAGATCCTGGTGCTGCACGCCGACCACGTCTACCGCTTCGACTACGGCGACATGATCCGCCGGCACCGCGCCTCCGGGGCCGCGCTCACCGTGTCGTACCAGCGCGTCGAACGGCGCTACGTCCACCTCTTCGGCATGGTCGAGTTCGACGCCCACGGAGACCTGACCCGATTCGTGGAGAAACCCGCGGATCCCACCAGCGACCTGGTGTTCGCCGCGTTCTGCGTCTTCGACGCCGCGCTCCTGCGCCGGTACCTGGTCCGGCTCCAGCACACCGACTGGCAGCACGACATCAGCCGCGACGTCATCCCGGCGATGCTGGCCGCCGGCGAGCGCGTCCGCGGCTACGCCGTCGAGAGCCACTGGGAGGACATCGGCACCGTCGACCGCTACCACCGGTCCCACCGGGGACTGCTGCGCCGGCCCCCCACCATGCCCCTGACCGACCTGCCGCTGACCGTGCGCCCCGAGCTGACCCCCCGGTTCGTCGAGGAAGACGCGGGCGTCCGCTCCAGCATCGTCCGCGACGACCTCGTCAACCACGGTCTCCTCGACCACTGCGTCGCCTACCCCGGCGTGCGCGTCGGCGCCGGCGCGACCGTACGGGACTCCGTGCTGCTGCCGGGAGCCCGCATACCCGACGGAGCCCGCCTGGAGTCGGTCATCGTGCTGGAGGACGGCACCGTGCAGCACTGCGACCGCGAGCCGTCCGCCGCCGGGACGGTGTCGTGAGCGCCGCCGCCGGGGCCGCGTCCGGCCCGCGCCGTCACGTCGTGGCCGATCTGGGCGGCACCACCCTGCGCATCGGCCGGATCGCGGCCGACGGCGGCATCGAGGCGGTGCGCCGGGTCATCACCGACGGCATCGGCCGCCACGGCCCAGGACCCGCCCGCACCTTGCAGCGCCGGGTGCTGGACCAGCTCGTCCGGCAGCTGGAGGAGTACCTCGACTCGCCCGACGGCCACGGAGCGAGCGCGGTGGGCCTCTCCTTCGCCGGACCTCTGGCCAAGGACGGCGTCGTCCGCGCGGCCCCCACGCTCTGGGGCGCCGAGGCCGATCCTGTGCACGTCGGCGACCTTCTCTCGGCGAGGCTCGGCCTGCCGGTGCTGGTCGCCAACGACATCACCGCCGCGGCCTGGCGCTACGCCGAGACGGAGGCGCAGCCCTTCTGCCTCATCACGATCAGTTCCGGCATCGGCAGCAAGGTCTTCCGGCACGGCGAGGTCCTCGTCGACGACCAGGGCCACGGCGGCGAACTGGGGCACTGGCGGGTCGATCCGAGCGAGGACGCGACGCCCTGCGACTGCGGCGGCCGGGGCCACCTCGGCGCCGTCGCCTCCGGCCGCGGCATCCTGCGGGCGGCCCGCGCGGCCGCCGCGGCCGATCCGCCGGCCTTCGCCCGCTCGGCGCTCGCCGCTCCCGCCGGGCACCGTCCGGAAGGCATCACCAACGAGGCACTGGCCCGGGCCGTCCGCGCCGGCGACCCCTTCGCGACCCGGACCCTGCGCGGTTCACTGCGCCCGCTCGCCTCGGCCGTCAACTGCCTGTTCACGGCCATCGGCATCCGGCGGTACCTGTTCATCGGCGGCTTCGCCGTCGCCGTGGGCGAGCGGTTCGTCTCCCTGCTGGGCGACGAACTGGTCCGCCTCGGCTGCTTCGGCCTGGACGGCGCCGAGACCCGCGCCATGCTCGCGCTCGGCGCCGCCGACGACGACCACTGCCTGATCGGCATGGGCCGCATGCTCCAGCGGTCCCCGCACCCCATCCCCGTCCTGGAGGACAGCGTATGAGCACCCTGGTCATAGGCAGCGGATTCGTCGGACGGGCCGTCGCCGCGCACCTGCTGCGCTCCGGTGAGAAGGCCGTGGTGGCGTCGCGGACACCACCGCCCGCCGACCCCGGGCACCCCGCGCCCTGGTCGGCCCTCGACGTCACCGACCCGACGGCGGTCCGGCGGGTCCTCGACGCCACGGACGCCGAGCGGATCGTCCTCGTCCACGGACCGTCCGACGTCACCTGGTGCGAGGAACACCCCGAAGAGGCCCTGCGCGGCCACGCCGGGGCGGCACGCGTGGTGGCCGAGGCGGCCGGCGACAGGCGGATCGTGCTGATCTCCACCGACAACGTCTTCGACGGCACCGCCCGGGCCCCCGACGAGACCGCCCCGACCCGCCCCGCCAACGCCTA
Source organism: Streptomyces sp. SCL15-4 (assembly GCF_033366695.1). Classification (NCBI taxonomy): domain Bacteria; kingdom Bacillati; phylum Actinomycetota; class Actinomycetes; order Kitasatosporales; family Streptomycetaceae; genus Streptomyces; species Streptomyces sp. SCL15-4. The sequence continues at coordinate 435,862 of NZ_JAOBTQ010000001.1, forward strand.
CGGCAGGGCCAAGCTCGCCGCCGAACGGATCCTCGCCGAGCGGGCTGCGACGACGGTGCTGCGGGTGAGCCTGATCTACGGCTGGGAACCCGCCACCGCCCCGAAGTGGCTCAACTACTTCTCGTCCTGCGTGCACCGGCTACGCACGGGCGAGCACGTCACGGCCCCGACCGACCAGTGGACCACCCCGGTGCTCGTCGAGGACGTGGCGGCCGTCACCGCCGCCGTACTGCGGGCACCGGCACCCGGACTGCTCCACCTGGGAGGACCCGAACGGATCTCCCGCGCCGACTGGGCCCGGCTCATCGCGCGCGAACTCGGCCTGCCGCAGGACCGCGTGACGGGGCAGCCGCGCGCCCTCGGCCGGTACGCGTCCCGGCCGGAGAACACCTGCCTGGCGAGCACCCTGCTCACCGTCCACCCCGCCACGGCGGGCGTCCCGGTGCGCGGAGTGCACGACGGCACCCGCCTCCTGCTCGCCCGCGCGGAACGCGCCGCCGCGCTCTGACCCCGGCCGCTCCGCCGGCGCGCCGCTCCGTACGGCTCCGTACGGCCTCGTACGGCGTCGTCTCACGGGCGCGCCGCCGGCCCCCGCACCACCGACCCACGCCAAGAGGAAGGACACCCGTGCCCGCACTGATGCCCGACGACCCGGACCAGCTCGCCGACGCCGTCGTCACCACCCTCGCGGTCGACGCCGACCCCCAGGCACGTGAGGCCAGCATCTTCTACTGGGAACGCGGACAGCCGTACCGCGAGGCGGTGGCGGAAGCCGTCGCCCGGGTCCCGGACGGCGAACTGCTCGCCGCCGCCCGGGCGTTGCGGAACAGTCCGGCCGACCCGGCCACCCACGCGACCCTGCACCGGCGGCTGACCGAACTGGCCCGCGACCGCGACGCCCCGGCGCTCGGCAAGCTGTTCGCCGAGGCGTGGCAGGCGGAGTCCAACTCCCGCCTCGGCTACCACCTGGGACGCCACTACAGCCCGCGCGCGGGCGGGAGCGTCACTCCCGAACGGCTGCGCTCCCTGGACGCTGCCACCGCCCCGGCCGTCCCGCCGTCCGCCGCGCCCGGCGGCGACGCCGAGACGCTCGTCGTCGTACCGTTCCGCGACCGCGGACCCGGACACCGGCTGCGCAACCTGCTGGCCTGCCTGCTCTCGCTGCGCGACCAATCGGTGCCGGCCTCGTCGTACCGGGTCGTGGTCGTGGAGAGTGACGACACACCGCGCTGGCGGGACGTCGTCACGCCGTACACCGACCACTACCTCTTCGCCCGCAAGGACGGGCTCTTCAACAAGTCCTGGGCGGTGAACGTCGGAGTGGTCAACGCGCCCGGCCGGCCGGAGGCCGTGTGCATCCTGGACGCCGACGTGCTGGTCGACCGCGACTTCATCGCCCGCAACACCGCACGCTTCCGGGAGCGCGGCACCATGGGGCACCTCAGCTACCGCGACATGTGGTGCCTCGACGAGTCCGCCACGTCCTGGGCGATCGAGGAACGCCTCGGGCGCGGCGCCCCCCAGGTCGACAGCGACCGGCTGCGGGCCTTCGTGCTGCGCCGCCCGCCCGGCTGCTGCGTCTGGGTCCGCACCAGCGCCTTCCACCGCATCGGCGGCATGGACGAGCGGTTCGAGGGCTGGGGAGGCGAGGACAACGACTTCGCCTACCGCATGGACACACACTCCGCCTTCGACCAGTACCGCGACCCGCTGCTCCACATGTATCACCCCTCCTCCGCCGTGCTGCGCGAGGACGGAGAACTCATCAACGCGCACATCCCCGCGCTGACCTGGGGGCCCGGGGAACGCCTGGGCGACATCGAGCGGTTCGCGGGGACGCCCGCCGCCACGGGGCCGGAACAGTGACGAATACGACGGCGATCACGGCATGACGGCAATGACGACACGGCAACAAATCTCCACCCCGACGAAAGGCGGCCCGACATGGCGCAGGACATTCCCGTACTGGACCTGACCGAGTGGCAGGAGGCGGACTCCGCGCACCGCGCCGCCATCGCCGCGCGACTGGACGCGGCCCTGCGGCAGACCGGCCTGTTCCTGCTGGCCGGCCACGGGATACCGGAGGAACTGACCGACCGGATGCGCACCGAGGGACGCGCCTTCTTCGGTCTCCCGCGTGAGGACAAGGAGCGGTACCGGGTCAGCCGTCCCTACGACAACGGATGGCGCGGACTGGGCGCGCTCCAGGTCGGTGCCCTGGACGGCAAGCCCGACACCTCCGACCTGCACGAGGCGTTCCACGTCGGTCCGAGCCACCGCACCGGCGACGCGGCGTTCGACACGCTGTACTACCCCGACAACAAGTGGCCGGAGGAACGGCCCGCGCTGCGTGAGGCGGTGCTGGCGTACACCGGGCACATGACCCGCGTCGCCCACCAGGTGATGGAAGTGCTGGCCGGTGTCCTCGGCCTGCCGGCGGACTTCTTCACCTCGCGCTGCGCGCGGGCCACCTGGACGCAGAACGTCAACTGGTATCCCTCACTGACCAGCCTGGGCGAGGTGCAGCCCGGCCAGATGCGGGTCGGGCCGCACACGGACTTCGGCACGCTGTCCCTGCTCGACCGGCAGCCCGGCGTCGGCGGGCTCCAGGTGTGGAACGAAGAGGACGGCTGGTTCGAGCCGCCCTTCGAGCCGGGCACTCTGGTCGTCAACCTCGGCGACCTGATGTCGCTGTGGACGGACGGCCGCTGGCGGGCCCTGCGCCATCGCGTCCTCGCGCCCAGCAGCCTCGCGCCGGACGAGGAACTGGTCTCCCTCGTGTACTTCTTCGAGACCGACCCCGACGCCGAGATCGTCCCGTTGCCCGCACCGGTGGGCGGGGGCGCGGGCCTGTCTCCCGTCATCGCCGGGGAATCGATTCTGCAGAAGGTCGGCGCGACGGTGAGCCTGCCCGGCTGACCCCTCCCCGCACCGCCGCCTCCCCGGCCGGGCCCGGTGACCGGCTCGCCCGACAGCACTGCGCCGCCCGGACGATGGCCCGGGCGGCGCAGTGCTGTCCGAGGAGGACACACCGGCACCCGAGCCGCCGGCGCGGTGCAGGCCGGCGGCGACGGCTCCGGCAGCGGGCGAGCACCGGCTCCAGTCGGTCTCTTCAGTCCGCGCCGGGCTCGGCGGGACGGTGAACACCCGGGCGGCCCGGCACGTATCCGTGGGCGAAGGGTCGAGTCCCCGCGGAGGAACCGTGATCACGCGCAAGCGCCGCTCGCCGGCTGTCTCCCGGCCCGGCATCGCTCCCGTCGACCCCGTGTCCGGCGCGGCCTGCGCCGGTACCGGTGACAGGCGGTCGGCGCCGGACCGGGCCGGTGGCTGATCCGGTGGCCGAGTGGGCGGAGGCTCCCGCCGCGGTGCGTCACACGGAGGAGGTCATGGGGACGGTCTTCTCCTTCGACGTCCGCGGCGGGGAGCCCGGTGCGGTGCGGGCGGCGCTCGCCGAGGCGGTGGCCGGGCTGCACCGGGCCGACATGTTGTTCAGCACCTACCGGGAGAACAGCGAGGTCGCGCGGCTGGCCCGGGGTGAGCTGGAGCCGGCCCGGTGCGCCCCCGAGGTGACGGAGGTGCTGGACCTGGCGGCCGAGGCGGAGCGGGTGAGCGGCGGCTGGTTCGCCACCCGGTACCGGGGAGTCCCGGACCCCACCGGCATCGTCAAGGGCTGGGCGACGGAGCGGGCGGCGCGGCTGCTGGCCGGAGTGCCGGGTGTGTGCGGGGTCGGCGTCAACGGAGGCGGTGACGTGCAGCTGCTGGGCTCGCCGGAGCCGCGGCGGCCGTGGCGGGTGGGGATCGCCGATCCGCTCCGCCCGGGCGGCCTCGCGGCGGTGATCTCGGCTGCGGGCGCGGAGGAGTTGTCGGTGGCGACGTCCGGGACGGCCGAGCGGGGCGCGCACATCATCGACCCGCGCACCGGCAGGCCGGCGGAGACGGACCTGGTCGCGGTGACCGTCGTCGGCCCCCGGCTGACCTGGACGGACTGCTGGGCCACGGCGGCGTTCGCGAGGGGCTCGCGGGCGGGCCTGGCATGGCTGGAGTCGCTGCCGGACGTGGAGGCGCTGCTGATCACGGCCGGCGACGAGGTGCGGTGCACCGGAGGCCTCGCGGCACGGCTGGCCTGAAACCCGGCACCGCCGCCCCGCTCACCGGGTTGTACACATCCGGCCCGGCCCGCCGCACACGCCGACCACACCGCACGGAAGGCGGTACGCACGACGTGACTCCGAGGAACCGGCAGCGCGACCGGCCCCAACCCGGCACCGCCGCACCGCTCGTCGGCTTCGCCGCGCGCGACGCCATGCCCTCACCCGACCGGCGAACCGTACGCGTCCGGCCGGGCCGCCGCACACGCTGCCCACATCGCACGGAACGCTGACCACACCGCACGTAAGGCGGTGGCGCACGACGTGACTCCGAGGAACGGCCGGCCCGACCGGCCCGAAAACCGGCACCGCCACCCCCGCCCCCGCCCCACTCGTCGGCTTCGCCGCGCCTAGGTACGCATCCGGCCCGGCCGCCGCGCACGCTGACCGCACCACACGGAAGGCGGTACGCACGCCGTGGCTCCGGAAGCCGACGGGTGCGTACGCGGACGCCGCCCCGGGTACTCGTGGTCACCCCGCGCGTGACAGCGGCGCCGGACGTCCACGGACGCTCCGCGCCCCGCCCGCGCACCACCCGGAGCGAGGAACGCCCATGTCTCCCACCTCGCGGCCACGGCCCGGCACCGCGGTCCCCCGCGACTCGGTCCTGCGGGGCCGTGTCGCCGTCGTCACCGGAGCGGCCCGCGGGGTCGGCGAGGCCCTGACGCGTCGCCTTTCCGCCGCCGGCATGCGCGTCGCCCTGCTCGGCCGCGAGGCACAGACCCTGCGCGCCGCCGCCGCCTCGCTCGGCACCCCGAGCCTGTGCGTCGAGTGCGACGTCACCGAGCCGGAGGCACTCGACGAGGCCGCGCGCCAGGTGGCGGACCGGCTCGGTGACGCGTCCGTGGTCGTCGCCAACGCGGGCGTCGCGGCCGGCGGCCCCTTCCGGCTGACCGACGCCGGTCTGTGGCGGCGAGTCATCGACGTCAATCTGGTCGGCTCCGCCAACACTGCCCGCGCCTTCCTGCCGCAGCTCGCCCGCACGCGCGGCTACTTCCTCCAGATCGACTCCACCGCCGCGTTCGGTTCGGCACCCATGATGAGCGCCTACTGCGCGTCCAAGGCGGGCGCGGAGTCCTTCGCCCGGGCCCTGCGCGGCGAGGTCGAGCCCGACGGGATCACCGTCGGCATCGCCTACCTGCACTGGACCGCGACCGACATGCTCACCGACCTGGACGAGCACCCGGTGCTGCGCGCCCTGCGCGCCCACCAGCCGCGGTTCGCCCGCCGGGTGCACACGGCGGGCCAGGTCGCCGACTGGCTCGCGGCCGGTGTGGAGCGCCGCGCCGTCCACGTCTACGCCCCGCCCTGGCTGCGCTGGTGCCAGCCGCTGCGACCGCTCTTCCCCGCCCTGGTCACGCACGTCGCCCGCCGCGAGATGCGCCGCACACCCGCCGCCGGTTTCACGGCCGGCACGGGAGTCATGGGCGCGGGCGGACGCGCCGACTGGGAGGCCTACACGTCCTCGGCGCGCGGCCGGCCCGCTCCGCCGCGGTAGCGAGCACTACGTCGGCGCGGCCCGTGCGCCCGGTGGCGGCCCACAGCACCGTCCTGTGCGGCGACGACGTTCTCCCGCCGCAGGTCGCCGTGGGACAGGCACGGAGGCTGCCTCGGAACCGGTCCCAGCCGGTGTCCTGACGCATGCGGCCCGGCGCGCATCAGACCACGCCTTGCCGCGCTCGTCCGCGAACGGCGGGCTGCCGCCCCCACGTGGCCAGGGCCCGGAGAAGTGCGCTTCGCCCGCGGTCCGGCACCGTCCACAGCGTCTGGCCCCGCACTCCCCACCGCTCCAGCAGGACGTTGGCCGCGAGGAAACCGCTCGTGGCGGCCCGTTCCATGAGCGCCACGGGCAGGCCGGTGCGGACCAGGTCTCCGGCCACGACCAGCCGGGGGTGCGGGGTGCGGACGGTGGGGCGGTCGCCGTAGCCGTCCACCGGGAACAGGGGGCAGTCCGTGTGCCACTCGTGACGGGCGTCGAGGACCGTGGCCGGGCCGGTCTCCGGATAGACGCGGCGCAATTGTTCGAGCAGGCGCTTCTGTTCCACGTCCCGGGCGGCTTCGGGCGGTACGGCGTAGGCGTGCAACTCGACGACGGAACCTCCGCTGCGCGCGCTCCACCGGGCCGCCTCGTCCTCGTAGCGTTCCGGCACGCTGATGTTGTCGAGGGTGCCGAAGCCGCTGGTGCCGAGGAAGCCGGGCCGGTCGGGTGCGACGGGCCGGTCCAGCCACAGTCGGCTGACCAGGAACGGCGGAGCGGTGCGCAGCCGTCCGATGCGCTCGCGCCAGGGCGCGTCGCCCAGCTGTCCGCAGCGCCCGGCCAGCGAGCGCAGCCCGGCGGTGTCGAGGGCGAGGACGACCGCGTCGTAGCGGCGCTCGTCCCGGCCGGTGGCGGCCACGAGACCGCCGTCCCGGGTGGGCGCGATGTGCTCGACGGCCGTTCCGGTGCGCACCTCGGCGTGGTGCCGGGCCAGATGGCGGGCGAGCGGGTCCCACAGGGCGGCCGGGAAGGGGGCGCGGGGCACGTCGAACAACAGCCCCTCGGCGGAGCCCAGGAAGTAGATGTGGAACATCAGCGCCATCTCGGCCGCCGACAGCTGCCGCGGGTCGGCGAAAAAGCTCCGGGAGAACACCTCGAAGGCCAGGTGACGGGCGCTTTCGGGGAAGCCCACGGCGTCCAGGAAGGCGTGGGCGCTGGTGCCGTCCAGGCTGTCGTAGATCTCCGGCACGCGCACGTCGAGCAGGGGCAGGGCCCCCCGCGGGTCCATCGCGCGCAGGTCCGCGAGCCGGAAGGAGGGGCTGAGCGCCGCGAAGCCGAGCGCGCTGAGCGGCGGGGTGCGCGGGACGTGCCGGAAGCTGTCGCGCAGGCCGGCGGCGTGGCGCAGCGGGTAGTCCGGAAGGCCGGTGAGCCGCTCCAGTCCGGGGTCGGTCCGGCGCAGCAGCCCGCGCAGGTTGTAGTACTGGCGGAAGAACGCGTGGAAGCCGCGGCTCATGGTCACCGTGGTGCCGTCGCGCAGTTCGGCCGGCCATCCGCCGACCCGCCCGCCGAGGTACGGCCGCTTCTCGTACACGGTGACGGCCACCCCTCGCTCGGCGAGCACGGTGGCGGCGGCCAGGCCCGCGATGCCCGCGCCGACCACCGCCACCGACGGCGGAGGTCCCTGCACGCGGGCGGTGCCCGGCCGGGCGGGCAGGACCCGGGCCCGCCGGTCGCGGCCCGGGCGCGCGGCGCCCTGGCTCCGGGTCCTCATGCGTCCTCCCCGGGGACGTGCGCCCGGCGGGCGACGAAGGTGTGGGTGATGCCCGTCTGCCAGCCCGGCAGCGGCAGGGCGCGGACCTGGTCGAAGCCGGCCGCGCCGAGCCGTCGCGCGAACCGCCCGGCGGTGTCGAAGTCCACCACGCTGCGCCACAGGTGCCGGTACAGCGGCCCGTCCCCCAGCACAGCCGCGACGGGCCGCACCACGCCTCGGCACACCAGCGTCCACACCACGCGGTCCGCGCGCCGCCCGCGGAGGGTGTACTCGTGCACACCGAGCCGGCCGCCCGGCCGCAGCAGCCCGCGCACGGCGGCGAGCACGGCGTCGGGGTCGGTGACGTTGCGGAAGAGGTAGGCCGCGAACACCGCGTCGAACGGGCCGGACACCCCGGCCTCGGACAGCCGCTCGGCCGGGGCGTGCACGAAGGTCACCCCGTCCGCCCACGGTTTGGCCGCGGCCCTCCGGAGCATGCCGGCCGAGGCGTCCACGGCCGTGATGCCGGCGGCGGGCAGGACGGAGCGCAGCGCGGCGGTGGAGGCGCCGGTACCGCAGCCGAGGTCGAGCAGGCGCAGCCCCCGGCCCTGTCCGGGCAGGCCGAGCCGGCGCACCGAGCGGCGCAGGTGGGCGTGGTAGCCGGGGTTGGCGGCCACCAGCGCGTCATAGCCGCGGGCGGCGTGGTCGAAGGCGGCGGCGAGGTGCTCGTCGCGCAGCAGTGTCATGCGGTCTCCGTCGGGGGGAGGTGCGGGGCGGACGTCGGCGGATGCGGTGGCGGGGGCAGGTCGAAGGGACGGCGGGGCAGGCGGGGCAGTTCCAGGGCGGAGCGCAGCATCGGCTTGACGGGCGTACGCAGGCCGATGGACAGGTCCTCGTGCGGGCGGGTGTCCCCGTCGAGGAAGCGCAGCAGCCGTGCCATGGGCACGCGGGCGAAGAGGCGCCCGAACAGGTCCGCGCCGTCGGCCCGGCCGCTGTCCAGCGCGCGCAGCAGGACGGCGTCCATGACGCGGGAGCGCGCCGGGTGGGCGGCGGGCGGCACCGGGCGGCGGCCGTGGCGCAGGGCGGCGGCGACGGCGCCGGTCTGGCGTTGCAGTCCGGCGAAGGTGTAGCCGGTGGCGGGACGGGTCGCTCCGCCGGCGGCGCCGATGCGGAAGACCGAGGCTCCGGTCTGCCGGGCGATCGGCGCGTCGGTCATCGGGATGACACCGGTCTCGGTGGCCAGCACCTGCCGTTCGCCGAGCCGCAGCACCTCGTCGGCGTAGTGCCGCACGGCGGCCTCGTAACGGTCCGGGGTCAGGGTGTGCCGGGAGAACTCGGTGTACTCCACGAGCGCCTCGCACGGCCCGGTCGGCAGGACGTAGCCGAAGGACAGGCCGTGGGCGGGCTGCGGGGTACGGAAGTCCATCAGTTCCACGGCGGCCGGGTCGAAGACGGGCCGGGCGGTGCGCACGAACCAGCCGTGGAAGTGCTGGAGCAGGGTGGTGCGGGCGGCCGGGAGGCTGCCCGGGGGGCGGGAGTCGAGCACCCAGCGGGCGCTGAGCACCCGCGCCCGGCCGTCGGTGTCCCTCAGGTGGACGTGCGCGCCGCCGGGCACGTCCTCCACCGCTTCGACGGTCGCTTCGAGGCGCCGCACGTTGGGGCTGCGGGCCAGGTCCCGGGAGACCAGGCGCTCGAAGTCGTCGGAGCGGATCATGCGGTACCGCAGCGGGTCGATGTCGCCCTCGACCGGCGCGCCGGTGCGCGGGCGGACCCTCAGCCGCCGCCACTCGGCCCGCACCGCCGCGTCGAACCGTCCCGCTCCCGCCGTCCAGTAGCACCAGGTCCGCGGAGGCGGCCGCAGCGGGCCGGGCGGCGCGTCCACCAGCACCACCGACGGTGTCCGCAGGCCGGGAACGCCGCCGGAGAGCCGGTGGGCCAGCGACAGCCCGGCGGCGCCCGCACCCACGACGGCCACGTCGGTGTCCGGCACGGTTCCTCCCTTCCTCGGTGTCCTCGCCTCTCCGGTCCGGCCGCGGCACGCCACGGCCGGCCGGGGGCCCGGTACCGCGGAATGTGTACCCCGGCGGATGCAGGCCGCCCCCTGGCGGCGAGCGGCCGGGCGCCGGACGGGGCACGGTGGAGGGGGCGGATCCCCGGCGTCCGCGCGATCGCGTGGGGCGTCCACGTGTCCGTCCGCGCCGAAGCAGAGGGTGACGGCACGAGGGATACGAACACGACGGAGGGAACCGGGATGCGGCCCACCCACGCGAAGGACCACCCCGCGACCGCGCCGCCGCAGCCGGGCGCGGCGTCGCCCGTGGCGTCATGTGCGCACGGGACGGTGGCCGACGACGGGGAGGGGCACCGCGTCGCGGAGGGCGTTCCGGTGCCGGCCGGGTCCGCCGAGGTGCGCCGGATCGACGCCGACGTGCCCGGCGCCGTCGGCCGGCTGCTCGGCCGGGTGCTGGCGGAGCGCCTGCGCCGGGCACGGCTGACGGATCCCCTGTTCGCCGAGGAACTGGCCGAACGGGTGGCAGGCTTCACTCTCCAGGGTGGCAAGCGCACGCGCGCGCGGCTGGTGTGGTGGGCCTCGCGGGCCTGTGCCGGCCGGGACCGGGCGGCCGCGGCGGCGGCCCTGCGGATCGGAGGCGCCCTGGAGCTGCTCCAGACGTGCGCGCTCGTCCACGACGACGTGATGGACCGGGCCGTACTGCGGCGTGGCCGGCCCACGCTGCACACGGACCTGACCGACCGGCACGCCGACCGGGTCGGGCCCGGGCGGGCCGGGCGGTTCGGGCAGTCGGCGGCGGTCCTCGCCGGGGACCTCGCGCTGGCCTGGGCCGACGATCTGATGGCGGAGACACCGCTGGCGCCGGGGACGGGCGAGGTGGTGCGGCGGCTGTGGAGCGACATGCGCACGGAGATGGTGGCGGGCCAGTACCTCGACGTACAGGGCCAGATCTCGGCGGTCCCGTCGCTGCCCCGTGTGCTGCGCGCCGCCTGCCTGAAGAGCGCCCTGTACTCGGTCGAGCGGCCCCTCGCCCTGGGCGCCGCAGTGGCGGGCGCGGACGAGGTGACGCTGCGCCGGCTGGGCGCCGCCGGGCGCTGTGTCGGCATGGCGTTCCAGCTGCGCGACGACCTGGACGACGTCTTCGGCGACCCTCGGGAGACCGGCAAGGCGTGCGGCGGCGACATCCGGGAGGGCAAGCCCACCTATCTGGTCGCGGTCGCCCGCGCACGGGCGGAGGCCGCCGGTGACGGCATCGCGCCGGCCGTCCTGGACCGGTGGCTCGGTGATCCGGCGCTCACCGATCGCGGCCTGGACGAGGTGCGGGAGGTGCTGGTCGCGACGGGTGCGCGCGCCACCGTGGAGGCCGAGGTGGACCGGCTGGCCGCGCAGGGGCTGCGGCACTTCGACCGCGCCGTCCTCGATGCGGAGGGCGGCGGGCCGCTGCGCGATCTGCTGCTGGCGACGGCGGGGGCGCGGCCGGAAGCGGCCGCCGCCGCAGGTCCGCGGCCGGCGCGCGGCCCGGCCCGTGCCCGCGGCGGCGCGGAGGATGAACGGTGACCCGCACGGTGCCCGGTCGCACGGACCACGTGGTGGTCGTCGGCGCCGGACTCGCCGGGCTGTCGGCGGCGCTGCACCTGCTGGGCGCCGGACGGCGGGTCACGGTGGTCGAGCGCGAGGAGCTGCCCGGCGGCCGGGCCGGACGCCTCGACCTGGCCGGTTACCGGATCGACACCGGGCCGACCGTGCTGACCATGCCCGACCTGGCCGACGAGGCGTTCGCCGCCGTCGGCGACAGCCTGTACGAGCGGGTCGAGCTGATCCCCCTGCACCCGGCCTACCGGGCCTGCTTCGCGGACGGCAGCAGCCTCGACGTGCACAGCGGCGCGGACGCGATGGCCGCGGAGGTGGAGCGGTTCGCCGGGGCGGCCGAGGCGGCGGGCTACCGGCGGCTGCGCGACTGGCTCCAGCGGCTGTACGCGGCGCAGGTGCGCCGCTTCATCGACGCCAACTTCGACTCGCCGCTCGGCCTGCTCCGCTCCGATCTCGCCCGGCTGGCCGCCCTCGGCGGCTTCGGCCGCCTGGACGCCCGCATCGGCCGTTTCCTGAGCGACGAACGGCTGCGCCGGGTGTTCTCCTTCCAGGCCCTGTACGCGGGTGTGCCTCCGGCGCGGGCGCTGGCCGCCTACGCGGTCATCGCCTACATGGACACCGTCGCCGGCGTGTACTTCCCCCGGGGCGGCATGCACGCCCTGCCGCGGGCGATGGCGGAAGCGGCTGCCACGGCCGGTGCCGAGCTGCGGTTCGGACAGCCGGTGATCCGCCTGGAGAGGTCGGGCGAGCGCGTCACCGCCGTCGTCACCGACGCCGGCCGCATCCCGTGCGACGCGGTCGTCCTCACCCCGGACCTGCCCGTCGCCTACCGGCTGCTCGGCCGCCGGCCGCGCAGACCGCGCGGACTGCGCCACTCCCCTTCCGCGGTCGTGCTGCACGCCGGCACGGACCGCACCTGGCCCCGCCTCGCCCACCACACGATCTCCTTCGGCGCGGCGTGGCACCGCACTTTCGACGAACTCACCCGTTCCGGGAACCTGATGAGCGACCCGTCGCTGCTCGTCACCCGCCCCACCGCCACCGATCCCTCTCTCGCGCCACCGGGCCGTCACCTGCACTACATCCTCGCCCCGTGTCCCAACACCGACATCGGCCCGGACGCGGCGGCCTGGTCCGACCTCGGCCCGCGCTACCGGGACACGCTGCTGCGGGAGCTGGAACGGCGCGGACTGGACGGCATCGAGGCCGCCATCGAGGAGGAGTGCCTGGTCACACCGGCCGACTGGCACGCGCACGGGCACGCCGCCGGAACCCCGTTCTCCGTCGCCCACACCTTCGCGCAGACCGGCCCGTTCCGGCCACGCAATCTGGTGCGCGGCACGGAGAACGCGGTCCTGGCCGGCTGCGGCACCACGCCCGGCGTCGGCGTGCCCACCGTCCTGCTCTCGGGGAAGCTGGCCGCGGCCCGCGTCACGGGCGTACCCGGCCGCGGCGGCAGCCACCCGCGCCCCTGTCCGGCCACGACTCTCCAGGAACGCGTCGACGCTCCGGCCGGCACGGGCTTCCGTGCCGGCCGGCAGGAGCCGGCCGCCGCCGCGCGAGCGCACGAGGAGCCTCCCCGCCGCCGCACCGCCGCGCAGGAGCCGCCGGCCTCCCCGGCTGCCGCGCGGCAGTCCCCGCCGCCGGGAAGCCTCCCGGCCGGCCCCACGGCCCCCGCGACCGAAGGCAGGACAGGATGACCGATCGAGAGCTGGACGCGGCGGGGATCGACGATCCGGCGCTGCGCGCGGCCTACCGCCACTGCCGCGCCCTCAACGCCCGGCACGGCAGGACCTACTTCCTCGCCACCCGGCTGCTGCCCGCCGAGCGCCGGCCCGCCGTGCACGCCCTGTACGGCTTCGCCCGCTGGGCCGACGACATCGTCGACTCGCTCGATCCCGGCGCCGGAACGGACGTACGGGTGCGGGCCCTGGCCCGGCTCCAGGAGGAGCTGGCGCAGGGACTGCGGCGGGGCGACGGTGGCGAGCCGGTGGTGCGCGCGCTCGCCGACACCGCCCGCCGCTACGCCATCGACCACGCCCACTTCCGGGACTTCATGACCGCCATGCGCTCCGACCTGGTCGTGACGTCCTATCCCACCTACGCGGACCTGCGCGCGTACATGCACGGCTCGGCCGCGGTGATCGGGCTCCAGATGCTGCCCGTGCTCGGCACGGTGGTGCCGCGGGAGGAGGCCGCGCCGTACGCCGCGGCGCTCGGCGTCGCCTTCCAGCTGAGCAACTTCCTGCGGGACGTCGGCGAGGACCTGGACCGCGGGCGCGTCTATCTGCCCGCCGACCTGCTCGCCGGTCACGGCGTGGACCGGGAACTGCTGGCCTTCAGCCGCGCCACGGGCCGCCCGGACCGCCGGATCACCGCCGCGCTCAGGGAGTTCGAGGCGCTGACCCGCGGCGTGTACCGGGAGGCGATGCCCGGCATCGAACTGCTCGAACCGGTGGCCCGGCCCTGCATCCGCACCGCGGCCGTCCTGTACGGCGGCATCCTGGACGCCGTGGCCCGCGACGGCTACACCGTGCTGCACCGGCGGTCGGTGGTGCCGCGGCGGCGCAGAGCGGTGGTCGCCGCCGACGGGCTCGCCCGGCTGGCGACGGCCCGGCTGCGGGCCCGGACCACTCCCCCGCACCGGTCGGCTCCCTCCTCCCGGGCCTCTCGGGCCTCCCGCGGCCTGCCCGGTGCCTCGCGCCCGCCGGCGACGGCCGTCCGCTCCGCCGGGGAAGTCGTGTGAGCCGCCGCCGTCGCCTGCCACTGTCGCTGCGCCGCCATGCCGTGCCCTGGGAAGGACAGCGGCCCACCTGGCGCGAGGCACGGCCCGGGCTGATCGCCGGGGCGCTGAAGCGGGCGCAGGCCCGCCCGTCCGGGAACTGGTACGTCGTCGGCGCCTCCCGCGCCCTGCGAGGCAACGGCAAACTGGCGCGGACCGTGGCCGGGCGGGAGATCGTGGTGTGGCGGGGGCCCGACGGCCGCCCCGTCGGCGGACCGGGCATCTGCCCGCACCTGGGAGCACCGCTGCGGGACAGTCCCGTGCGCTGCGGCACGCTGGTGTGCCACTGGCACGGACTGGCTCTGGACGGCGGTCCGTACGCGGGCTGGTCGCCGCTGCCGGTGTACGACGACGGGGTGCTGGTGTGGGCGCGGCTGGACGCGGTGGGCGGCGAGGAGCCCCTGGACGCGCCGGTCGTACCGCCCCGGCCCGAGCCCGCGCGCGCTGTGACGGCCGTCTACACCGGCGTGGGCGTCTGTGAGCCGGAGGACGTGGTCGCCAACCGGCTCGATCCGTGGCACGGCGCGTGGTTGCACCCCTACTCGTTCGTCGACCTGACCGTGGTGGACACTCCCGGTGACCCGGCCGGCGCGACGGACGACGGCCCGGACGCCCTGACCGTCGACGTGTCCTTCAAGGTGGCGGGCCGACTGGTCGTGCCGGTCCGCGCCGTCTTCACCGCGCCCGGCCCCCGCACGGTCGTCATGCGCGTCACCGAGGGCGAGGGCGCGGGCTCCGTCGTGGAGACCCACGCCACCCCGCTCGGCCCGGACGGGGCCGGCCGGCCCCGCACCGCCGTCGTCGAGGCGGTGGTCGCCGCCTCGCCCCGCCCGGGCTTCGCCGCCGCCCGCCGGACCGCACCGCTGCTGCGCCCGCTGCTCCGTGCCACGGCCGGCCGGTTGTGGCGGGACGACCTGGCCTACGCCGAACGGCGCTGGCACCTGCGGTCCACCGGCCGCTTCCCGGGCTGAGCGGCCGCAACCGGCACACCCGGCCGTCCTCCCGCCCGGCCCGGCGGATCAGCCGCGCGGCCGGGACGTGGGCGCGGCCGGCCGGACGCTGCCGGGTCAGGTGTTGGAGCCGCCGCTGGTGCGGCGCTGTGTCGAGCGGCTGCCGTGCCAGTCGAGCACCAGGAGGGTGGCATCGTCGGGCAGAGCCCCTCCGCACGCCTTGTGCACCGCCGAAGTCAGGTACCGGACCACTTCGCGCGGGTGCTCGTCGCGAGTGGCGTGTATGAGGGAGAGAAGGTCGACCGAGGCGGCCGCGCGTTCGTGCATGCCATCGGTGATCATGATGAGACGGTCGCCGGGCTCCAGACGAAGCCGCTGCACCTCGTAGGTGACCGGGGCCGGCACCCCGAACGGCATGCCACCTTGATGACCAGTTCCTCCGCGCGGCCGCCGCGCAGTAGCAGGGGCCAGGGATGGCCGGCGTTGACCAGCTCGCAGGCGCCGGTGCCGAGCCGGACCCGCAGCAGCTGCCCGGTGGTCATGCCGCGGCTGTACCTGGTGATCGCCCGGTGGGCGGCGTACGCCTGGTCGAGGACGCCGTCTCCGTCCCGGCGGGCTCTGCGCAGGGCGTTCACCGTCAGTGTGGCCAGCAGCGCGGAGTCGGTGTCATGGCCCATGGCATCGGTGATCGACAGGTAGAGGGCGTCCTGGTCGAGGGCGTAGTCGTAGGTGTCGCCGCCGATGTCGTCGGCGGGGACCAGGCCCGCGGCCAGGGTGAACTGCGCTGCCTCGCAGCAGGACGCCGAGGGCAGCAGCTGGTGCTGGATCTCCGCGGCCAGGCTCATCGTCGAGGTGCGCCGTCCCCAGTGGTAGAGGTCGGTGAAGCGGCGGTCGGTCACCACGATGTACGCGAGCGCGTGTGCGGCCCGTGTCACCGCCTCGCACAGCGCGTCGTCCGCCCGGGGCACCACCAGGTCCAGGACGCCGATGCAGTCGCCGCGGTTGGTCACCGGGGCCGCGAGCCGGCGGCGGCCCTCTCCGGCCGGTTCCTGGTGCAGGTGCTGGGAACGCAGTACCCGGTCGTAGAGGCTGCCCGCCAGCTCGCGTCTCTCCGCCTGACCGGGCGCTTGCCCGGCCGCGTCGGTTCTGGGCAGCCGTACGGCTTCCTGTCCGAGCATGTCCACGAGCCAGAGCGAGACCTCGCTCGCCGAGCACCGCTTCTCCAGCTCTCGGGCGATCACGTCCACCGACTCCACCGGCGCGGCGTCCTCCGCCGCCCGCAGCACCTCGTCCAGGAGCAAGCCCTCATCGCCCACGGCAGACACCTCCCGACTCCTCCCGTCCGACTTCCCTGGAGGCTTCTGCCGAATACACCGCGGACCCTGCGTTCCGCAGCGGCTCCGCCGGAACGGCACAGGAAGACGAGGTCGCGGTGCCCTTACCGCCGGCGCTCAGGCTGCGGCTTCGCCGGGGTCCTCGTCCTCGTCCTCGTCCTCGTCATCCGAGGAGCCGCCCCGCTCGTACCCCGCAACGGGAACAACGCGGCCGTCGGCGAGCGTCCTCGTGTGCCCGGTCACCGGGTGCCTGACGGGGGGTTTGCGTCGCTCGTCCTCGGCGGCGGAGTCGGCGGACGACCCGGTGTCCCCGGTGTCCTCACCGTCCCCGATGTCCTCGGTGGCGTTCTGTTCCATGGCCTTCCTGGCGGCCAGGACAACGGCGGTCAGGGCCACGCCGCCGAGGGCGGTGCCGGCGGCGAGGATCTTGCCCTTGTGCTTGCCGTACAGGTTCTTCGTCTTCTCGATGAAGGAGGTGGGCTCGCCGTCCTCGGGCGTGGAGTCAGTCACGCACACACATCTACCGGACCCGTCCCTCCCCTGTCAGGCAATCACCCGACATCGCCGCATCAAGCCGAGTGTGTTCCTTCGCCGGGCGGCGCACGAGGGGGGACTCGGTGCGCCGCGGGCGGCTCTTCCGACGGCAACGGCCGGGGGCTCAGGCGGCGTTGTGGCGTAGCTTGGGCCTCGACGCCGTGGAGCCGCGTACCACCAGCTCCGGCATGAACACGAACTCGCTGTGCGGCGCGGGAGTGCCGCCGACCTCTTCCAGCAGCGTGCGCACCGCGGCCTGGCCCATCGCGGGCACGGGTTTGCGGATCGTGGTCAGGGGCGGGTCGGTGAAGGCGATCAGGGGCGAGTCGTCGAAGCCGACGACGGAGAAGTCCCGGGGGACCTCCATGCCGCGCTGCCGGGCCGCCCGTATCGCTCCGAGCGCCATCATGTCGCTGGCACAGACCACCGCCGTACAGCCCCGCTCGATCAGGGCCGCGGCGGCGGCCTGGCCGCCCTCCAGGCTGTAGAGGGAGTGCTGGATCAGCGTCGACTCGGTCATGTCCGGCGACAGACCCAGCTGCTCCTGTACCGCGCGGACGAAGCCCTCGATCTTGCGCTGCACGGGCACGAAGCGCCGGGGCCCGACGGCCAGGCCGATGCGGGTGTGGCCCAGGGAGGCCAGGTGGGCCACCGCCAGGGTCATCGCCGCGCGGTCGTCGGGCGAGATGAACGGGGCCTGCACCTTCGCCGAGAAGCCGTCCACGAGCACGAACGGCACACCCTGGGCGCGCAGCTCGGCGTAGCGCCCGGTGTCGGCGGTGGTGTCCGCGTGCAGTCCGGAGACGTAGATGATGCCGGCCACCGCGCGGTCCACGAGCATCTCGGTGAGTTCGTCCTCCGTGGACCCGCCGGGTGTCTGGGTGGCGAGCACCGGGGTGTAGCCCTGCCGGGTGAGGGCCTGTCCGATGACCTGTGCGAGCGCCGGGAAGATGGGGTTGTCCAGCTCGGGGGTGATGAGGCCGACCAGGCCCTCGCTGCGCTGCCGCAGCCGTACCGGGCGTTCGTAGCCCAGCACGTCCAGTGCGGCGAGCACGGCCTGGCGGGTGCCGGAGGCGACGCTCGGTTTTCCGTTGAGGACCCGGCTGACGGTCGCCTCGCTCACCCCGGCCTGTGCGGCGATGTCGGCGAGCCGGATCGTCACGGGGACGGTCTGTACCGGCCGCATGTCAGGCTGCCCACCAGACGGCGCACTCCCCGGGCAGTGCTGTCGTACCGGCGCCCGGCTCCACGTCGGCACCGGCGAGCAGCAGCGTGCCGGGCGTGGTCAGCGTGACGGGGGCGGCGGTGAAGTTGACCGTGCAGATGAAGGAGCCGTGCTCGCTGTCGCGGCGGAAGGCCAGGACTCCTTCCGGAGCGTCCAGCCAGGTGATCTGGCGGCCCGCGCCCAGCGCCGGGTGCTCGCGGCGGATGGCGAGTGCCCTGCGGTAGAACTCCAGCGTGGAGGCCGCGTCGCCCTCCTGCGCCTCGACGGTCAGGTGTGTCCAGTCCGCCGGCTGCGGCAGCCAGGTCGGGCCGCCCTCGACGGGACCGAAGCCGTACGGCGGAACCTGGCCGGACCACGGGATCGGCACCCTGCAGCCGTCACGGGTGCCGTCCTGGCCCGTGGTGCGGAAGAACGCGGGGTCCTGTCGCACCTCGTCGGGCAGGTCGACGACCTCGGGCAGGCCGAGTTCCTCGCCCTGGTAGATGTAGGCCGAGCCGGGCAGTCCCAGCATCAGCAGGGTCGCCGCGCGGGCCCGGCGCAGGCCGCGCGCCGGGTCTCCGTCCGCGAGTCGCGTGGCGTGCCGCACCACGTCGTGGTTGGACAGCACCCAGGTCGCCGGCGCGTGTACGGCGTTCATGGCGCGCAGCGAGCGGTCGACGACCTCGCGCAGTCCGGCCGCGTCCCAGCCGGTGCCCAGGTAGTCGAAGTTGAAGGCCTGGTGCAGCTCGTCCGGTCGCAGGTACAGGGCGCTGCGCTCCACGGTCGGGGTCCATGCCTCGGCGACGGCGATGCGTTCGCCGTGGTACTCGTCGAGGATGCGCCGCCAGCCGCGGTAGATGTCGTGCACGCCGTCCTGGTCGAAGTACGGTACCGGCCGCGTGCCGAGCAGCTTGACCTGCTCGTCGTGGCCGACGTCCGGCAGGCCGGCCGCCTTGACCAGGCCGTGTGCCACGTCGACGCGGAAGCCGTCGACGCCCAGGTCCAGCCAGAACCGCAGGATGGAGCGGAACTCGTCGTGGACGGCGGGGTGGTCCCAGTTGAAGTCGGGCTGTTCGGGCGCGAAGAGGTGCAGGTACCACTCGCCCGGGGTGCCGTCGGGTTCGGTGACCCGGGTCCAGGCGGGGCCGCCGAAGATGGACTCCCAGTCGTTGGGCGGCAGTTCGCCCTCGGTGCCCTTGCCCGGCCGGAAGTGGAAGCGGTCCCGGAGAGGAGAGCCGGGCCCCTCGCGCAGGGCCTGCTTGAACCACTCGTGCTGGTCGGAGCAGTGGTTGGGCACCAGGTCGACGATGATCCGCAGCCCCAGCGCGTGGGCGTCGCGCACCAGGTCGTAGGCGTCGGTGAGGGTGCCGAACATGGGGTCCACGGCCCGGTAGTCGGCGACGTCGTACCCTCCGTCGGCCTGCGGCGAGGCGTAGAACGGCGACAGCCACACGGCGTCGACACCGAGCTTCTTCAGGTAGGGCAGCCGTGCGCGGATGCCGGGCAGGTCGCCGATTCCGTCGCCGTTGCTGTCGGCGAAACTGCGCGGATACACCTGGTAGATGACCGCGTCGCGCCACCACTCCCGGTCCGGGGAGGCGAGGGCGGGGGCTTCGTGGGCGACTGTGTCGGTGACGTGCTGGGTCATGGATTCCCTCGGGGAGTGGAAGGATAACGGCGAAGGCGCGTCCTCGGTGGGCGGGCGCCGGGGTCCGGCCGGGGTGGTGCCGGTCATGACTTGGTGCCGCCGGCCGTCAGTCCGGAGACGAGGCTGCGCTGCACGAGCATGAACACGAGGGCGGCCGGGATGGTGATGATGATCGCGGTGGCCGACGTCCACGCCCAGTCGGGCCGCTGGTCCTGGGCGAAGGTGCGGATGCCGACGGCGAGCGTGTAGTGGTCGGACTGCATGAACTGCGTCGCGTACGCGACCTCGCCCCACGCGGTGAGGAAGCTGTAGAAGGCCGTCACCGCGAGACCGGGCCGGGCCAGCGGCACGATCAGACGCCAGAAGGTGCCGATGGGAGTCAGGCCGTCCACTCGTCCGGCCTCGTCTATCTCCTTCGGGATGGTGTCGAAGTAGCCCTTCATCATCCAGGCGCAGAACGGCACCGCCGTGGTCGCGTAGGCCAGGATCAGTCCGAGGTAGTTGTCGAGCAGGTGCAGGTCGGCCATGAGCAGGTACAGCGGCACGATGAGCACGATGCTGGGGAACATCTGGGTGACCAGGAAGACCCACATCAGCTGCCGGCTGCCCGGGAACCGCATCCGGGACACGGCGTAGCCGGCGGTCGCGGCGAGGAAGACGCCCAGTGCCGTGGTGCCGGCCGCCACGATGACGGTGTTCAGGAACCACTGCAGCAGGTCCGAATGGGCCAGTACGTCGCTGTAGTTGTGGAAGCCGAGATGCGACAGCACCTCGCCCGGCTCCTGCCAGGCGTTCTTCGGGCCCAGGGAGATGAAGAACACCCATACCACGGGGAAGGCCGCGATCACGGTGGCGAGGATCAGGGTGGCGTGCAGGGCCACGGAGGCGCCGAGCCCTCGTTCCTCCCGGCCGCGCACCCTGCGGGTCCGGCGGACGGCGGCGGGGAGCGGGACGGTCTCCTCGGGCGCGGCGGCGGTCTCGTGCGTTGCTGCGGTCATGACGATGGCTCCTTTACGCCTGCTCGGACTTCAGGGTGCTGCGGCGGTAGAAGGTCGAGAAGGCGAGCAGGAGAGCGAGGATGATGATCCCGTAGGTCGCCGCTCCCGCGTAGTCCGAGACGCCGTTGAACGCCTTGTGGAAGGCGAAGGTGACGAGGATGTCCGTGTCGCCGGTGGTGTTGTTGCCCAGCAGCAGATAGATGACGTTGAACATGTTGAACGTCCAGATGCAGCCCAGCAGGATCACGGTGTTCGACACCGGGCGCAGTCCGGGCAGGGTGACGTTGAGGAAGCGCTGCCAGGGCGAGGCGCCGTCCATCTCGGCCGCCTCGTACAACTCCTTGGGGATCGACTGGAGTCCGCCGAGCACGGCGACCATGTTGAAGGGGATGCCGATCCAGACGTTGACCATGATGACGGCGATCTTCTGGGACAGCGGGGAGCCGAGCCAGTTCTGCGCGGGCAGGCCGAACGCCTGGATGATCTCGTTGAACACGCCGTACTGGGAGTTGAGCATCAGCCGCCAGGCGAAGACGCCGATGAACGACGGGACGGCCCACGGCAGGATCAGCATCGCGCGGTAGAAACCCCGCAGGCGCATCTTGCGGTTGAGCAGCACCGCGAGCCCCATGCCGAGACCGACCTGCAGGACGACGCAGGACACCGTCCACACGACCGTCCACGCCAGCCGCGGGTAGAAGTCGCCGTCCGCGCCCGACAGGACGTGCCAGTAGTTGTCGAGACCGACGAACTCGTATGTGGCGGGACGGTGGAAGGCGCCGATGGTGGTGGCGACGTTGGACTCGTTCGCGTCGGTCAGCGACTGGTAGAAGCCGTATCCGAGCGGATACAGCACCAGCAGGGCGATGACGATGGCCACCGGGGCCACCATGGCCCAGGCGTACCAGTACCTGTCCCATGCGCGTCTGAACGCCGTACCACGTGGTCGGTGCGGTTTGCGGTGGTCACGGGCTGTCTCGTCGGTCGTTCCGGTGCTCGTTGCGGTCGTCATACTCATCGGCTCTTTCGCGGGCGAAGTCGGGTGGTACCGCAGCCCCGGGGGAGCCCCGGTCGGGGCGGCAGCGGGGAAGTGGTTCCCCCGGGGCTGCGTGTCCTTCGGTTACCGTCGGGCGGTGCGCCGCGGTTCAGCCGATGGAGAAGCCTTTCAGGAGCTTCTGGAACTCCTTGGCGGTGGTGTCGAGGCCGCCTTGGACCGACTCGTCGCCCTGGAGGATCTTCACGTAGTTCTGCGCCAGCGGGGTGAAGAGCGAACCGGCCTGCGGCAGGGCCACGCGTGCGCGTGCCGTCTTCTCCAGGAGGGGCTGGAAGCCGGCGATCTTGGCGTCCCCGGTGACCTCGCTGGTGTAGGCGGACTTGCGGGTCGGCAGGGTGCCGGTCCCCTTGGCGATCTCGATCTGGCTCGGCGTCGAGGTCATGAACTGCGTGAACAGGTAGCTGGCGTCCAGATTGCCCGAGCCCTGGTACACGGTGAGGTTGTGGCCGCCGGTCGGGGCCTGGGCCTTGCCGCCGGCGCCGGCCGGGACGGGCGCGAAGCCGAGGTTCTTCTCGTCGCCCTTGAACGCCGTGCCGCTCAGGTCGTCGCCGACCGACCAGGGGCCCTGGATCAGCATGGCGACCTTGCCGTTCTTGAAGGCGGCCTGCATGTTCTGGTAGGCGTTCGCGAAGTCGACCTTCATCGACGCCTCGTCGTTGATCTTCTTCGCGGTGGTCAGGGCCTTGACGGCGGCACCGTCGTTGATGGTGATCTTCTTGGCCGAGGGGTCGGCCAGGTCCGCGCCGTTGCTGTAGAGCAGCGGGAGCAGGAAGTAGGAGTCGGGGTTCAGGTAGGTGCCGTAGGCCCCCGTCTTCTGCTTGATGGTCTTGGCGTCGGTGATGAACTCGTCCCAGGTGGCCGGGGGTTCGGCGATGCCGGCCTGCTTCAGGAGCTTCTTGTTGTACAGCAGGCCCAGGGTGTCGGTGACCGACGGGACGCCGTAGGTCTTGCCCTTGTACTTGGCCGTGTTCAGCGGAACGGAGCTGAAGTCGCCGGTGTCCTTCAGGGCCGGGGTGCCGTCGAGCGGGGCGATGTAGCCCAGCTCGGCGTACTCGGCCATCAGACCCACGTCGGTGCGGACGACGTCCGGTGCGCCCTTGCCGCTCTTGGCGGCGGACTTGAACTTCTGCTCGATGTCGGTGAACGGGACGTTCTGGTAGTCCACCTTGATCTTCGGGTACTTGTTCTCGAACTGCTTGATGAGGGCCTTGTACGTCGGGGCCTCGGTCGCGGCGTCCGAGGTGTCCCAGTACGTGATCGTCCCGGAGATGTCCTTGGGGTCCTTCGGCTTGCTCGATGAGTCGCCACCCGAGCCACCGCAGGCGGAAGCGGTGAGGGCGACCACGGTGACCGCGGCGGCGATCGATATGCCACGTCGCATAGCAACTCCTTGATCTGGGTGCCCGGAACATCCCTAGAGCAGGGCCGGGGTGCCGTGTGTCTCGACCAACGGCCGCCGGGCGCGAGTTGAACATACAAGGTTGCAATCTCTTGCGAAAGACGTTGCAGACAGATTCCTTCCCGGTTCCCGGGACGTGACAATCTTGTGACCTGCGCACCCAGTTGCCCGAACACCGTGCGCAACTGTCGCATGCGCCCAGCTCAGTTGGCGTAACAACACCTTTCAGACACCTCCCGCACACCTCCGCGACCCGGTGGCCCGGCACCCGGCGAGAAGAGCCCGGTCGGCAACGGCCGCCAGGTGTGGCTGGGCAGCTCGCCGACAACTGATGAACCGTCGACAGCATGTGTGAAGTCTTTTGCTGATTCTTTCAAGTCTCTTGCTGTAACGGCTCGCCGGTGGTTACGGTCGCGCCCACTCTGTCCCTCAGCACACAAGGAGTTCACACTCGTGACACACAGCCGGCGGACGCCCGTGCAGCGCCCGCCCCACCAGGCCGGACGGGGAAGACGAGGCAAGCGGGGTGAGCGCGTGGCGGCAGTCACGGGTGCCCTGCTCGTCGCCGCCCTCCTCCAGCCCCTCGCCGCACTCCCCCCGGCCGCCGCCCACGCTCCCCTCGCAACAGGCACCGGCGCCGTCGATGTGACCACCTCCAAGGCGGTCTGGATCGACCGGGACACCGTCGCCTGGAACGGCGTCGCGGGCGCCGCCACCACCGAGCTGCTGTACTCCCCGGACGGCTCCCTCACCGCCGGGGACGCCTCGTCGCCCGGCGGCCGCACGCACCGGATCAGGCTCGCCGAGACGACCCTGACCGACGCGCAGAAGGCCAGGTTCCCGCATCTGAAGGACTACGCCGCCTGGTCGGTGGACCCGCGTGACCGGGGCCGGGTGCGCGAGGCGCTGAGGGGCCGGCTCGTGGCCTCGCAGCGGGCGGTGAACGGTGCGGTGCTGGCCGCGACCGGTGTGCAGAGCGCCGGTGTGCTGGACGACCTCTACTCCGCCGCCACCAAGGCGCGGCTCGGGCCGGTGTTCGATCACGGCCGGCCCACGCTGTCGGTGTGGGCTCCGACGGCGCGGAGCGTGTCGCTGGAACTCGGCGGTTCGCTCAGGCGCATGCACCGGGACGACTCCACCGGCGTGTGGTCCGTCACCGGGCCGGCGTCCTGGAAGGGCCGGCCGTACCGGTACGTGGTGACGGTGTGGGCGCCCAGCGTCCGCAAGATGGTCACCAACAAGGTCACCGACCCGTACTCGGTGGCGCTCACCGCCGATTCCGAGCGCAGCCTGATCGTGGACCTGGACGACAAGTCCCTGGCACCGGCAGGCTGGTCGACGCTGCGCAAGCCCAAGGCCGTACCGCTGCGGGACGCGCAGATCCAGGAACTGCACATCCGGGACTTCTCCATCGAGGACAAGACGGTGCCGGTGAAGGACCGGGGCACCTACCTGGCGTTCACCGACACCGGCGCCGACGGGTCCCGGCACCTGAGGAAGCTGGCCAAGGCGGGCACGTCGTACGTGCACCTCTTGCCCGCCTTCGACATCGCGGGAATTCCCGAGCGCAAGGCGGACCAGGCGGTCCCGGACTGTGATCCGGCGTCCTTCCCGGCCGATTCCGAGCGGCAGCAGGAGTGTGTGGGCAAGGCGGCGGCGAAAGACGCTTACAACTGGGGTTACGACCCGTTGCACTACACGGTTCCGGAGGGTTCCTACGCCTCTGATCCGGACGGTACGGCCCGGACGGTGGAGTTCCGCCGGATGGTGCGGGCCTTGAACGAGGACGGGCTGCGGGTGGTGATGGACGTGGTCTACAACCACACGGCGGCCGCCGGTCAGGCGGATGTGTCGGTGCTGGACCGGATCGTGCCCGGCTACTACCACCGGCTGCTGGCGGACGGGTCGGTGGCGAGCAGCACCTGCTGTGCCAACACCGCGACGGAGAACGCGATGATGGGCAAGCTGGTGGTGGACTCGGTCGTCACCTGGGCCAGGCAGTACAAGGTCGACGGGTTCCGGTTCGACCTCATGGGCCACCAGCCCAAGGCCAACATCCTGGCCGTGCGCAAGGCCCTGGACGCGCTGAACGTGCGGCGGGACGGCGTGGACGGCAGGAAGATCGTCCTGTACGGGGAGGGCTGGAACTTCGGCGAGGTCGCCGACGACGCCCGGTTCGTCCAGGCCACGCAGAAGAACATGGCCGGCACCGGGATCGCCACGTTCTCCGACCGGGCCCGGGACGCGGTGCGCGGCGGTACTCCCTTCGACGCCGACCCGGGTGTGCAGGGTTTCGCCTCCGGGCTGTACACCGACCCCAACGCCTCCGCCGCCAACGGCACGGAGCAGGAGCAGCGGGCCCGGCTGCTGCATTACCAGGACCTGATCAAGGTGGGGCTCACCGGGAACCTGGCGCGGTTCCGTTTCACGGACACCGGCGGCAGGACGGTCACCGGCGCGGAGGTGGACTACAACGGCGCGCCCGCCGGATACGCCGACGCCCCCGGTGACGCCCTCGCCTACGTGGACGCGCACGACAACGAGTCGCTGTTCGACGCGCTGGCCTACAAACTCCCCACGGACACTCCCGCCGCCGGCCGGGCCCGGATGCAGGTGCTGGCCATGGCGACGGCCGCGCTGTCCCAGGGACCGGCGCTGTCCCAGGCCGGCAGCGACCTGCTGCGGTCGAAGTCCCTGGACCGCAACTCCTTCGACAGCGGGGACTGGTTCAACGCGATCCACTGGAACTGCGCCGACGGCAACGGCTTCGGCCGCGGCCTGCCCCCGGCCGCCGACAACCGCTCCAAGTGGGACCACGCCAGGCCCCTGCTCACCACGGTGAAGGCCGGCTGTGCGGACATCACCGCCGCCTCCGCCGCCTACCGGGACCTGCTGAAGATCCGCACCACCGAGAAGGCGTTCTCCCTGACCACCGCCACCGAGGTCCAGCGGCGGCTGTCCTTCCCGCTGTCCGGCAAGGACGAGACACCCGGCGTCATCACCATGAGACTCGGCGACCTCGTCATCGTCTTCAACGCCACCCCGCAACAGCAGCGACAGCGCATCGGCACCCTCGCCGGCACTCCCTACCACCTCCACCCGGTACAGGCCGCAGGCGCCGACGAAATCGTGAAGTCCGCCTCGTTCACGACCGGTTCGGGCACGTTCACCGTCCCGGCGCGGACCGTCGCGGTGTTCACCCGCTGAGTCAGCGTTCCCCGCACACACGAAGGGTGCCCCTCGCTCGGCGAGGGGCACCCTTCGGTCGTGGTGTGTCAGGAAAGGCGGACTCCGGTGGCGGCGAGCAGCGCGCCGTTGGCGGCCCGCTGTGTGGCGATGAGCTGGGCGCGCAGAGCAGCCGGAACACGGTCGCGGTCGCGGGGATCGACCGTGAACGCCGGATCGTCCGCCAGCTCCGGATGCGCCGACTTCTGCGCGTCCGTGAGCTTCGACGGGAGCAGCCGGAGCCAGTGTCCCTCGTCGGACAGCGCGCCGTCCTTGACGGTGATGCCTCCGTCAGGGGCGTACACGAGCTGCTGGCTGGTGGCGTCGGTGGTCTTCACCTTCCACACGAGCGTGTCCGTGTCGATCCACCGTGCCTTGGCCGTGCCGAGGTCCAGGTCGGGTGCGCCGCCCACCGTCGGCAGCAGGTAGTCGCTGTCGCCGCCGATCAGCCAGGTCTCCTTGCCGTAGGTGGCGAAGTCCAGCGAACGGTCGGCGGAGATGTCCTTCTCGTCGCCCTTGTGGACGATGTAGCTGAGCGAGGTCGCGCCGTCGGCGAGCGGCACCTCGAAGGTCACGCCGAAGGCGTCCCTGCCGGTCGGGGTGAGCGGCGCCGACCAGTCCGTGGGGCGTTTGGCGCCGGTCCAGGTGTGCAGGCCCCAGCCGTCGTAGTCACCGTCGGCCCGGTGGTAGTGGATCACGGCCTTGGCCGGGTCGGGAGCCGGGTAGGCGCCGTGCGGTGCCGTGTCCGACTGGCCGTCGTCCCCCTGCCGGATCCAGACCTCGCCCGTCTTGTCCAGGTCGATGGTGCGCTGCGGGCCGTCCGCGGTGCCGTCGCCGGTGACCGTGTACGTCAGGCTCCGCGCGCCGTCCTCCAACTTGACCCAGGCGAACGCCCCGTAGGCGTCCCGCCCGGTGAACTCGGCCGACTGCCCGGCGGATTCGAGGTGCCGGCCGGTGTAGTCGGCGTCCGGGCGCTGGTAGTGCACGACGGCGTAGGCGCGGTTCAGGGCGCTCGGCGGCCTGGGCGTCGCCGGCCGGCCGGCCGTGGTCGTGGCGAGGTCGCTCGCGGTGCGGCCCGCGAGGTCGACGGCCACGGCCTTGTAGCGCAAGGAGGTGCCCGGCTCGACGGTGTCGGGCAGGTGCTGTGTGACCTTGTACGGGGCGTGGTCGGCGGTGCCGAGCGTCTGCCACGGGCCGTCGCCGATCTGGGCGGCGAAGACGACGCGGTCGAGGCCGCCGCCGCTGACGTCGGCGGAGATGTCGACGTCTGCGGTGGCGCCCGCCGAGGGGGCCGTGAGTTCCAGGACCGGCCGGGTGGCCGGCGTGCCGGGCCGCCGCGCCGCCTCCAGCACCACGGACGACAGCGGCGGAATGGTGACGGTCACACGGGTGTCGGCGCCGCTGGTCACCGTGCCGGTGGTGCCGTACAGGCCCCGGTAGGCCATCCGGGCGTAGCCCGTGGGGATGCGCACGGTCCGTGCCTGGGTGGCGTTGTTGGAGGCGACCAGGTAGTGGTCGCGCCGGTGGGTGTCGGTGCGGGTGAAGGCGTAGACGGAGCCTTGTGCGTAGCGCTCGGTCTGGACGCCGTCGCGCAGGGCGGGGTGGCGCCGGGTGAGCCGGGAGAGGTCGGCTATCGCGCGGTAGAGGGGGTGGGAGGTGTCGTACGCGTCGGAGGCGGCCGTGCGGCCGGTGCCGATCTCGTCGTCGTCCAGGTAGTCCGGCACCTTCGAGGCGAACAGGGTCTGGCGGGCGTCCTTGTCGCCGCCGGCGCCGGTGAAGCCCTGCTCGTCGCCGGAGTAGACGACCGGGTTGCCGCGGGAGAGGAACATCAGCTCATGGGCGAAGCGGTCGCGGCGCAGGAGTTCGGCATCGTCGGCCTTCGGGTTGTCCTTGAGCAGGAAGCCGCCGATGCGGCCCATGTCGTGGTTGCCGAGGAAGGTCACCTGTTCGTAGGCGTTCGCCTTGTCGGTGGTGTAGCGGTAGTCCTGCGCGAAGACGTCGGCGAGCCGGTCGGCCGTCCGGCCCTGGGAGGCGTACTGGCGGATGGCGTCCTGGAGCGGGAAGTCGAGTGTCGCGTCGAGGCGGCCCTGGCGGACGTACGGCGAGGTGACGGCCGGGTCGGAGGACAGTGTCTCGCCGAAGACGAAGAAGTCCTCGCGGCCCTTCTTGGCCGCATAGGCGTCGAGTGCCGTCGCCCACTGGGTCCAGAAGGCCATGTCGACGTTGCGGACGGTGTCGACGCGGAAGCCGTCGACGCGGAACTCGTCGACCCACTTCTCGTAGATCTCCTCCATGCCGCGCACGACTTCGGGGCGCTCGGTCCACAGGTCGTCCAGACCGGTGTGGTCGCCGTAGAGGGTGCTCTCGCCGGCGAAGGTGGAGTCGCCCCGGTTGTGGTACATGGTGGGGTCGTTGAGCCAGGCGGGGACCTTGGCGTTGCGTTCGGACGGGGCGACCTGTGGTGTGTAGGGGAAGCTTCGGGCGTCGACCTTCCGCATGCCCTTGCTGTCGTCGAAGGGACGGCCTTCGGTGTCCAGGTACGGGTAGGCGCCCTTGCCGCGGTACGCGAACGTCTTCTCGGTGTTGGTGACGGTGTCGGCCGTGTGGTTGGTGATGACGTCGAAGAAGACCTTCATCCCCTTGGCGTGGGCCTTGCGGATGAGTTCGGCGAGGTCCGCGTTGGTGCCGAAGTGCGGGTCGACACGGGTGAAGTCGGTGATCCAGTAACCGTGGTAGCCGGCGCTCTCGCCGTTGCCCTGCACGGGCTTGTTCTTGAAGATCGGGGCCAGCCAGATCGCGGTGGTGCCGAGCCCCTTGACGTAGTCCAGCTTGCTGATGAGTCCCTTCAGGTCACCGCCTTGGTAGAAGCCCTTGTCGGTCGGGTCGTAGCCGGTGCCGGTGCGGTCGCCGGCCAGTCCGCCCCGGTCGTTGCCGGCGGAGCCGTTGGCGAAGCGGTCGGGGAGGAGGAAGTAGAACTGCTCGCGGGTCAGGTCGTGCCGGGCCGTCACCGCGGCGAGCCGGGCGTCGGACGGCGGGGCGGGCGGGCGGTCCGTGGCGCCGGCCGGCTGGGCGGCGTACGGGGCCGTGGCGAGCAGCGCGGCGGTGACGGCCACGGTGGCGGCGCGGGTGACGGCGGCCGGGAGTCTCCGGCCGCGCGGGCGGGCCGGTGGTCCGCCCGGGTTGCCGCGGGCGGTGGGTGCTGGGATCACGGTGCGGCTCTTTCCTCTCGTACGGTGTGTGCTGGGGAGGTCAGCCCGGTGGCAGGTGCACGGTCGTCGCGCCGAGCAGCGCCCCGTCCTGTCCTCGCTGGGTGGCGATCAGCTGGCGGCTCGCCCGGGCCTCGGCGATCCGGTCGCGGTCTCGTGCGTCGACGGTGAAGGCCTGGTAATCCGCGAAGCGCGGATGGGCGGACCGTTGCGCGTCGGTCAGCCGCGCGGGGACCAGGCGCAGCCAGTGCCCCTCGTCCGACAGGGAACCGTTCGCCAGACGGATACCGCCGTCGGGTGCGTACACGAGCTGCTGGCTGGCGACCCCGGCTCCGGTCCCGCGCCATACGACGGTGGTGTCGTCCAGCCAGGTCGCGGCCGACGTGCCGAGGTCCAGGCCGAAGGCGCCGCCGAGGGTGGGGGTGAGGTAGGCGCCGTCCCCGGCCACGCGCCACACCTCGTGGCCGTAGAGGGAGAAGTCGAGGGTCTCGTCGGAGGAGATGTCCTTCTCCTCCTTCTTGTGCAGGATGTAGCTGAGAGAGTCCGCGTGATCGGCCAGCGGGACCTCGAAGACCAGGCCGAAGGAGTCCCGGCCCACCGGGCGGACGGGGTCGTTCCACTCCGGCGGACGGGCGGCTCCCGTCCAGGCGTGCAGGCCCCAGCCGTCGTAGTCGCCGTCGGGGCGGTGGTAGTGGACGACCGCCTTCGCCGGGTCCTGGGCGGGGTAGGCGTCCGCGGGTCTGGTGCCCGTCACCGCGTCGCTGCCCTGCTCGGTCCACACCTCGGGTGTCGCGGCGAAGTCCAGCGTGCGCGCGGGGCCGTCGGCGACTCCGTCCTTCTCCACGGTGAAGGGGATGCCGGTGGTGCCTTCGGCCGGGGCCAGCCAGGCGAACGCTCCGTAGGCGTCGCGGCCGGTGAAGGCGGCGGTCCGGCCGTCGGCCGTGCGCAGCAGCAGGCCGTCGTAGTCGCCGTCGGGCCGCCGGTGGTGGACGACGGCCCAGTGGCGTGCCGCCGTCGGTACGGGAACCGCCGCCGCCCGGCCCGCGGTCGTGGTGGCGAGGTCGCCGGCGGTCCGGCCGGTCCGGTCGACGACGACCGCCTTGTACCGCAGCGGCGTTCCCGCGGGGACGGCCGGGCCGATGGTCTGGGTGACGCGGTAGGGCGCGTGGTCGGCGGTGCCGAGCGTCTGCCACGGGCCGTCGCCGGTCTGGGCGGCGAAGACGACCCGCTGGTATCCGCCGCCCGTGACGTCGGCGGAGATCTCCACGGTTCCGTGGGCGCCCGCGTCCGGGGCGGTGAGCGCGAGCGCCGGTCCGGCCGTCGAGGCGCGCGGTGGCCGGGTCGCGTGGTACACGACGGACGACAGGGCCGGGACGGTCACGGTGATCTTTCCGGCGGCGTCGGCGCGGACGCCGCCGGTGGCGCCGTACAGCGCGCGGTAGGGCGTGTCCGGCGAGCCGGCCGGCAGGGTGACGGTCCGGTCCTCGGTGGCGTTGTTGAAGGCCACCAGGTAGTCGCGTCCTTCGCGGACGTCGGTGCGGGTGAAGGCGTAGACGGAGTCCTGTGCGTAGCGCTCGGTCTGGACGCCGTCGCGCAGGGCGGGATGGTGCCGGGTGAGCCGGGAGAGGGCGGCTATCGCGCGGTAGAGGGGGTGGGAGGTGTCGTACGCGTCGGAGGCCGCCGTGCGGCCGGTGCCGATCTCGTCGTCGTCCAGGTAGTCCGGCACCTTCGAGGCGAACAGGGTCTGGCGGGCGGCCACGTCCCCGCCGGCGCCGGTGAAGCCCTGCTCGTCGCCGGAGTAGACGACCGGGTTGCCGCGGGAGAGGAACATCAGCTCATGGGCCAGGCGGTCGCGGCGCAGGAGTTCGGCGTCGTCCGCGCCGGGGTGGTCCTGGGCGATGAAGGTGCCGATGCGCCCCATGTCGTGGCTGCCGAGGAAGGTGACCTGGCTGTAGGCGTTGGTCTTGCCGGTGGTGTAGCGGTAGTCCTGCGCGAAGACGTGGGCGAGGTCGTCCGCGGGGCCGCCGCGTGAGGCGAAGTTGCGGGCGGCGGCCTGGAACGGGAAGTCGAGCGTGGCGTCGAGCCGGCCCTGGGTGACGTAGGGGGCGGTGATGGACGCGTCGGCGGAGAACGCCTCGGCGAAGAGGAAGAAGTCCCGGCGTCCGTGCCGTGCCGCGTAGCGGTCGAGTGCGGTGGCCCACTGGGTCCAGAA
This sequence comes from Streptomyces sp. SCL15-4, assembly GCF_033366695.1. Classification (NCBI taxonomy): domain Bacteria; kingdom Bacillati; phylum Actinomycetota; class Actinomycetes; order Kitasatosporales; family Streptomycetaceae; genus Streptomyces; species Streptomyces sp. SCL15-4. The sequence goes on from NZ_JAOBTQ010000001.1 coordinate 467,384, forward strand.
GGCCATGTCGACGTTCTTGGCGGTGTCGACCCGGAAGCCGTCCACCCGGAAGTCGTCGACCCACTTCTCGTAGATCTCCTCCATGCCCCGGACCACCTCCGGCCGTTCGGTCCACAGGTCGTCCATGCCCATGAAGTCGCCGTCCAGCGCGCTCTCGCCGGCGAAGGTGGAGTTGCCGCGGTTGTGGTACATGGAGGGGTCGTTCAGCCAGTCGGGCACCTTGCGGTCCCGCGGGTCGGCGGAGACGCGCGGGGTGTACGGGGCGCCGTCCGCGTCCGCCGGGCGCATGCCGGTGGTGTCGTCGAAGGGGCGGCCCTCGGTGTCGAGGTAGGGGTAGGCGCCCTTGCTGCGGTATCCGTACCGTTCCTCGGCGTAGTCGATGGTGTCCGCGGTGTGGTTGGTGATGACGTCGAAGAAGACCTTCATGCCCTTGGCGTGGGCCTTGTCGATCAGCTCGGAGAGGTCGGCCTCGGTGCCGAAGTGCGGGTCGACCCGGGTGAAGTCGGTGATGGCGTAGCCGTGGTAGTTGGCGGTCGCCCTGCCGTCGCGCACCGTCACGGGCTTGTTCTTGAACACCGGTGCGAGCCAGATGGCGGTGGTGCCGAGGCCCTTGATGTAGTCCAGGTGGTCGATGGCGCCTCTGAGGTCGCCGCCCTGGAAGAAGTCCTTGTCGGTCGGGTCGTAGCCGGTGGTGGCGCGGTCGCCGGTCAGTCCGCCCCGGTCGTTGGCGGCGGAGCCGTTGGCGAACCGGTCGGGCAGCAGCAGGTAGAACTGTTCGCGGCTCGCCGCCGGACGGGCCGGGAGGTGCGCGAGCCGTGCGTCCGTCGGCGGCGGGGGTGGCCCGGCGGCCGTCGCCGGGGTCGTCAGCGGTGGCAGTACGGCTGCGCACAGCGCGATGGCCAGGACGGTTGCGTGGTGTCTGGGTCTGCCGACCACGTGACGCATCTCCTCGGGGTGTCGGTCGCGGGCAAGGACGGGGCGTCGCCGTGCGGCGGAGCGCGGGACCGCCCGGCACCGGTTGCGCGGGCCGGGCGGTCGTTGCCGGTGAGCGCCGTTCGTACCGCGGTGATCGGCGTTCGTCTCCGGGTGGTGCGGTCAGTTGCGCCAGGTGTCGTTCAGCGTGACCACACCGCTGGACGGCACGGTGGCCGTCCGGTTGGAGCCGCTCTCCCAGGTGACGTTGCCGCCGGCGTCCTTGCGGAGGTACTTGTACTCGAACGAGGTGCCCGCGGGCAGGGACTGCTCGAGCTTCCAGACGGGGTAGCTCGCGGGGTCCAGCTTGAGGGCGTTGGAGGTGTTCCAGTTGCCGAGGGCGGAGGTGCCGCCGACGACGTAGACGTTCTGGCCCCACTGGGTGGTGGCGTTGACGTTGAACGAGGCCCCGGTCGCGGGTTCGGGATCGGGGTCGACGGTGGTGTCGCAGTTCTTCGCCCCGACGTGCAGGGCGAGGGCGGAGTTGGCGCCCAGGCTCGCCGTGAACCGGCCGGACGAGTCGACGGTCACGGCCTTGCCGCTCTGCACGTCGCAGTAACCGCCGGCGGGCAGGGAGGTCTGGAAGGTGCGGCTGAGGGTGGAACCCTCGTGGTTGATGACGACGTACGCCTTGGCGCCGCGGCCGAAGGCGATCTGGTTGTTGCCGTTGTCCCACCAGTCGGTCACCGCGGCGCCGGCGGCCGTGTTGCGGAACTTGACCATGCCCGTTATCTCGCGCCAGGCGTGCTGGCACTTCCAGCCTTCGGTGTAACAGGCGTTGACCTGGCCGTTGTTGGGGCCGCCGGCGTCCTTGTCGCTGAACTCGTAGCCGGAGTGCACCGCGGGTGAGCCGTAGGGCCACGCCAGCATGAAGACGTGCGCGAGGGTGTAGTTGGAGCCGTCCTTGTAGGTGAGGCTGCCTCCGTTGCGTTCGGTGTCGTGGTTGGTGACGAAGACGGACGCCTTGCCGCTGGAGACGTAGCCCCACGCCTCGCCGAAGTTCTTCAGCTCGGCGAGCTTCTCGTTGTTGAAGACCCGCTTGAGGTCGTAGGCGTAGCGGAACTCCTGGACGTCGCCCGTGTTGTAGAACTCGGGCGGCTGGACCGCCTCACCGGCGGCGCCGATCGTCTCCTGGTTCCAGTACACGCCGGGGTTGGACAGGCGGGACTTGATGTTGGTGAGGTCTTCCTCGGGGATGTGCTTGGCGGCGTCGATGCGGAAGCCGTCGACGCCGAGGGAGAGCAGGTCGTTCATGTAGCCCGCGATGGTCTTGCGGACGTACTCCTCGCCGGTGTCGAGGTCGGGCAGGCCGCCCATCTCGCAGTGCTGGACGTTCCAGCGGTCGGCGTAGTTGCTGATGCTCGTGGTGCAGTCGTCCATGTCGGCCGCGGAGTACGTGCCCGGGTAGTCGTACTTGCTGAACGTCGACCCGGCGGAGCCCGTACCGGAGGAGTTCGCCATGTGGTTGATCACCGTGTCGGCGACCACCTTGACGCCCGCCGCGTGACAGGTGTCGACCATGGCCTTGAAGTCCGAGCGGTTGCCCAGCTTCGTGCCGATCTTGTAGCTGACGGGCTGGTAGGCCGTCCACCAGGGGGTGCCCTGGATGTGTTCGTTCGGCGGGGAGACCTGGACATAGCCGTACCCGTCGGGGCCCAGCTGGTCCGTGCACGCCTTGGCGACGGACTTGAAGTTCCATTCGAACATCACCGCGGTGACGTCCTTGCCGCCGGGCGCGCTCGCCTGCGCCGGCGTCGGTGCCGTGACGGCCACAGCGGCTCCCGCCAGGGCGGCGAGTACAGCGGCCACGGTCTTTCTGGCCATGGTTGCTCCAGTGGGGAAGTGGGGTGATACCGGAGTCAGCCTTGGTTGACAACGCGCCATGCCAGGTAAGGCCGTTCACTGGTTCTTGCTGCAAGAAATTGCGGTCGAGACCGTACGGCGCCGCTTACCGCAGGTCAACCCCTTGCGCAGAAATAGCAGTTGAGCAGGAAATAGTTGAAGGAGCTGCGCGCAAAGCCTTTCGCAAAGGTTTTCAGAGTGTTACGTTCGACGAACTCCGGCCCGCGGCCGCGGGGTTCGCACCCGGTGTGTCCCCGACGCGCCCGGCCGTGCGGGCCGGAGCCGCACGACGGCGGCGCACGCACCCCGGGCCGAGCCGGGCGGAACCCTTCGCGGGCCCCGCCTCCGTCAGACGGACTCCAGCAGGGGTCCCCACCAGGATCGATGACTCCGGTACCAGTCCACCGTGGCGGCCAGCGCGGCCTCGAAGCCGACCTGGGGCCGGTATCCCAGCTCGGCGGTGATCTTGCCGTGGTCCACCGCGTACCGGCGGTCGTGGCCCTTGCGGTCCTCGACGTGCGTGATGCGCTCCGGGCCTGCTCCGCACCAGCGGAGCAGGCGGTGCGCGAGGTCCATATTGGTCAGCGAGGTGCCACCACCGATGTTGTACGTCTGCCCCGGCCGTCCCGCCGTGCGCACCAGCTCCACCGCCCTGACGTGGTCGTCGACGTGCAACCAGTCGCGCACCTGCCGCCCGTCGCCGTACACCGGCAGGTCACCGCCGGTCAGCAGGGTGGCGACGAAGCGCGGGATGACCTTCTCCGGATGCTGGTAGGGGCCGAAGTTGTTGGAGCAGCGGGTCACCCGGACGTCCAGGCCGTGGGTGTGGTGGTGGGCCAGGGCCACGAGGTCGGCCGCCGCCTTCGACGCCGCGTACGGCGAGCTGGGCCGCAGCTGGTCCTCCTCGCGTGCGGCACCCTGGGGTATCGAGCCGTAGACCTCGTCGGTGGAGATCTGCACGAAGGTGCGCACCCCGTGCCGCAGCGCGGCGTCCAGCAGGGTGTGGGTGCCCATCACGTTGGTGTGGGTGAAGCCGGTGCCGTCCTCGATGGAGCGGTCGACGTGCGACTCCGCCGCGAAGTGCACGATCTCGTCGTGCCCGGCCGCCAGCCGGCGCACCGTCGCGGTGTCGCAGACGTCGCCGTGCACGAAGGTCAGGCCGGGGTGGCCGCGGACCGGGTCGAGGCGGGCGAGGCTGCCCGCGTAGGTGAGTTTGTCCAGGACCGTGACCGCGACGCCGGACGGCCCCGCGGGGCCGAGCAGCGCGCGGACGTAGGCGGATCCGATGAAGCCGGCTCCGCCGGTGACGAGGATGCGTGACGTCATGAGGTGAGCTGCACCTTGCTGTGGTCGCCGAGGACGAGACGGTGGGCCTGGGGCGGGCGGGGCGCGGCGGTCACCACGGCCTCCCGGCCGATGAGCGACCGCTCGATCCGTGCGGCCCCCTCCACGCAGGCGCCCCGGAGGAGCACCGAGAACTCGATCGCGCTGTCCTCGACGCGGCAGTCCTCGGCGATGGCGGTGTACGGGCCGACGCTGGAGTTGTTGATGACGGCACCCGCCCCGACGACCACGGGTCCGACGATCCGCGATCCTCTCACCACGGCCCCGTCCTCGATGCGGACCCGGCCCACCAGGACGCTGTGCGGATCGACCTTGCCGTCGACGCGCCCCTCCATCCGGTCCAGGACGTGCCGGTTGGCCTCCAGCAGGTCGTCGACGCTGCCGGTGTCGCGCCACGGCCGGGTGGTCGTCTCCGCGCGCACCGGCAGTCCGCGGTCGATCATCCACTGCACCGCGTGGGTGATCTCCAGCTCGCCGCGCCCGGAGGGACGGATGGCGCGCACCGCCTCGTGCACGGCCGGGGTGAAGGCATAGACGCCGACCAGGGCGAGGTCGCTGCGGGGGTGTTCCGGTTTCTCCTCCAGCCCTCGCACCGTTCCGTCGTCGTCGACTTCGGCGACGCCGAAGGCGGTGGGGTCGGGCACGGGGGTGAGCAGCAGGCGGGCGGCGTCCCGGTGTGCGGCGGCGCGCCGGACGAAGCCCGTCACGCCGTCCTCCAGGTGGTTGTCCCCGAGGTACAGCAGGAAGTCGTCGTCCGCGAGGAAGGTGCGGGCGACCGCCACCGCGTGGGCCAGGCCCAGGGGCCGGGACTGGTTCAGGTAGGCGATGTCCAGCCCGAAGGCCGAGCCGTCGCCGACCGCGCGGCGGATGTCGTCCCCGTGGTGGCCGACCACCACGCCCACCTCTTCGATGCCGGCGTCGGCTATCGCCTGGAGGGCGTAGTGCACCACCGGTCTGTTGGCGATGGGGAGGAGCTGCTTGGCGCTCGTGTGGGTGAACGGCCGCAGCCGGCTGCCGGTGCCACCCGCCAGGACCAGGGCTTTCATGCCGGGCACCGGTGTCGCGGCGGGGACTGGATCTGTGGTCTCACGGATGTCTCCTTGAGCGAGAGTCTCGGTGTCACCGGTGGAACTGTCCACGACTCAAGCAGAGACCGCACAGTGGGCGCAAGGTCGTTCAGCAACTTTCAGCAACTTCTTGCATACAGCGCCACGTTGGTGTTTGACTCGCTCCCGGCACCGCCCAACGGCGATGTTCGGCAAAGCAGTTCACACAGAAGGGGGTGGGCAGCGGTGACGGCTCGGCACCAGCGGGAACAGTTGGAGCGGGAGGCGCGGCACCTGGCTCCGGGCGCCTCCGAGGAGGCGGCCGTCGGCCGCCGGGTCTTCGCCGAGGGGCGCGGCCCGGTCCTCACGGACCTCGACGGCAACCAGTACCTGGACTTCGCGGCGGGCACCCTGACCCAGTCCCTGGGACACGGCCATCCGGAGGTCGTGGCGGCGCTGACCGAGCAGGCCCGGCGCCTGTGGAACGTACACGACTCGGCGACGCCCGACCGGGCCGCCCTGCTGGAGCTGCTGGCCGGGCTGCTGCCGGAACGGCTGGACACGTACGCGCTGTTCTCCACCGGTGCGGAGGTCGTCGAGGCCGCGCTGCGCGTGGTGCAGGCCACCGCCGCACCGGGCCGCAACCGCGTCGGCGCGCTGCGCGGAGGCTTCCACGGCAAGACGATGGGCGCGCGGATGCTGGTGCACTGGGACGTGGGCCACCAGGCCTTCGCCGGGAACTCCGTCCTCGGGTACTCGGCCTACTGCTACCGCTGCCCGCTGGAACTCACCTACCCCTCCTGCGGGCTGAGGTGCGCCTCGCTCGTCCGCAAGCACATCGCCGACAAGCCGAACATCTCGGCGCTGGTCTTCGAACCCGTCCTCGGAGCCGCCGGCGTCGTCGTGCCGCCGCCGGGCTACTGGGAGCAGATCGCCGAGGCCTGCCGGTCCAACGGCGTCCTGCTCGTGGCCGACGAGGTGCTCACCGGCGGCGGCCGGACGGGCACGTTCCTGGCGAGCGAGCAGTTCGGGATCGAACCGGACCTGGTGGCCCTGTCCAAGGGGATGGCCAGCGGGTTCCCGTTCGCCGTGCTGGCGGGACGGGCCGACCTGATGCACCATCCGGCGGCCTCCGGGGCCGGTGCCTACGCGTCGACGTACGCGGGCAATCCCCTCGGCATCGCGGCGGCCCGGGCCACGCTGGAGGTCGTCGAACGCGACCGCCTGATCGAGCGGGTCCGGGTCCTGGGCGAGCTGCTGCACGAGCGGCTGAGGGCCCTTGCGGCCCGCTTCGAGAACCTCGGGGACGTGCGCGGCCTGGGGCTGCTGTACGGGCTGGAGTTCGTCACCGACCGGCAGAGCCGCACCCCCGCGCCGCACCTCGCGCGGGCCGTGTACACAGCCGCACTCGACCTGGGCCTGCGCGTCGCCCTGGGCGGGCACATCCTGCGGCTGGCACCGCCCTTCACCATCGACGAGTCCCTCCTCGACGAGGGCGTGGGGCTGCTCGAACAGGCCCTGGAACGGGTGCTGTCGTGATCGTCGCGGAGAACCTCGTCAAGGAGTTCCGGCTCACCGAGCGCAAGCCGGGCCTGGCCGGCAGCCTGGCCACCCTCTTCACCCGCGAGCACCGCCTCGTCCGCGCGGTCGACGGCGTGTCCTTCACGATCCCGGCCGGCGCGAAGACGGCGTACATCGGCGCGAACGGGGCGGGCAAGTCGACCACGATCAAGATGCTGACCGGCATCATGACGCCCACCAGCGGGCGCTGTCTGGTCCGCGGCATCGAGCCCTACCGGCACCGGCAGGCCAACGCCCGCGGCATCGGAGTGGTCTTCGGGCAGCGCAGTCAGCTCTGGTGGGACCTGTCCGTGCCGGACTCGTTCCGCATCCTGCGCCGGGTCTACGACATCCCCGATCCGGTGTACCACCGCAATCTCGCCCTCTACCGGGAGCTGCTGGACATCGACGCCCTCGGTACCACGCCCGTGCGACAGCTGAGCCTGGGGCAGCGGATGCGGGCCGAGATCGCGGCGAGCCTGCTGCACGATCCGGCGGTCGTCTTCTGGGACGAGCCGACCATCGGCCTCGACATGGTGCTCAAGGACGCGGTGCGGCAGCTGGTCAACCGCGTCCACGAGGAGCTGGGCACGACCGTCGTCCTCACCAGCCATGACATCGCGGACATCGCCGCCATCTGCGACAGCGCGCTGGTCGTGGACCGGGGACGGGTGGTGCACCAGGGCAGCATCCGGGATCTGCTGCGCACCGCCGACCGGCGTTCGGTCGTGTTCGACCACCGGGGCCGGCCCGATCCCGGGCCCGTCCGCGCGGAGATAGAGCGGGGGCTGCCCGGGGTGAGCGCCTCGGCCGCCGAGGACGGCCGGATCAGAGTCGACTACCCGGCGGACCGCTTCACCTCCCGGCAGGTGCTCGGCTTCCTGCTCGAACGCTTCGACCTGGCGGACTGCTACGCGCCGGAACCCGATCTGGAGGACGTCCTGCGCAGGATCTACGGCGGGCACCGCGAGGCCCCGCCCGCCGGGGTCCCGGGCGGGCGCCGGGAGGGTGCGGCATGAACGGCCGGCTCCACCGGCGGCGAGAGAACCCGACGCCCCGGCACCTGTCCGCACGCGCCCGGCGCTATCTGCCGTTCGCCACCGGAGGGCTGCAGTCCCTGCTCCAGTACCGTTCGACCTTCGTCACCACCGGGATCACGGCCGCCGCCGGCGCGGCGATCACCGTCTTCCTGTGGCGGGCGGTGTACGCGGACGCCCCGCCGGGCGGCGGCCCGGGCGGCTTCACCGCCGAGAGCATCACCACCTATCTGCTGGTGGCGCAGGTGCTCCAGATCCTGCACGCCAACCGGGTGGACGACGAGGTCGCCGCCGAGGTCTACCGCGGTGACGTCGCCGTCATGCTGGTGCGGCCGGTCAGCTATCCGGTGATGCGGTTCTTCGCGTGTCTGCCGGTGGTCGCGGCCAACGCCGTGCTGGTCGGCGTCCCCGTGCTCGTGCTGTTCGCGCTGCTCGTGCCGCTCACCGCGCCGCGGCCCGTGGACGTGCTGCTGTTCGCGGTGTCCACCGCGCTGTCCGTGCTGCTCGCCTTCCTCGTGAACCTGCTGACCGGGATGACGGGCTTCGTCACCACGAACACCTGGGGGGTGCGGATGGTGAAGCAGAGCGTGGTCGCCTTCTTCGCCGGACAGCTGGTGCCCCTCGCGCTGATGCCGGGCTGGCTGGCGGCGCTGGCGTCCGCGCTGCCCTTCCGCGGCATGGTCGACGGACCGCTCACCCTGCTGCTCGGCCGGTACGACGGTGCGGCCGGCGCGCTCGACGTGCTGGCCCGGCAGATCGGCTGGGCGGCCGCCCTGACGCTGCTCGCCGGCGTGCTGTGGCGGGCCTCGCTGAGCCGTCTGGAGGTGCTCGGCGGATGACCGGCACGGTGTGGCGCCATGTGCGGCTGGCCTTCTTCCTCGGCGGGGTCGGACTGCACCGGCTGAGCATGTACCGCCTGGACTTCGCCCTCGGGGCGGGGGCCTTCCTGGTCCGCGTGGGCCTGCAGACGGCCGTGGTGGGCCTGGTCTTCCGGCAGGTGCCCGCGGTGGACGGCTGGACCTATCACGAGGTGCTGTTCCTGCTCGGCTTCTCGCTGCTGCCGCGCGGCCTGGACCACCTCTTCACCGACCAGCTGTGGGAACTGGGCCGCAAGCTGGTCCAGCGCGGCGAGTTCTACCGCTATCTGATCCGGCCCGTGAACCCGCTGTTCTCCCTGCTGTCGGAGCGCTTCTTCCATCCCGACGGCCTCGGCGAACTCGCCGTCGGAGCCGTCCTGGTGGGCTGGTCCGGCAGCGAACTGGGGCTCCACCTCACCGCGGTGCAGTGGGTCGCGGCCCCGTTCCTCGTGCTGTGCGGCGCCCTGATCCACACCTCGGTGAAACTCCTGTTCGCCTCGCTGTCGTTCTGGACGGTGACCAGTCTGCCGTCGATGTACGCGGCGAACCAGGTGTCCGAGTTCGCCGCCTATCCGCTGGACATCTACCACCCCTCGCTGCGCGCCGTGCTGACCTGGGTGCTCCCCTTCGCCTTCACCTCGTACGTGCCGTGCGTCTATCTGCTGACCGGCGCCACGGGGCTGGTGCGCTGGCTGCCGGTGGTGACCGCCGCGGCCCTCGCCGTCGCCTTGACCGTCTGGCGGCGCGGCGTCAACGCCTACGAAATGACCGGGAGTTGAGCACGCACGTGATCCGCGACGACGACCTCGAACCCCTGCTGCGCACCGCGTCCTGGATGCCGCGCGACCTGCGCGCCGCCCACCGGTACGAAGCGTTCGACCACGCCGAGCTGGGCCTTGGCGAGCTGCTGCTGGTGGTGGCCGCCGTCGGCGGACCCGCCTCGGGTGAACGGATCTTCCTGACGGCGCGCAAGGAGCCGTCGGGCGCTCTCACCGCGGCCGGCGCCGACGGGCCGCACGGACTCGCGGCCGTGCGCCGTGTGCTCACCGGCGCACGGCTGCGCACCACCCGCGGCGGGCACATCGACTTCCGCCGGGCGCCGTCGGCACCGGCCGGCGAGGTACGGCGGCTCCCCTTCGACCAGGGCTGGTCCTCCAACTCACTGTCCCTGGTGGAGGTCGACGGCTCCGCGTACCTCCACAAGACCTACCGGCGCCTGGCCGAGGCGGTCCACGAGCCAGAACTGCTCCGGCTGATGAGCGGCACCGGGCACACACCCGAGTGGGCCGGTGACTACACCTACACGGACCCCGTGCACGGAACCCGGCACCCCGTGGGCGTGCTCTACCGCCACGCGCCGGGACAGGGGATCGACGCGCCGTTGCGCGAGAACCTGCGCTCCCTGTGGCCCCGGCTCACGGGCGGCGCCGTACCGGAACGGCTCGTGCACGCCCATCTGCTGCCGCTGGAAGGCAGGCTGCACTCCGCCGGGCGATTCCTGCGCGGCTTCCACCGCGACCTGGCGGCACGCCTGGGCGCTCCCGCCACCGGCTACCCCGTGGCCGGCGCCCTCGCGCGGTCCTCGGCACGGCTGGCCGAACTGGCCCGGGACGACGCACCGCTCCCCCAGGCCGCCCGGAAGGCCGCCTTCGGCGCCCTCGCCGCCGAACTCGACCTGCTGGAAACCGAGTTCGGCGGCCGGACGACGGCTCCCGGCGCCGGCCCCTGCCACGGCGATCTGCACCTGTCGCACCTACTGTGCTCCGACGCGGCCGACGGCACCTGGCACATGAGCGTCATCGACCTGTCCACGCCCGTCCTGTCACCGGACGACCCCGAGTACGCCGCCCAGTCCCCCGTGCAGGATCTCGTCGCCGTGCGCCGCGCGCTGGAGTACTTCGCCGCCGACGAGGCCGCCTTCGAGAGCGCCCGCAGGCTCGGCATCGACTCGACCGAGACCATGTACGGCTCCCTGGACGGCGCGCCCGGCCTGCCGCCCGCGGACCGGGCCGTGCTGCACGGCGTCTTCCGCACCGCCGACCTCTGGCGCGAGCGCGTGCTGCGCCTGCTGCTCGGCCCCGCCACCGACGATCCGCTGCGGCGGCTGCTGTACCTGCGCCGGCTCCTGCACGAGCTGGGCTACAACCACGACCACGCCCGCCCCTACCACGCCGCGATCGACCTGCGCCACGCGCTCGCGCTGGCCTCCCCCGCCCCGACGACCCACGCGAGGACATGACCGTCGTGAACGCGCCCAGGATGCACATCATCGAGACGTACTTCGAGTGCTGCGGATTCGACCACACCTTCCTGCAGGGCGGCACGTCCGTGTACCTGTGGAACCTGTCCAGGGCCTTCGCCGCCCGGGGACACCGGGTCTCCATCGTCACCCCCGCCCACGGCCGGCTCGACGACCTGCGGCAGCGCTACGAGGTGGAGGACCTGCCCTACGAGGACACCTACACGCTGCCGGTGGCCCTCGACCCCCGGGTCTGGCAGGGCTTTCCCGCCCAGGCCGACCTGGCGCTGCGCACCACCGCCCACCGCATCCGGCTGGAGGGCGTGGACCTGTACTTCCTGGCCAACGAGTACCTGAACCGGCTGCCCGACACCTTCTACCCGCCGTACTCCGCCAAGGGCCGGGACCTGGTGTTCTTCAAGCCCCTGGTGTTCCAGGTGGACAGCGTGCGCTTCCTGCGCGGCTGGTTCGGCGGCGAGAAGGCCATCGTCCACGCGCACGAGCCGTACTACCACTACCTGCTGCCGGCCGCCCTGCGCGACGACCCCACGAAGCTGGTCGTCAGCAACGTGCAGAGCAACATGCCGATCGCGAAGAAGGTGTACGCGCCGGAGGTGCGGCGCCTCTTCGAACTTCTCGGCGTGGACGCTGAGTTGCCCGGCCCGGAGCCCGAGACCGACGTGCCCGCGGCGATCGTGCAGTACCAGCAGCTCACCCATCTGCACTACACCTACCCGCCGGACCACGTGGCGATCTACGAGCTGACCGCCGAGCACGCCGACCTGATCGACTTCCTCTCGCCCGGCCAGCTGGACTTCTACGCGGGCTTCCGGGACACCCCGTTCGAAGCGCTCTTCGGGCGGCTGCCCATCGCCGGCGTGGTGCGCCGCAACGCCCACAAGATGTTCGTCGGCGGCTGCGCCATCTCCGACCAGTGGCTGGCCTGGGACCCCGCCGGCGTGGACCGGGAGAAGGTGCTCGGCGGCCTCGGCCTCGATCCCGCCCTGCCGGCGTTCTTCCACAACGCCCGCTACGCGGTGCACCACAAGGGCCAGATCGAGCTGATGCGGGCCGTGGACCGGGTGCTGAGCGAGGGCCTGGAGGCCGTCTTCGTCATCCGCTGCATCTCCGGCAACGGCATCGACGACCCGTTCTTCCACGAGGTGGCCGCCCGCCATCCGGGCCGGCTGCACTTGGAGTGGGAACGCGTCGAGGAGGCACAGGTCTTCTCCTACGCCGCCGCCTGCGACTTCGCCCTGTTCCCCTCCAAGTTCGAGATGGACACCTTCCTGATCGCGCAGGGCGAGGCCATGGCCGTGGGCGCGGTGCCGATCGCCACGGACCAGCGCGGCATGGAGCACTTCCGGCACGCCGACGGCCCCGAGACCACCACCGGCTTCGCGGTCAACCGCTCCTTCGCCGAGGACGACGACCTGCTCACCGGCGCGCTCGCGGAGCGCATCCGCCAGGCGGCCGCCCTGTGGTCGGACGACCCCGGCCGCTACCGGGAGCTGTCCGAGCGCGCCGCGGCCGTCGCCCGGATCTTCACCTGGGATCACTGCGCCGATCTGCATCTGGAGGCGTTCACCGGTCTGTGGGAGGGCCGGCCCGCCGTCCTGTCCACCGAACTGGCGTTGCGGCACGGCTGGTTCGACCTGCTCCCCGACGCGTCGGTCACCACCGCCGCCGCGCTCGCACACGGTGACATCACCGCGTACGAACGCCGCGCCCCGTTCGATGCGGACGCCGCGCCGGCGATGTTCCGCGCCGCCTGGGAGCGGGCCGACTTCGCCGCCTGCGAGCGGGTCCTCGACCGGCTCCCCGAAGCGGTGCCCGCGGCGGAGAGGGCCCGGCTGCGCGAACGCTTCCGCGTCCTCGGTGACGGACGGCTGGAGTACCGGCTCCCGCACGCCGAACGAGTGGAAGTCGTCGAGCCCCGGCGGGGCCCGGACCGGGCCCTGCCCGACGTGCGCACCCTGGAACGCACGGCGCCGGGCGTCTTCGTCGGCGAGGCTCCGGGAGCCGCCGGCCGACTGCTGCTCACCCTGTCCTCCGGCCGGGTGACCTGGGACGAGGTGCGTCATGGCTGATCTGAGCACGGTACGCGCGGTGCTGCTGGCGGGCGGCGAGGGACGCCGGATGGGCCCGCTCGGCACCGGACGGCTCAAGCCGCTGGTCCCGTACGGGGGCACCTGCCGGCTCATCGACTTCAGCCTGGCCAACGCCCGCGCCTCGGGCCTGCCGGAGGTCCTGCTGCTCTCCCAGTACGAGGAGCGGCTGCTGATGGACGACCTGCACCGGACCTGGAACACCGGGCCCGGCTTCCGGGTGCGCTTCGGCCCCTACGACGCCGCCTACACGGGCCGGGAGCTGCCCGACGCGCTGCCGCCGCGCACCTGGCCGCTGGAGCGGGGCACGGCCGACGCGCTGATCCGCAAGGCGGAGTACGTCTTCACGGAAGGCACCGAGGACGTCCTCGTGCTGCACGCGGACCACGTCTACCGCTACGACTACGGCCCGCTGGTCGAGGCGCACCGGGTCTCCGGCGCGGCGCTGACCGTCGCCTACCAGCGGATCGACATGCGCTGGGTGCACCTGTTCGGCATGGTCCGCTTCGACGACGGCGGCCGGCTGACCGAGTTCACGGAGAAACCCGAGAACCCCACCTCCGACCTGGTCTTCGCCGCGTTCTGCGTCTTCGACGCCGCCGTGCTGCGCCGCTATCTGACCCGGCTGGACGGCACCGACTGGCAGCACGACATCAGCCGGGACGTGATTCCCGCGATGCTCGCCGCCGGAGAGCACATCCGCGGCCACGAGGTGCGCGGCCACTGGGAGGACATCGGCACCGTCGAGCGCTACCACCGCGCCCACCTGGCCCTCGCCACCGGCCCGCGGGCGCCCCTGCCCGTCGGCCGGATGCCGCGGACGGTGCGGCCGGAGGTCGGGCGGCACTGGGTCGCCGACGCGCCGGGAGTACGTACGTCGGTGGTCCCGTCGGACCTCGTCAACGCCGGACTCGTGCACGACAGCGTGCTCTTTCCCGGTGTGCGGGTCGGCGCGGGTGCCCGGGTGCGCCGCAGCGTGGTGCTGCCCGGCGCGGTGATACCGCCCGGCGCCGACATCGACGGTGCGGTCGTCCTGGAGGACGGACGCGTTCAGCACGTTGCCGAAGGAGTGAGCGCATGACCCTGTCCGAACACCACACCCGCGCCGGGCGGCCGGCCGACTACGACGTCCTGGTGGTCGGCGGGGTCGGCGTGGACACCATCGTGCGGGTGGACGAGCTGCGCGTACCGCCGGGCGACTCGGTCTTCGTGGAGCCGCTGAAGGACTACGTCGGGCACACCGGCAACGGCGTCGCGCTGGGCTGGCACGCGCTCGGACTGCGCACCAAGTTCATCGACTTCCTCGGTGACGACCCGCAGGGCCGCATGGTGCTGGAGCACTACGCCCGTGAGGGCCTCGACTTCAGCCATCTCGTCTCGCCGCACGGCACCCCGCGTTCGGCGAACCTCGTGGACCCGCGGGGCCGCCGCTTCTCCTTCTACGACGGCCGCCACCCCGCCGGCCTCAGGCTGCCCCGCGACTTCTACCTGCCCTTCCTGGAGCGGTCGGCGCACGTCCATCTGTCGATCATCGGCCACAACCAGGACATGTACGAGGACGTCCACCGGCTCGGCGTGACCAGCTCCACCGATCTGCACGACTGGGACGGACACAACCCGCACCACCGCCACTACGCGCTCAATTCCGACTACGTCTTCCTGAGCGCGGCGGCGATCCACGACCGGCTGGAGACCGTGCTGCGGGGAATCGTCGACGAGGGCCGGGCCGAGTTCGTGGTCGCCACCGACGGCGCGGACGGCTGCCATGTGCTGGAGCGCGGCGGCACGGAGATCCGCCACTTCCCCGCCGTGCGCCCCGAGCGCCCGGTGGTCGACAGCAACGGTGCCGGGGACGCCTTCGTCACCGCGTTCCTGCACTCCTGGTTCGAGGGCCGTCCGCTGGAGGAGTGCGTGCTGAGCGGTTCGGTGGCCGGCGCCTTCGTGTGCGGGAGCGTCGGCACCCACACCGAGTTCATCGACCTGCCGGGGCTGCGCGCGGCCGGCGCGCGCGCCGCGGCGAACCGGTGAGGGACGCGCCCATGCATGTCATTCACTTCGCCTTCGAGTGCGGCGGGTTCGACAACCGCCTGATGCGCGGCGGGCTGTCCCCGCTGGTGTGGAACCTCTCGCGGGAGTACGCGGCGCGCGGTCACCGCGTCTCGCTGGTCACTCCGGCCCACGGGCTCCTGGAGACGCTGCGGCGCGACCATCCGATCGAGGAACTCCCCTACGTCCACGAGCACCGCGTGCCCCTCGTGCCGGATCCCAAGGTGTGGCCGGACCACCCGGCCGAGATCGGCCTGGACCTCACCACGCGGGCCCACCTGCTGCGCAGGGACGGCGTGGACGTGTACTTCCTCTCGGATGCCTTCCTCGATCTGCTTCCCGACCGGCTGTATCCGCCGCCCGGCACCGAGGGCAGGGACCTCGCGTACTTCAAGCCACTGGTGTTCCAGGTCGCGGGCGCCCACTTCGTCCGGCGGTACCTGAGCGGCGAGGAGGCGGTGGTCCACGGCTTCGAGCCGTACTACCACTACCTGCTGCCGACGCTGTTCGCCGGCGATCCGTCCCTGCGCACGGTGAGCACGGTCGCGGCCAACGCGCCCGTCACCCAGGCGGTGTACCGCCCGCAGGTGGAGCGGCTGCTGGACGTGTTCGGCGTCGACGCCGGCCTGGACGCGTTCGAGGAGCCGCTGCCCGCCGAGGACAGCCCGGAGACGACCATGGCGCGGGTCCTGGCCGGCACCCGGATGCACGTCGAGACCGGCCCGGACCACATCGCCTTCCTGCCGATGATCCTGGCCCACGCCGATCTCGTCGACTTCGTCTCGCCGGGCCAGCGCGACCACTACAGCACCTTCCGGGACACGCCGTTCGAGTCGCTGTTCCAGACCCTGCCGGTGTCGCGGATGCTGCGCGAGCGGGCCCCGAAGCTCTTCACGGGAGGCTGCGGCATATCCGACAGCTGGCTGGCACGGGACCCGCGGGCCGTGGACCGCGACGCGGTCCTGCGCGGCCTGGGCCTCGACGCGTCGCTGCCGGTGTTCTACCACGCCGCCCGCTACGCGGTGCACCACAAGGGGCAGCTGGAGCTGATGCGCGCCGTCGAGGAGGTCCTGACGAGCGGTACGGAAGCCGTGTTCGTGCTGCGTTTCGCAACCAACGGCGGCGCCGGGCGGACGGCACCGGCCGCCAACGCCTACTTCCAGAGCGTCGCCGACCGGTTCCCGGGCCGCGTGTACCTGGACTGGCGCCTGGCCGACGAGGACACCTTGTTCGAGCAGGCCGCGTGCGCCGACTTCTGTGTGTTCCCGTCCAAGTTCGAACTCGACGGCTTCCTCATCGCCCAGGCCGAGGCGATGGCGTGCGGCGCGGTGCCGATCGCGACCGCGCAGAGCGTCACCGCGCACTTCGGGCACGCGCTGCCCGTGGACGACCCGCGGGCGACCGGGCTGTCGCTGCCCGGCTCGTTCCGCGACGACGATCCGGCTCTGGCCGCGGCGCTCGCCGAGCGCATACGCCAGGCCGTGGCGCTGCGGCGCACGGCCCCCGACGAGTACGCCCGGCTGTCGGCCACCTCACGGTCCACGGCTCGGCAGTTCACCTGGGCGCGCAGCGCGGACCGGCGCCTCGCGGCCTTCGCGGACCTGCTGCGCGACCGGCCCCGGCCCTTCCCCACCGAGGACGCCGTCCGGTACGGCTGGTTCGACAGCCTGCCCGCCGCCGCCTGGTCCCGGCACCGGCAGGCCCTCGCCCGGTCCGCCGCGGACCTGGGCGACAGCGCGGCCTACGGACGCTGCGCCGCCCTGGACGAGCAGGCGTACGAGCGGCTCTTCGAAGCCGCCTACGCCCGCGCCGACTTCGTCCGGTGCGCCGAGACGGCCCGCGCGGCCGGACGGGACGACTGGGCGGCCCGGGTGCGCGGACGGTACCGGGTGCTCCGGGACACCGCGGGCGGCCGGCTGCTGGAGTACCGCCATCCGCACGCGCGGCACGTGGAGATCGCGGTGCCCGGTGCCGTCGCTCCCGCCACGGGCCTGGAGTCGCGCGCGGAGGCCGTCGCCTCCGACGAGGCCGTGCCGGCGGACAGCGGCATGGTCCTGACGGCCCTCGCCCCGGCCGGGGACGGCGTGTTCCGGGGCGCCCTGCCCGGCTCGCCGGCCGGACGCCATCTGCTCGTCATGCTGACCCTGGCCTCCGGACGGGTCACCTGGGACACCCTGCCGGCCGGCGACCTCGCGGACCGTCCGCCTTTCCGGCTGGTGGCCACCGATCTCGACGGCACGCTGCTGCGCAGCGACCAGAGCGTCTCCGCGCGCACTCGCAGGGCCCTCGCCCGGGCGGCCGAGGCCGGGGCCCGGCACCTCGTGGTCACCGGAAGACCCGCCTCGGCGTGCAAGCAGTACCTGGCCGAACTCGGCTACCGGGGGCTCGCCGTGTGCGGGCAGGGCGCTCAGCTCTACGACGCCGGGGCCGACCGGCTGCTCAGCTCGGCCTCGCTCGACCTCGACCTCGCCCGGGAGGTGGTGGAACGCGTCGAGGCGGCGCTGGGGCCCCTGGAACTGGGCGTCGTGACAGCGCCCCCGGAGAGCCGCTTCAAGGTCACTCCCCGGTTCGGTGAACGCGTCCGCCACGGCTGGGACGTCACCACCGACCGCGCCCTGCTGTGGACGGACCCCATCGACAAGCTCGTCCTGCACCACACGAGCGTCCCCGAGGACGAGGTCGAGGCCGTGGCGCGGACGCTGTGCGGGGACCGGGTCACCGTGGTGCACTCCGTGCGCGGAATGGTGGAGGTGCTGCCGGCGGGCACCACCAAGGCGGCCGGGGTGGAACGGGCGGCGAAACTGCTCGGCTGCGACGCGGCCGAGACCGTGGCCTTCGGTGACATGCCCAACGACATACCGCTTTTGGCCTGGGCCGGGCACGGCGTGGCCGTGGCCAACGCCCATCCGGCGCTGCGGGCCATGGCCGACGAGATCGCGCCCGGCAACGACGAGGACGGCGTCGCCGTCGTCCTGGAACGCCTCTTCGGCACACCGGAGGAGCCGTCATGACCGACGCGCTGCACGAGTTGGCCCGCGCCCACCGCATAGCCACCGCCTACACCACCGACCGGGGCCGGCGGGTGGCGGTGTCCTCCGACACCCTCGTGGCCGTACTCGCCGCCTGCGGCGTGGACGCGGCCACCGATGCGGCGGCCCGCGCCGCCCTCGCCGCCCACCGCGAGCGTACGGCGGCCCGGTTGCTGCCCGAGTGCGTCGTCGTACGCGGCGGCGCCGTGCCTCCGCTCACACTGCCCGGGAACGCCACGGCCGAGGTGGAACTCGAAGACGGGGGCGCCGCCGCCCTTTCCGGTTCCCTGCCCGTCGGCCGGCACACCCTGCGCGTCGGCGCGCCGGGGCGGAGCCAGTCCGCGCCGCTGCTCGTCGTACCGGAGCGGCTGCCGGTGCCGGCGGGGCGGCACTGGGGATTCCTCGTCCAGCTGTACTCGGTGCTCTCGCGCCGTTCGTGGGGCATGGGCGACCTCGGTGACCTGGCGGAGCTGGCGTCCTGGTCGGGTCGCGCGCTCGGGGCGGACTTCGTACAGCTCGGTCCGCTGCACGCGATGGAGCCCGGTCCGCTGCCGGACCCGTCGCCGTACCGGCCCAGTTCCCGCCGGTATCCCGACCCCATGCATGTCCGGGTGGAGGCGATCCCGGAATACGCCTACCTCACGGGAGAGCCACGCCGTACCGCCGACCGGTGCGCCGCCCGGGCCCGGGCCCTCAACGAGGGTGTGCTGCGCGGTGATCTGCTCATCGACCGGGAGACGGTGCGCCTGCTCAAACACGAGGCGCTGCGGGCCGTGCACCAGGTGCCGCTCTCTCCCGGGCGGGCCGCCGCGTTCGCCGAGTTCACCGCGCGGGAGGGCGAGGACCTGACGGACTTCGCCACCTGGTGCGCGCTGGCGGACGTGCACGGCGGGGCCTGGCGCTCCTGGCCGGCCGGATTGCGGGACCCGCGGTCGTCCGCCGTGGCCCGCGCCCGCGAGGAACTGGCCGCCGAGGTGCACTTCCACCGCTGGCTCGCCTGGGTGACCGACGAACAGCTGGCCGCGGCGCAGTCGGCGGCCACCGGCGCCGGCATGGAGATCGGCCTGATCCACGACCTGGCGGTCGGAGTGGCCCCGGAAGGCGCCGACGCCTGGGCCCTCCAGGACTGCCTGGCCCCGGGCATGAGCGTCGGCGCGCCTCCGGACGACTTCAACCCGCACGGCCAGGACTGGGCGCAGCCGCCCTGGCGTCCGGGCGGGCTCGCCGCGGCCGGTTACCGGCCGCTCGCCGCGCTGCTGCGGGCCGGGCTGCGGCACTCGGGCGCGCTGCGCGTGGACCATGTGATGGGCCTGTTCCGGCTGTGGTGGGTGCCGGAGGGCCGGCCGCCGTCCGAGGGCACGTACGTCCGCTACGACGGCGAGGCCATGCTGGGCGTGCTGATGCTGGAGGCGCACCGCGCGGGAGCCGCCGTGATCGGCGAGGACCTCGGCACGGTCGAGGCCGGCGTCCGCGAGTCCCTCGCCGCGCGGGGCGTCCTCGGCACGTCCGTGCAGCGTTTCGAGTACCTCGGTGGCTCGGCGGGCCGGCACGGTCCGCTGCCGCCCGAGCAGTGGCGGCGCGACTGCCTCGCCACTCTGACCACGCACGACCTGCCGCCGACCGCGGCCTGGCTCAGCGGCGAGCACGTCGCGCTGCGCGCCCGCCTCGGCCTGCTCACCCGTCCCGAGGCGGAGGAGAAGGCCGAGGCCACGGCCGAGCGCGACGGCTGGCTGGCGGAGCTGGAACGGCTGGGTCTGCTGCCCGGCCCGGAGGACGACGTGGTCGCGCTGCACCGTTTCCTGTGCCGGACGCCGGCGCGTCTGCTCGGTGTCTGGCTGCCCGACGCGACCGGCGACCGCCGGTCCCAGAACATCCCCGGCACGTCCGCGGTGTACCCCAACTGGCGGCTGCCCGTGAGCGATGCCCAGGACCGTCCCGTACCGCTGGAGGACCTGCCCGCACAGCCCCTCGTGGCCGCGGTGTCGCAGGTCTTCGAGCACCTTCCGCGGCACGGTGAGAACACGTGAGGAGAGAGATGACAAGCCAGGTTCTCGATCGGGTCGGGCATCCGCCGGCAGGGGTCCGCGAGGATTCCGGCGGCTTCGACCTGAGCGCACCGGACGGCACCCGGTACCGGGTCGACCTCGGCACCGGGATACTCGACCCGGCCGACACCCTGCTCGCCGGCTATCTGGAGGACCGCCGGGTCGTGGCGTTCGTCAGCCCGACCGTCGACCGGCTCTACGGCGACCGGCTGCGGGCCTATTTGGCGGCCCATGTCCGGCCCGGCCAGTGGTCCTTGCACGTGCTGGCCACCGGTGAGCACCACAAGACCCTCGCCGCGGCGGAGCACGTGTGCGCCCTCGCCAAGGCGGACGGCCTGGACCGCCACGGGGTGATGCTCGCCGTCGGCGGTGGCATCGTGGCCGACGTCGTCGGCTTCGCCGCGTCCATCTACGCCCGCGGCATCCGCTACATCAAGGTCAACACCACGCTCGTCGGCCAGGTGGACGTCGGGGTCGGGGTCAAGACCGGCGTCAACGCCCTGCGCACGAAGAACATGTTCGGCGCCTACCATCCGGCGCACGCCTCCCTGAACGACCCGGCCTTCCTCGCGACGCTGCCGCACCGGGAGATCCGCTGCGGGCTCGCCGAGATAGTGAAGATGGCCGTGATCCTGGACGGGGACCTGTTCCAGGCACTGGAGCGGCATCCGGACGCGTTCCGGCGCCCGGAGGGTGACGCGCACCATTCCCACGGGGAGCTGGAGACCTACATCCTGCGCACGTCGATGCGGCTGATGATGGAGGAACTCTGCCCCAACCTCCGGGAACACGAGCTGGCCCGGCTCGTCGACTTCGGCCACACCTTCAGCCCGGTGGTGGAGACGGCCGGCGACCACCGTCTGGAGCACGGCGAGGCGGTCGCCGTAGACATGGCGCTCTCCGCCCACCTGGCACGCCTGCTCGGCCTCGCGGACGACGAGACGTGCGACCGCGTCGTCCGGTTGCTGCGGCGGATCGGGCTGCCGGTGTTCGACCCCGGCACCTGCACCCCGGAGCTGATGACACAGGCCCTGCATGCCTCCTGGCAGCGCCGGGGCCGCAAACTGCACCTCGTGGTGCCGACGGGTATCGGCAAGGCGGCCTTCGTGGAGGAGCTGGAGGACGTCCCCGCCGACGTCCTGGTCTCCGCGCTGAAGGCGCTCGCGGCTGACGGGGAGCGGCGCGATGCCTGAGTCCGTGGTCAACCTGCGGGAACTGCTGACCGGCAAGGAGCGGGACCACGGCGGTCTCGGCACGATCCTCGCCCACCGCGTCTTCGCCCGCCGGCCCGGCTCCCCGGGCGCGGAATTCATCGATCTGGCGGTCCTGCCGCCGGGCACCTCGATCGGCCGGCACCGGCACGGCGCCGACCGCGAGACCTACATCGTGCTGGACGGCGAGGGCCTGATGTACCTCGACGGCGAGGAGTTCCGGGTCGGTCCCGGTGACGTCGTGGTCAACGGCCACTACGGCGAGCACGGCCTGCTCAACGACGGCGAAAGGGATCTGCGGCTGCTCGTCTTCGAGGAGGGAGCGGCGGATGAGCGGCGGGCCGGCTGACGAGGTGTTCACCGTGGTCGACGTGGGCGGCACCACGCTGCGGGTGGGCGACTACGATCCCGCGACCGGCGCCGTGCGCCGGGTGCGCCGGGTGCCCGTCGAGGGCCTGCACCGCGATCCGGGTGCTCCGGTACCGGTGCTGCAACGCCGGGTGGTGGAGCAGATCGTGCGCGAGGTCTCCGCGCACACGGGCGGACGGCCGCCGCGGGCGCTGGGCGTGGCCTTCGCCGGGCCGATCTCGGCCGCCGGTCTGGTGCTCGCCGCGCCCACCGTCTGGGGACGGCGCGGCGATCCGCTGCCGCTGGGCGAGCTGCTGACGGAACGGACCGGCACACCGGCCGTCGTCGTCAACGACCTGACCGCGGCGGCCTGGCGGTACGCCGCCACCGAGCCCGGGGACTTCTGCCTGCTCACCATCAGTTCCGGTATCGGCAACAAGGTGTTCCGCGGCGGCGAGGTCCTGCTGGACGCCGACGGCCACGGCGGCGAGCTGGGCCACTGGGTCTGCGACCCGTCGCCCGACGCGCCGCTGTGCGACTGCGGGGGCCGGGGCCACCTCGGCGCCATCGCCTCCGGGCGGGGCGTGCTGGCCGCGACGCGCCGGGCCGCGCGCGCCCGGGAGTCCGCCTTCCGCGCCTCCCGGCTCGCGGCGTCGTGCGGCGGCCGGGCGGACCGCGTCGACAACCGGGCGATCGCCGAGGCGGTCCGCGCGGGCGACCCCTTCAGCACGGAGGTGCTGCGCGGCACGCTGACGCCGCTGGCCCAGGCGGTCTCCGGGGTGTTCGCGTCGGTCGGGGTGTGCCGGTACATCCTCATGGGCGGCTTCGCGCTGGCGGTCGGTGAGCCGTACCGGCGGCTGCTGGTCGCCGAGTTGGTGCGGCTGGGCTGCTTCGGCCTCGATCCCGGGCAGATCGACGCCATGGTGTCGCTCGGGGTCGCCGACGACGATCACGGACTGATCGGTGCGGGCCGGCTGCTGGCGGACCGGATGCCGGCTCCGTTCTCCCAGGAGGCGTCATGAGCGAGCGGATCCTTGTCGTGGGCAGCGGCCTGGTGGGCACCGGGATCGCCCGGCGGCTGGCGGCGGGGCAGCCCGTGACGCTCGCCTCGCGCCGCCCGCCCTCGGTGCCGCCCGAGGAGTACGGGGCCCGCTGGGCCGCCCTCGACGCCACCGACGCCACGGCCTGCCGGCGGTTGCTGGACCACCTGCGCCCGGGAGGCGTCGTCCTGGTGCACGGCCCGTCCGACGTCACCTGGTGCGAGGCCCACCCGGAGGAGGCCCGGGCCGCGCACGTCGGCGTCGCGGAGACCTTCGCCGCTCTGGCGCGCGACGCGCGGATCGTGATGATCTCCACCGACAACGTCTTCGACGGCGGCTCGGCGGACAACACCGAGAGCGCCGCCGTCTCCCCGGCGAACGCCTACGGCCGGGCGAAGGCGGAGGCGGAGCGGGCACTGCTCGCCTCGGCGGCCCGGGCGGTGGCCCTGCGGGTCAGCCTCGTCTACGGCCACGAGCCGGCCGACGCGGGCAAGTGGCTGAACTTCTTCGCCGCGTGCGCCCACCGGCTGCGGCACGGAGAGCCGGTCGAGGCCCCGGACGACCACTGGACGACCCCGGTCCTCCTGGACGACGTGGCGGAGGTGACAACGGCCCTGCTGCGCGTCGGGCATCCGCTGCCTCCCGTGCTGCACCTCGGCGGCCCCGACCGCCTCACCCGTGCCGCATGGGCCACCGTCATCGCCCGGGAACTGGGCGCGCCCGCCGGCCTGGTGACACCGGTACCGCGGGCCCTGACCCGCTATGCCTCCCGTCCGGTGAACGCCTGCCTCGGCAGTGAGCTGCTGGCGACCCTGCCCGCCACCGAGGGGATCACGGTCCGCGGGGTGCGCGAGGGAGCGCGCCTGCTGGCGCCCGCGTTCGCCGGAACCCCGGCCGTGTGAATCCCGGCCGTCCCGATCCCGTATCCGCGAGGAGCCCCGTGGCCACAGCACCCACCCGTTTCCGGCATGCCCGGCTGTACCTCACCTTCCGCTGCAACTCCCGCTGCGGGTACTGCAATGTCTGGCAGGACCCGGTCTTCGACGGACACCGGGAGCTGACCTCCGACGGGTTGCGGCGCTGCCTCGACGAGCTGGCGGAACTGGGCGTCACCTACCTCGACATCACCGGTGGCGAACCGTCCCTGCACCGTGAACTGGTCACGGCGGTACGGCACGCGCGGGACCTGGGCATGACCGTGGAACTCACCACCAACGCCATCCGGTTCGCCCCGCTGGCGGCCGGGATCGTGCCCCTCGTCGACACGCTGAACATCTCGCTGGACACGCTCAGCGCCGAGCGTTACCACCGCATCCGCGGTACGGACACCCTCGACCGCACCCTGGCCCTGGTGGAGAGCCTCCGGGCCGAGGGAGCGGGCAACCTCAAGCTGATCTGCGTGGTGACCGACCAGAACGCCGGCGAAGTGGAGGACGTGGTCGCCTACGCGCAACGGCACCGGGTCGCCGTCTACCTCGCGCCCATGTTCGGCTACTTCGCGGCACAGAGCGAGGTGCGCCCGGCCGGCTCGGTGCGGATGCTGAAGCTGGCCGCCGTCAACGGACGGAGCACTGCGGCGACTTCGGCCGAGACGCCCGCGCGGGTGCCGTCGTCGGAGCTGCTGCGCCGGGTGGCGGAGCAGCGGTACGCGCCGTACACCACGGTGAACCTGGCCTTCGTGCACCATATGCGGACGCTCTCCCCGGCGACCGCGACCGCCTGCGGGGCCAACTCCCGCATTCTCACGGTCGGCCCGGACGGCCGGGTCATGCTGCCCTGCTATCACGAGTGGGACGCCTCGCTGCCCTGGGAGCGGCCGTACCGGGAGCTGGTGCGGGACCCGGAGCTGGTCCGGGTGCGGGACGAGGAGGTGGGTCACCGCCCCGCCTGCCGCACCTGCGCGGTCTTCCCCTATCTGGGACTGCCGATGAGCCACCGGCTCACCACGCCGTTCCTGCTCCAGGCGTTCTCCCGGGAGCTGGACCGGATCAAACCGTACGCGGCGGCCCCGACGCCCGAGCGCCGCGCGGAGCTGCTCGAACGGAGCGACGCGCTGCTCGCGGAGGTGGAGCGGGTGTCCGCGCCGCTGCGGCCCGGGGAGCACCTGGACGAGCTGTACCACTTCGAGGCGGCGGAGGCGGGCGTGCGCACCGGTCTCGCGCGGCAGCCGGTCGCGGTGGAGGAGCTGCTCGCGGACCACGCCCACGACGACTGCTGGCCGGCCCAGCGGACCCCGCATCGCCTCGTCCGGCTGCTGTACACCGAGATCCTGCCCGCGCTGGCCGCCGAGGCGCGGCACGACCCGGCACCGGTGTCCGCGCTCGCCACGGACGTATGGGACATCCATCTCGACTGCTGGCACATCCTGCTGGCGCTGCTGCCCGGGGGCGCGGCGCCGGACGTCGCCGTGCGGCAGCGGCTCGCGCACTGGTGCGCGCGGGCCGGACAGGTCCTCGGCGGCCGTTCCGCGGCGCCGGCCCTGGCCCTGCTGGCGTGCCTGAGCACGCTGCCCGCCGCGGAGATCGCCTCCTGGGGCTCGCCCCGGGGGCACACGGAGGAGCCGCTCGCCGTCAAGCTGCTGCGCTCGCTGGCCGGCCCGGAGCGCCGCGCGGAACTGGCTTGCCTTTTCTCACCTCAATTCACGCCCGCGCTGACGGGCGAGCCGGTGCCGGCCGATGGCGCCACGGCGGTGTCCGAGCGGGTGCCGACGCCGGAGGAGGCGCGCGGCGGCCACGGCGTGGAGCGGTTCGTGACCGCGCTGCGCGGGGCGGACACCGGTGCGCTGCGCGGCGCCCTGCGGCGCTGGAAGGCGGCGGCGGACCCGGTGACGGCCCCGGACATCGCACGGCGTCTGCTTCTCGCCGAACTCGGCGCCGGCCCCCGGTGACGCCCCTCCTCCCCGCACGGCGGTTCCACATCCCTCCTGCCTCCCCACCCGACCTCTCAGCGGAGCGACCATGAAGATCCCGTCCCTTGCGTCCGGCTACGACGTCGTCATCCTCGGCGGCGGAGTCGCCGGCTGCGTACTGGCGGCACGCCTGAGCGAGGACCCCGGCCGCACCGTGTGCCTCGTGGAGGCGGGCCCCGACTACGGACCCCGGCGGGAGAGCTGGCCCGAGAAGATCCGCAACGCCCGTGCCCTGCCGCGCGAGGACGTGTGGGAACGGCACACGGAGTTCTACCGCGTCCGGGCCCGCGTCCTGGGCGGGTCGTCGTGCATCAACGGCGCCTGGAACACATGGGGGTCGCACGCCGACCACGCGGAGTGGTCCCGCGCCGGCGGTGAGCGGTGGTCGGCCGGCGCGCTGGAGCCGTACCGGCTGCGGGCCGTGGAGCGCATGGGGCTGCGCACCGTACCGGACCCGGAGCTGTCCGCCTGGGCCTCGGCCGCGCTGGTGGCGGCGCGCGAACTCGGCTATCCGGAAGTGGACATGGGCACTGCGGGGCCGCCCGGACACGGCCGGCCGCTGCTCAACTCCGTGGACGGGCTGCGCTGGAACGCCGCCTTCGCCTACCTGGACCCGGCGACCCGGGCGCGGCCGAACCTGACGATCCTCGGCGACGCCCTGGTGGACCGGCTGTCCCTGCGCGCGGGCCGGGTGACCGGCGCGCACCTCGTCCTGGACGGGCAGCCGGTGACCCTGGAGGCCGGCACCCATGTCCTGGCGTCCGGCACCTTCGGCTCTCCCGCCGTGCTGCTGCGCAGCGGCATCGGCCCCGCCGCGCAGCTGGAGGAGACCGGCATCCGCTGCGCGGCCGACCTCCCCGGTGTCGGCGCCAACCTGTCCGACCAGCCCGGTGTCTTCGTACCCCTGTCCCCCACGGACGGCCTGAACAAGGCGCTGGCCGCCAAGGAGGCGGCCGGGGAGCTGTACGTCAGCCGCATGCTGATCCGGGCGGCCAGCGAGTTCTGCCCGGACGGGGCGTGGGACCTGCACCTCCTGCCCACGGCCGGCCCGCCGCTGTTCGGCTCGCTCCCGCCCGGGCAGTACGAGGCCGGTATCTCCGCCTTCCTGATGAAGCCGGTCTCGCGCGGGCACGTCCGGCTGCGCTCCGCCGATCCCCTGGAGCCTCCCGAGATCGACCCCGCCTTCCTGACCGACCCGGCGGGCCGTGACATCGCCGTCGTGCGGGCCGGCCTGCGGAAGGTGGAGGAACTCGCCACGGCCATGAAGCCGCTGGCGGGGCCCGCGGACGCGGTACCGGCCCACACACTGTCCGACTCGCGCCTGCGGGCCCGGGTGGGCACCTACTGGCATCCCGTGGGCACCTGCGCCATGGGTCCGGCGGACGATCCGCGGTCCGTGGTCGACGGGCAGGGCGCCGTGCACGGTGTGGCGGGGCTGCGCGTCGCGGACGCCTCCATCCTGCCGACCGTGCCCGCCGCCAACACCCAGCTTCCGGTCCTGGCCGTCGCCGAGATGCTCGCCGACACCCTTCGCGCCTGACCTTCCTCCCCCTCCACCGAACGCGTCCACGACGGAGACGACATGGCGGCAGAGACCGACATACGCACGCACAAGCTGCTCTACGGCTGCATGGGCCTCGGCGGCGGCTGGGACACCGAGCCGTACACGGCCGAGGACATCCGGCACGCGGAGACCGCGATCGAGGCGGCGCTGACCGCCGGCATCACGGCTTTCGACCACGCCGACATCTACCAGTACGGCAAGTCGGAGGCCGTCTTCGGCGAGGTGCTGGCGCGCAGCTCGGGTCTGCGGGAACGCATCGTGCTGCAGACCAAGTGCGGCATCCGGCTGCCCGACGGCGACCGGCCCGGACTCTACGACCTGCGGGGTGCCGGCATCGTACGGCGGGTCGAGGAGAGCCTGGTCCGGCTGCGCACGGACGTCCTCGACGTCCTCCTGCTGCACCGGCCCGATCCGCTGACCGACCCCCGGGAGATCGCCGCGGCACTGACCTCCCTGCACGCCCAGGGGCTGGTACGGCAGTTCGGCGTGTCCAACATGAGCGGCCCGCAGATCGCCGCGCTGCGGGCCCACACGGACCTCCCGCTGGTCGTCAACCAGCTGGAGATGAGCCTGGCCCGGCGGGACTGGGTGGAGGCGGGTGTCCTGTTCAACACGCCGGACGCCACCCGCAACGGCTTCGCGCCCGGCACGCTGGAGTGGTGTGCGGCGAACGGCGTCCGGCTCCAGGCATGGGGCCCGCTCGCCCGGGGCCGCTTCACCTCGGGCGCGGACACGCGGGCGAGCCGGCTCGTCGCGGAACTCGCCCGGCGCAAGGACACCACACCGGAGACCATCCTCCTGTGGTGGCTGCGACGCCACCCGGCGGGCATCGCTCCCGTCGTCGGCACCACCCGCCCCGAACGCATCACGGCCTGCCGGGACGCGGCCCTCCGCGAGCCGGACCTCACCCACGAGGAGTGGTACGGCCTGTGGACGGCCGCGCGGGAGGCTCCGCTGCCCTGAGGGGACCGCTCCGGCCGGAGCCGGCCAGTGCCCGGCCTTCCGCCTGCTTCCACGGCCCGACCCCGAGCTTCCCGGTGGTTCCGAGGTCCAGGTGCGGGGTCACCGTCACCGGTTCGGCACCCTCCTCGGCCCGGACCCGGACGTAGGGCACGTTCACCGGTGTGCCGAAGCCGGTGGTGTTGCGCCAGACCAGGCCGGCGGTCGCCGACTCGCCGGGTTGCAGCGTGACGGGCCGGGGCCGATCGTCGAGCCCGGTGCCGGTGGCGATCCCCCCGCTGCCGTGGAGGATCTCCACCGCGCCGACGGGCCGGCGGTCGTCGTCCAGGAGTTCCAGCAGCGGGTAGCCCTCGACGGTGTAGGCGCGCGTACCGCAGTTGTCGAGGTGCAGGCCCACGACGCGCAGCCCCATGGCCGCGTCGCCCTCGTCGGTGCCGATCCGGACCCCGGAGGCCGGGCACGTGCCGGGTTCGGCCGGGGCCTCGCGCGCGGGCACCTTGGTCACTTCGAGCACCTTCGCGCCCGTCACCCGCGGCGCGCCGGCCGGCAGTTCCCCGGCCCGGACCGTGCCCCGCACGGTCCGTCCCGGGCCGACGTCGCGCACGGTTTCGGTCCGGTTGCCCACGGCCCCGCCGTCCTCGCTCACGAAGGTGAAGACGACGGAGTAGGTCAGCGTCTCGGTGCCCTCGTTGGTGACCTCGTACGCGGCGGAGATCCCCGGGTCCGCGCCCGTGGCGAGGCCTTCCGCGGAGACGGAGTGGTCGCGGGTGGGCGAGGGGGACGCCGGCGGGAGGGTCAGCGACGTGATCCGCACGCCGTCCTTGCCCGGGTCGTCGGCCCGTGTGCCGCTCCGCGACGCGGCCGGGCGGGCGCCGGTGCTCCCGGCCGCCGCGTGCTCCGTCCCGCAGGCCGTGAGCAGCAGGGCGGTCGCGGCCAGGGCCGGGAGCAAGGGGATGGCCGCGGCGGAAGCCGGGCGGAGGTCAGCGGGTCTGCGCATTCCGTCATCCCATCAGAAAAGCCGGCGACCCCGCGCGGAGCGCTGCCGGCTTCCGCTGTCCTCATCGACGGATGGCCCGCTCCCCCAGGTGCGGCCGTTCAAGTGCGGAGGAGCAGCGGTTGAACGGCGGTGGGCCGTACGGGGGTTCACCTGCGTCCGTATTGATTTGACTAGACCAATCATCGGGTCTACTGTCCTGCCGGTGTTGTGATCACCCGTTGACGGCGTACGGGGAGGGGGAGCCGAGGGCTGGGTGGATGCCGGAGCCGTGGCCCCGTTCTTGACGGCGCTCGTCCTTCCGGTTCTCCAGCACGACCGATGCTGTTCCAGCGAGCCGCCCATCATCGTGTGTGCCCGCGGAGGTGCATGACGGAGTGACCGGAACCATCAGGAGCATCGCGCCCCTCACCGACGACGTCGATTCCCCTGACGGGATCGACCTCTCCGCCCTTCCGGTCCACCTGTTGTCCACCACCGGTCTGAAGACGGACGGCTCTTCCTTCCTCCGGTCGGCGGGCCTCGACCCGGAACACGTGCGCACGCTGTACGAGGCGGGAGCGGAGGCACCTCCGATCGTGGTGCACCGGCGCACCATGCGGGTCGTCGACGGAAGGCACCGGCTGTGCGCCGCCCGGCTGCGCGGCGAGGAGTACATAGCGGCCCGGCTCGTCGACGGCGAGGACGACGACATCTTCCTCCTGGCCGTGAAGCTCAACATGAGGCACGGCCTTCCGCTGTCCCGGGACGACCGGATGGCCGCGGCCCGGCGCATCATCCGCGGTCACCCGGACTGGTCCGACCGGCGCATCGCGCGGGCCAGCGGTCTGTCGGACAAGACGGTGGCCGCCGTCAGACGCTCGGCCGGCGACCTGGCGGAGACGGGGACGCGCGTGGGGCGGGACGGACGAGCGCGGCCGCGGCAGACCGCCGAGGCCCGCATACGCGCGGCGGAACTGCTGCGGGACAATCCCCGCATCTCCCTGCGGGAACTCGCGAGCGCGGCCGGGATCTCGCTGGGCACGGCCCGGGACGTCAGGGTACGCGTGCTGCGCGGGGCCGATCCGGTCCCGGACGGGCAGCGCCGGCCGAGGGCCTCGCAGGGCCCGCCCGCGCCGTCGGCGGAGCCGCTCACCGCTCCGCTGAACCCCGCGGAACGGCAGCGCGCCATCGCCCGGCTGGCCCGCGATCCGTCGCTGCGGCAGACCGAGACGGGCCGTACCGTACTGCGCATCCTGGCCGTCCACTCGCTGGGCGCCGCCGAGTTGGAGCGTCTGGCCCGCGCCGTCCCGCCGCACGGCGTCGACGCGGTGCTCACGCTGGCCCGCGCGTGCGCCGACGACTGGTCCCGGTTCGTCCGGCGTCTGGAGTCGGGCGCACTGGTCGGGCCGGCGGAGGGCCGACGCCGGCCGTGATCCGGCGGGCCGGTCCGGTGCGGCGCCGTGGGCCTCCGGCGGTGGGAGGCGATCGGCGTCACAGGGGCCTGCCGGTCCGTGACCGCTCCGTGGCCAGCAGGGCGGCCGCGTACGCGCGCAAAACGGGCTGTTCCCACTCGTCGACGACCTGGCGGACCCGGCAGCCGCCCGCCCGTACCGGCAGGGCGACCGCCGCGGCGTAACGGTACATCCGGTAGTCGCCGGACGCGGTGGCGTGGAAGGCCCGGGGGCTGCCGCCGGCCAGCTCGGCCCACTCCCGCTGGCCGAGGCCCAGCGCCGTACGGGACAGCTCCAGCAGGAACGGTGCGCACAGTCCCGGCCGGAGCGCCGTCACCGCCATGCCGTTCCTCGTGGTGGCGAGGTCGGCGCACAACGGTCCGTCGTCGCAGGCGTGCCGTTCGTCCAGCGCGCCGAGCACGGTGTCGACGGCCCAGTCCTGCTCCGGGCCGCGGCGGGGCAGCAGATACGCGGCGTGGAACGCGCACGGATGGGAGGCACCGGCGGGTCCGCCCACCCTCCAGATGGCGCAGATCCGGCGGGTGCGCCCCAGCACCAGGGCATTGACGTGAAGTCCTGGTCGCGTGGCTGGCATCGCCTGTCTCCTGGAGGGCACCGCGTGGTGCGGTCGGGGTGGTGGGCGCCGGCCGGGTCCGGGGCGGCCGGACCCGGCGGGGGAATGCCCTCAGTGGCTCAGGACGTAACCGTCGCCGGGCCGGTGACCGCGGGAGCGCCGCAGATCGGCGACGGCGAAGGTGCGCAGCAGCCAGCGGTCGGCACCGTCGTAGCGGGGCCGGAACGCCGTACGCCCGTGCGTCGTCACGCGGTTGTCCACGACGACGAGGTCGCCGGGGGCCAGCCGGACCGTGTGGGCGGCGGCGTCCACGGCGGCCTCCAGTTCGGCGAGCGCCATGCGGGCCCGGGGCGTGGTCCCGGTGGTGGCGGCGAAGTCCACGCGCAGGTCGGGGTCGTCCGCATCGCCGCACAGGACGGGGCCGGGCGGGGTGGACCCGCCCGCCGTTCCGAAGGAGGGCGGCGGCTGGGTGCTGAACTCCGGGAGGCGGAGGATCTCGCGTGTCCGGTCCGGCAGGGCGGGCAGTGCCTGGCGGACCGACCCGGTGCGCAGGGCCGCCGTGCCGTCGTGGTCGGCGCGCAGGCACAGCAGCATCACGAAGTCCGGCCGGTGCTCGTGGAAGGCGTTCTCCGTGTGGAAGGAGAGCGGTGTGGAGCCCGCGTTCCCCTGGAACTCCTCCTGCCCCGGGACCGGCACCACGTCCTGCACCAGCGCGCCCGACTTCTCCGCCGCGTAGGCGGCCGGGTCCCCGAGGCCGCCGGCCGCGGTCATCAGCAGGGTCGTGGCCGGCGTTGTCGCCCGGCGGCGGACGGAGCCGCTCACGACCGGGGTGGGGGGCAGCGGTTCCTCGTCCACGGGGATGCCGCGGATCAGCAGGGCGCCGGTGTCACCGGAGTGCCGGCGGAAGGCGCGGACGGTCTCCCGCAGCCGCACGGGCAGCCGCTCCCAGGCCGCGCGCGCCGCGGCGGTGAACTCCGGGTCGTCCAGCATGCCGTTCGCGGTGCGGGCCACGCTCCGCGCGGCCCGCCCTACGGCCTCGGACTCGTCGGCGGACAGCGCCAGCGCGGGCGGAGCGGCCGTCTTCAGGCCGACGGTGCTCATCGGGGATCCCTCCGGTCCTGCCAGTTTGTGGCCAGTTCGGTGGGGGCGGGTGCACGGCCGGGGCCGGCCTCCGCCGACCAGAGCAGCACCCTGCTGTCCCACGAGGCGGTGACCGGGTGGTCGCCCAGCCAGGTCACGGCGCTGACGGCGCTGCCGTGCCCGTCCAGCACATGGCTGTGCAGCGGGGCCAGGGTGTCGGGGTCGAGGACCCACAGCCGCGCGGTGTAGTCGTAGGAGCCCGTGACCAGCAGCGGCCGGCCGCCGGGGTGCCACGCCGCGCACTTGGCGGACTCGTCGTGGCCGACCAGGACCTGGAGCAGTTCACCGGTCCGCAGGTCGTACAGGCGGCAGGTGCGGTCCCGGGAGACGGTGGCGAGCAGCGCCCGGCCAGCCACCTCCGTCACCGACCCGCCGTTGATCAGCTCGCCGTGCCCGCCGAAGGAGCGGATGAGGGTTCCGTCGGTGTCGATCAGGTGGGCCTGACGGTCGGTGGAGTAGGTGACCAGGCGTCCGGAGCCGACCCAGGACACGTCCTTGATGGCCCCGTGGTGGCCGTCGTAGTGGATGCCGGGCACCAGCTCGCCGCCCGTCCAGGTGTACAGGTCGAGCCCGCCCTCGTAGTCGGCGACCGCGAGCCGCTGTCCGTCCGGCGACCAGGCGACCCGGTTCACCGGGTGCTCGCGCTCGACGAACGCGACATCGCGGCCGGTCCGCGCGTCGGCCACCCCGACCCGGCCGGAGAAGGAGCCGTACGCGAGGAGTCCGGGCAGCGCGGCGGACAGCGCGACCGTGTTGACGAGGCTGCCGTTGCCCACCGGGACCTCGGGCGCCGTCGCGCCCGGGTCGTCCCAGAAGCGGACCGTGCCGTTGTCGCAGCCCGCCGCGAGCGCCTCGCCGGCGGCGGAGACGTGGTTGACGCCGTGGGTGGCGACCGGCGCGTCGAGGGTGATCTCGCGGACCTCGTCGGGCAGGGCGTCCGCGGGGATCTCGGGTACGTCGATCACGGCCGGCCGCGCCGAGAAGGTGCCCGCGACCAGGGTCCGGCCGTCCGCCGACCAGTCCACCGAGCGGGGCCACAGGTGCGGGCCGTACCAGCGCACCAGGGGGCGGCAGTCGGCGATGTGCCAGAGGGTGACCGTGCTGTCGTAGGCCCCGATGACGAGCCGGGCGCCGTCCTGGGACCAGGCGACCGACTTCACGGCGGCGGTGTACGGGCCGACCTTGGTGACCAGTTCGCCGTCGGAGCGCACGATGTGCACGAAGCCGTCGTCGCAGCTGGCCGCGAGCAGGGTGCCGTCCGGGGACCACCGGCACATCTCCGCGTGACCGGCCTGCGGAAGGTCGCGCAGCAGGGATCCGTCGGTGTCCCACAGCCGGATGGTCGCGTCCTCGCCGCAGCTCGCGAGGACGCCCGTGGCGGAGGCGTCCACCGACATGCAGTGGTCGGCGTGGAAGATGACACCGTCCTCCAGGGTGCCGGTGCGGATGTCCCAGATCCGGCCCGTGCCGTCCTGGGAGACGGTGACCAGGCGGTTCTCGTCCAGCCAGGCCAGCGCGTTGAGGTCGTCGGGCTGCCGGGCGAGCAGCTGGACCTGGCGGCCGGTGGCCACGTCCCAGATCCGGCAGGTCTTGTCGGCCGAGCCGCTGGCCAGCAGCCGGCCGGAGGGCGAGAACCGCACACCGTTGACCAGGCGGGAGTGGCGGCCGACCCAGAGCGGGGCGGTACCGGACCGCTCCCACAGGGCCACCCGCCCGTCGTAGCCGGCGCTGGCGAAGTGGACGCCGTCCGGGCTGAAGGCCACGGACGTCTGGGGGGAGGCGTGCACCGCGGTGCCGCTGTCGGGGGACTCGGGCTGGAAGACGTCGACGGTTCGCATGCTCTTGTCGCACTCCTTGAACGCGTGTCGGTTTCGGCGGCGGAAGGGTCAGGTTCCGGTGGTGCGGTGGTGTGTCCGCGGGCGGGGCGCGGGCGCCGGCTCGCGGGCCAGTTCCGTGCCGGTGTCCAGGCCCTCCTCGACCAGTGCGCGCAGGGGGTCCATGACCCGGCGCAGCAGCGGGAGCCCGGCCACCTGCGCCAGACCGCCCAGCGGGATGGTCTCGGCGGCGCGCGCCCGTACGGCCGGATCGAGGCGCGGCTCGCCGGTCAGCGCGGGGCCGGGGGCGGCGAGCAGACGGGCCAGGACGAAGCCGTAGAGGACGCCGGCGGTCCAGGCACCGGTGGCGTGGTGGATGTGCAGTCCGCCGGCCGTGAGCCGGCGCAGCAGCGCGGCCGGCCGGGGCTCGATCCTGGCCAGGTGCCGGATCCGGTCGGGGTCCAGGCCCAGGTCCGGTACGCACTCGTCCCAGTAGGTCTTCACGTAGGTGCCGTCGGGGCCGGTGGGCGTGATGCCGTAGACATGGCCCTTGAAGAAGTGGGGGTAGAAGGCCAGTGGTCCGAGGGTGGCGGTGCCGGTCCGGCCGCCGCCCGTGTCGTCGGCGAAGCAGGGTGAACGCCGGGGCCCCTGGTTGTCGTTGCCCACCAGGCTGTCGCCCGCGCCGTGTTCGACCAGGTTGGGCACGGAGATGAACAGTGCCCGGCCCCGCCGGCGCAGGAACGCGGCCAGCGCCTCGTCGTCGGGGGGCGCGTCGGCCGCGAGCAACGTCTTCGCGTGGGCGGCGAATTCGGCGGCCAGCGCGCGGGGCAGCACGACGGCGAGAGAGGGCACGTACTCGTCCGGGACGGCCTGGGCCCAGCCGGCGCCCGCGAGGGCGGCGAGCCGGACCGGCGAGCCGTTCCAGTGGTTCCAGTTGCTGTAGAAGGCGATCGGGTCGTCCGGCCGGCTCCGTACGGCCTCGGCCACGAGGTCCGTGAATCCCGCGGCGGGCAGGGCGTCGTCCTGGAGGACGAGCCGGTGGCTCGCCTCCCCGTACGGGCCGTCCCAGGCGGACGCCGCGGTGCGCAGGGCGCTCGGGGGTCCGTCGGGCTCCGGGTCGAGGACGACGCACCGGTCGTCGCCGTGGAGCCGGGCCAGGACGGCCTCCGCCTGGTGCCGCCGGCGCGGGTGGGCCATGATCCGGATGCCGATGCGCGGTGCCGGGCCGGGACGGCCGGCGGTGGCGGCCGGACGCTGTGTCATGTCACTTCCTCGGAGGGCCGCGGGGGTCTGTGTCATGTCACTTCCTTGGCGGACACGGGCAACGGGGACAGGTGACTTCCACGGAGGCCGCGGGACGCCGGGCACTCCCCTGAGGTTGCGGGAAACCGGGCATGTCACTTCCCGGAGGTCGCGGGGCGCTGGGGCATGTCGTGTGCTCGGTGGCCGAGGAGAAGCGGGTCATGTGGCTTCCTTGGCCGCCGCGGGGGGCGGTTCACGGTCCGGCCCGGTGTCCCGGGCCGCCCGCGCCGGGTCCGGGCGGTACGGGGGCGGGGCGGCCGTCTCCTCCTCTTCCTCCGGGCCGGCGGCGCGGGCCGCCACGCGGTGGGCCGTGGCCCGTAGCCCGGCGGCCGCGAGCAGGACGATCCCGCCGAACGCGGCGCACACCCAGAGGGCACCCCGGTCCAGGACGAATCCGGCGAGCGCGGGGGTCAGGAGCCCGGACACCGCCCAGGAGAGCTGGAAGAGCGACATGTACCGGCCGCGGATCGCCTCCGGGGCGCTGCTCGCCACCAGGGCGTTGGCGGCGGGGAGGCTGATCATCTCGCCCACGGTGAAGGCCAGCAGCACCGGCACGAGCAGGACGATCGCGGTGGTGGCGGGCAGTCCGGTCACCAGGTACAGGCCGGTGAAGACGGCCGTGAAGACCAGGGCCGCCCGGACCAGCAGCCGCTCCCGGGGCACACCGGAGACCTTCGCGGTGACCGGCAGCTGCGCCAGCGTGATGACCACGCTGTTGATCCCGAGGAAGAACGCCGGGACCCAGCCCGGCAGTCCCATGATCTCCACGGTGTACGCGGGCAGCAGCGTCGCCGGCAGCGCCCAGGCGAAGGTGAGGAGCATGAAGGAGAGACAGAACGCGGTGAACGCGTGGTCCTTCAGCGCTCCCCGCCAGCCGGTCTGCGTTCCGCTGCCGGGATCCTCGGTATCGGGCGTGTCCTTGGTGTCGGTCCCGGTGCGCTGCCGGGTCGTGGGAACGCGCACCCCGGCCAGCAGTACCGCGGCGACCAGTGAGGTCGCCACGTTCACGGCCAGTACCAGGTCCGCGGCACCGTGGCCGAAGGCGACGGTCAGCGCGGAACTGGCCAGCGCGCCGGTCGCGACGGTGAAGTTCTTGATGGTGCCCACCGCCGCGTAGGTGGCGTCCAGCGCGCGCCCGGAGGCCAGGTCGACCACGAGCACCGGCCAGCTCGCCCAGTACAGCCGGTCGCCGGCCATGACCAGGAACGTCGCCACCGCGATGAGGGTCCAGTCGGAGGCGAACGGATAGAGGCCGTAGCCCAGGGCGGTGACCAGGTTGGAGCCGACCAGCACGCTCTTGGCGGCGAACCGGTCGACCAGCCAGCCCGCCACCAGCGCCATCGGCAGGGAGGCCAGGGTGCCGGCGCTGACCGCCGAGCCGATCGCCGAGAAGGACAGGCCGGTGCCGAAGGAGAAGTACAGGAACGCGAGAGGGGCGAACAGGCCCCAGCCGAACGTGTCGACGAAGACGGAGGCGAAGATCCGGCCCCGCTGCCGGACCGGGGGCAGCACCGGGCCGGTCACGTCGGCCCCTTGCCGGACTCGGGCCGCACCTTGTGCCAGGTGTCGCGGCCGGTGGCCAGTTCCCACACGGCCCGCCAGGCGGAGGTCGACTCCAGGATCTCGAAGGGCAGCAGGAGGAACCAGCCCGAGCCCACCCGCAGGACCTCCCACACCGGGTCGCGGGCGACGCGGCGGATGCGCAGGGCCTCGCCGGCCAGCAGGGCGGCGGCGGGGAGGCGCAGCGCGCGGCGGCGCACCGCTCCGGCGACCACCGGCACCACGGCGAGCTGTGCCAGGAGGCTGAGCGTCATCAGCGCGACGGCTCCGCGCGGCCGGGGCGGCAGCGGCGGGCCGGCCAGCAGCCGGAAGCCGATGTCCAGTTGGCCGCGGATCCAGCGGGTGCGCTGTCTGAGCGCGGGACCGACCACCGAGGTGCGCGTCCCGTACGAGAAGGAGACGATCCGGCCCATCCGCACCCCGCGGGCGGCGGCCCGTACGGCCCATTCGTACAGTTCCTCGACGCCGTCCTCGCGCAGCGGCCCGACGGCGTCCAGCGCCGTGCGGCGGAAGTAGACGGAGCTGCCGAGAAGCATGTGCATGCCGGTACGGCGGTTCACGTACTCCATCGCGCCGAAGAAGGCGGCCGATTGCGCCAGCGTGGTGCGATTGACCAGGTCACCGCCCGGTTCCGGGAGTTCGATGGCGTCCACCACGTCCAGGTCCCGGGTCTCGAGCGCCGTGACCGCCTGCCGCAGCTGGCCGGGGTCCGGCACCGTGTCGGCGTCGTATAGGGCGACGAACGGGTCGCCGACGTCGCGCAGGGCGTGGTTGAGGGCCTTGGCCTTGGGGGTCATCGAGGGGACCGCCACCACCCGCAGGTCGCCGGCGAAGTCCGCCCCGGCCGACTCGGCGACGGCCTCCGCGACCGCCACGTCGTCCGGGGTCCGGGCGTCCAGCAGCCAGCGCACGGACAGCTTCTCGTGCGGGTAGTCCAGCAGCTTCAGCATGCCGGCCGAGCGCCGCAGGATGTCGGCGGTCTCGCGGTAGAAGGGGATGAGAACGGTGACCGGGGGCAGGTCCGGGCCGTCGGCCCCGGGCGGCTCCCGGTGTGGGTCGAGACGGGCGGAAGGGAGAAGGAATCCAGTCACTGTGGTCCTCTGCTGGCGGGTCCTCTGCTGCGGGTCTCTGCCGGGGGCCTCTGCCGGCGGTCGGGTGGAGGGACGGAGCCCGGGCCGTGGGCCGCTTGTGGCCGGGCGGAGACCGGCGGGGCGCGGACGGTACGGCGCGTCGGCCGGACCGGCGCGGGACGTACGGCGGTCGGCCCGGCCCTCACCGGTCCTACGGCGCGTCGGCCGAACCGCCACAAGCCGTACCGCACATCGACCGGCCTCGCACACGCCGTACCGCACGCCGACCGACTCCGCGCACGCCGTACCGCACGCCGGCCGATCCGGCGCACGCCGTACCGCACATCGACCGGCCCGGCACGGGCCGTACGGTGCGTCGACCGGCCCGCGCGGCCGTTCCGGCGGCACGTCCCGCCGGTCACGGCGCCGAGGCCGTCCAAGGCGGTGGCGGACTTCCGAAAGGGCTCGCCGCCGTTCGGCGCGGACGGCGCCGAGCCGCCTTTCCGGCAGCGCCACGGCCTTGCCCCGCCTCGCCGGCCGGCTCGGCACGACGGTTCCCGGTCCCGGTCAGGGCCCGGGAGCAAGGGCCGGTGCGGCCCCGGCCGGCGCGCGGTCAGACGTCCAGCGCGTGGCCCGCTCGCTCGCGCTTGGCCTTCAGGTAGGCCCGGTTGTTCTCGTTGAGGAACGTTCCGGTGGTGACGACGTCGGTGATGTCAATCCCGTTCGAGCGCAACTGGGCGCCCTTTTCCGGGTTGTTGGTGAGGAGCCGTACGGTGGTCACACCCAACGCCTCCAGCATGTCCGCGGCCACTCGGTAGTCGCGCATATCGTGCTCGAAGTTCAATACCGCATTGGCCTCGAAGGTGTCGAGTCCCTGGTCCTGCAGGAGATACGCGTCGAACTTGTTGTAGAGGCCGATCCCGCGGCCTTCCTGCCGCAGATAGAGGATGATTCCGCCCTCTCGGGAGCAGACGGCGAGAGCCTCGTGCAACTGCGGGCCGCAGTCGCAGCGCTGCGAGCCGAAGACGTCCCCGGTGAGGCATTCGGAATGCACCCGCACCAACGGTTCGGGGGTCCGGTCCCAGCCGGGCAGGAGGAGCGCGATGTGCTCGCGGCCGTCCCGCAGACCGTGGAAGCTCACCATCGTGCTGGGCCGGCGACCCAGTCCGGGCACGTCGACCGGGACGTCCACCCGGGATCTCACCCGCACCGTCTGCGCCGGCGCGTCAATGACGCCCGAATTCTCCTCCGTGCGCATGTCCCACCCTCCAGCCACTCGTTTTCCTGCGGAATTCGATGAACGGTTCGGTGGTCATCCCCACTGCGAATCCCCGGGATTTCCGTCGGCCGCGGCGATCTCGTGGTGAGGTGCGTCGTGCATTCCTCCGAGGGCCGGTGAACCGAGCACCAAGGCAGCCGCCACGATCAGGGCGGCGATGATTCCGTGAAGGTTCTTGGACGCGTCCATGGATACACCTCTCCGTCTTTTCCGGCGCATCCGTCCGGATCAGGTCCGGGTGTTTCCCGGTGCACCCCATGCTGCGCAGGAGTTCACTCTTGCGACAGGGGAACGCTGTGGCAAGATCCTGCATCGCGTGAACATGAAGGTGGGACATATGTGCATGAACGCGCACACCGCGCCCGGAATTCAGGATTCCGACATCTGCGAGGCAGGACTGGGCTTCTACGCGGACGTACTGAAGGGCCGTACGCCGGCCGAGGAGTGTCCCGAATGCCTGACCCGCCTGGGGCTGCTCCGACGGGGAGCCGACGGCGGCCTGGTCGCCATACCGCCGGGGCTCGCCGCCATCGGCCTGGTCCGCCCCCTGGAGGCCGCCATCGATGCCCGGCAGCACGCCCTCGACTCGGTGCGCAGATCGATCAACCGCGCCGAGCAGGTCTACCGGGACACCTACCGCAACGACGGCGTCCAGGCCGCCCGTGTCATCACCGGGGAGGAGATCATCAGCACCACCCTCTCCCTGGCCGTGGAGTCCTGCCAGGAGGAACTCCTCACCGCCCAGCCCGGCGGCGGCCGGCCGCGGGAACTGCTGGAGAAGGCCCTCGCCTCCGACGTGGCCGCACTCCGGCGCGGCGTCCGGCAGCGCACCATCTACCAGCACACCGTCCGCACCCACAGCCCGACCCTCTTCTACGTGGAGAAGATCTCCGAGGCCGGGGCCGAAGTGCGCACGCTGGACACGGTGTTCGACCGTCTCATCGTGTGCGACCGGCGGATCGCCTTCGTGCCCGACCCCGGCACCCGGCGGAGCCAGACCGCCCTGGCCGTCGAACATCCCGGCCTGATCCGGTACCTGGTCTCGGTCTTCGAGGACGCCTGGGAGCGCGCCACCCCGCTCGACTGCCCTCCCGGTGCCCACCGCCCGCCCCTGCTCGCCGACGAGACCCGCCGGGCGGTCCTGCAGCTCATGGTGAACGGCTACACCGACGAGGCCATCGCCGGCCGGCTCGGCATGAGCGTCAGGACCGTCGCCAACCACGTGCGCAAGGCGTCGGAGGTCTTCAACAGCCGCAGCCGCGCCCAGCTCGCGTACCTCATCGCCAAGGCGGGCGCCCTGGACGAAGGGCTCGACACCGCCGTCCGCGCGCCGGAGGAACCGGATTCGCGTGTGGTACGGACCTGTTGACCCCTCGCTCAAGGTCACTTTAGGGTTGCGTCCGGATCACCGAACAATGGACTTACGGCCACAGATGGGGATTCCATGGACGAGAACGGCATATCTCAGCGCAGTTCGGTGGAAACCTCCGATTCCGCAGCCACGCTGCCGCCGGTCAGTCTCGATCAGGCCCACTCCCCGCAGAAGGTGCTGGCACACGGTGACCTGCTGCGGAGGTTCGTCGCCGGCGAGGAGTTCAAACCGGTCCACATGAGGATCGGGATCATGGGCGCCTGCAACATGCGCTGCAACTTCTGCAACTTCCACTCCCCCAACGAGGAACAGTTCTACGACCTGTTCTCCTTCAAGGACTCGATCCCCACCGACAAGGCCGTCACGCTGATGCGGGAGTTCGCGGCCAACGACGGCCGCGCGGTGACCTTCTGCGGCAGCGGCGAGTGCACCATCCATCCCGGGTACACGGAGATCAGCCGGGCCGCCCACGAGGCCGGACTGCGCATCGGTCTGATCACCAACGGCTCCCGGCTCGGCCGTCCGGCCGTCGCCGAGACCGTCGCGGCCACCCACACCTGGGTGCGCATCGGCCTCAACGCCGGGACCGAGGCCACGTTCAACGAGATCACCCGGGACCGGGAGCAGACCTTCGCCTCCTTCGTCTCAGCGGTCGGACGGCTGCGGGAGACGGCGGTGGCACCGGACTTCCGGATCGGCTTCAACTTCGTGATCACCCGGCAGAACCACCGGGAGATCCTGGCCGCGGCCCGGATCGGACGGGAGTCCGGGGCCCACTACGTGCGCTTCGAGCCGGAGTTCTACAGCGCGCTCGGCCACGAGACCATCGAGACGGTGATGCCGGACATCGCCGAATCCCTGCGCCGGGCGGCCGAGTTGTCCACGGACACCTTCGAGGTCTCGGTACCCAAGCTCGACCGCGGCCCGATGGACCAGGTCGAGGAGGTCGAGGGCGACTTCGAGCGCTGTCACTACAGCCGATTCGTCACCGCGGTGGGCGCCGACGGCAATCTGTATCCGTGCCCGCAGGTCCACCTCAACAGCCGCTACCTGATCGGCAACGTGCTCGACCAAGGCTACGCCGAGGTGCTGGAGGGCGGCCCGCGCGCCGAGTGGGAGGCCGCCAATCCGCGCCGTACCGACCTGTGCAAGTCGTGCTTCTACCGCCCGCAGAACGAACTCCTGGAGCATCTCCACCGCGGTCAGATCCAGCTCGACCAGGCGCTGGACGCATACGCCGTGGAAGTCCCGAGCACCCTGCACGCCGACTTCGTCTGACGGCCGTGCCGCCGGCCCGGCGGCCGGAAACACCCACCCACTCTCACGGAATCGGTCCGGCACACACCATGCAGATCCGCCACTTGCAACGGGTCCTGGCGCCCGAGCCGGCCCCACGTGACACCCCCGGCGGCCACCCGCTCCGCTCCATCGTGCGGCGGCTGGCGCGCGTCGAGCGCGAGGGCTCACGCGTCACCGTCATCGCGTCCGCCACCACCGTGCGCGACGGCCTCCGGCGCGAGGAGCTGACGCTCGGCTCGCCGGCGCGCGGCGAGTTCCGCGCGGTCCTGCTCTCCCCGGAGCACGCCCGGCCGGGGCCCGGCGTGCTGGTCCTCGGCGGCAAGAACGCCCGGCTGGAACAGCTGACCGGCGAGGCGGCGCCCGACCACCCGGACCGCAACACCGCCGAGCGCCTGGCCCGCGCCGGTCTCACCACGCTGGCGTTCGACCACGGCGTCCTCGGCGGCGTCCCGTCCGAGCGGCTCGGCGGGCGGGACGAGGGGGCCGTCCTGGCCCACGCGTTCACGCTCACCGGCCGTTGTCTGCTCGGCGCCCTCGTCGGGGACGCGCTCGGCGTCCTGGCGGTGCTGCGCGCCCATCCGCTGGTCGACGGCGAGCGCGTCGGGCTGCTCGGGCACAGCATGGGCGCGGCCGTGGCGCTGCACACCGCGCTGCTGGCCGAGCGTCCGCTGCCGGTGTGCGCCGCCAGTCATCTGGGCACCTATCCGGCCCTGTTCGGACGGCTCTTCACGGGCTTCGAGGGCGCGGTGCTGCCGGGCATCCTCGAATACGCCGATCTGCCGGACCTCTACGCCGCCCTGGCCCCGGCGCCGCTCCAGCTCCAGTACGGCACCGACGACCCCTTCCTGGACCCGGCCGACACCCGTGCCGCCGCGGAGACGGTCCGCCGGGGCTACCGGACGGCCGGTGTGCCGGAGCCCGAGGTGCTCGAACTGCCCATGGGTCACGGCACCCACGTGGCGCACGCGGCGCGGTTCCTCACCCGCGCGCTGGCCGCGCCCGCTGCGGACCCGGCGCCCGTGCCGGCCCAGCGCATCCGCTTCGACGCCACCGAGCGTCGAGCCGTTCTGGACCGCGTGGACACGGCACTGGCCTCCGGTGTCCTCACCCAGGGACCGCTGGTCGCCCGGTTCGAGGAGCTGGCCGGCGACTGGACCGGCACGGCGGGCGTCGCCGTCTCGTCCGGCTCCGCCGCCCTGGAGATCGCCCTGCGGATCCTGGACGTGGCGGGCGGGACCGTGCTGATGCCCGTCAACACGTTCTTCGCGACCGCCGCCGCGGCCGTCCGCGCGGGCGCCCGGGTCCGGTTCGTCGACATCGAACCCGAGGGACTGGGCATGGACCCGGCCGCGCTGCGCGCCGCCCTGGACCGCGAGCCCGGCGCCCGGGCCGTGGTGCCCGTCCACATCGGGGGCATCGTGCCGCCCTCGCTCGACGAGGTGCTCGCCCTGTGCGCGGAGCGCGGCGTTCCGGTCCTGGAGGACGCCGCGCACGCCTTCGGCAGCACCCTGCGCGGCAGACCGGCGGGCAGCCTCGGCCGGTTCGGCGCGTTCTCCTTCTTCCCGACCAAGGTCGCGCTCAGCGGCGAGGGCGGACTGGTCACCGGCGCGGCGCCGGAGGACCTGGAAGCCGTACGGCGGTGGCGGGACCACGGCAAGAGTGCCGCGGGCTCCACCCTGCACGACCGGCCGGGCGGCAACTGGCGGCTCAGCGAACTGCACGCCGCGGTCGGCACGGTGGACCTCGAACGCTTCGCCGCCACCCTCGCCGCCCGGCGGGCCCTCGCCCGGCGCTACGACGCGCTGCTCGACGGGGTCCCCGGACTGCGGCCGCATCCGGTGCCCGGGGAGTCCGGGAGCAACTACTACAAGTACCTGGCCCACCTGGACGAGTCCGTCGACCGGGAGGTCCTGAAGAAGCGGCTGCGGGACCGGCACGGTGTGCACCTGGCGGGCGAGGTGTACGACCACCTCCTGTGCGACCAGCCGTACTTCGGGG
Source organism: Streptomyces sp. SCL15-4 (assembly GCF_033366695.1). Lineage (NCBI taxonomy): Bacteria > Bacillati > Actinomycetota > Actinomycetes > Kitasatosporales > Streptomycetaceae > Streptomyces > Streptomyces sp. SCL15-4. Next base: position 511,375 of record NZ_JAOBTQ010000001.1, read on the forward strand.
CCGCCGCGGGCCCGGACGGCGACTTCCCGCGGGCCCGGCGGTTCGCCCGGCACCACATCGCGCTGCCCCTGTTCCCCTCGCTCACCGAGGAGGAGCAGGAGCGGGTGGTCTCGGCGCTCCGCGGCGAGCTGTCGTGACGCCCGTCGTCCACGCGTTCCGTCGCGGGGCGTGGCAGCCCTCCCTCGACACGGCGGCGCTGCCGGGGCCGGCCGGGATCCGGCTCGCGCTGGTGCCGGAGATCGTGGCCGCGGACGACCGCCGCTGGTGGGACCGTACGGCTCCGGGCCTGCCTCCCGTACCGGCCGGGCGGCGCGCGCTGCTGCTGCGCGCCCTGGAGCTGTTCGAGCACGGGGTCCTCACGGTGGGCGGGCTGGGGCGGCAGAGCGCCGAGGACTTCCGCGCGGCGCTGTGGGAGACGGCCGGGCTCCCCCGGTCCCTCGTCGACCGCTGGTGCGGGATGCTCAAGGCCGCGCCGGCGGAGCGGCCGGTGCCGGAGCCCGACGCGACGGTGGCGCTGGTGGCGTTGCCGGGCAACACCTTCACCTGCCTGGACGCGGTCCTCGAACAGGCGGAACGTTCCGCCGCGGTGTGGATCCGGCCCAGCAGACGCGAGCCCCTCTCGGCGGCCCGGCTGACCGCCGCCCTGCTGGAGGCGGGCTGGCCGCCGGAGCGGATCGTGTTCTGCCCGACCGGCCGGCGGGAACTCGACGGCCTGGTCCGGCTCACCGACCGTCAGGTCGTCTTCGGCGGTTCCTCGCTGGCCGCGTCGGTCCGCTCCTCGGCCGGGCTGAGTCTGCGCGGGCCCGGCCGTGGCTGTGCGCTGGTGCCCGAGGACATGGGGACCGCCGAGGCGGTCGAGTGGCTGCTGCCGTTGGTCGCGGCCGACTCCGGCCGGTTCTGCAGCAACGTGCGCACCGTGGTCCGTTCCGGGCCGGCCGAGCCGCTGGCCACCGCCCTGGCCGGCGCCCTCGACGCGGCCACCGGTGAGCCAGGCGGCGGCGACTGGCCGCTGACGGCCTTCCGGGACCCGGGCGCGGCCGAGCGCGCGGCCCGTTCCGTGACGGACCTTTTGGGTCCGGCGGACCGGCTGCTGACCCGCCGGCCGCCGGTCGTCGGGACGCCCGGCGGCGACCGCTACGTCACCCCGCACCTGGTGCTGATCGGGGAGCCGGACCCTGATCCGCGACGGCACCCGCTGATCGGCCACGAAGTCCCGTTCCCGTTCGCGGCCGTGGTGAGCGCCACCGGCCCGGCCGCCGAGGCGATCGCCGGCCGGTCCCTGTTCGTGTACCGCCCTCCGGCGCGGGCGACGGCATGAGGAGAAGTCGATGACCAGCGTACGAAGCGCTCCGCCGACCCCCGCGACGGTCTGGGCCGCCATGCGCGAGCGCGTCCCGGAACTCACCGTCGACCTGGACACCTGGACGCGCCGCATGATGCGGTGGCACTTCTCGCCGGAGACCGGCTCGCCCTTCTGGGTCTCCCGCCGGTCCTCGCTCGGCTTCGATCCGCTGACGGATGTCGACGGCTTCGCGGCCCTGGAGCTCTTCGGCCTCTTCGACAAGGAGGAGCTGCGCGCCGCGTCCGCGCGCGACCTTCGTCCGCGCGGCTACCAGGGGCGCCCCTTCCGGATCTTCGAGACCGGCGGGACGACCGGCGCCCCCTGCCGGATCGTCAACGTCACCCGCCTCGACCTCGACGTGCGGATCTACTCCGTCATGCTGAGGGCGCGCGGGCTGGCGGGCGGCGACATCCTGGCGATGACGCCGATGGGCCCGCACGCCTACGGGCACTTCGTGGAGGCCCTCGCGGACACCTGGAACGGTGCCGTGCACGCCATCGACCTCGACCCGCGCTGGGTCAAGGCGACGCTGCGCACCGGCGGCGACCCCCGCGCGTACACCGACCACCTGATCGCCCAGACGGTGCCGCTGCTGACCCGCGAGCGGCCCGCGCTGCTGTTCACCACACCACGCCTGCTCGTCGAACTGGCCCTGCGGCTGCCCGAGCCCCTGCACACGTACGGGGTCCGCGCGGTGTGCACCGGAGGCACGTCGTGCACGCCGGCCGAGGCGCAGCACCTGCGGGAGACGCACCTGACGGGCGTGCAGTGGATCGACACCTACGGCAACACCCTGGTCGGCCACGCCCTCCAGGCCGACGCGGTGCCGGACGGCCCCGCGCTGCCGGAGGGCGGCACCCACTCGTACCATCTGCCGCCGCCCTTCGCGGTGCTGACCGTCGTCGACCCGGACGACCCGTGGCGGGAGGTGGCGGTGGGCGAACGGGGCCGGGTGCGGGCCACCACGCTGCTGGAGGACCTGTTCATCCCCAACCTCCTCGAACGCGACAGCGCGGTCCGCACGGGCCCCCACCCCTGGTTCCCCTGGGACGGAGTGGCCGCCGTACGGCCGGCCGACACGGCCGGCGACGAGGAGGAAGCCGTGGAGGGCGTGTACTGACCCGCTCACCGCGCGCCGCCCGCACCCCTCGCACCGGAGGAAATCCCATGCCGCACCCCACCATGCCGCGACCGGCCCTGTCCTCCAACGGCGTGCCGATAGCGTTCTCGCCGGACCTGTTCGGCCCGCTGCGCGGAAGTGCCGGACTCCTCGGCGATCCCGGCGCCCTGCGCGAACGCCTGCACGCCGACGGCTACGTGTACCTGCCCGGTGTCCTGGACCGGGCGGAGGTGCTGCGCCTGCGCGGCGCGTACTTCTCCCTCTTCCCGGACGGCTACCTGGCCGACGGCACCCGTCCCGAGGACGGCGTCTTCTCCGGCAGCGTGCCGGCGGGGCTCCCGGAGCACGGGCTGCCCCGGCACCCGGCCCACGCCTTCGTCCGGTCGGCCGGGTTCGAGCGGTTCATGGCCGACCCGCTGCTGTCCGACCTGGCCGAAACCCTGCTCGGCGGCAGTGTCCGGATGCTGCCCCGGCGGATCCTGCGCCACTTCCACCGAGGCTCCCGGCGCGCGTCCCGGGCCCATGTGGACCTCGACTACATGAACGCCGTCTCGGCGTCCCCGCGCGTGGTCACCCTGTGGATACCGGTGGGCGACTGCCCGCTGGCCACCGGCCCGCTGATCTACCTGGAAGGGTCGCACCGGCTCCGGCCCGAGGAGTACGCGCCGCTGCGCGAGGTCACCGACCGCCCCGGCGACCGGCGGCCGATCAGCCACGACCTGGAGCTGACCGCCCGTCACCTGGGACGCCGCTGGCTGTGGACCGACTTCCGCGCCGGAGACCTGATGGTGCACCTTCCGCGGATCGTGCACGCCTCGCTGGACAACACCACCGACACCCTGCGCCTGTCCGCCGACGTGAGGTTCATCCGTGCGCAGGACACGCCCGACCCGCGCTGGCTCGTCCCGTGGTCGGCGGACGACGGCGCCTGACCTTCCCGCACCCAGCCGATCGGAGCCCTCCTGTGTCCACCGCGCCCGAGCCGACCGTTTCCCGCCTCGCCGACCGTCTGACCGCCTACGCGGTCCTGGCCCACGACCCGGCGGTGCCGCGGATCGCCGCCGACTACTGGGCCCTGAGCGAGGACCACTACCGCACGGTGGACGCCGCGCTCGCCGGCCTGGTGGCCGCGGACCCGGCCGCCTGCGGCGCCTACCGGGCCGTCGTCGGCGACCCCGCGGACACGGCGGCGCAGCACACGCTGCGCGACCGCCTCGGCGTCCTGCTCGCCGGGCGGGCCGGAAGGCGGGCGGAACTGGCGGCGGCGGTCGCCGAGGCCGACGGGCGGATCTGGATCGACTACCACCTCGGGGCCGACTACACGGCGGCGGAGCCGGCACCGCGCTCCGGGACACCCGCCGTGCCGCGGGTCCGCCAGGAGTCCTCAGATGTCGCCCCGGTCCAGGTGGTGATCCCCTTCCGGGACCGCTCGGGCGGCCCGCGCACCCGCAATCTGCTGGCCTGCCTGCGCGCCCTCGCCGACCAGGAGGACGCCCCGGCGCACCAGGTGACGGTGGTGGAGTGCGACGGCGGGCCGCGCTCCCGGGACCTGCTCGACGGCGTGGTCGACCGGTACGTCCTCGCGCCCAAGGACGGCCTGTTCAACAAGGCGTGGACGGTCAACGTGGGAGTCGTGGAGGCCACCCGCCCTCTCCCGGCCGGTCGGGCGGTCCAGGTGTGCGTCCTGGACGCCGACATCCTGGTCGACCGGCACTTCGTCGCCCGCAACACCGCGCGGCTGGCCGACGGCGGGCACGGCGCCCACCTGCCGTTCCGCTGGTCGCTGTCGCTGGACGGCCCGTCCACCGCGCGCGCCATCGGCCTGCGCACCGAGGCCGGTGCCGCCGACGTGCCCGGTTCCGTGCTGCGCGGCCTGCTGCTGCGCGAACCTCCGGGCGGCTGTGTGTGGGTGCGGTCCGACGTCTTCCACGCGGTGGGCGGATTCGACGAGCGGTACGAGGGGTGGGGCGGCGAGGACGACGACGTGGTCGCCCGGCTGGCCGCCGCCGCCCCGCTGCGCCGCTACGACGACGCGCTGCTGCACCTGGACCATCCGCGCCCGGAGATGACCCGGGACGACGGCAGGCCCTTCAACGCGCACATCGAGCCGCTGAGCTGGTCCCCGGAACACGGCTACGGCGACCCGGAGAAGTTCACCCCGGCCCCGGCCTGACCGGCGCTCCGCCCAGGGCGTCGGAACGCTCCGCGGCCACGATCACGTCGTCGACGAGGACGGCCTCGGCCACCGGGCACACCGGTGGCCGCCCGTCCCGCACGGCCGCCCGGAAGTCGGCGAGCAGCGGCAGATGGGGATTGGGGTGTCCGGGCGCGTCCACCACGCGGTGCTCTCCCGCCGGGCCGGTGACGCGCAGTTCGCCCGAGTCCAGCGGGTCCAGGACCAGCGAGCGGTTGCCGCCGTGGAGGGCCAGCCGGTCCACCGGCGGTCCGCCGCCCCACTCCAGCAGGCAGTGCGCGCGCGTCCCGCCGGGCCAGGCCAGCTCCAGATCGGCGGTGCGTTCGGCGCCGGCGGGGAACCGCCGGCCCAGCCGGGCCCGTACCTCGGCGGGCGGTCCGAACAGCGTCAGCAGCAGGTCCAGGCGGTGGCTGCCCGCGTCGGCGAGCACCCCGCCGCCGGACACGGCCGGATCGGTGCGCCAGCGCATGGGGTCGTCCGGGCCCGGGTCGAACGCGTACCGGAACCGGACCTCGATCCGCTCCGGTGTCCATCCGGCCAGCTCCCGGCGGACCTCGCCGAGGACGGGGGCGAGTCTGCGGTAGTAGGCGACGCCCGCGCGGGCCCGCGCGGTGGCGAGCCCGGCGCCGCCCGGGCGCAGCGCCCCGGCCAGTGGTTTCTCCACCAGCACGGGCAGCCCGGCGTCGAGGACGGCCTTGGCGAGCGGGACGTGGCGGTCGACGGGAGTGGCGACGTACACCGCGTCCGTTCCCTCCAGCAGGCCCCGCGGGGAGGTGCCGGACCGGGGCACGCCCCACCGGGCCGCCGCCGACGCCGTACGCCCCGGGTCCCGGCCCCACAGGAAGACCGGTTCCTCGCCGAGCGCGCGCAGGGCGGGCAGCACGCGGCGGGAGACGATGTCGCCGTGGCCGGCCACGGCCCACCTCACGGGCGTGTCCTCACGGGACGATCGCCACCTTGAGCGTGCGGGGCGGCGGGCCGTCGTAGGGGGCCTGCTCCGCGTCCGGGTAGAGGACGCGGCTGGCCGACAGCCGCTCCATCGCCTTGGGCAGCTCCTCCAGGGAGTAGGTGTGGGTGAGCAGCTCGGGCAGGTGCAGCTCCCGGCTGCGGGCGAGGCGTTCGGCGGTCGCCAGGGCCTCGGCCCGCGCGGTGTCGAGGGGTTCGGCGGAGCTGTGCACCCGGATGCCCTTGCGCTCCCAGGTCACCAGGTCCACGGTGACCCGGGTGTCGATGTGGTGGGTGCCGAGCATGACCACGAGCCCGTTCTGGCGTACCAGGTCCACGCACGCGTTGAGCGTGGTCGGGGTGCCCACGGCGTCCACGGCCACGTCGAACGCGGCTCCGACGCCGAGCAGCTGGTCGCGGCTGCCGTCGACACGGCGCACCGCGTCGGCACCGAGGCGCGAGGAGCGCTCCAGCCGCCAGTCGTCCAGGTCGACGGCCGTGATCTCCGCGGCCCCGCGCAGGGCCGCCATCCGCAGTGCCATCAGGCCCACCGGGCCCTGCCCGACCACCACCACCCGGTCGCCGAGCCGCACCCCGCGGGTGGCGTGGACGGCCAGCGGCAGCAGTTGCAGCAGGGCCCCCTGCGCGAAGGGCACCGTGTCCGGCAGCGCGCCCACGGAGATCTCCCGGGCGAGCGCGTAGTCGGCGTACCCGGAGGTCAGCGGTGTACGGACGAACACGCGCCGGCCCGGGGCCACCCGGGTCACGCCCGGTCCGACGGCCTCCACCGTGCCGGCGATCTCGTGGCCGAAGCAGCCCTGGGAGCAGTGCTCGCGCAGCCCGTGGTAGTGGTAGTAGGCGAGGTCGCTGCGGTTGCAGACGGTGCACGCCCGCACCCGGACCAGGACCTCCAGCGGCCCGGGCTCCGGCACCGGCACACCGGTGGCCAGGCGGATGTCGCGCCGGCCGGCCAGTTCATACCGTCGCATGCTTCTTCTCCTCCGTCGGGGGCACAGCGATTCTGCGGGCGATCGGGACGGCCGCGGCGGTGACCGCCAGGGCGAGGGCGAACACGGCGGCGAAGGCGGCGGTGTCCTGTCCCACGCGCACATGCGCCGCGTTGAACAGCGCGCCGCACAGGCCGACCAGGAGCACGCTGCAGAGGTTGTCGGACAGTTGCAGCGAGGCCGAGTTGCGGCCCTGCCGGCCGGCGGGCGAGTGTTCGAGGGTGAGGACGCCGATGCCGGGCAGCAGCAGGCCCATGCCGAACCCGGCGATCACGAGCCCGGCGCCCACGGTCGCGGCGGGCATCGCCCGCAGGGTGCCGCAGAGGGTCAGGGCCGTGCCCGCCCCGTGGATCAGCACGCCGGCGAGGACCACCCGCTCGCGGGGCAGCGGCAGCCCGGGGTGCCCTTGCAGCCAGGAGCCGGCGAACCAGGTGAGGGCCGCGCCGGTGAGCGACATCCCGGCGGTGCCGGGCGACCACTGGCGTTCGTTGACCAGCATCAGCGGGATGTAGGTCTCGATGGTGAAGTAGGCGCCCGCCGTGACGCCGCGCAGCAGCACCAGCGACGGTATGCCGCGCGCCGCGCGCAGGCTGCCGGCGGGCAGCGACGGCCGTACCCAGACGGCCAGCAGTACGAGTCCGGCGGCGGCCGCCGCCGCCCGGCGGAGGCCGGTCTCCGCTCCCGCGTACTGGAGCAGCCCGGCTCCGAGGGCGACCGCCGTCGCGGGCAGCAGCCGCAGCCCGTCCGGCTCCTCCCGGTCCTCGCCGCCGGTCGTCGGGAGCCGCCGCAGCAGCGCGGCGGGCAGGGTCAGGGCCAGCACGCCGAGTGCCGCGATGCCGTGGAACACCCACGCCCACGACAGGTGCTGGGCGACCGCCCCGGCGACCGGCGGCCCCACCATGGAAGGAACGATCCAGCAGGCGGTGACCAGGGAGAACATCCGGGGCCTGAGGGCCGCCGGATAGACCCGGCCGACCACCACGTACAGCGCGACGGTGACCGCTCCCCCGCCGAGCCCCTGGACACACCGGCCCAGCACGAACGGGGCGATGGAGGTGGCGGTGCCGCAGAGCAGCGCGCCGCCGGAGAAGCACAGCAGTCCGGCGGACAGCACCGGCGCCGGTCCCCGCCGGTCGGCCGAGCCGCCGCCCAGCACCGTGCCCACCATGCCGGTGGTGAGGAACCCGCCGAAGGCGAGCCCGTACAGCCCGAGCCCGTCGAGGTCCTGGACGGCGAGCGGCATCACCGTGCCGAGGGCGAGCCCGGCGAACGCGACGAGGACGAACAAGGCGGCCACCGCGAGGGTGCACGCCCGGTAGGCGGCCGAGAACAGACCGCCCGGGGCCGACGACGTCATGACGTCTCGAAGGGGGCGTACATGGTCGTCTCCCGTCACCTGAGGTCGAACACCGGGGGAGGCTCGCACAGCTCCCGGGACGCGTCAACCCCAGTGATCACCAAGGAAGTTGACCCATCGGTAAAGGCAAGTGATCTCCTTGACACCGCGGATTGGTACAGGCCAATATCCCCCTCATCATGGCGCCGCCGTCGCCGGGGGCCCTTGTGTCACCGCCGACCACCCCGAGCTCACCCGAAGGACTCACATGGCCGCCACCAGCCACCCGGACCTCATGCGACTGGCCAACTCCGTGCTCCAGCCGGGGTTCGTCGGAACCACCGCACCGGACTGGCTGCTCCGCAGGATCGGCGAGGGCCTGCGCTCCGTCGTGCTGTTCGGCCGCAACATCGTGGACCCCGAGCAGGTCCGGGCGCTCACCGGGTCGCTGCGCGCCGAGAACCCCGACCTCATCGTGGCCATCGACGAGGAGGCCGGGGACGTCACCCGCCTGGAGGCCCGCAACGGCTCCTCCTGGCCCGGCAACCTGGCCCTCGGCGCCGTCGACGACGTCGATCTCACCGAGCGGGTCGCCCGGGACATCGGCCGTGCGCTGCGCGAGGCCGGCGTCTCCCTGAACTACGCGCCCAGCGCCGACGTCAACTCCAACCCGGCGAACCCGGTGATCGGCGTGCGCTCCTTCGGCTCCCGCACCGACGTGGTGGCCCGTCACACCGCGGCCTGGGTCCGCGGCCTGCAGTCGGCCGGTGTCGCCGCCTGCGCCAAGCACTTCCCCGGGCACGGTGACACCAGCGTCGACTCCCACCACGGCCTCCCGCGGGTGACGGCGGACGCCGCCAGCATCGCGCGGATCGCGCTGCCGCCCTTCGTCGCCGCGATGGAGGCGGGCGTCCGCACTGTCATGACCGCGCACATGCTGGCTCCCGCCTTCGACGAGGAGTGGCCCGCCACGCTCAGCGACCGCGTCATCGGCGACCTGCTCCGCAAGGAACTCGGCTTCACCGGCCTGGTGGTCACGGACGGCATCGAGATGGCCGCGGTCTCCGACCGCTACGGCATCGAGGGCGCGACCGTGAGAGCGGTGACCGCGGGGTGCGACGCGGTGTGCGTCGGCGGCGAGAGCGCGGAGGCCGCCACGACGGAACGGCTCGCGGACGCGCTCGTCGCGGCCGTCCTCGACGGCACCCTGCCCGAGGAACGGCTCGCCGAAGCGGCCGGCCGGGTCGAGGAGTTCGCCGCCTGGTCCGCCGGGCTGGTCCGCGCGGCCACGGCGGACGAGACGGCCGGCGGCATCGGACTCGTCGCCGCCCGGCGCGCGGTCACCGTCCACCGGAACCCGGCCGCAGGCGTCCGGTTCCCGCTGGCGGGCGACCCGCACGTGGTGGAGCTGTCGCCGGTCACCAACCTCGCCATCGACGGCAGTACGCCGTGGGGCGTGGCCGAGCCCCTGCGGGCCCTGCGCCCGGGCACCACGTCGGTGCGGATCGGCGAGTACGACCTCACCGACGACCCCGGCCTCCTGGAGCGGGAGGCGCTCACTCCCGCCGCCGGCCGGGCCCTCGTCGTCGTGGTCCGCGACACCGCCCGCTGCCCGTGGATGGCGCGGGCCCTGGCCACCCTGGTCCGCCACCGGCCCGACGCCCTGGTCGTGGAGATGGGGGTCCCGGGCGGCGAACGCCCCGGCGCGGTCCACGTGATCACCCACGGCGCGACCCGGGTCTCGGGCATCGCGGCCGCCGAACTCCTCGTCGGGGCCGGCTGACCGACGGCGGCGGGCCGGCCCCTCGCACCGGTGCGGACCGGCTCGGGCCTCGGGGCCTTTTCCGAGCCGGCCGGCGACGGCACGGGCGATCGAGTGGACCGCCGGCCGGCCGGAAGGGGGTGGACCGCCGGTCACCGGGTAGCCGGGACCCAGGGGTGCCGCAGCGGAACGAGGCACCACGACGGAAGGAATGTGATGGCCGGAGTCGTCGAACGTATCAAGCAGTTCGCCAGGAGCCCGCAGGGCCGGCGGACGATCGAGCAGGTGCGCCGGACCGCCGCCGACCCGCGCCGCCGCGCCCAGGCACAGGAACTGGTGCGGAAGCTGCGCGGCCGCCGGTGAGCCCGGAGCGCACGCGGGCGGCGGGAACGGACCGGAGAACGGCCGGCGCGGTTGTCGCCGCGCCGCCGGGCCCGGGCCGTACGCCGCCCGTGATGCGCCGAAGGATCCCGCCGTCCGCCATCCCTCGGTACGTTCATGCCGAGGACGGGCGTTTCTGATCCGGTCGTCCCGGAAGACCCATGCCGGCACGCCGCGGGAAACCCGGCGCCCGCCGGAGCCTGGCTCATAGAGCGCTTGTGAACGGGAGTTGGCGCGTGGTCGTCTCTCCTGTGACCAGGTGTCCAGCTCATGGTCTCCTGCAGGCAAAGTTCTCCCCCCAAGATCGGCATGTCCGCGACACCGACCTAGGAAGCGCTTGTGAGAACGCATCGCACACCGCGTAAAGCCGCCGCCCTCGCCCTGGGTGCCGCCCTGCTCGCCCTCCTGTCCGCCGCCCCGGCCGGGGCCGACGACGAGGACCTGCCGACGGTCACCCCGACCAGCGAGACCCCCGCCCTCTACGACGACGAGGCGGGCGGCAACTCCGACGCGGACGACCCCGCGATCTGGCGCAACGCGGCCGACCCCGGCCACAGCCTCGTCATCGCGACCGCGAAGAAGGGCGGCCTGCGCGTGTACGGCCTGGACGCCCGCCCGGTGCAGTCGCTGCCCGCGCCGCGCCCGGCGGCCGAGGGCGACGCCCCGGGCCGCTTCAACAACGTCGACCTCGTCACCGGCCTGAGCACTCCCGCCGGCCGGACCGACGTGGCCGTGGTCAGCGACCGGGGCAACGACCGGCTGCGGATCTACCGCATCGACCCGGCCAAGCCGGGCGCTCCGCTGACCGACGTCACCGACCCGGCCGCCGTCCCGGTCTTCTCCGCCGACCAGGCCGAGATCAACGAGCAGCGCACCGCGTACGGCCTCGCCACCTGGCAGGACAAGGCGACCGGCCGCTCCTACGCGCTGGTCAGCCAGCGCGAGCGGACCCGGCTCGCCCTCGTCGAACTGACCCCGACCGCACGCGGCACCGTCGGCTACCGCAAGGTCCGCACGCTCGACCTCCCGGCGTCGTTCCGCCTGCCCGACGGCACCACCTGGTCCCCCTGCGCCGAGCCCGGCGAACTCCCGCAGGTCGAGGGCATGGTGGTGGACCCCGCCACCGGCACCCTCTACGCCGGCCAGGAGGACGTCGGCATCTGGCGGCTGCGCGCCGACCTGACCGACAGGCCGGTCCTGGTGGAGAAGGTCCGCGAGTACGGCGTTCCCGGTGTCTACGACGAGACCACCGAGGAGTGCACGGCCGGCGCCGACCCCGGTTTCGGCGGCAAGCGGCTGACCGCCGACGTCGAGGGCCTGACCCTGTTCCAGGAGTCCGACGGGGACGGCTATCTCTTCGCCTCCAGCCAGGGCGACAACACCTTCGCCGCGTACGACCGCGAGGTGAGCGAGGACAACGAGTACGAGGGCGGCTTCCGCGTCGGCCCGGCCTCCGCGACGCTCGACGGATCGGAGGAGTGCGACGGCGCCGCCGTCCTGAACGCCCCGCTCGGCAGCCGCTACCCGCACGGCCTGCTGGTCGTCCAGGACGGCCACGACACTCCGGAGACCTCCGACGGCGAGGGCGGCACCCGCACGGCGACCGGCTTCAAGTTCGTCGACCTGGCCGACGTGGTCGACGCCGCCGACCTGTGACGCCCGCACCACGCTGACACCCACACCGGCCGCCGGACGGACCACCGCACCCGGCGGCCGGTCCGGCGGTGCCGACGGCCGCGCACGTCGGCCGGCACCGGCTCGGCCGGTGAGCGGCGGGCCGTCAGCGGAGGCGCAGGGCGAGGACGTCCCGGTGGCCGTTGGTGTCGCCCGGCACGAGGCCGTCGTCGTGGGGGAAGACGGCGGTGCGGCCGGCCGCGTCCGCCGTGACCTCCGCCGTTCCGGTCTGACTCTCGGTGCCGTCCGCGGCCACGTCCAGCCGACTCACCACGCCCGTGCGCACGTCCTTCACGAAGACGCCGGCGAGGCCGTTGGTGTCGCCCGGGACCAGGTTGTCGGCATCCGAGACGAACGCCACGAAGCGGCCGTTCCCGCTGACCACCGCGCCGCCCGAGTCGCCATTGGCGAGGGTGCCGTCCGCGGCCGTGCTCACCACCGCCGGTCCCGGATCCCTCGTCCCTCCGCTCGCCGGCGGCGCTGCCGCCGCCGGAGCCACCGCCGTCACACAGGCCAGCGCCACCACCGGCAAGACGGCCGATCCGTGCCACCGCATGTCCCCTCCCCCGCCCACCCGAACCGGACACCGCCCGAACGCGGGCGGCGCCACCGAGCGGCCCGCTGCTCCGCGCGTGTTCCGCGGACCACGGCGAGCCAACCCCGGCCCGCCCGCCCGGGTCGACAGACGATCCGGCCGCCCCGGGCCGCCTGGCGGAGCCCGCGGGCCCGCGGCCCGCCGCCGCCGGCCGGACCGCCCGAGGGAGCCGACGAGCCGGCCGGTCGCCGGGTGACCGTTCGGGCAGACCGGCCGGGTCCTTTGTCCATCCGCTCCGCCCTTCCCTCCCGGCCGCTCCTGCGGCAGAGTCGGCCGCCAGGCGATGCAAGAGATCTCGTTCGAACGGATCTTCCATGCGACACACCACCGAGTCCCGACGGAACACCGGCCCCGACCGCGAACAGGCCAGGCCCAGCAGGTCCTTTCACGGTCCCGGCACGCTCCCGGCCGCCGTGGTCGCGGCCGGACGCGGCCGGACGCCTCGGGCGGGTTCGCCGGCCGCCCTGCAACGAGCGATCGGGAACGCGGCCGTCGCGCGGATGATCGAGCGCGAGCGGGACCGGGAAGGAGCCGGCCAGAGCGCCGTGCAGGCGTTCGGCGGCGGTGAGGCGAGCCGGGAGGACGCCGTGCGGGAGGCCGCGAGGACTGCCGGGCAGGGCGGGAGCCGGCTGCCGGACGGTGTGCGTACGACCATGGAGAGCGCCTTCGGCACCACGCTCGACCACATCAGGGTCTCGGTCGACGAGCAGGCCGCCGCGAGCATCGGCGCCAGGGCGTACACCGTCGGCGACAACATCGTCGTCCAGAGCGCGAGCGTCCTGCGCGACGTCGAGACGATGGCCCACGAGATCCACCACACCACCCAGCGCGACGCCCCCGCAGGTCTCAGCGATCCCGGCGACAGATGGGAGCGCGAGGCGTCCGACGTCGGAGCCAGGGTCGCCCGCGGCGAGAGCGTCCGCCACAGCGCGGCCGACGACGAGGAGCAGCGGGACGGCGCCGTACACCGCACCGCGATCCAGCGCCGCGTCGGCTTCGAGTTCGAGTCGCAGTGGCGGGTGCGCGATCACAACGACCTGACCCCGGAGGACGAGCGGAGATACCAGGACGAGGTCTCGCAACGGGACGCCGTCATCGGTGCGCAGATCCTGGCGCGCATGGCCGACCGGAGACAGGACAGCGATCTCCTGGACGAGAGCGAGCAGAGCGCGACCGGCGAGGAGTTGAGGAACAGGTGGCTCACGGGCGAGCCCGGACGGTACCAGGCCACCGACGAGGGCCGGGCGCGGCTCGAGCGGGCACGGCGGGAGTCCCCCGGCGCGTACGCGGCACACGTGGACTTCGCCACCCTGCCTCTGCTCCAGAACGGCCGGATCAGGGAGGCGCCCATCCCCGGCCGTGACGTCCCCAAGATGGGCACCGTCGGCCGCGGCACGGGTTACCGGCTCACCTCGGACGTCAGCCCCACGGGCGGCTCGGCCCTGGAATGGGTGACCGATCCGCTCACCACGAGGGACGAACTGCTCCAGGTGATGGACGAGATCACGCAGGTGTCGAGCGCCCTGGACGCCCGGAAGGACCAGGAGTCCTTCCCGCTCCGGGAGGTCGACCTCGGCGGCTTCAGGGCGTCCCCCGGGATCATGGTGTTTCCGCTGAACGGCGTGCTCGTCTACACACCGCAGATGACCGCCGGGTTCAAGCTGGACCAGCTGCCCCGGCTGGTGAAGTACCTCCAAGTGCCGGACAAAAAGCCCCTGTTCATCACGCCCGGCGCCTTCGGGCGGCGCAAGGAGGCCAGGCAGGATCTGCACCAGGACAGCCTCCGCACGGTCGACGGCATCCGCCGGGCGGCCGAGGCGCGGGCCAGGGACCTCCCCAAGGAGATCACCGGCGGCGCCGCCACGGACGGACTGGTCGGCCTGGCCACCCTGATCGGCAGCTATCTGACGTACGGCGCCGGACTCGGGGACCGGGCGAACTCGAAGTCGATCGCCGGCGGTCTGATGTCCCGTACCTCCTTCGCGCACAACTTCACGCTGCTGCCCCATGCGACGCAGCTCTACTACCAGGCGCACCCGGCGGAGTTCGCCTCGTTCGTCCTCGAGGCATCCGGTTACGACCCGGCCGACGAGCAGGCCCTGGTGTACCCGAGGAGCGTCGAGCACGGCGACGCCGGTCACCGCGTCGAGCGGCGGATCCCGCTGACCCGCCACCAGTGGCTGATGGGCATGCCGGCCGGCAAGGACCTGCTGCGGAATTACAGGCACCTGAGCGAGGAGGAGAAGACCGAGGTCGACGGGAACGCGGAGGACTGGGAGCACATCCACGGCTCGCTCGGCGCGCTGGGCGCGGTGGACGACCAGGTGGGCAGGCCGGGCAGGCAGGAGGGCGCGGTGGTGGCCGAGCTGCGCCGGATGAAGGACGGTCTGCGCACCGCGGACCTCACCCCCCTCACCCTCGCCGCCTTCGATCTCGTCGAGCGCCTGAACGAGGGCAGGTCCCTCACGTACAAGAAGAGGAAGCGGTAGCGCCCGCGCGGGCGGCCACCGTGATGTGTACGCACGGTCGAGCTGTGTGTCGGCACGGTCGGCCCCGGCGCGGTGCGCGCCCGGCGGCCCGCGGAACCGGGGGAAGGGAGAGGAGCCGGTGAATCCGTTCCAGGTACTGGCCGCGGTGGCGGCCGCGTGGGAGCGGCTGGGGCCGTATCTGAGGCGTCTTGGAGCAGCGCCCGGGGCGCGGCTGGCGTCGGCCCTGGAGGGGCTGCGCGCGGCGGGTGACGAAGGCGAGCGCCGCTGCCACGCCGAGGCCGCCGCACGGCTGGTCCTCGGCTGTCTGCCACCGGAGGAGGCCGGGAGGCTGGGTGCCGGTGACGGCGCCCGGTACTCCGGGAGCGCGCGGGACGTCACCGTCCACGGATTCCGCGCCGCCGACCTCGCCGTGCTCCTGGTCGACGGCAGCCCCATGGTGGGTCCCGTGCTCGGCCCGGTCCGCGAGCGCCTGCTCGCGCATCCGGTGCTGGACGACGCGGACGTACGCCGCCGGGGCGGTGATCCGACGGCGCCGGACCTGATCCGGCTGCCGGCGGCCGGAGGGCGCGCGGTGCTGCCGCGTTTCCAGTTCCGCGAGGGCGCGCTGGCGTGGCGGGTGGTGCTGGAGGTGAACGCGCTGCTGGACGCGGGCCGGGACCCGTGGGGAGCGGCCGACTGGTGGCTGTCGGCCAACACCTGGCTGCGCACCACGCCGGCCGCGCTGCTGGGGACGGCCCGGGACGAGGAACTGGTCGCCGCGGCACGGTCGTTGCTGGACGGGGAGTGACGGTGCCGAACGTCCCTCCGCCGGCCGCGCTGCCCGGCACACCCACGAAGGTGACGCTCCCCGAGGGCACCGCGCTGTTCCGGGTGCACGCCTCGGCCCTCGCCGGCACCGCGTTCAACCCCGTCCCGGCCGACCGGCTCTACGGCGGCGGGCGCTTCGACGCGACGGAGGCCCGGCCCTACACCTACCTGTACGCGGGACTCGCGCCGGCGGCGGCGGTCTGCGAGTCGCTGCTGCGGTCGGTGCCGTTCGCCGCGGACGGCGGTCCCCGGGTGCTGCCGCGCACGGGCACCGTCCGCAAGCGCTGCACGTTCCTGAGGCTGGTCGCCGACGTCACGGTGGTGTCGCTGATGTCGGGCGCCGACCTCGCGGCCGTGGGACAGGACTCCTGGCTGGTGCAGGCCGAGGCCGCCGAGTATCCGTGGACGCGGAACTGGGGTCACTGGATCCGTGACCGGACCGAGCCGTGGGCGCAGGGCTTCGTCTGGCCGTCCAAGCGGGAACCCGCCGACCGGGTCGTGATCCTGTTCGGCGACCGGTGCGCGCCGGACACGGTGGCCGAGTCCGAGCCGGCCGTCGACTTCGGCACTGCCGACGGCGAGGACTGGCTGAACTCCGTCCTCGCGCCGTACCACGCGCGCGTCGCGCCCTGATACGACGACGGGCCATTCCGACTCGCCGCGCTTCTCGCTCAGTTGCCGCCCGGGATGATCGTGCGCAACGGGATCGTACGCGTCGTCCACTCGCCCGGTGCCCGCGGGCGGGCCTCTGCCAGGTCGCGGTCGTCCCGGCCGGGCGGCGTGAGACGCAGGACGGTGTCCGCGCCGGTCCGGCGGGCACCGCGATCGCCGGGGCTGTCGGGGTTCCAGGGCGGCAGGTGGAAGGGAACGGTGTTCAACTCTCCTTCGGAGACGATGAGTTTGAGCCAGTCCCGGGCCTCCGCTCCGGGGCGGGCCCGGCGCGCGGGCACGGACATCGCCACCGGCCGGTCGTCCAGCGCGAATCCGGTACGGCCGGGCCCGATGAAGTGGCCCGGGTACAGGTCCGTGTGGGCGGCATGGCTGTCGGTGAGATTCAGCAGGACGCACCAGAGGGTTCGCGTCGCCGAGCGGTTGTGGAGGCGGATGGACAGCCAGGGTTCCCGTGGCCGGCCGGCCGGCGAGTGGCCGTAGCGGCAGACGATCTCCCCGCTGCCCTCCGGGAGGACGGGGCCCGGCCGGTCGGAGCTCCAGGGCCCGTCGTAGGTCCAGGGCAGGATCTCGACGCGGACCAGGTCCTTCAGCGGTGACGACGGGTTGTCCAGGGTGAGCAGCCGGTGCCAGCGCGTGAGATGGCACAGGCAGTCGGCGACGCGGCGGGCGTCCTCCGGCCCGTCGAGCGGCAGCGGCGGTACGGCCGCCGAGCCGTCGCGCCGCAGAACGCCGGCTTCCAGGCCGGCGCCCCGCTTCGAGGACACGGCGACGCGCAGCAGGTGGCCCGGGGCCGAGGCCGGGTCGCCGGTCAGCCGGAGCAGCGGTGCAGGGCCGCCCCCGGGGCCCGCCGAGCCGATGGTGTCCCGGAGCAGCGCGGCGGCCCCGCGGGCCGCGGCGGAACCGTCCGGTGTCTCGATGCGGACGCGGGTGGGCGGCAGGGCGAGCGCCGACAGCGCGACCGGATGCGCCCGCCGGCGATCGGGCTCCCAGCCGACGGGTTCCACCTCGGCGCGGTCGGCGTGGACGGTCCGGACGCGTACGACGCGGTGTGCGGCGGCGGGTGCGGTGAGCGTGAACTCGGTGCCGTCGGGGTCGTCGCCGTACAGCCCGTGCACCCGGCCGCAGTCGACCTCCCAGCCGTGCGGTCCGTGCCGCAGCAGGTGCGGGTCACGGCCACGGGTCACCGCTCCGCCGAGGAAGGGCCGGTCGGCGGGGCCGCCCGGGGTGGGCGGGAACAGGACCGGGTGCTGGTCGGCGCGCTCGGTCTGGACCGCGCAGTGGGCGGCGGCCAGCACATCGCGGTAGGTCGCGCCCGGTCCCGCCGCCCGCAGCGCCTCCAGCAGGGCGTGGGTGAACACTCCGTGGGGGACGCCGGCGAAGTCCCTTTCGTAGGAGAGCTGGTCCAGCCGGCCGGCGGCGAGGAGCACATGGCGGGCCGTGGGTGTGCCGGTGCCCTCGGCCGGCCCTCGTTGCGCGCAGGGCGCGTCCCACCAAGCGGCGGGCGGCGCGTAGCGCGCAGTCAGTCCCGCCGCAGCGGACGTACGGGTGGCGCCGCCCGAGAAGCAGCAGTCGAGGACGGCGGCCACGTGCGCGCCCCGCGCGGCGACCGCGTCCAGCAGCCTGCCCAGCTCCTTGTCGACGAGCGGCCGGCCGCCCTCGCGCGGGCTGTCGGCGCAGACCAGCGCCTGGTAGCGGCCGGTGGCCTCGGTCCGCCGGTGCAGGGGCAGGACGGCCTCGTAGTCGGTGCCGTGCCCGGAGAACCAGAAGAGCGCCGTGTCACCGGGCCCGGCGGCCCCGAGGTGGTCGCGGACGGCGGCGACCACGCCGTCGGTCGTGGCCTCGCCGTTCCTCAGGAAGAGGGGCTCGAACGGTCCCTGCCCAAGGGCACCGAGCAGACTCGCCGCCGCTTCCACGTCGTTGACGGCACCTCTCAGGCCGCGCTGGGGAGCGGGGTAGTCGTCGATTCCCACGAACAGCGCGTACACAGTCCCCATGACGGAAGTCTCCCAGACGACGGCCCGCGTGTCCGGGCTCAACCGGGTTGTCCGCGGGGCGAGTTGCGGTCACCGCTCTTGCCCATCGCCTCGTTCTCACTGGCCGAGGTGGGTGAAGCCCGCCCACCCCCGCAGGTCGTCCGGGTCCACGGAGCCGGCCTGGCGGGCCAGTTCGGGCGGCATGGTGGCGGGAGGCCGCCGGCCGGGGTCGAGCATCCACAACTGGGCGAGCCGCAGCGCCACGGCCGGGCGCGCGCCCTCCGCGTTCAGGTAGTGGTGCACCATGAACATCAGGTACGACGTGGCCTCGTCCGGCACCGGCCACAGCGAGCCCAGCACCGACCTGGCACCCTCCACGAGGAACGCCGTGGACAGCGTGAACGCCTCGTCGTAGCCGCGTCCCGAGACATGCGTGGTGCAGGCGGCCAGCGACACCAGCCCGAGCCGGCCGGGCCGGTTCCGGTGCTGGGCACGCTCGGTGAGCTGTTCGGCGGCGAGGGTGCCGCCGGCGAGGTGCAGCCGCGCGGTGCCGGCCGCGGCGTCCCCGGGTACGTCGGCGTGACAGGCCAGGTGCAGCACTCCGCCCGGAGACAGGCCGCGCAGCCGCAGCCAGCCGAGGACTTCCGCCGGAGTGCCGCTGCCGGTGGACGCGCCGGTCTCGTGCCGGCCCAGGTACGGCGCGGTGCGGTAGAAGGCGGCGTGCAGGGCGGCGGCCTCCCGGCCCGCGTGGGGCAGGTCGCCGCCCGGGTCGCCGACGACCAGGCCCGGCGCGTGGAGCGGAACCGGCTCGCGGGCGACGACCTCGCAGAACAGCCGCGCCGAGGCGGCGTACGAGATGACGGCGTCCTGGACGGCGTACCGGTACCGGCCGCCCGGCGCACGTCTGCGGGCCGCGTGCCAGGGCACGGCGGCGAGGTGTCCCATCGGGACCAGCACGACCCTGGGAGGCCAGGCGGCGCCCTGGGCGCGCAGGTGCGCGAGGAGCGGTTCCAGCACGGCCCGCGACGCCCAGTCGCACAGGTCCTCCAGCGTGCGGCGCCCGATGTCGCGGCCGTCGGCGGACGGTGGCGGCGCGCCGTCGGCGGGCCCCATGTCCCGATTGCCGGGGGTCGTGCCCGGGCCGAGGTAGGCGGTGAGCGGACCGGCGTCCGCCGTCAGTCCTCCCAGGAACACCAGGCTGGTCCGGCCGTCGGCGTGGACGGTGACGGCCGAGCCGCCCGGGCCGGCTCCGGTCCCCTCTCCGGGCACCAGGTAGACCATCGCGTCCGCACCGGTACGGCGCAGTGCCGTGGCGATGTCACGGAGGGAGGGCGGGGTGAGCAGGTCGCCGGGGCGGGTGCCGGGTGCCGTCGTCGCCGTGCCGTCGGCCGGCGCGGCGGCCGTGAGGTCGTCGGTGTCGGCCAGGACCCGGAGCGCCCGGTACCGGAGGTCGCCGGAGATGCCGTCGGCCGGTGCGCGGTCGTCCGCGCCGGCCGCCGTACGCCACTCGGCGGCGAGGTCCAGACGGCCCGCGGCCACGAGCCGTTCCGGCACCGTGCCGGCCGCCGAGGCCGCGTGCAGGACGAGTCCGCGGCCGGCGTCGAGTGCCTGCACCGCTTCGTCGGGACAGCCGTCGGCGATGCACCAGCGAGCCACCGACAGGGCGTCCGAGGCGGAGAAGGAGAGGGCCTCGGTCGTGTACTGCGCGCGGGACTGCAACAGGACCTGCCAGGCGTGACCGCGCAGGGCCCGCAGCCCGGCCTCGCGGCCGCGGGCGAGGCAGGCGGCCCGGTCGCCGCGCCCGGCCAGGCCGGCCGAGCGGTGGGCTTCGGCGAACTGCATCACTGCCATCGCCCATCCGAAGTGGCCCGGATGGGGCAGGAGCCGCACGGCCTCCTCGGACCGGCGGAGGGCTTCGTCGAGGTCGGTCACGTCGCCGCCCGTACGGTATCTGCGCAGCCGGAGCAGGGCCAGGGCCTGGGCGAACCGGAACCGGTTCCCGCCGCCGACGACGGCGGCGGGACGCGGCGCGAGGGCTTCCTCCAACAGCGCGATCGCGTCGTCGAGCCGGCCGGTCTCCACGCCTTGCAGCACGCGCGCGCCGAGCACGAGACCGGCCAGGCCCCGGGTCTCGGCGCGGTCCCCCGGTGACAGCGTCACCGATTCGTACCGGAGCCGGTCGATGTCGATGTCCTCGGGCGGAGGCTCGGCCCCGGCGGCGACGAACCGCTGGGCCGAGGTCAGCACGTCGAACATCGTGGCCGCTCTGGACCGCATGGCGTCGTCCGCGGGGAGCCTGTCCCGGGCGTCGCGCAGGTCGGCCGCCGCCGCGGCCAGCCCGGCGGCGTCCTTCACGGCGAACGCCCGGCGGGCCATGACCAGGGCGTGCTGCACCGCCGCGCAGACGCGCGTGTACGCCGTCACCGACGGGTCGGCGCGCAGGACGGCCAGTTCGGCGGCGACCTCGGCGAGGGCGTCCTGCGTGCCCCGCACCTGTGCCCGGAAGGTGAGCGCGTTGACACGCCACACCTCCCGGTTGCCCCGCAGTTCGGCGTCCTCGGCCACGGGGTCCGTCATGGCGAGGGCGATGTCGAAGTGTTCCAGCGCGGCCTCGACCCGGTCCAGGTCGTGGGACTGACCGGCTTCGTTCAAGGCCGCCTGCCCGGCCACCATGTGCAGGCTCGCCCGCACGGGGTCGTCCTCGTGCAGGACGTCCACGGCCGCGCGGATCCGCTCCCGCACCACCTCGGCGGTGGGCCGCATGCCCGACTCGCCGAGGAAGGGCGCGAAGTAGGCCAGCAGCACCAAGGGCAGCCGGCGCAGGGCGGGTACCGCGTCGGCGTGCGCGCAGCGCTCGATCACCCTCTGCAGGTCCTCGCCCCCGGAGCCGACACCCGTCAGGCCGAGCGGCTGGAGGTCCTCGGCCCCGTCTTCGCCGGTCCCCTGCCCGCCTGTTCCCGGCTCGGCGATGGCCTCTCGCAGAGCGGACGCCGCCTGCCGTCCCGCGATGACGACGGGATCGCCGGGGACGTCCGGCAGGTGTCCGGCGCGCACCCGCGCCTCTCTGACGTAGCCGCGGGCGGCCTCTGTGAAGTGCCGCAACCGGGGCGGACACACGGCGAGGACGTCGGTGTACGCGTCCTCCGTGGCGCGCAGCGCCTCCGCGTCGAGCGTGGTGAGCCCGACCAGTTGCCATCCGGCTGCCAGGCTCATCAGGGTGGTCCAGCGGTCGGGGGCGTCCACGGGCCACCGCTCGGCCACCTGCCGCAACACGGCGAGCGCCCGTGACGCGTCCTCGGACCGCGTCTGCTCCCCGGCCCGTTCGCACAGCAGCACGCCGTACTTCCTCAGCAGCGGCACCGGGAGTTCCGCCAGCGCGGGGCTGTCGAGCGGCAGGTGGTCCAGCTGTGCCAGGGCCAGCGCGGCGGCGCGCCGGTCTCGATGTGCACGCGCGTCCGGCAGACGCATGAGCAGGATCCGGGCGAGCTGGACGCGGGCGATCGGGAACCAGCCGTCCTCGCACTCGGTGGAGTTCTCCCCGTCCTCGACGGCCCGCCGGACCTCGGCGAGCGCCCGGTCGCAGTCGGCGTCCACGCCCGTCAGGTCGTAGCGGCCGGCGAACTGCTGTCCGTAGTGGAAGCGGAAGAAGGCCGACTGGTCCATGGGGCCGGGTACGCCGTCGAGCGCCTCGCCGAGTTCCGCGATCGCCGCGTCCAGGTCGGCCGGGTCGTTCACGAAGGAGTAGCGGAGTCCGTAGGCGACGCCCAGCCGGGCCCGGACCTGGCGGGTCATCTCCTCGCCCGGGGCGAGGCCGGACGCGGCGGCCTCCAGTTGCCGGACGGGCTCCACCAGGAGTTCGGCCTGCCGCCGCGGGGACATTCCCGGGTCACTGGCCGCCTCGTAGCGGTGCCAGAGCAGTTGGCCGAGGACGCCGCGCCACAGCGGCGCGTCGACGTGGCCGGGATCGTCGCCGAGCGCCTGCTCGACGGCGGCGATCGCGGCGTCGAGGTCGCGGGGGTCGCCCTGGCGTGCCTCCAGCTCCGCGAGCCACAGGGCCATCGCCACCCGCGTCGCCGAGGCGTCGGGGTCACCGCCCGGCGGCTGCCCGGCCAGCTCCGCGCGGGCCTGGCCGACCCATTCCCTCAGTTCGTCGTCCGGTACGCCCCCGAGGCCCCCGTCCGCCCGTTCCCGCTCGGCACTGCCGTCCCGCATCCCCGTACTCCGTCCCGGAGCCACCGCGTCCCCGAAGACCAGTGAACCTCAACTCCCGGCGTCCGTCGGGTCGTCGGCGGGTCGTCCTCCGGATGGATTCCGGCACCGCGCCCACGCCGCCCGGCCGGCCGGCGCAACAGGCGCCGCCTCCCCCGATTCCCCGTGTCGCATGCCGGTTCGCGGGCCGCCGTCCGCCGTCCGCCGTACCCGTCGGGTCTCTTGACGCCTGGTCCCGGCGCCGAGTCGCCCGTCTCCCGCGTCGTGCCCGTCGGACTCGCCGTCAGGCACAGCACGGCCGGGGCGGACCCGCCCGGCCACGGTCACCGAGAGCGTCACGGGCGCGCGTCGGCGATCCGGGCGGCACGCTCTTCAACGGGTGACCGCCTCGACGGCGGCCAGGTCCTCGCCGGTCAGTTCCGCGACGCGGTGCGCCGGCACACCGGCCGCCAGGGCGCGGGCGAGCAGGACGTCGCGGCCGTCGGTGCAGGAGCGGTAGCCCAGCAGTTCCTCCTCCAGCCGCGCCACGTCCGGCGGAGCGGTGCGGTGGCGCAGCCGGCTCAGTTCCTCCTCGCCGAGCGGCACGGGCAGCCGCTCGGCGTCCTCGGGAATGCCCGCGGTCTCCTCCGGCGGCACCAGACGCAGGTCCGCGGAGGTCTCGGTGACTCCCTGGGCGTCGAGCCAGGCCCGTACCGCGGGTGACTCCAGACAGGCCAGATCACCCACGGCCGCGAGCGGCACGCCGGGCGCGGTCGCCGAATCGGACTGCAGCACGAGGTAGGCGTCGTCGGTCATCGTCTGCTCCTTTCGCCGGAAGACTTGTCGGCACGGCACCCCTTGTACCCACGTTCGGCGCGCATGGTCATCCCGGTGCGGACCTGGTCGGACGTTCGAATGTGGTCCAGTCCGCCGCCGCGTGCCCTGTCCTGCGCCAGGGCGTCTCCGCTCCGCAGATTGGTCTAGTCCCTTTTTGGTCCAGACCATTGACCCACCTGTGTGAGGACGCTATTCCAGTAGTCGGCACCACCCTTCCCGCGCCAGACCATCGGCCACGCCCCTCCACACACCGGGACTGACATGAGACTCGTGCGTTCCTTCCGCGCGGCCCTCACCGCGACCGCCACCACGGCGGCCGCGGTGGGCCTCGCCCTCACGGGAACCGGCACCGCCGAAGCCGCGACACCCCTGCCGAACCACGTCTTCGCCCCGTACTTCGAGGCCTGGACCGGCGAGAGCCCCGCCGCCCTGTCCGCCCAGTCGGGCGCCAAGCACCTGACGATGGCGTTCCTCCAGACAGCCGCCAAGGGCTCCTGCACGCCGTACTGGAACGGCGACACGAGCATGCCGATCGCCGCCTCGACCTTCGGCGCCGACATCAAGACGATCCAGGCGGCCGGCGGCGACGTCATCCCCTCGTTCGGCGGATACACGGCCGACACCACCGGCACCGAGATCGCCGACAGCTGCACCGACGTCCAGCAGATCGCCGCCGCGTACGAGAAGGTCATCACCACCTACGACATCTCGCGGCTCGACATGGACATCGAGGTGGACTCCCTCGACAACTCCGCCGGCATCGACCGCCGCAACAAGGCCATCAAGCTGGTCCAGGACTGGGCGGCGGCCAACGGACGCAAGGTGGAGATCTCCTACACCCTGCCGACCACCACGCACGGCCCCGCGGAGAACGGCGAGGCACTGCTGCGCAACGCGGTGAGCAACGGCACCCGGGTCGACGTCGTGAACCTCATGACGTTCGACTACTACGACAACCAGCCCCACGACATGGCGAAGGACACCCAGACCGCCGCCCAGGGCCTGTACGACCTGCTGGCCGAGCTGTACCCGGGCAAGACCCCGGCCCAGCTGTGGAACATGGTCGGCGTCACCGAGATGCCGGGCGTCGACGACTTCGGCAAGGCGGAGACCTTCACCCTGGCCAACGCCCGGACGGTGTACGACTGGGCGGTCGCCAAGGGCATCAACACGCTGTCGTTCTGGGCGTTGCAGCGGGACAACGGCAGTTGTGCGGGCGGAGGGGCCGCGGACAACTGCTCGGGCATCGAGCAGAACACGTGGGACTTCACGCGTGTCTTCGCGCCGTTCACCAGTGGCGGCGCCACCAACCCGGCCAACGACTTCTCCGTGGCGCTCACCCCGGCCTCCGGGTCCGTGACGGCCGGCCAGTCCGCGACGGCCACGGTGAAGACGGCCGTGACGAAAGGCAACGCCCAGGACGTGAAGCTGAGCGTCAGCGGGGCCCCGGCGGGTGTCACCGCCTCCCTCAGCCCGACGTCGGTCACCGCGGGCGGCTCCTCCACACTCACCCTGGCCACCACCTCGGCCGCGGCGTCGGGCACGTACACGGTCACCGTGACCGGCGCGGGCGCCTCCGGCAGCCACTCGGCGACCTACGCCCTGACCGTCACCGGCGGCTCCGGCAGCCAGTGCACGGCCGCCCCGTGGGCCAAGGACGCCGTGTACACCGGCGGCCAGCAGGTCTCGTACAAGGGCCACACCTGGAAGGCCAAGTGGTGGACGACCGGCGAAGAGCCCGGCACCACCGGCCAGTGGGGCGTCTGGCAGGACCTCGGCGCCTGCTGAACCGCGCCACCGTCCGGGCCCCGTCCGCCGGGACCGCCTACAGGGCGGTCCCGGTCCGGGGCTCGGGATGTGCGTCCGGATTCCGTGTCAGGCCGGCCAGCTCGTCGACCAGGGGCTGGACCCGGTAGGGGATGACGGCGCTCAGGGCGATGACCGTCGTGCTGCGGCGGACGCCCGGGACCTCCAGGACTCGGTCGATCACCTGTTGCACATGCTGGTTGCTCGTGCCCGCGATGCGGCACCAGATGTCACCGGGGCCCGTCACGATGCGGGCCTCCAGGATCTGCGGCACGGCCCGCAGGCGCGCGGTGATGGCCGCGCGGGCCGACTGGTCCACCTCGAACGTGGTGAACGCCTCGACCACGTGACCGAGGGCGGCGACGTCCACGTCCGGTCCGTAGCCGGTCACCACGCCGGCGCCGGTCAGCCGGTCGAGCCGGGCCTGCAACGTGCCGCGCGCGACGCCGAGTCGGCGGGCGATCTCCAGCAGGCCCTCACGCGGGCGCTCCCGGAGCAGGCGCAGCATCCGGCCGTCGAGCGCGTCGAGCCCCTGTCGTGCCACCGTTCCTGCCGATCTGCCGCCTGAGAGACATCTTCTCGCCTCGCTCTTTGTCAGATTAGCAACGCGAAGAGGTATCTGTTGTCCATTCGACTGCCGATGGCTCACGCTGTGGGCTCCCCGTCCACGAGGAGCAGTCGTGAGACAGCACACCCATCCGTTCGTCCCCTACCGGCCCGAACGGTACGACGAAGCCGAGACGGTCCGGCGGGGGAAGGACTTCGTGTCGTTCCTCGACCGCCGGCGCAGCGTGCGGTTCTTCAGCGACGAGCCGGTCCCGCGCACGTGCGTCGACCTCGCCATCGCCGCGGCGAACACCGCGCCGTCCGGGGCCCACTTCCAGCCGTGGAAGTTCGCCGTGATCGGCGACGCCGAGACCAAGCACCGCATCCGGGTCGCCGCCGAGGAGGAGGAGCAGGTCAACTACGAGGGCGGACGGCTCCCGCCCGAGTGGCGCGCCGCGCTCGCGCCCCTCGAAACGAGTGCGGACAAGAGGTACCTGGACGCCGTGCCGTGGATCGTGGTCTGCTTCGCCGAGAAGAGCACCGCGATGCCGGACGGTTCACTGCGCAAGAACTACTACGTGAACGAGAGCGTGGGCATCGCGTGCGGCTTCTTCATCGCCGCGCTGCACGCGATGGGGCTGAGCACCCTGACGCACACGCCCAACCCGATGGGCTTCCTCACCGAAATCTGTGAACGGCCCCGCAACGAACGGCCCTACATCCTCTTTCCCATCGGCTACGCCGCACCCGACTGCGAGGTCCCGGACCTGACGCGCAAGTCGCTGGAGGAGGCGACCATCGAGAGCCCGCGCCCGCGCTGAGCCTGCCGGTGCCGTGCCGAACTACGTCTCCTCGATGGAAAGTTCACCTCGTCCGAACCCTTGACCGAGCCCGGCCCACGGTTATGGTCTAGACCTAACGAGCGAAAGGTCCAGACCAAGTTCGGCCTCCGCTCACGGCCCATGGCGCAGGCGCGGCCGGCGGACCGCGCTCCCGCACAACCGACGCGGCCGGATCCCTCGGACGACGGCAACGACACACATCGAAGGAAGTGGCACGGCATGAACACGAAAAGACGAGCGGCTCTCACGATCGGCGCACTGGTCGCTCCGGTGCTCGCCGTCAGCCTCCCGGCGAGCACGGCCGGCGCGCACGGCTGGGTGACGCTGCCCACGAGCCGGCAGCAGCAGTGCGCCGAGGGCGTCGTCGCCTGCGGCCAGATCAAGTACGAGCCGCAGAGCGTCGAAGGGCCCAAGGGCCTGCACAGCTGCAGTGCCGGGCACACGGAGTACGCCGAACTCGACGACGACAGCAAGGGCTGGAAGGCCACCGCGGTCGGCACCACGGCGACGTTCACCTGGCACAACACCGCCCGCCACGCCACCACCAACTGGCAGTACTTCATCGGCGGCCAGAAGATCGCCGAGTTCGACGGCCGCAACCAGCAGCCGGCCGCGGACGTCAGCCAGCAGGTGAACTTCGGCGGCTTCACCGGCCGGCAGAAGGTGCTGGCCGTCTGGAACATCGCGGACACCGCCAACGCGTTCTACTCCTGCGTCGACGTCAACATCGGCGGAAGCGGCGACGGCGGCAGCGGCGGTGGCAACGGCGGCGGGGACACCTGCGCGGTGCCGGCCTGGGACGCCACACGTGTCTACAACGGCGGCGACACCGTCTCCTACGGCGGCCACACCTGGCGCGCCAAGTGGTGGGTGTCCGGTGACAAGCCCGGCACCACCGGCCAGTGGGGCGTCTGGGAAGACCTCGGGACCTGCTAGACCGCGCTCCCGGGCGCGCCGGCACCCTCCTCCCGGAGCCCGCCGGCGCGCCCCGGCCCGACAACGGCCCCGGGGCACCGGCCCGCCCGGGCGGCCCGTTTGCGCAGTGCGCGGCGGGGGACCCAGCGACTCATGAGAACAACACCACCTCGCCGGACGCGGCGGGACACGGTTCCGCGGCTCCTGGACAGTCTCGAACGACAGCCTCGCGGCGATGCGGTGATCGACGCGCTCAGCCGGGCTGTGCGGGCCCTGCCGCTGCGCGGTGGCCGGGACCTGCTGCACGGCAGGTGGCTGGGCCACCCGGTGCATCCGCTGCTGGTGCAGGTACCGGTCGGCAGCTGGCTGTCGGCCGCGGTGCTGGACCTGTGTCCCGGCCGCACCCGGGAGGCCGGCTCGCTGATCGCCGTCGGGCTGGCCGCCGCCGCCCCGGCCGCGCTGGCCGGAGCCGTCGACTGGGCGGAGCTGCACCAGCGCCAGCAGCGCGTCGGCCTGGTGCACGCGCTGGCCAACACGGCGGCCGTCGGACTGTACGCCGCCTCGCTCGCCTGCCGCGTCAGGGGCCGCACGGCGGCCGGCCGCGGCCTCGGCTTCCTGGGGCTGACGGCGGTGGCGACCGGCGGCCTACTGGGCGGCCACCTCGCCTACCGGCAGGCCGCGGGCGCCAACCACGCGGAAGAGGTCCCGCAGGTCGTCTCGGAGGGCTGGCACCGGATCGGTCCCGTGTCCGAGTTCCCGGCCGGCCGGTCGGCGCGGCGCGGCGTGGACGATGTGCCGGTCCTGGTCGTCCGCGAAGCCGACGGGGCCTTCCACGCGCTGGCCGACCGGTGCAGCCATCTCGCGGGACCGCTGTCCGAGGGCGCCGTCGCCGACGGATGCGTCCAGTGCCCCTGGCACGGCAGCGTCTTCCGGCTCGCGGACGGCTGGAACGTACACGGCCCGGCGACTTCTCCCCAGCCCGTCTTCGACACACGCGTCGTCGACGGACACCTGGAGGTGCGCCTGCGGGACGGGGACGACGTGACGGAGGACGGCCGGGAACCGGGCACGGCGGAGGACGGCGCGGCCCGGTGAGCCGCCAGGGCCGGTCAGGCCGGCCGGCGGCGACCGGAGGGCACGTCACAGCGCCACGGCGGTGACCGCGGCCCTTGGCGCGGGGCAGCGGCAGATGCCGGGACACGCGGCCCGGGCCGCGGTCGGCCCTCGATCCCCGACAGGCCGCGACAGGCGGTGGCGAGCGCCTGGCCGGGAGTGAGACCTCGGGAGTCGTGCTCGTAGAGGCAGAAGCCCGCACTTTCCCTCGGCCCGGCGCACGGAGAGCACGGCGAGCGCCCGCCAGGAACGGCCTGGCCCCCCGGCGCACAGGTCGACGACCAGCAGTCCGACGACCCGGCGCCCGGATCGCCGGGTCGTCCGTGCGCCTGGGCGCGCCCCGAATGCCGGGAAAAGCGGCCAGGGCGCAGGAGCGACCGGCGACCCGGTACGGCAGCAGGCCGGAGCGCGAACTCCGCACAAGGGAGAACTGCCGGCCTCGGTACGCGGGCGTACGGCCGGGGGAGGTTTTGTGCGGCAGGGGCGGAGTGGGTTAGCCTGCGGCGTATTTTCTCATCACGCAGTTCCGTGAAGTGCGGAAATGCACAGCGTTCGGGCCCACGCGGGCCGCCGGGGTGTTCGGGTCCTCACCGCCGAGGACCCATGGGGAGCGGGACGAGGTTGCGCATGACCAGCGACAAGTCCGATACGGTCGACGCGGCGCCGGGCGACCAGGAGCTGCGGCAGCTCCTGGCGGGCCTGACAGCCGTGCGTGACGGCGACTTCGGGAAGCGCCTTCCGGAAGACGCCGACGGTCTCATGGGTGACATCGCGACCGTGTTCAACGGCATGGTCGATCAGTTGTCCGTGTTCACCTCCGAGGTCACCCGGGTGGCCCGGGAGGTGGGCACCGAGGGGACGCTCGGCGGGCAGGCGGAGGTGCCCGGGGTCTCCGGGACCTGGGCCGACCTGACGGACTCGGTCAACGCCATGGCCGGGAATTTGACCACCCAGGTCCGTGACATCGCACAGGTGGCCACGGCGGTGGCCAAGGGCGACCTGTCGCAGAAGATCGACGTGCCCGCGCGCGGCGAGATCCTCCAGCTGAAGAACACCGTCAACACGATGGTGGACCAGCTCTCCGCGTTCGCCGACGAGGTCACCCGCGTCGCCCGCGAGGTCGGCACCGAAGGACGCCTCGGCGGCCAGGCGAAGGTGCCCGGCGTCGCCGGTGTGTGGCGGGACCTGACCGACTCCGTCAACTTCATGGCGGGCAACCTCACCAGCCAGGTCCGCAACGTCGCCCAGGTGACGACGGCGGTGGCCAAGGGCGACCTCTCACAGAAGATCACCGTCGACGCCCGCGGCGAGATCCTGGAACTCAAGAACACCATCAACACGATGGTCGACCAGCTCTCCGCCTTCGCCGACGAGGTCACCCGCGTCGCCCGCGAGGTCGGCACCGAAGGACGCCTCGGCGGCCAGGCCGACGTCAAGGGCGTCAAGGGCACGTGGCGGGACCTGACCGACTCCGTCAACTTCATGGCGGGCAACCTCACCAGCCAGGTCCGCAACGTCGCCCAGGTGGCGACCGCGGTGGCCAAGGGCGACCTCTCACAGAAGATCACCGTCGACGCCCGCGGCGAGATCCTGGAACTCAAGAACACCATCAACACGATGGTCGACCAGCTCTCCGCCTTCGCCGACGAGGTCACCCGCGTCGCCCGCGAGGTCGGCACCGAAGGACGCCTCGGCGGCCAGGCCGACGTCAAGGGCGTCTCGGGTACCTGGAAGGCCCTCACCGACAACGTGAACGTGATGGCGTCGAACCTGACCGGTCAGGTGCGCTCCATCGCCCAGGTCGCCACCGCCGTGGCCCGCGGCGACCTGTCCCGCAAGATCACGGTCGAGGCCAAGGGCGAGGTCGCCGCGCTGGCCGACGTGATCAACACGATGGTCGACACGCTCTCCGCGTTCGCCGACGAGGTCACCCGCGTCGCCCGCGAGGTCGGCACCGAAGGACGCCTCGGCGGCCAGGCCCACGTGCCGAACGTGGCGGGCACCTGGAAGGACCTCACCGACAACGTCAACTCCATGGCCAACAACCTGACCGGCCAGGTGCGCAACATCGCGCTGGTGACGACCGCGGTGGCCCGGGGTGACCTGTCGAAGAAGATCGACGTGGACGCGCGGGGCGAGATCCTCGAGCTGAAGACGACCATCAACACGATGGTCGACCAGCTCTCCGCCTTCGCCGACGAGGTCACCCGCGTCGCCCGCGAGGTCGGCACCGAAGGACGCCTCGGCGGCCAGGCCGAGGTGGAGGGCGTCTCGGGCACCTGGAAGCGGCTCACGGAGAACGTCAACGAACTGGCCGGCAACCTGACCCGTCAGGTGCGGGCGATCGGCGCGGTCGCCAGCGCCGTGGCCGAGGGCGACCTGACCCGCTCGATCACGGTGGAGGCCTCCGGCGAGGTCGCCGAGCTGAAGGACAACATCAACTCCATGGTGGAGTCGCTGCGCGAGACCACGCGGGCCAACCAGGAGCAGGACTGGCTCAAGACCAACCTGGCGCGCATCGCCGGCCTGATGCAGGGCCACCGGGAGCTGCCGGTGGTGGCCGAGCTGATCATGGAGGAGCTGACGCCGCTGGTGGCGGCCCAGTACGGCGCCTTCTACCTCTCCGAAGACGGCGACCACGGGCCGGAGCTGCGGCTCGTCGGTTCGTACGGCAGACCCGACGACGACCAGCGGCCCGCCCGCTTCCCCGTCGGCCGCTCGCTGGTCGGCCAG
This sequence comes from Streptomyces sp. SCL15-4, assembly GCF_033366695.1. Lineage (NCBI taxonomy): Bacteria > Bacillati > Actinomycetota > Actinomycetes > Kitasatosporales > Streptomycetaceae > Streptomyces > Streptomyces sp. SCL15-4. Next base: position 542,652 of record NZ_JAOBTQ010000001.1, read on the forward strand.
GCCGCGCGCAGCCGCCGTACCATCACCGTCGACGCGCTGCCGCAGGGCTACGTCACCATCTCGTCCGGGCTCGGCCAGACGGTGCCGACCGCGCTGATCCTGCTGCCGATCCTGTTCGAGGACCAGGTCCTCGGTGTCATCGAGCTGGCCTCGGTCACCGTCTTCACGCCGATCCACCGGGACTTCCTGGAACAGCTGCGCGAGACGCTCGGCGTGAACCTCAACACGATCGTGGCGAACGCCCGTACCGACGAGCTGCTGGAGGAGTCGCAGCGGCTGACCGCCGAACTCCAGGCCCGCTCGGCCGAGTTGCAGTCCCAGCAGGACGAGTTGCAGCGCTCCAACGCCGAACTGGAGGAGAAGGCCACGCTGCTGGCGTCGCAGAACCGCGACATCGAGGCGAAGAACCTGCAGATCGAGCAGGCCCGGCAGGAACTGGAGGCCCGCGCCCAGCAGTTGTCGCTGGCCTCGAAGTACAAGTCGGAGTTCCTGGCCAACATGAGCCACGAGCTGCGCACCCCGCTCAACAGCCTGCTGATCCTGGCCCAGTTGCTGGCCCAGAACCCGTCGCGCAACCTGACGCCGAAGCAGGTCGAGTACGCGGGGATCATCCACTCGGCGGGCAGCGACCTGCTCCAGCTGATCAACGACATCCTGGACCTGTCGAAGGTCGAGGCCGGCAAGATGGACGTCACCCCGGAGCGGGTGCCGCTGCGCCAGCTGATCGACTACGTGGAGGCCACCTTCCGGCCGATGACGTCCCAGAAGGGACTGGAGTTCGCCGTCAGCACCGCGGCGGGCGCGCCCGCCGACGTACTCACCGACGACTCCCGGCTGCGGCAGATCCTGCGCAACCTGCTGTCCAACGCGGTGAAGTTCACCGAGCAGGGCAGCGTCGAGCTGGCCATCGAGCCGGCGGCGGACGAGGAGGTCCCGGAAGGGGTCGTGCGCGGCGGTGCCTTCGTGGCGTTCCGGGTGCGGGACACCGGCATCGGCATCCCGAAGCAGCACCTGGAGACGATCTTCGGGGCGTTCCAGCAGGCGGACGGCACCACGAGCCGCAAGTACGGCGGGACCGGCCTCGGTCTGTCCATCACCCGGGAGATCGCGCATCTGCTCGGCGGTGCCGTGGCGGTGGACAGCACGCCCGGCCGGGGCAGCACCTTCACGCTGTACCTGCCGGTGACCCGCCCGGAGTTCGAGCAGCTGCTCGGCAGCGGCCGGCTCGCGCCGAAGGAACCGGCCGAGCTGCTCCCCGGCACCGCGGTCGCCCAGGACACCGTCGCACCGCAGCCCTCTGCCGCCCGGCAGCGGCCGCGCCGGCTGCTCGTCGTGGAGGAGCGGCCGCGCGGGCTGCTGACCCTGGTCGCCGAGAGCGTGGTCGCCGAAGTGGCCCGGCACAGCCCGGACGACGGCTCCCCGCTGCCCGCGGTGGAGGTCATCACCGCCGTAGGAGCGCAGGAGGCGGCGGGCGCGCTGGCCGCCGAGCCGTGCCACTGCGTCGTACTGGACCTGGACATGCCCGACGGGGAAGCGGGCCGGTTCCTCCAGGCATTGCAGGGCGACTCGGGGCTGGCCGGCGTACCGGTGCTCGTCCACAGCGGCCGCCGGCCGGAGGTGGCCCGGGACGAGGCGCTGCGCTCGCACCGGGACGACGGGGCGCTGGAGTTCCTGTCCAGCCTGGACGAGCTGCGCGAGCGCATCGCGCTGCACCTGTCGGCCGAGGAGCCCGGCGACGTGCTGTCCCTGGTGCGGGGCGAGGACCCGCAGGATCTCGCGCCGCCGGTCGACGACAGCTTCCGGGGCCGCACGGTCCTGGTCGTCGACGACGACGCGCGCAACCTGTTCGCGCTGAGCGGCATCCTGGAGATGTACGGATTCAGGGTGCTGCACGCGGAGAACGGGCGCAAGGGCATCGACACGCTGCTCGGCAACCCCGACATCGCGATGGTGCTGATGGACGTGATGATGCCGGAGATGGACGGCTACACGGCCACCGCCGAGATCCGCAAGCTGCCGCAGTACGCCGACCTGCCGATCATCGCCGTCACCGCCAAGGCGATGCCCGGCGACCGGGAGAAGTCGCTGGCCTCGGGCGCGAGCGACTACGTCACCAAGCCTGTCGACACCCACGACCTCATCGCCTGCGTCCGGCGCTGGCTGTCCGCGTGAACGCGCGAGCGCGCACGCGCCGAGGAGCACTCCTATCGTGAGCACGACCGAGCAGTCACCTGAGCCGGAGGGCATCGAGCCGCGCCCGGAGCCGTCCGCGCCCGACGGCCCGCCGGACGCCGGCGATCCGGTGCCGTCGGACCTGTCCGGCGTCTCCCCCACCTCCCCCGTCGGCCGGCTCGCCGCCACCGTGGAGCGGCTGCGCCGCGAGGTGCGCGCCGCGCAGGCGGAGGCGGAGGGCAGGGCGCTGATCGAGCTGGCCAAGGGCATCCTGGTGGAGCGGCTGGGCTGCGGTCCGGCGCAGGCCGCGCGGCAGCTCGCCGAGCTGACCGAGCAGGCCGGGGCGACCCCGCTGGAGTTCGCGGTGGAGGTCATCAACCAGGCCGCCCGCGACCGGATGTCGGAGATCACCACCACCTTCCTGGCCGCCGCCGCGGGCGCCGCCGAGCGTGACGCCGCGGCCGTGCGGCTGCGGGCGGCCGAGAGCGGGGCGCTGGCCGCGGACGACACGCAGGCCGTCGCCGACTCCCTGCTGGAGCACGCGCTGCGCCCGCTGGGCGCGGTGGCCGTGGCCGTGTGGGCCGCGGGCGCCGACGGCTCGCTGACCCTCGCCGGGAGCGCCGGGTTCTCTCCCGCGGAGGCCACGCGGTGGCGTTATGTGCCGCCGGAGGTGGCGACGGTGGCGCGCCGGGGCCTGACCGAGCGCACCGGTCAGTGGTTCGGCTCCCTCGCCGAGACCGGGCTGCCGACCATCGGCCGGCACCTGCACCCGGACGGCGGCCGGGCGGCGGTGCCCGCGGGTACCGGGGGCCGCATCCACGGGGTCCTGGAGATCGCCTGGCCGGGGCCGCTGGAGCCGCAGCCGGCGCGGGTCGTACGGCAGGTGGACGCCCTCGCCGAGCTGTGCGCGCACACTCTGGAGACGTACACGCTGCGCCGGGAGGCCGAGCAGGAGCCGCGTATCCTGCCCGACGCCGCCGAGTTGATGGACCTCGCGGACGGGCTGCACGACCCCGCCCTGGTCCTGGTGCCGCACCTCGACGACTCCGGGCAGCTGGTCGACTTCCGCATCCAGCACATCAACAACCACTTCCTGGACCCGGCGGGCCGGCCGCGGGCGGTGGTCAACGGTGCGCTGCTGCTGGAGGCGTACCCGATGGCCGCGGGCAAGAGCGAGCTGTTCCACCGGGTGGAGCGGGTGTACGCCACTGGCGAGCCGTTCCGGGCCCGCCGCATGCAGCTGACCTCGCTCGTCGACCAGGTGTCGCTGTCGGCGGTCGCGGACATCAGCATCAGCCGGCACGGCAACAGCGTGCTGCTGATCTGGCGCATCGAGGACGAGACGGCGCGGCTGGCGAGCCTGCTCCAGCACGCCCAGCGCCTGGGCCGCATCGGCGGGTTCGAGGAGAACCTGCTCACCGGTGAGATCACCTGGAACGACCAGCTGTTCCACCTCTACGGCCGGCCCCCGGCCACCATGCCGGTGCCGCTGGAGGAGCTGCCCGCACACGCGCATCCCGACGACTCCGTGCACATCGGCCGGTTCCTGCGCACGCTGCTGCACCACCGGCGGCCCGCCTCGGCGGCCTTCCGGCTGCAACGTCCCGACGGTGTCACCCGGCACATCCGCGTGGTCGCCGAGCCGGTCCTGGACACCGACGGCCGGCTGTTCGTCGTACGGGGCGCCTACCAGGACATCTCCGCCCAGCACTGGACGGAGGTGGCGCTCGCCGCGACCCGGGACCAGCTCGCCCACACCGAGCAGCAGGCCGCCGAGCGCAACCGGCTGACCCTTCAGTTGCAGCACGCCATCATGCCGCCGACCCGGGCGCCGCTGGCGGTGCCCGGTCTGGAGGTCGCGGTGCGGTACCGACCGGCGGAGACCGAGCACCTGGTGGGCGGCGACTGGTACGACGCCGTGGTGCTGCCGTCCGGGCTGGTCCTGATGTGCGTGGGCGATGTGGCGGGCCATGGCATCGAGGCCGCCACCAGCATGGTCGTCCTGCGCAACGCGCTGCGCGGTCTGGCCGTGACCGGTGCCGGGCCGGGCCAGCTGCTGTCGTGGCTGAACATCGTGGCGCACCATCTGACCGGCGCGGTCACCGCCACCGCGGTGTGCGCGCTGTACGACCCCGACCGGCACACCCTGCGCTGGGCGCGGGCCGGCCACCTGCCGCCGGTCCTGGTCCGCGGCTCGGAGGCGGCGCCGCTGCCGCTGGTCAGGGGTCTGCTGCTGGGCGCGGTGCCGGACGCCGTGTACGAGGAGGCGGAGCTGGAGTTCGCGCCGGAGGACACGCTGCTGTTGTACACCGACGGCCTGATCGAGCGCCGTGACCGGTCGGTGGAGGAGTCCCTGGCCCACCTGCTGACCGCGGCCCGATCGGCGCCGAAGACCCTGGACCAGCAACTGGACGGCCTGCTGACCTACAGCAGGTCGGACACGGACGACGACACGTGCATCGTGGGCATCCGCGTGGTGTAGTCCCCGGCCGGATCGGAAGACCGGTTCCCGTCGGCCGACGGGAACCGGTCGGCACGGTGCGCGGGTGGCAGGAACGCGGTAGGACGTCCGGTGCCGGGGTACGCGGGGCGGCATGGTGGGACGTGCGGTGTGGCAGGGACTCCTGGCGGGTGCGGCCGGGGTCGTGGTGATGACCCTGGGTGAGAAGGCCGAGCAGCGCCTGACCGGCCGGCCGGATTCGCATGTTCCGGCGCGCACGCTGGAGCGGCTGGCGGGGCTGCCGGAACGGCCGGGGCGGCAGTCGCCGCTGGTGAATCGGGTGATGCACTACGGGCAGGGTGCCCTGCTGGGGGTGCTGCGGTCGGTGATGGCGCAGGCCGGGCTGCGCGGGCCGGTGGCGTCGGCGCAGTTCGCCGTGGTGCGGCTCACCAACGACCAGATCCTGGAGAACGCCACCGGGGTCGGCGCGCCGCCGCAGACCTGGCCGCGCGCGGAACTGGTGGTCGACCTGCTGCACAAGACCGTCTACGCCTTCGCCACCGGAGCCGTCGCCGACATCCTGGCCGCCCGGTCCGGCCCCGGCCCCGGGCAGCGGCACGCCGCCGGACGACCGGCCCGGCGCACCGATGCCGGACCACTCCCCCGCCATCAGGCTTACGGACGCTGAGTGAGCGCGGCGAGGCCGGACGAATCGGCTCCCGGCGGAGCGGGTACCCCGCCCCGAGGAACGGCGTCCGGCGGCCACCGGGCGCGGGACGCCCGCCGGCTCGGGCGGAAGGAGCGGGTGAGTCCATGGCCACCACAGAAGAGCTTATCGACGACGCGCTCGACCTCCACTTCATCGGCAACGCCACCGTGCTGCTGCGCTACGGCCCGCTGACGCTGCTCACCGACCCGAACTTCCTGCACCGCGGCGAGTACGCCCATCTCGGATACGGCCTGCTGAGCCGACGCCTGACCGAGCCCGCCCTCGGCCCGGAGGAGCTGCCCCGCATCGACGGGATCGTGCTGTCCCATCTGCACGGCGATCACTGGGACCGCAGGGCCCGACGGTCGCTGGACCGTGCGATCCCGGTCCTCAGCACACCCCATGCCGCACGCCGCCTGAAGGTGCTGCACGGCTTCCGGCGGACGGCGGGACTGCGGACGTGGCAGGCGCTCACCCTCCAGCGGCAGGGGATACGGGCGACCGTCACCGCGCTGCCCGGCCGGCACGCCGGGGATCCGGTGCTGCGCGGGCTGCTGCCTCCTGTGATGGGCAGCATGATCGAGTTCGGTCCCGTGGGCGGACCGTCCCGGCTGCGTCTGTACGTCTCCGGGGACACGCTCCTCTACGACGGCCTGGAGGAGATCGCCCGCCGCTTCCCGGCCGCCGACCTGGCCGTCCTCCATCTCGGCGGCACGCGCCTGCCCGGCGGGTTCGTGGTCACCATGAACGGGGCGCAGGGCGCCGAACTGGCCCGGCGTCTTCGGCCCCACGCCGTGCTGCCCGTGCATTACGAGGACTACACGGTGATGCGCTCGCCCCTGTCCGCCTTCCTCGCCGAGGCCGGCCGGCTCGGCCTCGGGGACCGGATCGTGCCCTGCCCGCACGGCGGCCGGGCCCGCCTGCCCGCCGGGCCCGGAGCACGGCCGCTGGTACGGTGACCGGCGCCGCTCCCGTCAGGCCGCCGGGGTCCGGGTCACCCGGCTGGCACGGCGGTCGGCCCGCAGCCGGTCCAGGAGGGCGTCGGCCGCCGCGAGGGCCTGGTCCACCGACTCCGCGCGGGTCAGCGCGCACAGCCTGCGGGAGGTGACTTCGAGTTCCCGGCTGGAACGGCCGGTGGGTTGCAGGTCGTGGCGGAAGCGCGCCTCGGCATAGCGCGCCAGTACCGCACGTAGTTCCTTCTCCGCAGGCGGCAACACCGTCAACCCCTCTTCCGACACGGGCCGTCGTACCGGCCCCCACACAGCTGTGAGCGCACCCTCCGGGTGCCTCTCCCCAGAGGCCGTCTGCCCCGGTCGGATCACGGTATGCATGGTTGTTGTCGCGTTCCGCTCGGTCCGGTGTTCAGGTGTGCCGGCCGGTCGCGCGAGTGACGCCGGGGCCGTGCTCCGCGCCGCTCCGCCAGAAGCCGAGCAAGGCGGTGACGAGTGCTTCGGGAGCGTCTTCGGCGATGTGGTGGCCGGAGTCGATCGGAGCGCCGTCCAGCCGGCCCGCCACCCAGTCGCGCCAGACGCCCGGCACATCGCCGTAGAGGTCGGTCATGTCGTCACGGGTGGCCCACAGCACCTGCACGGGGCAGCCGATGCGCCGGCCGGCCCGCCGGTCGGCGTCGTCGTGCTCCCGGTCGATGCCGAGACCGGCGCGGTAGTCCTCGCACATGGCGTGCACGGTGGCCGGGTCGTGGATCGCGCGGCGGTAGTCGTCGTACGCCTCGGCGCCCATCTGCTCGGCGGTGGCCTTGTACCAGGCGTCCGGGTCGGCGTTGATGACGCGTTCGGCGGGCTTGTCGGTCTGTCCGAGGAAGAACCAGTGCCACCAACGGGCGGCGAAGCCCGCGTCGCAGCGCCGCAGCGCCTCCCCGATGGGCACGGCGTCCAGTACGCTCACGGCGGACACGGCTTCCGGGTGGTCCAGGGCGAGGCGGGTGGCCACATAGGCGCCCCGGTCGTGGCCGACGACGGCGAACCGGTCGTGCCCGAGGCCGCGCATGACCTCCAGGCAGTCGCCGGCCATGGCGCGCTTGGCGTACGGACTGTGCCGCGCGTCGGTCGGGGGCTTGTCGGACTCGCCGTAGCCGCGCAGGTCGGGGCAGACCACCGTGTGCCCCGCGGCGGCCAGCATCGGGGCCACGCGGTGCCAGGTGGCGTGCGTACGCGGGTGGCCGTGGAGGAGCAGGACCGCGGGGCCGCTGCCACCGTGCCGCACCCGCAACCGGACGCCGTTGCCCTCGCGACGTGTCGACTCGAACCCGTCGAACATGAACTCTCCTCCTGCGCCGGGGACATCACGGCCCGCCTGCCCCGGAGTGCCGCCGGCACACGGTCCTGCGGTGGGCCGCGTGCACCGCCGTCACGAAGCGTCCTCCTTCGCGGCGGCGTCCCGCCACTCGCTGGGTGAGCAGCCGTAGACGGACTTGAAGACGCGGCTGAAGTGCGCGGCGTTCTTGAATCCCCAGCCGCGGGCCACCGCCGAGATCGTGCGGCCGGCCCGGCCGCGGCGCAGCAGTTCGCGTGCGCACTCCTCGATCCGCCGCTGCTGGATGAGCCGGTGCACCGTGGTGTCCTCGTCCTCGAACAGCGCGTGCAGGTAGCGCAGTGAGAAGCCGTGGGCCTCGGCGATCCGGGCGGGTGACAGTGCGGGGTCGCGCAGGTGCGCTTCGATGTGGGCCCGGATCGCGGCCAGCAGCAGGGTGCGCGGGGTGTCCGGTGTGCTGTCGCCCTGTCCGCCCGCCTGCTCGTCGACGAGTGTGGCGACGAGGTCCGCGAGGTGGCCGGCGAGACGGTCCTTGACGTGGTCGGCGAAGGCGGTGGTGCCGGACGCCAGGCCGGTGGCGAGCGGACGCAGCAGCGCCGCCACGCCCTCGCCCGCGGGGATGGCGCGGCCGGTGAGGTGCCGGACGCGCCGCGCGGACGGACCCAGGGAGCGTTCGGGCATCCGCAGGGCGTACAGGTGGAACGGTGTGTGCTGGTCCAGCGCGAAGGGCCGGCTCAGGTCGAGCAGGGCCAGCTGACCGGAGCGTACGACGTCCTCGCGGCCGTCCTGCCGGATGGCGCCGGTGCCCTCCTGCTGCACGAGCAGGACCAGGCGGCCGTCCTCGGCGGCCGGCGCGGGACGGCTGAGCCGCAGCGGGGCGGCCCGCATCGACAGCAGCCGCAGCCGGCCCGCGTCGCCCGAGCCGAGCGTGCCCCGGAAGCCGGCGGTCCCCGCGGGGAAGGTCATCTCCACGGGTGCCAGCCGCCGCCGGACCGCGCGTTCCCACTCCCGGGCCCGGTCCGCCCCCGGCATCGGTGCTGTTCTTGCCTCGTTCTGCACGGTGGCCCCTCCCGGTCCTCCGGCCCCGGTGGGACGGATCGGTGACGCCTTCAGCCTCGTCGGGGGCGTCGGGGAGGGGTTAGGTCATGTGACCTGTCCTGGTGGTGCGTGTGACCTGTCCTCGATGGTGCGTCGACCTGTTCCGGCGGGAGCCGGCTACGCGGCGCCGCGTTCCAGGGCGCGTGCCAGGGCGGCGCGCGAGGCGATGCCGAGCTTGGGGAAGACCTTCGCCAGGTGTCCGCCGACGGTCCGCGGGGACAGGCTCAGCCGGGCGCCGATCTCCTTGTTGGTCAGCCCGTCCGCGGCGAGCCGGGCGATGCGCAGTTCCTGCGCGGTGAGCGCGTCCGGACCGCCTGCGCGGCCGTCGGCGGACCGCAGTTCGCGTTCGGCGCGCTCGGCCCAGGGGACGGCGCCCAGTGCGCGGAAGGTCTCCGAAGCCTGCTGGAGGACCTCGGGCGCCCGCGGGCGGCGGCGGTCGCGCAGCCAGGTGCCGTGGGCCAGCCGCAGCCGGGCCAGTTCGAACACCCACTGGTCGGCGCCGGGCACGGCGTACGCCGCCGCGTAGAGCGCGTCGGCCTCCTCGTCGGCGGCGGCGAGCGCCCGGGCGGCGGCCAGCAGGAACGCGTGGTGCGGGGAGATGTCGCCGATGTACGCCGCCTCGCCCGCCGCCACGTGCGCCCGTGCCTGCGCGGTCCGTCCGGTGCGCAGCGCCGCGTCCACGAAGTCGAAGAACGGCAGGTGGAACCACGGCAGGCCGGGCGGCAGGACGCCGGGCGGGGTCAGGCCGGCGAGGGCGGTGTACGCCTCCTCGTCGCGGCCGTGGCCGAGGGCGGCCAGGGCCCGCAGATGGGTGAGGTGGTCCGTCACGAACTTCATCCGCACCCGTTCGGCCAGGGGCCGGATGGCGCGTTCGACCGCGAGCAGGCCGTCCTCGTCGCCGCGTCCGGCGAGGAAATGGGCGTAGTGGTGCCGGAAGAGCAGGGCGTTGCAGTGGTAGCCGAGGGCGTCGGCCGCCTCGGCCTCGCGCAGGCAGACCTCCGCCTGGTCCCAGTGGCCGCGCAGATAGTTCTGGTAGCCGCCGGCCTTGGCGATGCTGCCCTGGGTGGCGTAGGCGTGCTGGCCCAGGAAGCGGCGCCACAGGGACGCGTCTGCCATGTCGACCGCGGCGGCGGTCCACAGCAGCAGCCACGCCGCCCCCGCCTGCTGTTCCTGGCTCATCGTCGCGGCCATGGCGCGCAGTTCGGTGCCCGTGCCGTGCGCGGTGCGGGCGGGGTCGGACCAGGCCCGGCGGCACAGGTCGGCCAGTGCGGAGACCTGGTGCCGGTGGGCGCGCAGGGCGGTCCAGCCGCGCGTGTCGGAGGTGTACACCGTCGCCAGCAGCAGTTTGAAGTAGACCTGTTCGGCGAGGTCGTCGAACGGTCCGGTGCCGGGTCCGGAGCGGGACAGGGCGTCGAGGGCTTGTGGGAGGAGGGTGAAGGACGACTCGAAGTCGACGTGGTGGCTCTGGTCGACGTAGACGACGGCGTAGGCGTACAGCGGCGCGCTGTCGACGGGGACGGGCGCGCGGCGCAGTTCCTCGACGAGTTTCGCCGCGTACGGCAGCCGTCCGCCGCGTGCCGCCATGGCGGCGGCCCAGGTCAGGCGGCGGGCGCGGGCTCCGGCGGCGGTGCTCAGGGCCGCCGCGCGGTGCAGCAGGAGAGCGCCCTCGGCGTCGCCGCCGCGCAGCGCGAGCCGGCGGCCGGCCTCCTGGAGCCGTCCGGCCAGCGCGTCGTCGGGCCGGACGGTGGCGTCCGCCTCGTGGCCGAGCGCCCGGGGATCGTCGTGCGGGAGGGCGGCGGCGAGCCGGCGGTGGGCGGCCCGCCGTTCGGGCCCCGGGGCCCGGGCGACGACGGCGCCGCGCACCAGCGGGTGCCGGAAGGTGAGCCTGCCGTCCGGTTCCAGGCGGGCCAGGCCGCTGGTCTCGATCTCGTCGAGCACCTCGTCGGCGCGCCGTGGGGCGAGGCCGTCCAGCAGGGCCGGGGTCACCCAGATCGCCGCCGTGCCGCCCAGAGCCGCGTACAGCAGTACGTGGGCGGCCTCGGCGGACAGCCGGTCCAGCCGCGGGGCGAACAGCCGCTCCAGCCGGTGTCCGAGCGGGAACCTTCTCGGCAGCGGCATGACGCCGCGGGCCTGGTCGGGGTGGAGGTGCACGGGCAGTTCGACCAGCGCCAGCGGGTTGCCGGCCGCTTCCTGGAGGATGCGTTCGGCCGTGGTGACCGCGAGGTGCGGGTGCCGGGTGCTCAGGAGGGTGCGGGCGTGCTCGCCGTCCAGTGCGGTCAGGTCTACGACGGTGCCGGGCCTGCCCTCGGCCGTGGGCCCCTCCGGGCGACCCGCACTGACGAAGACCAGGGGCACCTCGGCGGTCCGGCGCTGGAGGAACGCGAACACGGCCGCGCTGGAGGAGTCCACCCATTGCAGGTCGTCCACGAGGACGAGCACCGGGCGCATGCGTGCCTCGCCGGCGAGGAGCGCCAGCACGGCGGCGCCCACGAGGAAACCGCCCCGGACCGGTTCGGCGGCCTCGCCGAGGGCGAAGGCCAGGGCCCGCCGCTGCGGCTCCGGCAGGGCGCGCATACGGCTGGTGAGCGGCCACAGCAATTGGTGCAGCGCGCCGAACGCCACGCCGGCCTCCGCCTCGGAGCCCACCGCGCGCAGCACGGTGAAGCCCAGGGCACGTGCCTCGGCGTGGGCCCAGTCCAGCAGCGCCGTCTTGCCGATACCGGGCGCGCCCTGGAAGAGGGTGCCCGTGCCACCGCTGCCCGACCGGGCACCGTCCAGGACCCGGCGCAGCAGGGCCTGCTCGGCGCCCCGCCCGGCGAGCGCGGGCCGCTCCTGCGCCGGACGCTTCGCGACCGGAAGGCCGGCGGCGGGAGGGGCCTGGGCGAGGAGCCCTCCCGAGCCCGGCGGAGGCGGCACCATGGCCTCCGGGAAGGACCCGGCCGACGCGGGCGGTGCCGCGACGGCGTACGCAGGCGGCGCCACGGCCTCCGACGACGACCCGCCCAACCCAGCGGGCGCGGGCGGCGGAACAGCACCGTACGGAGGCAGCGCGGACGCCCCGGACGACAGCACGACCGCCTCCGGCGACGAACCGCCCCACCCGGCCGACGCACCCTCCGAAGGCAGCCCGGCCGACGGCGCTACAGCCTGCGACGGCAGCCCGTCCGTTCCGGTCGTTCCAGGCGACGGTGGCACGGCCTCCGGGCGCAGCCCGTCCCGCCCGGCCGCCCCCGCCGGTGACGCGACGGCCTCCGGGGACACCGCGGTCGTCCCGGCCGGGACGCCGTCAGGCCGCACGGGGCGTGTCCCGGCCGGGGCCGGCGGCCGGTGTGGTGGCCGCGATCCGGGCGGGGGCGCCGTGCGCCTCGCCCGGTGTCCGGCCCGCCGTGCTCAACTGCCGCCATTCGCGCGGCGAGTGCCCGTACGCCCGCCGGAAGGCCCGGCTGAAGTGGGCCGGGTTGACGAAGCCCCAGCGGTGCGCCACCGCCGCCACGGCGGGCGCGGCCCGGCCGCCGCGGGCCAGTTCCCGCGCGCACTCCTCCAGCCGGCGGCGCTGGACGAGCCGCGCGACGGTGATGCCCTCGTCCTCGAAGAGCCGGTGCAGGTAGCGCACGGAGATGTGGTGGGCCGTCGCCACCGACTCCGGTGTCAGCCCGGGGTCCTCCAGATGACGGTCGATGTGGTCGCGGATGCGCAGGACGAGTTCACCGCGTCCGCTGTCCGCGCCGCCGGACGGACCGCGCTCGGCCACCAGCGTGCCGAAGAGGTCCTCCACGCCGGCCGCGAGCCGTGCCGCGACGGCGGGGCCGTAGGAGTCCGCCGGGTCGAGGAGCCGGGTGAGGAAGGGGCCGAGGACGGCGCCGATCCCGTCCGTCCCGCTGACGGTGGTCACCGTGACCGCGCGCAGTTCCTTGTCGGACACGTCCAGCCCGCGGCGGGGCAGGTGGACGATGTGGCAGGCGAACCGCTCGGGAAAGTCCAGGGTGTACGGCCGTGCCGTGTCGTAGAGGAGGAGGTCACCGGCCTCTGCGACGGCGCTGCGGCCGTCCTGGACCAGCGTCGCCGTGCCGGCCGTCAGGACGAGCACCGCCACGCACGGGTCGCCCGGCCCGCTCCGGCCGACGCGCTGGGCGTCGGCCTGGAGGGAGCAGACGGGCAGGTGCCCGAGGCGGCCGCCGGTGATCCGGCCGGTGAAGGGCGCGCTGCCGCGAGGTGTCACCGCCATCGGGGTCGGGGCCGTGGCGAGCGCGCCCCGCCAGCGGTCGAGTCTGTCCCCGACGGGCACCGTGTCCGTCGACAGCACGAGGTCCACCCGGCTCTCCTCTCTCTCCTTACCGGAAATCAACCAGCCGGCCGCGCCGCGCACCAGGCACTCTCCAGGCAGAAACAGGCAGCGCCGGAATGTGCGCGCGGAGAACAGTGCCGTGCGCGCAGGGGCAAGTCCGGTCGGCGGCGGCCCCATAGGGTGGCGGGGCCGACTTCGCCGGGCGGTGGGACCGGTCAGCGGGTGTCCAGGCGGGCGAGCCGGGAGCGGGCCTCGGCGACCCGTCTCGGGTCGGCGCCGGGTCCGAGCGCGATGCAGCGCGTGAACGCCTCGCGTGCCTCGGCTTCGCGGCCGGCGCCGAGGAGTGCGTCACCGAGCGAACGGAGATAGCGGCTCTCCAGGGCGACGTTGCCGTCGGCGTGGCACAGTTCGACGGAGATCCGCAGGTGCCGTACGGCTTCGTCCCAGCGGCCCAGGCGGACGTAGGCGCGGCCGAGACCCGCGAGGGCGTTGACGCGGGTGACGGCGGCGATGTGCCGTTCCACACGGTCACCGGCCTCGTCGAGCCGTGCCAGGGCCTGCTGGTACGCCTCGGCCGCTTCCTCGCCGCGCCGGTCGCCCTCCAGGTCCTGGGCGCGGCCGAGCAGCGCCTGGAGCAGGCCGGGCAGGTCTCCGGCGGCGTCGAACAGGGCGGTGGCGTGGGTGTTGTGCTCGAAGGCCGGGCCGCTCTCGCCGAGCAGGTGGTGGGCCCAGCCCGCGTACTGGTGGGCCCACGCCTGCTGGACGCGGTCGCCGGCCAGCCGGGCCGCGGCGAGCGCGAGGGCCGAGTACTCCAGGCTGTCCCGGGGTCTGCCCTCGCACAGGAGCACGGCCCAGGCATAGTAGTTGAGCTGGGTGGCCTCGAGCAGCGGGTCGCCGAGCGCCGCGGCGGAGCGGACGGCCGTCTCGAAGATCTCCGGCCAGTGCCCCCAGAAGATCCACTGGTCGGAGAACCAGTGCAGGGACTCGGCCACCTCGACGACGGTCGCGTGGTCGCCGTCCGCCGCGGCGGCGTGCAGGGCCGCCAGCCAGTTCGGGGCTTCGGCCTGGAGCCATTCGCGTGCCTTGTCGGCGCTGGAGAGGTCCACGGTGCCCTGCCAGGTGGGCGGCGGCGCGCCGTGGTCGGGTTCGTACCACCGGCCGGCCACGACGGCCGTCTGGAGCAGCCAGCGGAACATCGAGCGGCGGCTCCGCTCGACGTCCTCGGCGTCGTCCTCGGCGGCGAGCCGGGTACGGCCGTACAGGCACAGCAGGTCGTGCAGCCGGTAGCGGTCCCCGGTGGCGCCGAGCAGGCCCGCCTCGACCAGTTCCTCCAGGGTGTCCTCGGCGTCGTGGAGGTCCTGGCCGGTGAGGTGGGCCGCGCAGGCGGCGCCCGTGTCGGGGCCGGGGATCAGGGACAGGCGCCGGAACATGCGGGCGGCGGCGGGGGTGAGCTGGCGGTAGGACAGGTCGAAGGCGCTCGCCACGCGTACGTCGCCCGCGGACAGCGCGTCCAGGCGGCGTTCCTCGCGGGCCAGCCGGTCCGCGAGCCGGCGCACGCTCCAGCCGGTGCGGGTCGCCAGCCAGTTGCCGGCCACGCGCAGAGCGAGCGGCAGGTACTCGCACAGCCGGGCCACCTCGTGGAGGGCGTCTGGTTCGGCCGCCGCCCGGTCCTCGCCGACGAGGGAGGCGAGGAAGGCGGCGGACTCGGCGGCGTCGAGCCGGCCGAGTGGCAGGCGGTGCACGTCGTCGAGCCCGGTGAGCATACGGCGGCTGGTCACGAGCACCAGCGCGCGGCCGGAGCCGGGCAGCAGCGGACGTACCTGGGCCTCGTCGCGGGCGTCGTCCAGCACCAGCAGGCAGCGGCGGTCGGCGAGCACCTGCCGGTAGAGGGCCGGGTGGGACTGCGGGCCGGACTTGGCCAGGTCGCGGTCGGGCACGCCGAAGGCCTTGAGCACCCGGACCATCAGCTCCGAGGCGGCGGGCGGGGTGCGGTCGGTGCCCCGCAGGTCGACCATGAGCTGGCCGTCCGGGAAGCGGTCGGCGAGCCGGCGGGCGGCGCGCAGGGCGAAGGTGGTCTTGCCGGTTCCGGGTGCGCCGTGGACGGCGACGACGACGGGCTGGGCGTTCGCGGCCGCGGTGTCCGGCTCGGTGTCGTCGTCCGCGGGTGGTCCGGCGAGTTTCTCCAGTTCCGCCAGTTCGTCCGCGCGGCCCACGAAGTCGTCGACGCCACGGGGGAAGGAGCGCACACCGACGGGGCTGTATCCGGCGGTACGGCCGGCCCGGGCGGCGGCGAGCAGCCGCTCGCGTTCGGTGTCGTCGAGTCCGAGCCCGTCGGCGAGCGCGGCGACCGTGCGCCGCTGCGGGGCGGCGCGGCGCCCGCGTTCCAGGTCGCCGATGCCGCGCACGCTGACGCCGGACGCGTCGGCCAACGCCTCGATCGTCAGCGACTTCTCCAGCCGCATCTCCCGCAGCAGCGCCCCGAAAACCACCTCTTGTGCGGACATTCCCGCCCCCTCCACCCCACCGAGTACTTGAACATTGTATGAGATGGGCGGAGCGTTTCTGATCAAGGAAGGGACGCCCGGGGACGCGCTGCCCGCAGACCCTCACCGGGCGGCGAGCGCCGCCGCCAAGGGCCCGCCTCGCGCCGGGTCACCGGTCGGTGAGGTGCGGCGGATACCGGCGGTGGGGGCCGTCCGGCTCTTTGGGGCTCCGCAGAGCGGTCAGCGCACCGCCCGGGCGCATGCCGGCGGCGATCACGCCGGAGACCTCGCCGCCGTCTCCGGCCGGCGCCTACCGTACGTCGCAGGCGGCCGCCTGCGTGTGGCCGGCTCCGCCCTGCCGGTACGCCCCGCACCCGAGGGCGACTTTGGAGCCCTGCTCCGACTGGCGCAGGATGACCAGCGTCTTGTCCCGCGGCGGCATGTTGCTGCCCTGATCGTAGGAGATGTAGCCGGTCGCGCCGTCGAAGGAGATGCCGCTCTTCAGTGCCGTGAGCATGGCGTTGGGGTCCACGCCGCCCTGGCCGGAGAGGGCCATGTCGGCTGCCCGGGAGAGGACGTGGAAGGCGTCGTAGGACACGGCGGAGTGGCCGTCGTCGCGCCAGGGGTCGTCCTTGGGCGGTCCGGTCACGAAGGCGTCGTACCGGCTGACGAACTGCTTGGTCTTCTCGTCGGCGGCGTCGTCGCCGGCCGGCAGCCGGTGCGCCGAGTAGTACAGGCGGAGCCAGTCCTTGTCGTTGAACTCCCCCGTGAGGACCACGTTCGTGAGTTCGTTGCCGCCCAGCATGGTGATGTCGCGATGGGTGCACGTACCCTGCGTGTCCAGGGCGTTGACGAAGGCGACGAAGTCACGGGCGCGCGCGGACCAGTAGACGACCGTCGGATCGGTGCCGCTCAAGGCGTCGCACACCGTCTCCGCGAGATCGTGCGCACTCCGGATCTGCGGTGTGCCCGCGGGTGCGCCCGTGAAGTCGCCCTCCTGGGAGAAGTTGACCAACTGCGCCTTGCCGCGGAAATGTTCGCGGAACCGGTCCGCGAGGCTCTTGCTGTACAGATCCGCCGAACTCTGGATCACCACCGCCGCCTTGGCCGGTTCGCATCCGCCGGCGGCGCGCGCCATGATGGGGAAGCCGGTGGCGAAGTTCGCCTCGATGTGCGCTTCCGTGCTGTTGAGCGGCGTGAAAGGCCAGTAGTTGGCGCTGACCAGCATCTCGTCCGCGGTGGCGGTGGTGCCGATCACGGGAAGTTCGGCCTGTTCCAGGATGTCCAGGGCGTTGCGCGTCGTCTCCTTGCTCTGCGCGAAGCCGAGAACGCCGATCACCTCCTCGTAATCCTTGCCGTCCTTGCCGTCCTTGCCGTCCTTGCCCGGCCGGCCGCGCTTGACCTCGTCGACGAGTTTCTGCGCCTCCTTTTCGGCGTTCTCGAAACCCTTGCCGGTCGTGACCACCCTGACCCTGAGCCGCACCCGCGAATCGTCGGAGACCGCGTCCTTGTTCAGTTTCTGCTGCCACATGGCGATGCCGCGCAGCTCCGGGATCGCGCCGTCGAACAGAGTGTCCGTCTCGGAGGTCGGACCGTTCGACGTGAACGCGACGACCGTGCGCACGGTCTTGCCCTGTGCTGCCGCGAAGTGTTCGGCCTGCCGGTTCTGGGCGTCGATCTTCGCGCGCGTCTCGTCGTACCACTGCTTCGGGTGCAGCGGGACGGGCTGGGAGTACCTGCTGCCGGCCACCGGCATGTCGCCGGCGACGCAACTGCCCGAATGCGACGTCACCGGACCGAGGAGCGCCGCCCCGCCGACTCCCAGGAGCCCCAGCACCAGCGCGGTGCCACCGGCCACGCCCGCGGTCATCGTGCGTCCGCCGACACGGTACGTCGTCGGGGACGTCGGACGGATGAACAGCCCCTCCCTGGTGAAGGGTTCCTCTCTCAGCCGCACCAGGACCACGTCCGAGCCGGACTGGTGCAGCAGCCGTCCCGCCGAGGTGAGGCTGGACCTGGCCGGGTTGCCGAGACTCTCCAGCAGCTTCCGGGAAGGCATGCCGACCGCGATGACCAGGGGACCCGCCGCCTGCGCGGTGTTCTTCCGTTCCTGGTGGTAAGAGTGCAGGAAACGCTCCACCGCCTCGGCGCCCGGCCTTTCCTCCCGGGGCAGCGGGACCAGGAGCACGGGACGCGCGGTGCGACGGCGCTGCAGGGGCCGCACACTGCCGACCGCGGGCTTCTTCAGGTCTTCCAGCAGAGCCCGCGTCAGCAGTGCTTCGAGAGCGAAGAGCGATTCCTGGTGCCGGGGATGGTCGGGCGGCAGGACGAGCCGCGACATCTGCCGGTCGGCCACCTCGTCCATCACCGCGAACAGGGTCTCTGCGTCTCCGGACATGCCCAGCATGCCGCCGAGCCAGCGCGGCCGGGACGGACGCAGCAGGCGCGGAGCGCGCACCAGCCTGCGGGACTTGCGCCGCTCCCAGCACCAGCGGGGGAAGGTACGGGTGAGGCCCTGCCACAGGGAGCCGAGCAGCCAGCCGCGGATGCCGCCGACCGGCGGCGACTCGCTGCCGCCGAGCGCCCAGAAGAAGACCTGCAGGCGGCCCTCGCGCCGCAGCTGACGGTGCGTCCGCATCTGGGTGTGCGCGTGGTCGCGCAGCACCTCCGCGCCCGGTGCCCGCCGTTCGTCCGCGTGTTCCCTGATGTAGCCGACCGAGTCCCACAGCGGCCAGAAGCCGGGCAGCCGGTCCGGCGTCATGTGCTTGGGCACGCCGAGGGCCAGTCCGCGGGCCGCGGCGCCGGAGAGCAGTTCGGAGCCGTCGTCGGCCGTGGGGATCGCGTACGGGACCAGCTTCACATCCTGCTGCCCGCGCAGTGCCTGCTCCAGTGCCCCGATCAGTCGCCGGACGCGGCTGTCGTACTCGGCGGCCTCCCCCGCGACGTCCAGGATCACCAGCGGTGGTGTGTGCGCGAGCATGTCCCGCTCGGCGGGCGACACCGCCTGGCGGAACTCCCGGACGAAATCGTCCGCGCCCTCGTCGTCGGGAAAACCGTTCGGTAAGCGGTCGGGTCCGGCCATGGAAGATCCCCCTCAGGCCCGCTGGGCAGGTCACGTCATCCGGCCCGCCGTCTCCATGCAGGGGGAGAGTACTGGTAATGCTTCCTTTCTCACACCGGTTCACGAAAAGCGCTGCGCCGCCGCGGGCAGCGGTTCCCGATGTTCGACCGGCAGCGCTGTTCGCACGGCCGCGTTCAGCCGCCGGCTCTGTCCGCCCCCGGCAGCACGAGCATCCCGGACGGCTTCGATCCGGTTGACGGATGGCCCCGTGGCGAAGACCCCCGCTGCGCGACGGCTCATGTCCCGGGCCCGTCGGCCATCCGCCGGCCGACGCGGGCGGCCGTCTCGCGCAGCCAGATGTGGCCCGCGTCGTGGGTGTGGACGGGGTGCCACCACAGGGCTTCGCGCAGCGGCACCGCCTCGTACGGCGGCTCCACCACGCGTACGGCGGCGAGCGGGGCGAGGAGCCGGGCGAGGCGGGCCTGGATGAGCGCGATGCGCCGGGTGCCGGCCACCAGCAGCGGGATGATCTGGAAGCTGTCCACGGAGACCTCGACCCGGGGTTCGATGCCGAGCATGCCGAGCTGGCGCACGGCCGGCGCGTCGTAGGTGCGCTGGTAGGTGACCCAGGGCAGCCGGGCCAGGTCCTGGCGGGTGAGGCGGTCCCCGACGCTCGGGTGGTCGTCGGCGACGAGGAAGACCCAGCGGTCGTCGTAGAGGTCGGTGGCGGGGAAGTCGCTGATGACGCCGTGCGGCATGAACAGGCCGTCGGTGGTGCTCAGCAACGTGTCCGTGGCGTCCACCACCGTGTTCGGGGTCTGTGCGAACCGCAGCCGGATGCCGGGCGCCTCCTCGTGCACCGCGCGGGCGAGTTCGGCGCCGAAGACGGCGACGGCGTAGTCGGAGGCGATCAGCTTGAACTCGCGGCTCTCGCTGGCCGGGTCGAAGTCGGCCTGGCTGGCGAAGAGGCGCTCCAGCACGTCGTAGGCGGTCGCGGTGCGGTCCAGCAGGACCTGGCCGAGGGCGGTCAGCTCGTAGTGGCCGCCGACGCGGGCGAGCAGGTCGTCGCCGAAGTGGCGGCGCAGCCGGGCCAGCGCGGCGCTCATGGCGGGCTGGCTGAGCCCGACGCGCTGGCCGGCGCGCGTGACGTTCCGCTCCTCCAGCAGGGCGCGCAGGGCGACGACGAGGTTGAGGTCGAGGCGACTGAGATTCACGGTCCTGTCCCTGGCTGTACGGCGCCGACCAGGAAGAATCTACACGGTGGATGACGATCATCCACAGAATCGATTTCCCCGATCGCGGGTGGCGGGTCCAGATTGGTCACACCGCAATCAGGAGGACATGTCCGTGAAACCTGAAGCCGCGTCCGCACTCTTCGCCGGACCCTTCGCCCTCGCCACCCTCTCGCTCCCGGACGAGCCGGCCTTCCCCGCCCTGGTCACTCCCGACGGCCGGGCAGTGGACCTCCGAGTCGCCTTCGGTGACCGGGAGTTGACCGTCCGCGGCCTGCTGGAGGTGTGGGACACGGCCGCCGCACGGCTCGCGGCGCTCGCCGGTGACAGCAGCGCGGAGAAGAGGCCGCTGTCGGAGTTCCGGGTGCACGCTCCCGTCGAGCCGCGCCAGGTGTTCCAGTCCGGCGCGAACTACCGGCAGCACGTGATCGACCTGCATGTCGCGCATCGCGCGCCGGGCGACGACCGTCCGGAGGAGGAGCGGCGCGCGGAGGCGGCGGAGATCATGGACCGGCGAGCGGCCGAGGATCTGCCGTACGTGTTCATCGGCCTGCCGAGTGCGATCACCGGCCCCTACGACGACGTCGTGCTCCCCGCATGGGCCGAGCAGCCCGACTGGGAACTGGAGCTGGCGGCCGTCATCGGCCGGACCGCGCACCGGGTGTCCGTCGAGGAGGCGCTGGACCACGTCGCCGGCTACACGATCGCCAACGACCTCACCGACCGCGCCACCGTCTTCCGCCGGGACATGCCGCAGATCGGCACCGACTGGCTCCGCAGCAAGAACGCGCCCGGCTTCACCCCGCTCGGCCCCTGGATCGTGCCCTCCGGATCGGTCCCGCACCCCGGTGACCTGCGGCTCAGCCTGAAACTGAACGGGGAGACCATGCAGGACGAGTCCACCAGGGACATGATCTTCGACGTGGCGCGGATGGTCTCCTACGCGTCGCAGACCGCCCGGCTCCTGCCCGGCGACCTGGTGCTCACCGGCTCGCCGGCCGGCAACGGCATGCACTGGGGCCGGCTGCTGCGCGACGGCGACGTCATGGACGCCTCGATCACCGGCCTCGGTGCCCAGCGCACGCGCTGCGTGGCGGAGGTGGCCCGGTGAACCCGGACCGCACCGACCCCGAGGGCGCGATCGCGCGGGCCGCCAAGGCGTACTCGAACTGGGGGCGCTGGGGCGCGGACGACGTCCTCGGCACCCTGAACTTCCTCGACGAGGCCAAGCGCCGTGCGGGCGCGGCGCTGGTGCGGCGGGGGGTCAGCTTCTCGCTGTCCCAGCGGTTCGACATGAGCGGCCCGCAGAAGGGCTGGCGGCGGCGTACCAACCCGGTGCACACCATGCTGGACACCGGCACCGACGCCGCGCTCGGCAACCAGGGCCTGCCGCACGGACTCGGCGGCGCCGACGACGTCATCGCCATGCCGCTCCAGTGCTCCACCCAGTGGGACGGGCTCGGGCACATCTTCGACCACGGCAAGGCGTGGAACGGACGCCCGGCCGAGCAGGTCGTCACCTCCGACGGCGACCAGGTCACCGGTATCGAGCACATGGCCGCGCACATCGCCGGCCGCGGCGTGCTGCTGGACGTCGGCCGGGTGATCGGCGAGGGAGGGGAACTGCCCGACGGCTTCGCGATCACCGAGGAACACCTCGCCACCACCCTCGACGCGCAGGGCGTGACCGTGGGGCGGGGCGACATCGTCCTCGTGCGCACCGGGCAGCTCGCCCGCGTCCGCCGCGACGGCTGGGGCGACTACGCGGGCGGTCCCGCGCCCGGTCTGTCGTTCACCACGGCCGGGTGGCTGCACCGTACGGAGATCGCCGCGATCGCCACCGACACCTGGGGTTTCGAGGTCCGCCCGAACGAGTTCGAGCACGCCTTCCAGCCGCTGCACCAGGTCGTCATCCCGCACATCGGCCTGCTGGTCGGCGAGATGTGGGACCTGGAGGCGCTCGCCGCGGACTGCGCCGCCGACGGCGCGTACGCCTTCTGGCTGACCGCCGCTCCCCTGCCCATCACCGGCGCCGTCGGCTCACCCGTCAACCCGATCGCCGTCAAGTAGACCGAGGAACGAAGGAGTTCTTCATGACCCAGCCTCGCACGGTCCTCGTCATCGGCGGTGGCGCGGCCGGCAACGCCGTGACGATCCTGCTGCGCCGCGCGGGCGTGGCAGTCGACCTGGTCGAAGCCAAGGACGACTGGAACGCCACCGCCGGCTCCGGCATCACCCTCCAGGGCAACGCACTGCGCGTCCTGCGTGAACTCGGTGTGTGGGAGCAGGTGGAGGAGTCCGGTTACGGCTTCAGCGCCGTCGGCATCACCGCTCCCGACGGCACCGTCCTGCACGTCCAGGAGGACCTGCGCACCGGCGGCGACGACCTGCCCGCCACCGTCGGCATGCAACGCCCGCGTTTGCAGAGCATCCTCATCGGCGCCGTGCGCGCCGGCGGCGCCACCGTCCGCCTCGGCGCCACCGCCGAGATCCTCGACCAGGACGCCGACGGTGTCCGCGTCCGCCTCTCCGACGGCTCCGAGCACCGCTACGACCTGGTGATCGCCGCCGACGGCCTCTCCTCCGCCACCCGCGCGGCGATCGGCATCGCCGACGAGCCGGAACCCACCGGCATGGCCATCTGGCGGGCCGCCGTCCCGCGCCCGGCCGGTGTCACCCGCACCGACATCGCCTACGGCGGCCCCGCCTACATCGCGGGTTACTGCCCCACCGGCGACACCACCCTGTACGCCTACGTCGCCGAGGCCAAGCGCGACCGGGCAGCCATACCGCCCGGGTCGTACGCCGACGAGATGCGCCGTCTCACCCGGCACTACGGCGGCTTCTGGCCCGAGATCACCGAGCACATCACCGACCCGGCCCGCGTCAACTACACGTGGTTCGACCGGCTGCTGGTGGAGGGCTCCTGGCACCGCGGCCGGGTCGTGCTCGCCGGCGACGCCGCGCACTGCTGCCCGCCCACCCTCGCGCAGGGCGCCGCCATGTCCCTGGAGGACGCCTGGGTGCTGGCCCAGCTCCTGACCGGCACCGACGACTGGGACGACGCGCTCTTCCAGGCGTACTACGAGCGGCGGATCGCCCGGGTCCGGCCGGTCGTCGAGGCGTCCGTCCAGATCGGGCGGTGGCAGCTCGACGGCGTACGCGACGCCGACGTGCCGGGCCTGATGGCCCGCACCATGACCATGCTCCGGGAGCTTCCGTGACCGCGCCCACCGTCGACGTCCACGCCCATGTCCTGCTGCCGGAGATCGAGGCGCTGGTGGAGGGCCGGCCGGGACTCGCCGAGGCACGCGCGCTGGACGCCCGCCGCAACGGCCGGGCCGCGCTCGCGGTCAGCGGTCCCATGGTCCGCGAGCGCTTCCCGCGCCTGACGGACCCGGCCGTGCGGGTGGCCGCGATGGACGCACAGGGCGTGGACGTCCAGCTGGTCAGCCCCTCCCCCTCGCACTACCACTACTGGGCCGACGCGGAGACCGCGGAAAAGGTGTACCGGCTCGCCGACGAGGCCACGGCCGCGCACTGTTCGGCGGCCCCCGACCGGCTGTGCGGCCTCGGACTCGTCCCGCTGCAACACCCGGCCCTGATGGTGCCCGCTCTGGACCACGCCTTGCGACAGGGCCTGTCCGGCGTGGAGATCTCCAGCCACGCCCCGGGGCGGGAACTGTCGGACCCGGCCTACGAGCCGTTCTGGACGCGGGCCGAGGAGTCCGGCGCCGTGGTCTTCCTGCACCCCTTCGGGTGCACCCTCGACGAGCGCCTCGACCAGTGGTACCTGTCCAACACCGTCGGCCAGCCCACCGAGAACGCCGTCGCGCTGTCGCACCTGATCTTCTCCGGGGTTCTCGACAGGCACCCGGGCCTGAAGCTGATCGCGGCGCACGGCGGCGGCTACCTGCCCACCCACATCGGCCGCTCCGACCACGCCTGGTCCACCCGGCCGGACGCGGGCGCCGCCTGCGCCCACCCGCCCAGCAGCTATCTCAAGCGGCTGTACTTCGACTCCCTCGTCCACGACCCGCACGTGCTGCGGGAACTGGTCCGGGTCGCGGGCGCGGACCGGGTCCTGCTCGGTTCGGACTTCCCCTTCGACATGGGCACCGAGGACCCCGTGGGCGCCCTGCGCGCCGCGCGGCTTCCCGAGGCCGACTTCCACGCCGTACGAGGCGGCAACGCCGCCGCCCTCCTCCGGAAGGACTGACACCATGCGTCCGCTCACCCATCTGCGGCACGTCGACCTCGCCGTGCCCGACTACGACAAGCAGCTCGACTTCTACGCCGGCGTCTGGGGCCTGACCAAGGTCGCCGAGGACTCCGGCATCTCCTTCCTCGCCGCCGAAGGCTCTCCGGAGCAGTACGTCGTCCGGCTCCGCAAGGCCGACGAGAAGCGCCTGGACCTGGTCTCCTACGGGGCCGCCTCCCGAGCGGACGTCGACACCCTCGCGGAGCGACTCCTCGCGGGCGGCGTCCGGTTGATCTCTCGGCCGGGCAAGGTCGACACTCCCGGCGGTGGTTACGGCTTCCGCTTCTTCGACGTCGACGGCCGCACCATCGAGGTCTCCGCCGACGTGGCGGTACGACAGCACCGCAGGATCGAGGAGAAGGAGTCGATCCCGGTCAAGCTGAGCCACGTCGTCCTCAACTCCCCGGACCTGAACCGTACTCGCGAGTGGTACGAGCGCCACCTCGGCTTCCGGCTCTCCGACACGCTCAGCTCGCCGCACATGGGCGAGGTCATGCACTTCATGCGGATCAGCAACCAGCACCACTCCATGGCGCTGGCGAAGGGCCCGCACACGTCACTGCACCACGTCTCCTTCGAGATGCGCGGCATCGACGAGTACATGCGCGGCTCCGGCCGCGTCATCCGCGCCGGCTTCAAGAAGATCTGGGGCCCCGGACGGCACATGGCCGGTGACAATACCTTCACGTACTTCCTCGACCCGCACGGCAACACCGTCGAGTACACCACCGAACTGGAGTGCCTCGACGAGGACACCTGGCACCCGCACGTCTACGACTTCTCGCAGCCCGAGGTCACCGACCAGTGGGGCACCGCCAACCCGATGAACGAACTCATCGCCAAGGAGTCCTTCAACGACCCCGACCGCGGCGTCTTCGTCGCCCCGCCGGTCTAGAGCGGTCCGCGGACTCCGGGGGCGCGGCGGTACGGCCCCGCCCTGACGCGCGCCGCCGCGCCCCCGGTACCGGAACGCGCCCTCTCGCCCGCATCCCCCTCCGCTGGAGCCGCACCATGCGTTTCGCCGCTTACGAACATCAGCGCCACCGCCGGGTGGCGGTCGTGGAAGAGGACGGCACCCTCTTCCCGCTGCCCGGTGTCACCTCGCTCACCGCACTGCTCCAGGACACCGGCGGGCTGCCCGGCCTGCTCGCCGCCGGAGCGGCGGCCCTCGACGTGCCCGCCGGCCCGCACGTGTCCCAGGTCCGGCTGCTGGCCCCGCTCCAGCCCGCTTCGGTACGGGACTTCGTCACCTTCGAGGAGCATGTCGAAGGCGTACGCCGCTCCGTGGAGGGGACCGGCGGCGTTCCCGAGCAGTGGTACGCGGCACCGACCTTCTACTTCACCAACCCGCACGCGATCTACGGCCCGCACGACGGCATACCCGTGCCTCCCGGCTCGGCCGTGCTGGACTTCGAGCTGGAGGTCGGCGCCGTGATCGGCCGCGAGGGCCGCGACCTCACACCCGAGCGGGCGCGGGACCACATCGTCGGCTACACCGTGTTCAACGACTGGTCCGCCCGCGATCTCCAGTCCGCCGAGATGAAGGTAGGTCTCGGCCCCTGCAAGGGCAAGGACACCGCCACCTCCCTCGGCCCGTACCTCGTCACCGCCGACGAACTGGAGCCGTACCGGGACGCCGACGGCTTCCTGCGCCTGGCGCTGACCGCCGAGGTCAACGGTGAGGTGGTCGGCACGGACCTGCTGTCCCACATGAGCTGGACCTTCGAGGAGATGACCGCCTACGCCTCCCGCGGCACCCGTGTCGTGCCCGGCGACGTCCTCGGCTCCGGCACCTGCGGCAACGGCGGCTGCCTCGCCGAACTCTGGGGCCGGCGCGGCGAGCGCACCCCGCCGCCGCTGAAGCCCGGCGACACCGTCGGCCTCACGGTCGAAGGCATCGGCACCCTCGCCAACACGGTCGTCCCCGGCGCCGAGCCGGTCCCCCTGCCGTCCGGCCGGCGCCGCACCCGGGAACGGCCGTGAACGACGTGCGCTCCAGGAGGCTGCGCGGCAAGGCCGTCGTCGCCGACCCGGCGCGCGGCCGGAGCGCCGCCGAGGCCGGAGCCCTCCTCCGCGAAGGAGCCGGCGCCATCACCACCGACGTCACCGGCGCGTCCGGCTGCCGCCGCGTCGACATCACCAGTGAGCGGGACCGGACCTACTTGACGCGGTCGAGGAAGCCGAGCACCCGTCGGGTGACCTGCTGTGCGGCTTGCTCGTCGTAGGACGGCAGGCTGCTGTCGGTGAACAGGTGCCTGTCGCCGGGGTGGAGAAACAGCTCGGCGTCCGTCGCCGCCTCGACGAGTGCGCGGGCCGCGTCGGCATCGCCCTCCCCGGCGAAGAACGGATCCGCGTCCATGCCGTGGATCTGAACCGGGACCTCCTGGGGCCAGGCGCCGCCGGACTCCGCGACCGGGAGGCATGCCTCGAGCAACAGCGCGCCCTTCGCACCGGGGCGGGTCTGGGCCAGCTTCTGCGCCGGCAGGACACCGAGCGAGAACCCGACGTAGACGAGTTCCGCGGGCAGCTTCTCGGCGACGGCGGCTCCACGCGCGGTGATCGTGTCGAACCCGGCCTTCTCGGCGTAGCCGATGCCCTCCTCCAGGCTGTCGAACACCTGCCCTTCGTACAGGTCGGGAACGTGGACGGTGTGTCCGGCCCGTCGAAGCCGCTCGGCGAACTCGCGAACGCCGGCGGTCAGTCCGTACCCGTGGTGGAAGACCAGCACCTCGGCCATCTCGCTCCCCTCGTACCGCGGCGCCACGGTGACGCCGCGGCACGAGTATGGCCCGCGGCACCGACAACCGCGGGCCCGTCCCCACACCCGCGCCTGGTTCCTCCGCCCGGTAGCCGCGTCCCGCCCGCCGGCGTCGCACCCGGTGCGACCGAAGCCGGTACGGCTGCTTGACCGAGGCATGACTGCCGGGCATGGTTCCGGAACGCGCTCTCCCCGGCGTCTTCGTGTCCGCTCCTGGGCCGTCCGTGTCACCGACTCCTTCCGGTCGGCGCGGCGCGGGCCGCCCTCGCGCTCCTGTCGCGGAGCGAGCCGGTCACGGCGCCGAGCCGGGAGGACTACGGGACACCGGCGTCCGGCGCCGCCGACGGAGACCTCACCAGCCGCTGGCCGTGTGCCGCCTCCGGCCCGCAGGCCGCGACCGTGCGTCACGCGCGGATGCCGGCCGGGCCCTCGGCCTGCTCCCGCCGCGGGAGCGGGCTCGGCGGAAGCCGTTCCGGCTCCCTGCCCACCACGGAGTGTCCGCCGGCCGGACCGATGTTCACGACCGGTTCAGGCGGTCCCGCGCACGATCAGTTCGGGTTCGAGGACGACGGACGTCGGATCGGTGCGTTCCTCGCGGATGTGTTCGTCGAGGAGCCGGGCCATCTCCGCCGCCATCCGCTCGACCGGCTGACGGATCGTGGTCAGCGGGGGAACGCAGGAACGCGCGATCCCCGAGTCGTCGAACCCGATCACCGCCACGTCGTGCGGCACCCGCCTGCCCCGCTCGCGCAGCAACTGGCAGGCGCCCTGGGCCATGAGGTCGTTGGCGACGAACACGCCGTCCACGTCCGGGTGTTCGTCGAGCAGGCGCTCCATGGCAGCGATGCCGCTGTCGAAGGTGAAACCGCCTTCGGCGGCCGGCACGAACGCATGGCCGTTGCGGGCCAACGTGTCGCGGAAGCCGGCGAGCCGCTCCCGGCTCGCGGGAACGGCGAGCGGGCCGGAGACGGTGGCCGGTCTGCGACGGCCCCGCGCCAGCAGATGTTCCGCCGCGAGCCGTCCGCCGTCCCGGTGGTCCAAGTCCACGTAGCTGAGGCCGACGTCGCGTGCCGGGCGGGCGAACAGCACCGCCGGCAGTCCGGCCCCGGCCAGCATCGCGGGCAGCGGGTCGTCGGCGTGGGTGGAGACGACGAGCGCGCCGTCGGCGCGGCCCTGCCTCAGGTAGTCGAGCACCTCGTGCCGGTCAGCACGCGATTCGGCGAACATGAGTACCGGGTGCATGGAACGCGGGCGCAGGAAGCCGACGGCCCCGGAGACCACCCTTCCGAAGAAGGGGTCGGCGCAGGCCCGGGCGGCGAAGGCGTCCTGCGTGTCTTCGGGGAATTCGCCGGCACCGGACACCACGAGCGCGACCGTCTCGGCACGCCGGGTCACCAGCGAGCGGGCGGCGCGGTTGGGGGCGTAGCCGGTACGTTCGATCGCGCGGTGCACCAGTTGCTGGATGCCCGGGTCCACGTTGCGGACACCGTTCACGACCCGGGAGACGGTCGCCCGGGACACACCTGCCGCACGGGCGACGTCCTCCAAGGTCGGGGCCTGGTTGCTCATGGCTGCACCTTAACCACACGCCGGAAAAACCGTACAGAGCGCCCTGCTTGGTTGCCGGGCCTCCGCGCGGCGCGGCGTCATCGGCAGTAGGTGAGCGACCGCAGGCCCCGGTCCAGGCCCCGCACGGCAGCCGACAGTCCGTTCACCACGGTCACCCCCGGCCAGATCACCGTGCGCGTCGGCAACGACGGTTCACCCATAGCGGTCGAAGAGGGATGCGATGTATCCCTCCAGCCTCTGCGTCAGGACACCGGCCGTCAGGTCCTCGCGGCCCAGTTCGCGCCAGGGAACGGCGACCTTCTCGGCGTCCGGAGCGAAGCCCAGCGCGTCCAGCAGCCGCCAGTAGAGACGGGAGGGGCCGTCTGCGGCCAGGGTGCCTCCCGCAGCGACGTACCGATCGGCGAAGCGCATGCCCGCGGGAACCCCGTGCAACAGGGCGAGGGCCGTCGAGCAATGAGCCACGTCCAAGTCGGCCGGACCCCAGGAGGTCTCCACCCAGTCGACGATGCCACTGATCCGTAGACCACCGTCGGTGTCCGTGAAGAGGACGTTGCCCGGATGGAAGTCCCGATGCAGGAAGCGGCCCTGATAGGCCGGAGGCTCGCGACGGATGACGTCGACGGCCCGCTGCCACAGCTCGGGCCGTTCGGTGACCGCCGGTGGGGTCACACGCTCGGGAGAGGTCCAGGCCTGATAGGGGCGAGGCCGTTGCCGCGCGGTCACCGGCAGCCGATGGATGCGCACCAGTTGCCGTGCCAGCAGTTCGGCGCGGTCATCAGCGCCCGGATCGTCCAGGCGTACGGTCCCCGGCAGGAGGGACATCAGCAAGGAGGGGTGATCGCAGTACTGTGCCGTCGCGTCCACCGCCATGAGCGTGGCCGCGGGCACGTCCGTGTCACCGAGCAGGCGCAGGATGGCCGCCTCACGGGTCAGCAGGCCCTCCGCGTGCCGAACGAAGAACGGCTTGCCGAAGGACCGCAGGACGAGTGAGCGCCGACCGGCCGGGCCGCGGAGATCCAGGCGTCGTATCTCGGACGTCCAGCCGCCGCGCAGCCGCACGACGTCTTCGATGTGCTCTGCCTCGGACAGCTGCTCCTTCACCCAGGAGCGTGTGGCACCCCAGCTCCGGCTGTCGAGTTCCACACCGATGTCCTCGGTCCCCTCACCCATGGAGGCAGACTATCCAGCGCGGGCCCCGAGCGGTCTTGTCGCCGGCGGCGCAACGAATGGCGACCAGGTCAGCCGGTTCCGTGGTGTACGGCTCCGATGCCGATCGCGCCGACGAGTTCGTCGAGTGCTCTCTCCGGGGAGGCGGACCCGTGGTTGCGCCACCGCTCGCTGTACCTGTACTAACGGTTGACGAGTAGCGATGACGGCATCGAAGGAGACCGAACTGGTGCGCGTTCGGCTGACGTTCACAGGCAGATCGGGCAACACCGCCGGGGAGCACTCCGATCACGCGGCATCGTTGCATCGGTGGCTGGTCCTGGACCCGGACCTTCGGGGCCACGCAAAGGTGTCCACCGCATCCGCCGCGCCGGAAGCGGGCCACATGGGCGGAGCACTGGACACCGTCAACATCGTTCTGGGCAACACCATCGCACTGGGCAACCTGTTGGTCGCCGTGGCCGCCTGGCGTGGCTCGCGCCGGAACCCGCCCGAGGTACGGCTCGAACGCGACGGCGTGGCCGTCACCGTACGGGACGCCTCGCCGGAAGACGTCGAGAGGATCCTCCGGATCCTGGGCTCCGGCGAGGGCGGCGGCGACTCGGAACCGTACCGCGACAACGGGGAGTGACCGGTGTCGCTGCTGCCTGACCCGGACCGTTCGGTGGCCCTGCTGGTGGGTGTGCACACCTATGCGCACCTCGACAACTTGCCGGCGGTCTCCGGGAACCTGAAAGGGCTGCGTGAGGCGCTCACCGACGCCGAGGTGTGGGGACTGCCCGCCGACAGGTGCACCGTGCTGTCGCAGCCGGACAGTGCCGGTCGGGTGCTGGACGCCGTACGGCGGTCCGTGGAGCGGGCCGAGGACACGCTCTTCGTCTACTATGCCGGTCACGGTCTGACCGACCCCTACACGGACGAGTTGTATCTGGCATTGCCTGACTCGGACCGCGAACGCGAGTACACGGCACTGCGATACGAGTATCTCCGCCGGGCGGTACTGGACCCTGCGGGCGGCGCCCGGCGCACCGTGGTGGTCCTGGACTGTTGCTACAGCGGGCGGGCGCTGGTGGGCCGAATGAGCGCGAGCGACCACGTCGCCGACCACGCGATGGTCGAGGGCACTTGCCTGCTGACCGCCTCCGCCGAGACACGCACGGCGCTGTCGCCTCCCGGCGAGCCCTACACCGCGTTCACCGGCGAGCTGATCAGCGCACTGGTGAAGGGCATCCCGGGAGCGCCGGATCCGATCGACATGGACAGCCTCTACCGGCACCTGTACCGCACGCTGGCTGCGAAGGCCCGGCCCCTTCCACAACAGCGCAACCGCAACACCGGAGGGCTCATCGCTTTGGGCCGCAACCGCGCGGCCGCACCACCGGCCCCGCCTCCCGGGCCGTCCCGGCTCCGGCCGGCCCCGGACACCGCTTTGGAACCGCGATCGGCCTCCGCCGGGGAAGAGGCTCCGAGTCCGGCGCCGCCGCATGAGGCCGACTCGGAGCCGGGCACGGTCTCCGGAATTCCCTACGATTCCGATCTGTGGCGGGACATCGAGGACGAGGGGATCGGGATCCATCCGTCGCGGGACGTCGAGGACCCAGGGGCGGGGCCCCGTCCGCCCGGCACCCCGTCCGCTCGTACCGCCGGACCGGTGTCCCGCCGTCAGGCCTTGATCGGCCTGACCGGAATGGGAGTCGCGGGAATCGCCTACGCCGCCACAAAAATCGTCGACAGCAAGGGAGGCAAGGCCTCTCCGAACGTCAGCCCCAGCAAGAGCAGCGCCCCGCCCGACAAAGTGAACTCTACCTCCGGAGAGAAGCGGTGGCTTTTCCCGACGGATGACAGCATGATTTCGCCGCCTCTCCTGTCGGGGCAGCGCGTCTACGTAAGCTGCGGTGATCGCTTCCTCTACGCCTTGTATGCCGCGACCGGTAAATTGGCCTGGAAGTTCGACACCGAGGATTACTCTCCCTCGGCACCGGCATCGGACAATGGGCTCCTGTACGTCGGCGCGGGGAGGGAGCTGCGCGCCGTTGACGTCACCACAGGAAAGCAGCGCTGGAAACACCCGACGGACGAGAGCATCTCGTCGCTTACCGCGGCGCGCGGGACAGTGTTCGCCTCCTGCCCCGATGGCATCCACACGCTGTACGCCATTGATGCCGCCGAAGGCAGGCGACGGTGGCAGTTCACCACAGCCGCATCGAAATCGTCACCGATCGTGGCGGACGGCACCGTGTACATCGGAAGCGCCGACCACCACCTGTATGCCATCGACGCGGCCACTGGCAAACAACGCTGGAGTTATGGAGCAGGCGAATCGGCGGACACTTCACCGGTGGTGGCGGGCGACATCGTGTACATCGCGAGCGGCACCGTGCTGCACGCCGTCGATGTCCGCACAGGAGATCAGCGCTGGAATATCAGAACAGAATCGAAATGGCCACCGGCCGTGGCGGATGGCACCGTGTATTTTGGAGATGATCACGGACTTCACGCCGTCGATGCCGCCACGGGAGAGCAGAAATGGAAATACAAGGCGGTAGCGGCAGAGGGAGAGCCGGCGGTGGCACGTGGCTCCGTGTACTTCGGCGGTGGTTATGACGGCAGTAACGAAACGCTGTACGCCATTGACGCGAAAACCGGGAACCAGCGGTGGGTGTTCCACGTGAGGAAGTCGTTCGAGACGCCTAGAGTGGCGAACGGGATCGTCTGCTTCGGTATCGACGGCGGCCTTGTCGCGGTGAATGCATGAAAGTCCGGATCGACCAAGCGGCTCCGTCGCGGAGCACGCAGAGCGGTGGACGTTGCCGATCCGCGTGACCGTCGCGTCGAACAAGTCGCCTTTGTCCTACGGGGCTGTCGGCCGAGGCCTGCGCGCCTCTCCCCGCTACGCGTCCCGGACGACGAGCCGGTAGCCGACGCCGCGCACGGTCTCGATCAGATCGGGCACACGGAGTTTCGAACGCAGGGACGCCACATGCACCCACAAGGTGCGCCCACCCTGCCCCGGGCTGGTGACCCCCCACACCTCGCTCCGGATCGTCTCCTGCGTGACGACCACTCCGGGACGCCGTGCGAGGAGAGCGAGCAGTTCGAACTCCTTGCGTGTCAGATGGACGGTCGAACCATTGACGCCGACCTGACGGGTCTCCAGGTCGATGTGCACCTGGCCGAGGCGCAGTTCGGTCTCGCCTTCGCCGGCTGCGTCCCGGCGGACGGAGCGCCGGCTGACGGCGTGGATACGGGCGAGCAGTTCCCCGGTGTGGTAAGGCTTCGCAATGTAGTCGTCGGCGCCGAGGTAGAGGCCGCGGATACGAGAGCGCACGTCCCAACGCGCGCTGACCATGATCACCGGGATGCTGGTGCGCCTGCGGATCTCGCCGCAGACCTCGTGGCCGTCTTGGTCCGGCAGGTCCACATCGAGAAGGACGATGTCGAAGCCGCCTGCGTCCGCGGCGAGTGCCCGCAGGGCCTCCTCGCCGCCGCGGGCGCGGGTGACGTCGAAGCCGTGCCGCGCCAGGACCGTGGGCAGGAGCGCGGCGACATGGTTGTCGGCCTCGACGAGCAGCAATCTCATCCCAGGCCCCTTCTCCGGTCACCGGCCGTACGGCCACGGTGTTTCACCACGTCCGTCCATGGACTCACGCTGACCGACAACGGTGCCGTCAAGAGTGCTCCCGGCTGCCCGTGGTCCCATCGTTCGGCCGCTGCCCACGCTTTCAGGCCACCACGATACGTGTCCGATTGCCGCCGGATCGTGATGCTCAATTTCCCTTCAGATGTGATGACGCCGGTCGGTGCGGTGCCGTGTAATCAACTCAGCGCCGCCACGGGCGCTTTGGGGCCCCAACCCATGCGTTCATCGAGCAGGGTTTCGCGGAAGGAGTTGGCTCGGCATGAGCTTCAACGGGTCTGGATCCCAGGCGTCCAAGGGATTTCGCGCACAGGTCGAACACGTCGCGCGGTGGCTCCACCGCTGCCGCCGCATGGCGGCTCTCAACGCGCTGCGGGGCGCCTCGTACGCGGCGGGCACCAACGTCGTCGGACTGATCGCCTGGTGGATCGAGACGCGCCGCTGAGTGGAGTCGCCAGGGCGGACTCGTACACCCTCTTCGTCCATTGAGGGCGGGTTCGAGTCCCACACGTCCTAGGGTCGGCGGGGACAAGGATGCGCTTCTCGGACCTGCGGAACACCGCCCGGATCGGCCTCGGCCGGCCCGGGCGGTGTCGCGTTCTCAGTACCTCTGCGCCTTGGCGAGTCTGGCGGTCAGATGCGGCTCGGGAGGCTTGCGGCTGATGGCGTAGCGCTCCACCTTCTGTCCCGGCTTGACGTTCTGCGCGCCCACGACGACGGTCTCCACGACCTTGCCGTCGGAGTCGCTGAAGTCGACCTGCACCGCGAAGGAAGCGTTCTTGTCCGTGCGGTTGGTCATGGTGACGAGGAGGGCGCGCACGTTGTTGGTCCGGGACAGGGGAACGCCGGTCATGGAGACGTCGTTCGTGGCGTTGCCCCGTCCGTGGACCTTGCCGAGCTGCTTCTCGGCCTCCGCGCGGGCGCGCTCGGTGTCCGCGGACACGGATGCCTCGAACTCCGACGCGCGCGCGGAGGCCGACGCGTCCCGGGCGGAGGCGGAGGCGCTGGCTTCCGCCTTCTTCGACTCCGCCCACGACCTCATGGCGGACGGGACGCCGCCGGAGAAGTTCGACGTGGCGGGCGCGGTCGGCGTGGGGGTGAAGGTGGCGCCGCCTCCGTTGCCGCTGTCGGTGCCGCAGGAGGCGACGGTCAGCAGACCCGTGACCACCGCACCCACGCCGTACATGATCGATCTGCGGCGCGAGCGTGCGGTCCGGGACGACGCGGCGTCATCGTCGATCATGCTGGGTTCCCACACGGCGACCTCCACGGTGATGCGAGTACGGAGCGAGCACGGGCCCGGCCAATTCTGGTACAGACCAGAAATATGGTGCTACAAGGTGAGGCAACGCGCGATCTGGGCCAGAGTGGTGCTGTTCGTGTCGTACTCACCAGAGGGACGCCATGTCGCAGGTCACCGCTACCGAAGCCGACCAGCAAGACGCTCCGGCCGCCAAGCTGTCGCTGTTCACGCTGGCGGCCATGGTCGTCGGTTCCATGGTGGGTGCCGGGGTGTTCTCCCTGCCGCGGCGCTTCGCCGAGGAGACGGGCGTGGCCGGTGCGCTCATCGCCTGGGCCGTCGCCGGCGCGGGCATGCTGATGCTGGCCTTCACCTTCCAGCTCCTGGCGGTGCGCCGCCCCGACCTCGATGCCGGCGTGTACGCCTATGCGAAGGCAGGCTTCGGCGAGTACCTGGGTTTCTTCTCCGCGTTCGGCTACTGGGCCAGCGCCTGCGTCGGCAACGTGACGTACTGGGTGCTGATCATGTCGACGGTCGGCGCGATCTGGCCCGCCCTCGGCGAGGGGAACACCGCCCTGGCCGTCGTACTCTCCTCGATCGGGCTATGGGCGTTCTTCTGGATGATCCGGCGCGGGGTCAAGGAGGCCACCGCGATCAACAAGATCGTCACCGTGGCGAAACTCGTCCCCATCCTGTTCTTCGTCGTCCTCGCCCTGGTGTACTTCAGGGCCGACGTCTTCGCCGCCAACTTCCACGGCGCGGACTACGCCGGTTCTCTCTTCGGCCAGGTCCGGGGCACGATGCTGGCCACGGTCTTCGTCTTCCTCGGCATCGAGGGTGCGAGTGTCTACTCCCGGCACGCCAAGCGCCGCTCCGACGTGGGCAAGGCCACCGTCCTCGGCTTCCTCAGCGTCTTCGCGATCTTCGCTTCGGTGACCATCGTGTCCTACGGCATCCTGCCGATGGGTGACATCGCCGACCTGCGGCAGCCGTCCATGGCCGGGGTCCTGCAGGCGGCCGTCGGCACCTGGGGCAAGGTCTTCATCAGCGTCGGGTTGATCGTCTCCGTGCTCGGCGCCTACCTCGCCTGGACGCTGATGGCGGCGGAGGTCCTGCTCGTGGCGGCCAAGGACGACGACATGCCGCGCTTCCTGCGGCGCGTCAACTCCGTCGACGCGCCGGTGCCCGCCCTGTTCATGACCTCGCTCCTCATCCAGGTCGTGCTGGTGGTCACCGCGTTCTCGGACGACGCCTTCAACTTCGCGCTCGACCTGACCAGCGCGCTGTCCCTGATCCCGTACCTTCTGGCGGCCGCGTTCGCCCTCAAGATCGGCACCCGCTCCGACGCGCTCACCGTCGGCGGCCGGACGTCCGGGCGCGAACTCGCCGTCGCCGTCCTCGCCACGCTCTACACGGCCTTTCTGCTGTTCGCGGCCGGCCTGAAGTTCGTCCTGGTCTCCTTCGTCGTCTACGCGCCCGCGACCGTCCTGTTCGTGATGGCCCGCCGCGAACAGGGCCGGCAGCCCTTCACCGCACGCGAACTCGTCATCCTCGCCGTCTCCGTCGCCGGTGCCGTGCTCGGCGTCATCGCCCTCGCGGTCGGCTGGATCAGTCTCTGACCGGCCCACCGTCTCGTCCTGCGCACGCGCGCTTTCCAGGGAGGTCACCGTGACCAGCAACGACACCGCTCCCCAGCCCGCCCCGGGAGTCCACTCCGAGGTCGGCCGGCTGCGCAAGGTACTGGTGTGCTCGCCCGGCCTGGCGCACCGGCGCCTGACCCCGGGAAACTCCGGGGACCTGCTGTTCGACGACGTGATGTGGGTGGAGAACGCCCAGCGTGACCACGCCGACTTCGTCGCCGGACTGCGGCAGCGCGGTGTGGAGGTCATCGAGCTGCACGACCTGCTGGCGGCGACCATGGCCATGCCCGAGGCCCGGGCATGGCTGCTGGACCGGAAGATCACCGCCAACCAGGTCGGCATCGGCCTCATCGAAGGGACCCGCGCCTACCTGGACACCCTTGAGCCGCGCCGCCTCGCCGACTACCTCATCGGCGGTCTCGCCACGACCGACCTGCCCCCCGACTTCCGCTCCGGCTACCTCGCGCTCGCCCTCGAGTCCACCGGCGCACGCGAGTATCTGATGCCGCCGCTGCCCAACACCCTCTACACCCGGGACACCACCTGCTGGCTGTACGGCGGCCTCACCCTGAACCCCTTGTACTGGCCGGCCCGGCACGACGAGACCCTGCTGATGAAGGCGGTCTACACCTTCCATCCCGACTTCAAGGACTCGACCGTGTGGTGGGGCGACCCCGAACTCGACTGGGGCCAGGCGACCTTCGAAGGCGGCGACATCATGCCGGTCGGCAACGGAGTCGTCCTCATGGGAATGAGCGAACGCACCTCCCGCCAGGCCATCACCCAGGTAGCGGCCACCCTGTTCCGGCGCGGTGCCGCCCGGCACGTCATCGTCGCCGGCATGCCCAGGCTCCGCGCGGCCATGCACCTGGACACCGTCTTCACCTTCGCCGACCGGGACCTGGTCACGCTCTATCCCAAGATCATGGACTCGGTGCACACCTTCTCCCTGCGTCCCGCCGACCAGCCACCCGGCTTCGACGTCATCGACGAAGGCACCACTCCCTTCGTGGATGTCGTCGCCAAGGCGCTCGGTCTGCCGGAACTCCGTGTCGTGGAGACGGGCGGGGACGTCTACGCCTCCGAGCGCCAGCAGTGGGACAGCGGCAACAACGCCGTCGCGGTCGAACCCGGAGTGGTCTTCACCTACGACCGCAACACCCAGACGAACGCCTTGCTGCGCAAAGCCGGTGTCGAGGTCGTCACGATCGTCGGCGCGGAACTGGGCCGAGGCCGGGGCGGTGGTCACTGCATGACGTGCCCTCTTCTCCGCGACCCCGTCGATTTCTGAGTCCGACGCGTCCGGCTCCGCCACGCCCAGCACGGGCCCGGCCCACGCCTGCCACCCCACAGACTCCTCCCCCACGTCCTGAGAGGCGGGCACCGCGCCGTAGCCGATGTGGGTGGTGCGGGTCACGTCCAGCCGTACCCGGGTGGGGGCTGAGTCGTCGGCGCAGAGGGCGGCCGTCAGCGAACGCCGGCCGCGGCCCACCTGGCCCGCACCTGCTCCGAGGGCCCGCGACAACCGCCGTTCCAGGTCAGCCGGGGTGAAGCCGTGCGCCTGAAGCTGGTCGAGCGGGCCGCCGACAACCGAACGGGGTCACCGCGGAAGTGTGATCCACCGGCGCGGGGACATCTCGGTGGTCACCAGGTGACCGGGAGTGCCTCCACGCCGTAGACCGTTGAGCCCTGGCGGAAGCGGAGGGCCGTTTCGGGAACGGCGAGTCGGAGGGTGGGAAAGCGGCGGAGCAGGGCCGGCAGGGCGATCTTCAGTTCCAATCGGGCCAGTTGCTGGCCGAGGCACTGGTGGACGCCGAAGCCGAAGGACAGCTGGGCGACCGGGCGGCGGTGGAGGTCGAGGTCGTCGGGGCGCTCGGGGACGAGGCCGGGGTCACGGTTCGCGGTCAACGGAGAGAGCAATACGTGCTCGCCCGCGTCGATCCTGTTGCCGTCGAGGTCGATGTCGGCCACGGCCGTGCGCAGGAGCGGTGCCGGGACGGCGAGATGACGCAGGAGTTCCTCCACGGCCGTCCCCGCGACTGTGGGGTCGTCGCGGAGGGACGCGAGTTGGTCCGGATGGCGGAGCAGGGCCAGCACGCTCAGGGCGAGCATGGTCGCCGTGGTCTCGTGTCCCCCGACGAGGAGGGTGGTTCCGAATCCGATGAGTTCGTCGTCGGTGAGCTCCGCGCCGTGCTCCCGCACCATCGTGCCGAGCACTCCCCTTCCGGGCGTGGCCCGGTTGCGGGTGACGATCTCCGCCATGGCCGCGTTCAGTTCGGCCGAGGCGGCCACCAGGCGGTCGGCGTCGGCCGTCCCGTCCATGATCACTTGGGAGCAGCGCTGGAAAATGGACCGTGTCTCGTACGGGACGTCGAGCAGTTCGCAGATCGCCAGTGAAGGGATGGGCAGGGCAAACGCCTCGACCAGGTCGACGACGGGGCCGTGGTCCACCATGGCCTCGAGGTGGTCGCGGACCATCGACTCGATCGCGGGCCGCAGTCGCTCGATCCGACGGACGGTGAAGCTGCCGATGAGCATGCGGCGGAGGCGGGTGTGATCCGGACCGCTGTACGCGGGCAGGAAGCCCGGGTGGTTGAACAGGGTACGCGGCAGCGTCGGATCGATGCCGTTGCCCGTCACCAGACGTTCGTCCGCGAAGGCGGCCCGGACGTCGCTGTACCTGGTGAGGACTACGGCTTCGATCTCGCCGTGCACCGGGTGGACGACGCGCAGCCGCTGCGGGGTGCCCTCGTCGCGCATGCGCAGGAGGTCCGGGGACGGGTCGAACGGGCAGGTCCGGTCCCGTTCGGAGGCTACGAAGGACGCTGGACGCCGATCGGGCATGCTGCATGCTCCTCAACTGTGTCGATCCCGGGAAGGCCCTGTTGTCGTGGTGGTCCGCGTCGGCCTATACGCGGTAACGGGTGGAGGCGTGGTGCCAGTCGGAGGCGCCGCGGATGGTGGTCTGCAGTGCCTCGGTGCAATAGCGCCGCAGCAGGTCGTGTTCGGCCGGATCGAGGTGGCTCGTGGCCGTCGCACCGAGAAGGGCGCGGTGGGCGCCGGTGAACAGTTGCAGGGCTTCGTCCTGGCGGCGGAGGACCTTCCCGATCGCTCGCGGCCGGGAGATCCCGTACTCCCGTTCCAGGCAGAGCACGAGGTTGTTCCGCTCCCCCAGAGCCGCGTCCTTGTCCAGGGAGACGATGTCGTTGTCGCAGATGATGAACGTCTTCGTCATCTCGCGCATGACCGACAGGTGCGGCAGCGTGTACAGGTGGTCCGGGAGGACGCACGAGGACAGGCGCTCGGCGAGATCGATGACCGGTGCCACGCCGATGGTGTGGCGCCGGACGCGCAGATACGTGCTCAGGGGCATGGGGGTGCCGGTCTGCCGGCTGAGCGCTTCGTGGACATGGTGGTCGAGGTAGGAGGACCAGTGGGCCGCCGACCGCCGGATCCAGTCCCCGGGCATGTCCCGGCAGCTGCGGCGTCGCATGTCCGCGAACGCACCGGCCAGGGGCAGTGGGGACGCCTCACCGCCGATGCCCTCCTTGACGAGTTCGACGAGGTGGCGGACCCGCTCGGGCGACCGTCCCCACTGCTCGTCGAGTGCGTCGTCGAACAGGAAGTACCAGCTCTGCTGGTCGACCCCGAGGTCCAGTTCGTCTCCGGTCGCGTTCGGATAGAACATGGCCGCTATCAGCGGAAACTGGCCCTTGAGGTGGTGGGTCTCCTCCTCTTTCGAGGACAGGAAGCCGAAGGACTTCGGCCAGGCGAGGTGGCGCTCGTGGGCGGGCCGGAAGTCCGCACTGATCCGGCGGGGGAAAGGGACGGGAACCGGGGCCGGGGGCCCTGAATCGTCCTCGGTCACGGACTCGGTCGCGGGCATGGCCGCCTCTGCCGTCGATGTCATGGTGGGGCGCACCTCCAGAAGGGGGGCCGGCTCAGCGGGCCGGCCAGGGTGAGACACGCATGGGCAGCGCATTGGGCCGGATCAGCGCTTGGACAACCGGCCGGACCCGGCGCCCCGCGACCGGCCGCAGCCGCCACCGCGAGACGATCGAGCGGAGGACGACCAGCATCTCGGTCATCGCGAAGTGGTCCCCGATGCACTTCCGGTTGCCCAGCGCGAACGGGACGTAGGCGCCCGGTGGAAGATCCTTCTCGGTACGGCTGAGCCACCGGTCCGGATCGAAGCGCAGGGGATCCGGGAAGTTCGCCGGATCCCGGTGCATCGTCACTGCGCTGTAGATCAGCTCGGCCCCCCGCGGGAGGTCGACACCGCGGACTCGCACGGGCTCCGACGCGCGCCGCATGAGCAACCAGTTGGGCTGGTGCAGGCGGAGCACCTCCCTAAGGAACCGGTCGGTGAAGGGAAGCGTTGCCGCGCTGGGCAGGACGTCCGCGGGCAGCGCATCGCACTCGGCTCTGATCCGCTCGGTGATCTCCGAACGCCTGCCGAGTTCGTGGAGCGCCCAGGACAGGGTGGTCGACGTGGTTTCGACACCGGCCATGAGCAGGGACAGCAGTTCGTCACGGGCCTCCGCGTCGGTCATCCCCCGCGGATTGCCGGGGGTGCCGGCGAACATGATCGACAACAGGTCGCCGCGGTCGGCGGGGTCCTGGCGAGCCTGCCGGACGGCGGTGTCGGCGAGTTCGCGCAGCGCCGCGGCCGCGGACAGGTACTTGCGGTGCCCCAGCAGAGGTGAGGACGCGATCGGCGGGGGCAGTACGGTGCCCACGAAAACGCCGCGCATCACCGTGGTCAGGTGCTCCGCGACCCGCTCCCCCAGCTCTGCCACGCCGCCGGCGCCGTCCGGGCGTCCGGTGCTGAACAGGGTCGCGACGAGCATGCCCGTCATCATCCGGCGCATCACCAGATCCATGGCGATCACCTCGCCCGGTTTCCAGGCCGACACCTGTTCCTCGGCGATGCCGGTCATGGTCCCGACGCACGCGGCGATGCTGTCACGGTGGAAAGCGGGCTGGAGCGCCCGTCGTTGACGCCGGTGGAAGTCACGCTCGGACGTGATGATGCCGTTCCCGATGAAGGGCCGCGCAGCGTCGAACAGCAGACCTTTGCCGAACCTCCTGCCCTGCGTGACGAGAACGTCGTGGACGGCCTCTGGGGAGTTCAGGACGAACACCGGCCGACTCCCGAGGAATATCCTGACGATGTCGCCCTGCGCCCTGACCGCTTGCAGGAAGTCCACTCGTTTGACGGCCAATTGCGGCAGGTGGCCGAGCAGGGGAAATCGGCCCGGCACAACGGGCGCCGCCGCTGGAGCGGTGGTGGAGCGCATGAGCATGGACCTCTCCGAAGTGAACTGGAAACGTGTGCGAGTTACGGGCATTCGGTTCCGGTGGACCGTACGGCGACGACGTCGGCCCAACTGTGCTGCACGGCCGCGCGTCGGCGCATCAGTCATGTGACTGCGGGAGTGACCTGGCCGATCACATCGGAGTGAGTCGAGCAGTAGGTCATGGGCTCGGTGATTCAGGTCGCCGGCCGGCGTGTCCGGGGACGTACCGACCGCGTTCGACGCCAGTGGGGCACTCCGGCCCTTCGCCCTGCGACGGCTGCCTGTTCCCGGCCGGTCCGGCAGCATGCGCTCCGGTCCGGCAGA
Source organism: Streptomyces sp. SCL15-4 (assembly GCF_033366695.1). NCBI lineage: Bacteria > Bacillati > Actinomycetota > Actinomycetes > Kitasatosporales > Streptomycetaceae > Streptomyces > Streptomyces sp. SCL15-4. The sequence goes on from NZ_JAOBTQ010000001.1 coordinate 584,299, forward strand.
GACGCGATCACCGGCAACAGCGGCCGGACGGTGCCGGTAGCCGTACGCCGACGGAGGAACCGACGGCCCGGCACGACCACCGGTGACACACGGGAGCGCACATCTCCTCGCCGACCGAGAGAGGGTGTGCACACATCCGTGTGACACGTCCTGCCGGTGTGGCTGGATTGCCCCTGCTCGACACATGCTTCAATGTGCAATGATCTGCGCCGATCATACGTCGAACCCATCGTGCCACCGCAACCGCGGCGGCACGCGGACGAGAGGGTGGGTCACATGTTCATCCCCAGGACGAAAACCGGTGGCGCAGCCGCAGCCGTCATGGCCGCAGCCCTCATCGGCCTCGGTGCCGGGACGGCCGGGGCCACCGGCTGGCCTCCCCTTCAGGAGGGCGGTTATCTGTACGCGGGCAGCGACGGGACCGGCACGGTGACGACGGTCGACCTCGACGACCTCGGCACATGCCACACCCCGTCGGGGGGTACGTCCCTGTCGGTCCAGATCGTCTCCGGCTCCAGCTCCGTGGTGGTCTACTCCGGGACCGGCTGCACCGGTGCCTCGTGGGCCAGCGGCTCGCTCGCGCAGTCCAACCTGCCGTGGGCGGCGCTCAGCTACCGGGTGGTCCCGGCGTAGCCACGCCGTCGGCCTGCCCACCGGCGCGTTCCCGGCCGGACGCTGCCACGCCCTTGTAGACCGGGGTGTTCTTCCGCTCGCTGCGGGGATACACCGGGTGGAGACACGTGTGTTCCGTTCACACATGCGCGGGGCACCACCACAGGTCGGAGGGCGATGGCGGCAAGCGGCCTGTCCCCCTGCCGCCGTCGGCGGTTCCGCCCTCGCGGGTCAGACGGTGATGGTCTTGTACTCCGTGTAGGCGCCGATGCCGACCGCGCCGTACTCGCGGCCGATTCCGCTGGCCTTGAAGCCGCCGAACGGGCCGTCGAAGGCGACGGAGGCACCGTTGACAGTGAGGGTGCCGGTGCGCACGCGGCGGGCCACGGCCAGGGCGCGCTCCTCGTCGGCGGACCAGACACCGCCGGAGAGGCCGTACTCGGAGTCGTTGGCGATGCGCACCGCGTCGTCCTCGCCGTCGTAGGCGATGACGACCAGGACCGGGCCGAATATCTCCTCCTGCGCGATCCGCATGGAGTTGTCGACGTCCGCGAAGACGGTGGGCGTGACGTAGTTGCCCTTCTCCAGGCCCTCGGGGATCTGCGGGCCGCCGGTGACCAGGCGGGCGCCTTCCTCGATGCCGAGCCTGATGTAGTCGCGCACGCGCTCCTGCTGGTCCGGGCGGATCATCGGGCCGATGAAAGTCCCGGGGTCGCCGGGGTCACCGACCTTCAGCGATTCCACCAACTCCTTCACCGCGGTCACGATCTCTTCGTACCGGCTGCGGGGGGCCAGGATGCGGGTCTGCGCGATGCACGACTCGCCGTTGTTGAGCAGGGATGCGGACTTCAGGCCCGCGACCGCCTTCCCGAGGTCGGCGTCCGGCAGGATGATGGCCGCGGACTTGCCGCCCAGCTCCAGGCTCACCCGCTTCAGCTGCTCGCCCGCGATCGAGGCGATGCGGCGGCCCGCACGTGTCGAGCCGGTGAAGGCGATCTTGTCGACGTCCTTGTGGGACACGAGGTACTCGCTGGTCTCGCGGTCCGCGGGCAGCACGCTGAGCACACCCTCGGGCAGGCCCACCTGCTCCAGCAGTTCGGCCAGGAAGCCCATGCTCGGCGAGTTCTCCGGCGACACCTTCAGGATCACGGAGTTCCCGGTCACCAGTGCCGGGATGATTTTGGAGGTGGCCGACGAGAAGGGTGAGTTCCACGGGATGACCGCGGCCACGACGCCGACCGCCTCTCGGCGCACCACGCTGCGCACCGGGGAGGCCGGGTCGGAGGGGGCCAGTGTCTCTTCCCACGCGAACTCCTCCGCCGCCTTCAGGTAGGCGTTGGCCTGGCGGGTCAGGCCGGGCTGCCCGGCGCGGGTGAACCAGCCCGCCGAGCCGTTCTCCCGCGAGATCAGCTCCGCGATCTTCTTGGCGTTCTCCTCGCGCAGTGCGTTGAACCGGCGCAGGACAGCGATCCGCTCGGCCGGCGGGGTCAGCCGCCACGCGCCCCCGTCGAAGGACTTCCGGGCGGCGGCGACCGCGCGGTCGATGTCCGCCGGCCGCGCCTGGGCGGCGCGGGCGATCACCGACTGGTCGTGCGGCGAGACGATGTCGAGCAACCGCGGGTCGCTCGGTTCGACCCAGCGACCTCCGATGTAAAGCCGGTCGTAGGTGATCATGCGCTTCCCCTCTTCCCTCTGGCGCGCGTTCGGGGATGGCCTGGACGCGCCACCCAAGTGTCACTTGAATGTAGCACTTGATTCGGTAAGCGTCTCATAAATGAGCTTGCCGCGCGCCGCCGGCTCCCACCTCTGCCGGGCAGAGATGACGTCGTTTCAGTCGAATGACCGAGGCCCCTCGGCCGTACCGCCCGCGAGGGCACACGTATCCCCCGGTCCCGTCTCTTGCGGAACCGCACCCGGGCACCGGGCGCCGCCTGCGGCACGTCACCCGTCCGGCGCTGCCGACGGGACGCACCGTCATGTGACTGATGTGCCCGGCTTCGCCACCGGCGAGAGTATGTGCGGCCCGAACCGGGTCACGGGACGAAGGCTTCCGAGCCCCCAGCCCGTACGCGGACGCCTCAGCTCCGCAAGAGAACGACATGTACGTCACCCATTTGATAGGTGACGAGACGCGTGCAAGGGTCACCGGACACGCACGACGGAGGATTTCGGATGATCAACAGGCGCACTTTCAGCAAGGCCGTCAGCCTGGGCACCGGCGCGGTCGCCGTGGCACCGACCGGCCTGCGGAGCCAGGCGTCCGCCACGACCGCAACGCGGCAGCCGAGAGGCGGGACGGCTCCCACCGTGCCCACCGTCACCCCCGGCACCCACACCACCTTCCCCACGCTGAAGCACGTCAAGGCGGGCGTCCTGGACGTCGGTTACGCCGAACTCGGCCCCCACCACGGCCCGGTCGTCATCTGCCTGCACGGCTGGCCCTACGACATCCACAGCTACGTCGACGTCGCCCCGCTCCTCGCCGGCCTGGGGTACCGCGTCATCGTTCCCTACCTGCGCGGCCACGGCACCACGCGCTTCCTGTCCAGCCGTACGCCCCGCACCGCCGAGCAGTCCGCGATCGCCCTCGACATCATCGCCCTGATGGACGCACTCGAGATCCCCAAAGGGGTTCTGGCCGGCTTCGACTGGGGCTCGCGCACCGCCGGCATCATCGCCGCCCTGTGGCCCGACCGCGTCAAGGCGCTGGTCTCCACCGGCGGTTACGTCATCACCGACCGCATGGCGCAGCTGAAGCCGGCCGCTCCCGCCGTCGAGCACAACTGGTGGTACCAGTGGTACTTCGCCACCGAGCGCGGCAAGAAGGCGATGGAGAATCCCGACGAGCGTCTCGCCCTGTGCCGCTATGTGTGGACCCTCGTCTCCCCCAACTGGAACTTCGACGACGCCACGTACCAGCGCACCGCCGAGGCCTTCCGCAACCCGGACTACGCCGCCATCGTCCTCTTCAACTACCGCTGGCGCATCGGCCTCGTCGACGGCGAGCCCCGGTACGACCGTTACGAGCGACGACTCTCCGCCCAGCCCTCCATCGGCGTCCCCACCATCACCCTGGATCCGGCCCTGGACCCCTTCACCCCGCCCGGGGACGGCTCCGCCTACCGCAGCCACTTCACCGGCCCCTACGAGCACCGCACCATCGCGGACATCGGCCACAACCTGCCTCAGGAGGCGCCCACCGTCTTCGCCCAGGCGGTCGTCGACGCCGCCCACCTCTGAGACGCCGCCCGCCTCCCGGCCACCGGCGACCTTCACCGGGAACTCCTCCTGGAAGAAGCCGACGTGGGACGCGGGTCACCGCACCGATGCGGGACGCGGTGGCGCGAAGACGACCGGTGGCTCGGAACGGTCATCTCCCCGGCACTGAACCCGGGCGCCGGCCAACGGCCACCCGCCACCCCGACCGCATCCGTGAGCTGTTCGCCCCGCCGGCTCCGCCCGGCCGTACATCTGGTGTGCGGCCGGGCGGAGCCGCGGCAGATCGCCGTCGCGCTGCACGCCGGCTGGAACGCCCGCTGCTCCTGGGCCGCCGCCGCGACGCGAACGGCCGGGGGCGCTGCTCCCGGCGTCCTCTAGACTGCGGTGATCGCATGGGGGTGCACGGGTCCTGGGTGCGGGAACAGGCAGGCCGGCGCAGGGCACCGGGCCTCCGTACGCCGGCCGTTGGAGGCAGCCCGATGACTGACCCGGACTCGACCGTCTGCCCGGCCACGCCACGGCTGGTCGGACGCGACGCGGACCTGTCGTTCATCCACTCCTTCTTCGGCAACGCCGAGGTCCACGGTGCGGCCCTGCTGCTGTCGGGCGAGGCCGGGGTGGGCAAGAGCGCGGTCCTCGACGCGGTGGCGGCGGGCGCCGCACACAAGGGCGTCCGGGTACTGCGCGCGGCCGGTGTGCAGTTCGAGGCGGACATCAGCTACGCGGGTCTCAACCAGCTCCTCGTGCCGCTCTTCGACGAACTCGACGTCCTGGACAACCCGCATCGCGACGCCCTGCGGGTAGCCGTCGGCATCGGCGGCGGGCCGGCTCCCGACCGCCTGCTGACCTCCACCGCGGTTCTGCTGCTGCTCCGGCTGACAGCCGCCGACACGCCGCTGCTGCTCGTCGTGGACGATCTGCCGTGGCTGGACCGGGCGACCAACGCCGTGCTCGGTTTCGTGGCACGGCGGCTCGTCGGCAGCCGTATCGGCTTCCTCGCGGCCTCCCGTGCGGGCTCCGACAGCTTCTTCGAGTCCAGCGGCCTGACCGAGCACCGGCTGGCACCGCTCGATGACGCGGCGTCGGCCGAGCTGCTCGCCCTGGCCCACCCCGATGTCTCCCCCGCGGTCAGGCGCCGTATCGCCGCGGAGGCACGCGGCAACCCCCTGGCGCTGGTGGAGCTGCCCGTGGCACTCTCCGCCGAGCAGCGCGCGACCCTCGCCGCGGTACCCACCGTGCTGCCCCTGACCGAGCGCCTGCAGGCCATGTTCGCCTCGCGCGTGGCCGGGCTGCCCGAGCCCAGCCGGGAGCTGCTGCTGATCGCCGCCCTCGACGGCACGGGTGACCTCGCCACGATCGAGGCGGCCGCGGCCGGCCGGGCCGCCATCGACGATCTGGCCCCCGCCGAACGCAGCCGGCTGGTGACGGTCTCGGCGGACAACCGGCGGCTGTCCTTCCGGCACCCGCTGATAGGCTCCGCGGTGGTCGAGCTGGCCACCGCATCCGAACGCAGAAGGACTCACCAGGCGCTCGCCGATGTGCTCGGCGACCAGTTGGAGCGGCGCGCCTGGCATCTGGGAGAGGCGGCCCGGGGCCCGGACGCGACGGTCGCGGCCCTGCTGGAGGAGGCGGCGCGGCGCCGGCTTCGCCGCGGGGACGCGCTCGGCGCGGTGACGGCGCTGACCCGGGCCGCCGGGCTCAGCCCCACCGCCGCGGACGAGAGCCGGCGGCTGGCCGAGGCGGCGTACGTGGGCGTGGACTCCAGCGGTGAACTGGAGGACGCCTCGCGTCTGCTGGCGGGAGCCCACCTGGCCCATCCCGGTACCGGGCGGCAGTCGCTGCACGCGGCGGCCGCGTCCGCGTTCCTGCTGATCAACCGGGACGGCGACATCGACACCGCCTACCGGCTGCTGGTCGGGGCGATCGAGGCCGGTGACCACGGCTACGACGCCTCCGACGAGGCCCTCGTCGAGGCGCTGCACCTGATGGTGCTGCTGTGCTGGTACGGTGGTGAGCCCGCGCGGTGGCAGCCGCTGCTGACGTTCACGGACCGGCTCACCCCCGAACCGCCGGAGTTGCTGTGGGTCATCGTGCGTACCTTCGCCGACCCGGCGCGTACAGGCCCCTCCGCGCTGCCCCGGCTGAGGGAGCTGATCGCCACCGTCGGGGACGACCCCACCCGGGTGATCCGCATCGGCACCGCCTCGGTCTTCGCCGACCGGCTCGGGGACTTCCGGTTCGCCACCCGCCGGCTGGTGGAACAGGGCCGCGCCGGCACTTCGCCGGTGCGCCGGCATCTGGGCGCGCTGATGCACCTGGGCCTGGACTACTTCCACCTGGGTCGCTGGGACGACGCCGCGGAGCTGGCCGCCGAGGGACTCGGCCTGTGCACGGACCACGACTACCGGTTCTTCGCGTGGTACTTCCAGTACGTGCGGGCGGCCGTGGCCGCTGCGCGGGGCGAAGCGGAGACCGCCGCCGCGCTGACCGAGGAGATAGTCCGGTGGGCCACGCCCCGCGGGGTCCTCGGCGCACGGTTCTTCGCCTGCCACGCCAGGGCGCTGGCCGCTCTCGGCAACGGTGACTTCGAGACCGCCTACCGGCACGCCTGCGCGCTCAGCCCGCCCGGAACCGTGGCTCCCTACGTACCGATCGCCATGTGGGGCACGATGGACCTGGTCGAGGCGGCTCTGCGGACCGGGCGGGAGCAGGAGGCGGCCGCGCATGCGGCGGCGATGCGCGCGTCCGCGATGGCCGAGCTGTCGCCCCGCCTGGAACTGCTGGTCGCGGCCTGTGAGGCGCTGACGACTCCCGGCGAGGAGTCCGTCGCCCTGTTCGAGCGGGCACTGGCCCTGCCGGGGCCGGAACGCTGGCCCTTCGACGCCGCCCGGGTGCGCCTCTTCCACGGCGAACGGCTGCGGCGGCTGCGTGCCACCACGGAGGCCAGGGAGCAGCTGACCCTCGCCATGGAGGCTTTCCAGCGGCTGGGCGCCAAGCCCTGGATGACGCGTGCGGCGGCCGAACTGCGGGCGAGCGGCCTGTCCGCGCCGGCCTCCGCGCGGCCGGGGTCCGTGACCCTGACCGCCCAGGAACTCCAGATCGCCACGCTCGCGGCGACGGGGCTGACCAACAAGCAGATCGCGGAGCGGCTGTTCCTGTCCCACCGGACCATCGGCACGCACCTCTACCAGATCTATCCCAAACTGGGCATCAGTTCCCGTGCCGCACTGCGGGACGCGCTCTCCGGACTGGACCTCGGCCGGGAGGAGTGACGAGGGGTGGGAAGCGCCGACCGCATGGCGTTCACTCAGTCATTCGACGTATGCCGGGTCCGTGGGTGCCGCGCACAGTTGGTGCGGAGCGACTCCTCCGGAGCCTTCTCCTGCGGTGGCCGTCCCTGAGCCGCCGACGGCGGCGTGAAAGGAAGACCGGATGCCCGACGCCTCCGACAGCGACCCGGACATCCACTGGCCGTCGGGTTTCTCGCCCGAGCAGGCCCACAGTTTCTGCCAGGCCCAGGCCGTTGTGCACGCGCCGCCCGCCACGGCCTTCGCCCTGCTGGCCGATGTGCCGAGGTGGCCGGAGTGGGTTCCGGGCATCACCGAGGCGCGGGCCGGTCCGCTCGCCAGGACGTACGAGGTGCTGTTCCACGGGCAGCGGTTCGAGGTCTTCATGGGGGAGCGGGTGGCGCCCCGTCGGCTCGGCTGGTCGGGGGTGGGCGCGGGGGTGCAGGTGTACCAGGCATGGCTGCTCACCGCTGTCGCGGAGGGCACTCACGCGGTGGTCGCGAACGTAGTCCGCGGTCCCGCCGCGGAGTCCCTCGCCGCGTTGCCCCCCGTGTGGAAGCAGCACCTGAACACCCTCTGGGTGGCACAGCTCAAACGGCTCTCCGAGAACGCGCCGGACGGGGGTGGCGGGTAGCGACCGAGAATGCCACTCTCCCAGCTATATGTCACTTCAAAGTGGCGCTTCCTGGGCAATTATGCACACACATGAGTCGGTAGCCGCCTGAGATTCCACATAGCACGGGTACACTCGTGCTGTGAGAGCCGACGCAGCACGCAACCTCGAAACCGTCCTGACCACCGGCGCGCGCATGCTCGCCGCCGACCCGGGTGCGAGCATCGCGAGCATCGCCGCCGAGGCCGGTGTGGACCGGCGCACCGTCTACCGCCGCTTCGCCTCCCGTGAGGACCTCCTCGCCGCCATCTACGAAGCCCGGCTGACGGCCATCGAGAAGGCCATCGAGGACGCCCGGTTGCGGGAGGCACCCGTGGCCGTGGCCCTGCACCGCTACGTCGAGAACATCATCGCCGTCAACCGCACCTGGCCCGTGGACCTCGCCCGCATGCTCGCCGAGGAGCACGTGCGCGCACGCCGTGACGCGGCCGTCCGCGAGGTGGACGCCTTCCTCGAACGGGCCGCCGACGAGGGGCTTCTGCGGCCCGGCCTTCCGGAGGGATGGGCGAGCGCGCTCCTGCCGGACCTCATGCACCTGGTGTCCCGGCAGCGGCCCGAACTGAGCCCCGGCCAGGCGGCGGACGTCGTCGTCGACACGCTGCTGCACGGCCTCGGCGCCTCCTGACCGGGCGGCGGTCCCCCAGCGGTCCGGGTGTTGCCGCCGGCCTTCCGTGTGGGCACGGAAGAACACACATGACACCGACTCAAACGTGTCGAAACCCCCGCCCCGGACCGGCACGACATGTCCGGCCGTACCCGGTGTCGAAATCCCCTGAAGACCTCTAGTCTTTCGCGTGAGGTCGGCACACGGCGGGGGGTGGTCGGCCGCCACCGGGGCGAGGAGGAATGCGCGCCACGTGTGAGCGACGACCACAACGTGTGAGCCGGTCCCGTCCGGCGGGGAAGGAAGTGGGGGACCATGGAGTCGATCGCCGGGACGATAGTCGGCCGTGAGCGCGAACAGGAGGCGCTGTCCGGGTTCGTGACAACCGCCGCGGGCCGAGCCCTCGTCCTGCGCGGTGACACCGGCGTGGGCAAAACCGCCCTGCTGGAGCACGTCGCCGCCCTCGCCGCAGGCGAGCGGCACCGAGTCGTCCGGGCGGCCGGCGCGGAGGCCGAGTCGCAGCTGCCGTTCGCCGGCCTGCACCAGTTCCTCCACCCGCTGCTGTCGCACATCGACCGGCTGGACGACGACCACCGGGAGGTGTTCGACGTCGTTTTCGGCCGCGGCGAGGGCTCACCTCCCTCGGTCATGGCCCTCGGCATCGCCGTCCTCGACGTGCTCTCGCTCGCCGCTTCGCAGCAACCCCTCCTCCTGGTGCTCGACGACGGCCAATGGCTCGACACCCCCAGCATCGAGGTGTGCGGATTCGTGGGGCGGCGGCTCACCGGCAGCTCGGTGAAGCTCCTCGTCGGCCTGCGTTCCGACGTGCCTTCCGGTTTCGACACGGCCGCGCTGCCCCAACTCGCGGTGACCACATTGCCGGAGAAGGCGTCCGAGCAACTCCTGGACCTGCGCCATCCCGGGCTGGATCCCGTGATCCGTCGTCTGGTGCTCGACGAGGCCCAGGGCAACGCGCTCGCCCTGCTGGAGCTGCCGCCCCATGTGCTGCGCAGCGGCCGCCCGGCGGACGACCGGGCCGCCCTGGCCGGCTACCCCGGCGTCCCGCTGCCCCAGCGCCTCCAGCAGGTGTACGGCGACCGCATCAGGGCGCTGGGTGACGCCGTGCGTACGGAGCTGCTGCGCGGCGCCCTGGACGGCGTCGGAGCGGGCACGGCGGTCCGGCACCCGCGCGGCACGCGCTACCGCATGCTGAACGCGGACGAGGCGGCGGCCGGCGGCCTGCTGGACATCGATCCGCTCAACGGCGACTTCGTCTTCCGGCACCCCTTGGTGCGCTCGACCGTCGTCCAGCTGGCGACCCCCAACGAACGGCGCGCCGCGCACGCGGCGCTCGCCCAGGTGCACCGTGAGGACGTGGAACGGCGTGCCACGCACCTGGCGGCCGCGACGGTCGACCCGGACGAGGAGGTCGCGGCGGCGTTGGAGGCGGCGGCCGAGTCGGTGACCCGGCGCGGCGGCGCGATGCTCGCCGTGTCCTGGCTGACCCGCGCGGCGGAGCTGAGCGAGCGGCCGGAGGAACGGTCCAGGCGGCTGGGGGACGCGGCGTTCGTCGCCGGTCACGCCGGCCTGCTCGGCCAGGCCCGGCAACTGGTCGGCTCGGGCGCCGCGCCCGACGGCGGCCACTCCCCCGCCTCGGTGGTCGCGGCTGCCTACGCGGCGCTGTACGAGGACGGGGACGTACGGTCCTCGCGGCGCCATGTCGTCGCGGCGATCGAGAACCTGCGGGACACCGGCGTCAAGGACTCGCACGAGGTGCTCACGCGGCTGATCAACCTCTTGCTGGCCATCAACCAGTACGCGAGCGACGAGGCGGCGTGGGAGCGGACGCACGCGCTGCTCGACACCCTGGGCGATCTGGTGCCCGCCCGTTCCCGCATCTACCAGGACGCCTGGGGGGATGTGGTGCGGCGCGGCGCCGAAGTGCGCGAGCGGGTGGAGAACGCCTTCGCCGCCCTGCGCGATCCCGAGCCGTGGGACATCACGCGGCTGGGCGTCGCCGCCTATCACGTGGACATCCTCAGCCAGTACCGTCCCCTGCTGCAGCGCGCCCTGGACCGTGAGTCCGGGACGGGGGCCATGGCGACCAGCATGACGATGCTGCACCAGATCACGCTGGACCAGATGGCGGTCGGCGAGTGGGACGAGGCCGAGCGGACCGGGCAGCGGTGCCTGGACCTGGCGACGTCCCATGGCCACATGCTGTTCGCGCACCATGCCCGGGGGTATCTGGGCCTGCTGGCCGCGATGCGCGGCGACAGCGACCGCGCCCGCCGGCTCCAGGCGGCCGTCGACGCCTGGGCCCGACCGCGCGGCGTCGGCTTCCTCACCCAGATCGCCGACGCCACCGGCACCGCCGCCGCCCTCACCGAGGGCGACTACGAAGCCGCCTACCTCCACGCCATCGGCATCACACCCCCCGGCACCTTCACCCCCTACGCCCACCAAGCCCCCCGCACCCTCCTCGATCTCGTCGAGGCGGCCCTCCACACCGGCCGCCACGAACAAGCCCGCGCCCACGCCGTCGCCGCCCGACGCGCCCGGCTCCCCGACATCTCCCCCCGTCTCGCCCTCGTCACCCACGGCGCGCTCGCCATGACCGCCACCGACCCCGCGGAAGCCGACCACCACTACCACCGAGCCGAAACCCACCCCGCCGCCGCCACCTTCCCCTACGAACTCGCCCGCATCCGCCTCGCCCACGGCATCCACCTACGCCACGTCCACGGCCGCAAAGCCGCCCGCCTCACCCTCACCCTCGCCACCGGAACCTTCGAACGCCTCGGCGCGCGCGCCTGGGCCGAACGCAGCCGTGCCGAACTACGGGCCGCCGGAGCGTCCCCGCTCGCCTCCTCGGCACACCTGGCGTCACTGACCTGGCAGGAACGCCGGATTGCGGACCTGGCCGCCGGCGGTCTGACGAACAAGGAGATCGGCGCGCGCATGCACCTGTCGCCGCGCACGGTCAGCTCACACCTCTATCGGGTGTTCCCCAAGCTGGGCATCACCTCCCGCGCCGCACTGCGCGACGCCCTGGCCAAGCTGCCCGACCGCCAGGACGCCTGACAGCGGCAGGTGGCGGCGGTGACGGCCACGGCGTGTCAGCCCTGCGGGGGATGGGCCCGGATGCCGTGCCCGTCCAGCCAGCCCAGTACGTAGTCGGCGACGAAGCGCCATCCGCTGTCGATGACCAGGGAGTGGCCGCGGTCCGCGAACTGCTTCAGGTCGGTGACGGCCGTGGTGTCACCGTACTGCTTGTACACCGCGCGGCTGGCCTCGTCCGGTACGAGTCTGTCCTCCTGACCGGAGATCAGCAGGAGCGGGCCGCGTCCCGCGTTCCCGACGTCCGCCACGGCGCGCGGGCTGCGGGAAGCACCCGCGCACCCGAGGTCGGCGAGCAGGCGGCGCGGTGCCGGGACGACGTAGCGGTCGTAGAGCCGGCCGGACTCCTGCGCTCCGAGTGTGTTGGCGAAGACGTGGTGGAACCGTTCCGGCGACAGGGTCACCAGTTCGTCGGCGGGGTCGCACCGGCCGGGCGGCGCGGGCAGCGGGATGTCGTTGATCGGGGCGGGGGCGATGGCGACGGCGGCACGGCCGACATCGGCGGTGATGAGGTGCTGTGCGATGAGCCCGCCGACCGAGTGTCCGACGATCACCGGCGCGACGTCGAACGACCGCACGATTGCGGCGTAGTGGTCGGTCAGCGCGTCCAGACCGACACGGCCGAGCGGCTCCGGTGACGTACGCGCGTCCGGGGTGGTCCGGGCCTCCCCCGGCCAGCCGGGCGCGAGGGCGAAAAAGCCCCTGCTGGTGAAGCGCGCGGCCCACGACTCCCAGCAGAGCGCGTGCAACCACACGCCATGGATGAAGACGACGGGAGTACGTTTCACGGCTGGCACCTCCGAGCACGACGACCATTGGCACCGGGTCACCGGCGGCTGTTTCAGCATCGTCCAGGCAGGGGCCGGGGACGACAGTCGAATGACTTAATGTCGGCGGCCCTCGGCGCGCACCGGTCCGAGCCGGCCTGACGGGGCCCTTGGAGGGGCGCGTCGAGGCGGACAGCGGTCCGCCCGGCGGGCGCCGGTCAGGGCGAGCACCGACACGCCAGGTCGTGTTCGACGGTCAAGTTACTTATGCACGGCGATCCCACGCGGACGAGAGTGGGTCCGGCCAGCTTCCGCAGCAGGGAAGGATCCACCCGTCATGAGCGGCAACCAGCCAGGTGTACAGGACCGCCGATCAGCGCCGTACGGTCGTCGGCGGCTGTCCTTGGACATCGAGCGCGTGCTGGACGTCTCGGCCCGGCAGGCGGTCAGAGCCGAGTTCCGGTACGACCCGGCACTGCCCCTGGCCGTCTCGCTGGAGCTGCTCGTCGAGGGCGGCCCGCGGGTCCTGTGGCGGATCGGGCGGGACCTCCTGCAGCAAGGGCTGTACACGATGAGCGGCCTCGGTGACGTCCGGATGTGGCCGTCGAGCCTGGAGGAAGGGGCCACGGCACGGCTTCAACTGGCCTCCGGGGACATGGCGGCGCTGTTCGAACTGCCCATACCTCCGCTGGCGGCATGGCTGGAGCACACCTACTCGCTCGTGCCCGCGGGCCAGGAACTCGCCGGGGTCGACTGGGACGTCACCGCCGAAGCCCTGCTGCACGGCCCGGCGTCCTCGGAATGACCACGGCGGAGATCCGCGCCCCGCTCGACGCGTCACCGTCTTGACTGGTGATGCAGAGAGTTGCCATGATGACGTCACCGCCTCAACCGGTGACGCATGAAGTGTCCCGAAAGAGAGGTGGGCGAAGCTCTGTTCGCATCAGATGGGGAGCCCCAGTCATGGCAGTCAGCTATACCGCCGTCGTCGACGTCGACGGAGAGGGCCGCAACGGCGGTCACGTCCGCTCCTCCGACGGTCTTCTGGAGACGGGCCTCGCCCTCCCGAAGGAGCTGGGCGGCGCCGGCACCGCGACCAACCCCGAGCAACTCCTGGCCGCCGGATGGGCCGCCTGCTTCCTCGGCGCCCTGCGCCGGGCCGCCGCGACCCGCGGGACACGGCTGACCAGCACCAGCATCACCGCCGAGATCACCCTCACCCACGGCGACGACGGTGAATTCTCGCTCTCCGCGGTCCTCCGCCCGGTACTCGGCGGCGTCGACCAGGCCACGGCCGAGGCTCTGACGCGGGACGCCCACCAGATCTGCCCCTACTCCAAGGCCACGCGCGACAACATCCCCGTCGTCCTCGACGCCACGGCTGCCGCGTGACCCCCTGACGGCGGGTCCCGTGCTACTTCCCCCGGCACGGGACCCGCTCCCTCTCCTCCCGCACGCCCGCACCGCCACCGAAGAGCGAGGGCAGGACATGGCCTCCATGACGCACTCATTCGCCCGGGAGACCGGACATCACCGTTCCGCCCCCGCACCATCGTCATCACCCTTCGAAAGGGTGAGACGGCGCCCAAGCATGGCCGGACGCCATCCAGGTGTGGGGCTGGTCGGCCAGCGTGGGGTTGTCGGGGTTCGGCCCGACGGCCTGGGACTTCCTGTGACGCCGGGCTTGGGAAGCGCCGCCCTCACGACAGGCCTGGCCACCGCGCTCCCAACCGCGGCCCGGCCTGCTCCCCCCGGACCGCGCCGGCACGCCGCCGTCGGGACATGTCTTGGCCGACACGTGCCAAGACGGTGGTGGGAACCCACCAACGGGGCGAGCGGATGAGCGTCAGTCGGCGTCGCCCGTCGCGCGCCCGCCCGGCCGTACCAGGGTGTACAGGACGGAACGCTGCTGCTTGTGACGCCGGATGCGGCCCTTGGCGACAAGGGACTCAAGGGTGTTCCGCACGACCTGAGGTGTCGGGTCGCGGTCGGGGTACTTCTCCAGGAGCTCGTCCCGCAATTCCTTCGCCGGGCGTGGCTCCTGGTACTGGCCGAGCAGCTCGGCGAGCAGGTCACCGAGCAGAGGCTGACGCGACTTCCCCTTCACGCCCGCCTTCGCCGCCCTGCCCGCCCGAGCGGTCCTCTTTGGTGACGAGCGCCGCGAGGCGGCCCGGGACGCGGGTTTCGACTTCGCGACGACGGGCTCGTCCTGCATCTGCTCGGGCAGCCGGGACGGGTCCGCGAACCCTTCGTACCGCTCGGCGAGGCTCAGGATGTCCTCCAGGAGGGCCTCCTGCTGTTGCAACACCTTGATCCGCTCTGTCAGCTCCTGCTGCAGGCGGCGGTTCTCCTCCAGGTCCGATGCGGCCTGTACCACGTACCGCGACCGGAGCGTGGCGGCTGACTCGCTGGTCACAACCGTTCACTCCCTCGATATGGACGACGTTGCGCATGGTACCCACGCCGAGGCTCCCGTCGCAGATAAGTGTCGACGCCGGACGGTTCGCCGGCCACGGACCGGTACACGTTGTCCCGCCGGAACAACCGACCGCCTGCCGGGGAACACACGTGTTCACTGCAAGCGGCCCGTCACACACCCGGCTTCCCACTCGCCTCACACAGAACCAGGATGGTTCCCAACGCCATGGCTATCCCCCTCACCGCCATGTCCCGATCCGACCTGCTCGTCGCCATCATGAGGGAGCACCGCGAGAGTCTCGTCTCGTACGCCGAGAAGATGCTGGGTGACCGCGGACTGGCAGAGGACATCGCGCAGGAGGCCGTCATCCGTGCCTGGCGGAGCAGCGACCGCCTGCTCGGGATGGAGGGATCCGTGCGGGGCTGGCTCTTCACCGTGACCCGGCACCTGGTCATCGACTGGGTGCGCAAGCCCCACGCCCGGAGGGAGGTCGTCGGGGACGCCTACAACGATCCGGTCTCGGGTACGGACGGCACCGGGGCGGTGCACGACCGCCTCGCGGTCCGACCGCTCCTGCGCAAGCTGTCCGCCGAACACCGCGCCGTGCTGGTGCACATCTACCTGTACGACCGCACCCTCCAGGAGACCGCCGGCATCCTCGGAGTCCCGGTCGGCACCGTCAAGAGCCGTCAGCACAACGCCCTGCGCAAGCTGCGTGCCGTCGTACGGCCCGAGGCGGCCTGAACTGTCGCGCACGCTCGGCCCGTCCAGGAGGTGACCGAGGTCCGTCGCGCAGGGGCGCAGCAGTCCGTGACAGGTGTGAACCCGGGACCCCGCCTCAGCCGTGTACTGACTGACCCAGTGGCACGGAAGGCCCTCCTCGTTCCGGCGGGACGACGTGTCACACCTCTGACCGGAAGGACAGCCATGCTCGTTCGTTCCCTCGCGGCTCTCGCCTGCGGCGCTGTCGCGACCTTGGCTCTTGGCGTCTCCCCCGCCTCCGCGGCGCCGGCCGCGAGCTGCGACGGCGCCCTCGTGCTCTGGGACAACACCAACTACAACGGCACCCACATCTGCTTCGGCTACTGGGAATCGGAGAGCGACCTCGGCAAGGTCTCGGCGCTTCCCAGCGGCAGCATGCAGGACAAGACCTCGTCGGTGCAGAACTTCACCGACTCGGCCTTCTGCCTGTACGTCGACAACAACTACTCGGGCGACAGGTTCACGGTGAACGCCCACACCTCGATCGTCGACATGAGGGTCCCGAACCCCTACTGGAACGACAAGATCAGCTCAGTGCGGCCCGGCGCCTGCTGACGGCTTCTGCCGAGTGACCGTGGTTGTGGCCCGCCGGCTCGGCGGGCCACAACCACACGCGGACAGGACGAGGTGCTCGCCCGCGCGCCGAGGTGTGCACCTCGGCGTGGTGCGCCGAGCGGCGGCCCTCGTCCCACGACCCTCCGCTTCGGCGGGCCCTTCCGCCGCTCTAGTAGGTGGTCACGAGGGGCTCGCTCGCGTCGACGACGTACGT